>CAKUFA010000013.1 GCA_934647165.1 uncultured Clostridia bacterium | reverse complement strand
GCTGCCCTTGACCCGCGAAGGGCTTTCTGCCCTTTCGAAACCCATTCTGCGGCTCCTTGGTCTGGCTTTGTGCTCTTTCGCCTTCGGCGAAACTCGCCTGCGGGTTGCTGGGCTTTGCCCAGACCCACAAGGGCGCTGCCCTTGACCCGCGAAGGGCTTTCTGCCCTTTCGAAACCCATTCTGCGGCTCCTTGGTCTGGCTTTGTGTGTCAACTGACGCAAGTCGGGCGTGGATTGAAGCATAGGAGGGGGCGCCGCAAAGCTGCCTTTCCCTTTTTTATCTTCCCGCACCATCGAAAGCGCGGACGAAAAACGAGCAGCAAAAAACCGCCTTGGGGCGGCTCAGCATGTCGACAGTCTGAATCATCATGCATGCCAGTATGATGCTCTTCCATCCATGATGTGCAACGGAACATCGTTCCCCCTGCAAATCAGTTTCGTCAGGGATCGTCATAAAATACTGTGCTGCATACATTAGCCATGGGAATTATCGCTCGTCCGATACCCTATTGTAAGATATGAAAACAACAAAATCTTGCATCCGCACAGAAAATGCTCTATAATGAAAAGACCAATGCGTAAAGGATGATGAACGATGGATTGGGTAGAAATCACGGTGCACACAACCTCCGCGGGGGCGGATATCGTTTCCGAACAGCTGATGCAGGAAGGCGCAACCGGCACCATGGTAGAGGATCGCGCCGATATTCCCGATCCCTCCAAGCCCAACGGCTATTGGGAAATGATTGACCAAAAGCTGATTGACGATATGCCCCTGGATGTGCTGGTGCACGCCTGGTTTGAGCCGGACAGCCGCTTTCAGGACCGGATGGGCGCGCTGAAAAACCGCATGGCACAGCTGCACGCCATGAACCTTGATTTCGACCTTGGCACACTGGAAATCGCTGCGCAGAACGTGCATGATGAGGACTGGGCCGAGGTGTGGAAAAAGTTCTATAAGCCCTTCCGTGCAGGCAAGAGCCTTGTGGTTAAGCCCACCTGGGAACCCTATACGCCTAAGGAAGGAGATCGCGTGATCGAGATTGATCCCGGCATGGCCTTCGGTTCCGGCACACACGAAACTACCGGCATGTGCATGGAATTGCTGGAGGAAACCCTCCACGGCGGCGAGCGCGTGATTGATGTGGGCACGGGCAGCGGTATTCTCGCCATCGGCGCAGCGCTGCTTGGCGCAAAAAGCGTGCTGGCTATCGACATCGACCCCACCGCCGTGAAGGTTGCCCGGGAAAACATTGAGCACAACCATCTGTCGGATAAAATCCGCGCTGTGGAAGGTAACCTGCTGGAAAAAACCGCTGAAAGCTGCGATGTGTGTGTGGCCAACATCATTGCAGATGTCATCTGCTTTTTTGCCAAGCCCCTCACCAGCCATATCGTGCCTGGCGGCAAATTCATTTGTTCCGGCATCATCAAAGAGCGGGAGAACGATGTAGTTGCCGCACTGACGGAAGCCGGCTACACCATTGAGGAAATTCGCCGCAAGGGCGAATGGGTCGCCATCCGCGCCGGGAGGAATTGACCTTATGCACCGCTTCTATGCTGATGAAGCGCCCACAGGAGAGCTTGCTCCGCTGTCCCCGGAAGATGTGCGTCACGCCCAGCGCGTGCTGCGCATGCAGCCGGGCGATGCCATGGAACTGCTCTTTGACGGGCGCCGCTTCGCAGGCGTCCTTGCCGGCATGCCGAATGGCGAACTTGGCTGCCGCATCACCGGTGAGCTGCCAACCACTGAGCCCGCCCTTCAGATCACCCTTTATCAGGGATTGCCCAAGGCCGAAAAAATGGACTGGATTGTTCAAAAAGCTGTGGAGCTTGGCGCATCGCGCGTTGTTCCGGTATCCATGCGCCGCTGCGTTGTGCAGTTGGACGCCAGAGACGGCACTCGCAAGCAGGAACGCTGGCAAAAGATTGCCAGGGAAGCCGCCAAGCAGTCCGGCCGCTGTCAGCTGATGGAGGTGGAAGCTCCCATTACCATGAACGCCCTTGCTTCGCGGCTTGCTGCCCATGAAGCCGCATTGGTGCCATGGGAAGAAGCAGCAGGCTATTCGCTTAACGCATTTCATACTGAGCACCCTGCCTGTAAGGACGTGGCCGTAGTCATCGGCCCTGAAGGCGGCATCGCTCCGGAAGAAATCGTGCAAATGAACAAGGCCGGATGCCGTGCTGTGACGCTTGGCAAACGCATTCTTCGCACAGAAACGGCCGCCATGGCAAGTATTGCTGCCTTGATGTGCCTTTACGGCGAAATGGAATAAGACAATAAATAGGTTTCGAAAGGGGCGAAGTCCCTTCGCAGGTCAAGGATGGCATCCTTGCAAATCTTAGCAGCGCCCAGAACCCTGCACGCGATTTTCGCTAGCGGCGAAAGAGCTCAAAGCCGCATGTAGCACCACCTGCATGCTTGATCCAACCCTTCCAAAGGAGGCATCCTTTTTCTTGAACACTGTTGCTTTCCACACGCTTGGCTGTAAGGTCAACCAGTATGATACCCAGGCTATGCTGGAAATCTTTCGTAAGGCAGGTTATGCCATTGTCCCGTGGGATGCTGACGCAGACGTGTATGTGCTCAATACATGCACCGTGACGGGTACCGGCGATAAGAAAAGCCTGCAAATTGCCCGCCGTCTGCGCCGGGAACATCCCTTGAGCGAAATTGTGCTGTGCGGCTGCCTTGCCCAGCGGCAGGGCGAAAAGCTGCTTTCCACCGGCGCACGGCTGATTCTCGGCACCCAACGCCGTGGCGAAGTGGTGCAACTGCTGGAGCAGGCTGTGCGCGAGAAAACACAGCTGTGCGCCGTGAATGAACTGAATGCCACAACCCCTTTTGAAGAGCTGACCATCACCGATCAGGAGGATCATACCCGCGCCATTCTGAAGATTCAGGAAGGCTGCAATAACCATTGCACCTATTGCATCATTCCAAGCGTGCGCGGCCCCATCCGCTCCCGTCCCCTGGAGGAAGTATCAGAGGAAGCTGCGCGGCTTGCACAGGCAGGATTTCAGGAGCTTGTGCTCACCGGCATTCATCTGACAAGCTATGGCCGCGATTTGCCGCAGCGTCCGGGACTGATCGACGCCATTGAACGGGTGCAGGCTGTTCCCGGCATCACGCGCATCAGGCTTGGCAGCTTGGAGCCTAACGTAGCCACAGAGGAGTTCGCCCGGCGGCTGGGCGCATGCAGCAAAGTGTGCCCGCAGTTTCACCTTGCGCTGCAATCCGGCAGCGACACCGTGCTCCAGCGCATGCAGCGGCAATATAACACCGCCATGTACCTGCGCGCAGCGGATCACCTGCGCCGCGTTTTTCCCATGGCAGCCTTTACCACAGATGTTCTGACGGGCTTCCCCGGAGAAACAGAGGAAGAATATCAGCAGACCCGCGCCTTTATCGAAAAAATGGGCTATGCGCGCATTCATGTTTTCCCCTATAGCCAGCGCGAAGGAACCAAAGCCGCCGTGATGCCCGGCCAACTGACCCGGGAGGAAAAGGAACGCAGAGCCCGCGAGCTGATCGCCCTTGGTGAAGAAGTCGCCGCGCGTTATCAGGCGCAATGGCTCGGTCGGGAAACAGATGTGCTGCTGGAGGAACGCTGCGCGGACGGCTGGGTTGGATACACGCCGGAATACATCCGCGTGACCGTCCCTGAATGCCCGGCATGCCGTCAGGGCGCACTGCTGCATGTACGCCTTATCGACATGGAAGGCGATGGCATGCGCGGTGAAATCCTATAAATTTCAACCGTCCGGCATGAAAACAGGCGCTTTATTCGTTTTTTATGATTGAAAGGAGCGGTTATCCATGGCTGATTGTCTGTTCTGCAAAATCATCAAGGGAGAAATCCCCTCCACCAAGGTCTACGAAGATGATGTGGTCTATGCCTTCCGGGATATCAATCCCCAGGCTCCTACCCACGTGCTGGTCATTCCCAAGGTGCACGTTGCATCCCTGGCCGAGGCGGATGCGCTCACTGACGCGCAGCTGGCCGCATGTCTGCGTGCCTGTGGGAAGATTGCCCGGCAGGAGGGTCTCGAAGAAGGCGGCTATCGCGTAGTGTCCAACTGCGGCGAAAACGCGTGTCAAAGCGTAAAGCACCTGCACTTCCATGTGCTGGGCGGCCGCAAAATGGCGGACAGCATGGCTTGACCTGCTCAAAAATTTTCTGCAAAAAATACGCAATGACGTCTTGACGAGCAGGGAGAATGGCGCTATAATAATAATACGGTTCGCCATCCGTCCGTCTTGCCTGTGTCAAGGCGAGATGAGCGAGAGGAGGGATAACAGTGTCCGAGGTACGCATCCGTGAGAACGAATCCCTGGAAAGCGCTCTCAAGCGGTTTAAGCGGCAGTGCGCCCGCAGCGGAGTTCTCCAGGAGGTTCGCAAGCGTGAGCATTACGAGAAGCCCAGCGTAAAGCGCAAGAAGAAGGCAGAGGCCGCTCGCAAGCGCAAATACTGATTTTCGTCTCACTGGCTCTTTTCTGATTTTCTTATCGGAAAAGAGCCTTTTCCTTTCTCTTCGCATGACTTGCAGCAGCCGTTTCACATGTGTATAATAGATGGGCGAAGCTTTCTCCGCCATACTCTTACAGGACAGGGGGAATGATGATGGAACATATTTGGATTGACTGTGACCCCGGCATTGACGATTCGGTAATGTTAGCACTGGCCGCCGCCCATCGGAATGTTCTATGTATCCATGGCATTTCCACCGTGGCAGGCAATCAGGGCAGCGATCTTGTGACAGACAACGCCCTGCGTGTTGCCCGCCTGGCAGGCATGCATGATGTGCCCGTTGTGCGTGGTGCACGTGAGCCGCTGCTCCGCGATGCAGTCACTGCTGCCCATGTGCACGGCCAAAATGGCCTGGGCGATTGTGTTTTACCCGAGGCTGACCGGCAGGAGGAACCCCGCAACGCCATCCTGATGATGCGCGATGCCATTCTCTCCCTCCCTGAAGGCGAAACCATGACCCTTGTGCCTACCGGGCCGATGACCAATATCGCCTTGCTGCTCAAAGTCTTCCCCGAGGTTCGGCGCCGAATTGGGCGCATTGTCTTCATGGGTGGATCCGGCGGCGCAGGCAACACAACACCCTATGCGGAATTCAACATTTTTGCCGATCCGGACGCAGCACAGATTATGTTCGCTGCCCATGATATCCCCATGGTCATGTGCGGCCTGGATGTAACGCGCAAGTGTGGCCTGCTCAAAACGCAGATTGACGCCATCACCGGCTTCGGCAGTCCCGTGCAGCAGGCGCTGGCCACCATGATGCAGTTCTACGCCCACAGCAAAAGCTACGCCAAGCGGGATTGTGTTTTCATCCACGATGCATGCACCATCATGTATCTGGTTCACCCGGAGCTGTTTGCCGGCCGCCAGGTCACCGTGAGCGTCGTTCGCCAGGGTGAGAACATGGGGCAAACCCTTTGCAAGGACGGCGGCAATGTGCTTTTGCTGGATCAGGTCAATGTGGATGCCTTCCGCCAGCTGCTGCTCAGCGCCATCACCCGCGCTTAATGCTGCCTATGTTAAAAGCCGAGCCGACATGCCCATTTGCAGGCACATCGGCTCGGCTCTTTTTATTCTGCGGAAGTTTGGATAAACGGCTCCACCAGCGAGCGGTCGCCCCCTGCTGCAAGGAATTCGTCAATCGCCTGTTGCAGCTGATCGTGGAATTCCTCCAGACACAAGCCATTTTCCATGATATAGGTGGCGGCAGGCACCCCCACATAGCGCAGGTGCCACGGTTCATAGTTAATTTCCGTCACCGCTTCCTTATCCTCCGGATAACGGATAATGAAACCATACTCAGCGCAGTGGGCAGCCATCCACTGGCATTCCTCCGTGCTCGCCATTTTTGAATTCATGGATTTGTCCCGCCAGGAGCGCGGCACCACATCACAGCCAAGGCCGGTTTGATGGTCGCTCGCACCGGGCTTGGACACCCAACCGTCATCCTTTCCGTTGTTCTTTTGCAGCCGGTTATAATACATGGTCTTCTGTGTCTGATAAGATCGGTAGGCGCTCTTCAAATACAGCTTCATGCCCTCCTGCATAGCCGCTTCTGACATAGCCACCAGTGCCTCGGCGCAGTCCTTTTGCAGCTGCATTTTGCCGGACGACGCTTTGAGCATGCCGCCATTGGTATTCACACCGTTTTTGTCCTCTTTGCGGTTCGGCACGCTCACCAGCGGCTTGGACACAAAGTCCTTGTCAAGCAGCATGTACTTATTGGCAAGCACAATTTTGTCCGGCTCCATATCCGCCAGATCCACCGGGAAATTCCACGCCACATCATCGTAAGCCACCTCAATCTCCAAATCGAGGCCGCTCACATCCGCAAAGGATACATCCGTATCCTCCTCAGCGCAGGCGCTGCCCGCAAGCATCATTCCCACCAGGGTCAGGCACAACATCCGCTTCACTGTCATCTTGTCCGTGTTCTCCTTGTCGTCAGTCATGGAAAAGGATAATCTCACAGTCTCCGTCCGGTCCCTGTTCCTCCAGTTCCACTGCGCCTTTGGGCAAACGCACGGATGCAATAGCCGCTTCCACATCTCCGCCTGCTTCGCCAAAGGCTGTGAAGGCTGCTTCCTTTTCCTGCACAAATTCTTCCAGCGTCAGGTTGTTTTGCTGAATATACTCCGCTACGCCAATGCCGACATAGCGCAGATGCCACGGCTCCCAGGCATAGCCTGTCACATCCTGTTTTCCCTCCGGGTAGCGGAAAATGAAGCCGTAACGCGCCGCATTCTTTTGCAGCCACTGCCCCTCTGCGGTCGCTGCAAAGCTTTCCTCCAGTGCGCCGCCGCGCTGCTCGCGCCCCACAAGCATCACTGCAAGCCCCGTTTGATAATCGCACTCGCCCGGCTTTTGCACGTCCTTCGTTTCACCGCGCTGCTCCGCCCGGCTATACAGCTTCTCCTGCTCGACATAGGAGCGGTAGGCCGTACGCACAAACAAAATGACCCCTTCGTCCTCCGCGCCGGAAAGCAACTGTCCAAGCGCATTGAGAGCCGCTTTGCGCAGCATTTTCACCCCGCCTGAGGCCAGATACATGCCGCCGGTGAGGTTGTTGCCATCATCGTCATCCCGGCGGGCAATCAGGTTTCGCAGATCGTCCGGCTCATAGTCCTTCGTCAGCGGAGACACGCTGTTGGCCAGCAGCAAATAGTCGTCGTCAATCTCCGCCAGCGGCACTCCAAAGGTCCATGCCGGCCCGTCATAGGCGGCGTCTCCCGTTTCCTCCGCAGCGGCGCAACCGCTCACAGCCAGCATGCCGGCAACCGCCAGACAGATCAGCTTCCGCATCTTCCCCCACACCTCTCCTTATTTCTGCACCATTTCCATCAGTTTTTCCTCCCGCACGGTGAGCAGGAACGTTTCAAACGGCACATTGGCCTCTTTGACCTTCATGGACCATTCTTTGCCCACATAACGCACATGCCACGGCTCGTAATTATAGCCGGTCACATCTTCCCAGCCCTCCTGATAGCGCAGGATAAAGCCGAAACGGTAGCAGTTTTCCCGGATCCACTTGCCGCCCTTGGTGTTCCCAAAGCTCGCCGTCAGGCCGGCTTTGCTCTTCTTCTGCCCCACGTCCATGGCATAGCCAAGTTGATGTTCGCTTGCGCCCGGGCGCGCAACATATTCATCCGCCCGCGCCTTGCTGTTGCCAACGTTGCTCAGCTTCCGCTTATAAATAGCTTCCTGTTTGGAATAGCTTCGATAGCCGCTCACAGAGGTGAGCGTCACCTTCAGCTCATCCTTGGCAACAGCATACATTTCTTCCAGCGCGTAGGAAGCTTCCGGCCGCAGGCGCTTCACCTGTCCGGTCACTTCCGTCATGCGCAGCTCAGGCACATAGTCCTCGCTCACACGCCATTGCCGGTTAACCAGGAACAACGTACCGTCCACATCATTTTGCGGTGCAGCATCATCCAGCGCACCGGAAAGCATCATGGTTCCCGCCGCCGCCAGTGAAGTCAATGTCGTCAGCAGCCCCGCCATCGCATTCGCTCCTTTCGCCCTGCACAGCAGTCAGGGCTTCCTCTTCTATGGTAGACGCAAAAACATCCCGCAAGGTTTGCTTTCCGCAAAGAAAAAGCAAACTCGTCATTTTTCTATGCGAATCAAACGCAAAAAAGCCGGTGGGCAATTTCCACCGTTCTTATTATACCGCATTTTTCCCATTGTGCAAGCCGATGGATGGAAAAACTGCAAAACAATGCCGCGTTTGCATGTTTGCCCATTTGCGCACAATAGGCGCGAGGAGGCGAAGTATCTTGAAAAAAAGATGGTTGATTTCCCTGTTGGCGCTGCTTTGTCTGCTGTTGGCAGGCTGCGCCGCGGAGGAAAGCGTGCAGCCCGGTCCATCCCCATCCATGACCCCGGAAGAAACGACCATGCAGCCTACGGAAAGCCCAACGCAGGAGCCCGCATCGCCGGATAACCCCAGCAGCATGACGGACGCAAACGCGGCTCCCGGCGTGACCTCGGCAGCACAGGCCAAAAAGGTTTCCACGGAGCTTGAAGCCGAGCTTGTGCGCCTGAGCGAAGTGACGGACGCACAGGCCGTGGTTGCCGGGCACATGGCTATGGTTGCCCTGCAAACGGACAGCCAGTATCAGGGCGGCGTGGACGACCGTATCCGCACCATGGTGAAGGAACGGCTGGACGGCATCGTCAGCGGCATCAACAAACTTGAAGTGACCGATGATTCCGACCTGTTTGACGAATTGAAGACCCTTGGCGACAAGCTGGATGGAGAAGCGGACATGGGCGACATTGAGAATGAGCTTTCCGCCCTCATGGAGCGCACTGCGGAATAATCAGCCTTGTCCCGCCATATGCTGTTCCTCAGGCGGCGCGATTCACCTGCCCAACGCTGCACTGCACCCGGCCACGCGCCGTGCGGGAAATGCAGCGTCTTTTTTCTGCCGCTTCCGTCAATGTAAAGCGCATTCTTTCGTCCCGTTCCCTCCGCATTTCGCATGCCGCGCGCATGGTGCGGGGCGCGCTGCTTTCATTGCCCCTGCGCCGGAACATTCTCGGCATGGTGTGCCCGTGCAGGTCTTTTGCGCGCTTGCGGCATGGCGCGCCCAGCCCCTGCCTTCACCCACTTTTTCGACATTCTTCCTTGCATTGCCAGGTTTTTTCGCCACAATCAGCGCACACTACCACCGAGGACAAAAACAGGAGGTGAAGCAAGCATGAAGCAAGGGAATCAGTCCACCCCCGGCGGGATGGTGCCTGAAGCCAAGGACGCCCTCAATAACATGAAGTTTGAAATTGCCCGGGAGCTGGGCGTAAACTTCAAGCAGGGCTACAACGGCGATCTGAGCGCCCGCGACGCAGGATACGTGGGCGGCTACATGGTCAAGCGGCTCATCCGCCAAGCGGAAAATCAGCTGGCCGGTAAGCATCAGTAACTTTCATCCGCGACATTGAAGGAGGAGTTCTTCCCATGTATAACAACAAGCAGAACAGCAATGCCCAGCAGGGCATGGTGCCCGAGGCCCGCGCAGCGCTGGACAACATGAAGTATGAAATTGCCGGTGAGCTTGGCATCAACCTCAAGCAGGGTTACAACGGCGATTTGCCCAGCCGTCAGGCAGGTTCCATCGGCGGGTACATGGTCAAGCGCCTCATCGAGCAGGCGGAGCGCCAAATGGCCGGTAAATAAGCGATCCTTCCACGCAAAAAGCCGGAGAGCAGCGGACACCTTCCTGCTCTCCGGCTTTGCTTTGCCGTCACAGTGTCTTTTCCTCCCGCTTCGCTTCATACATCATCTGCTCTGCTTTGCCAAGCGCCTGTGCAATGTTGTCTTTACCGTAGATGAAATAAGCCGATCCACATCCAGATAAATAATCCTCACATTGTGCCTGAGCGTATGCAAAGGTTTTTCAAAGCAGCGGCGGTTCAGCAGCTCCGTCAGCGCGTCAATCTGCTGCAGCAGATCATAGTAGTACCCATAGAACAGCACATGGCGGTGGCAACTGAAAGCCGCGCTATCTTCGTTTCCGGTTCTGCTGCCTGCCATATAATGCCCCTGAGCACAATGGCCATCAGTCCAAGTGCATTGTGCTTCTGGACTTGTCTTGACCGCCCGGCCACACGCACAACAAGAAAAATCACGCCCGACACATAGGCCGCAATATACAAGGGATGCTGTGCACAGCACGGCGGTTTGCCTCTTTCCCCTCCAAGCTTTTGCCCAGATATTCGCCGAGCGATGCCAGCGCAATAGCAACGCACAGGTCATGAAGCCTTTTTCTGTTCATCACTTAAGGCAATACCGCACAAATGAGTTGGTGCGGAGGCGAATGAATTTTTCGTCAGATGCAATGGCAGATTTTGAAGGTTTACTGGAGGTAAATCGAAAAATCTGCAAGCAGCAGATGGCGGAAAAGGCATCGCCTACGCTGCCAACGAATTGTGCGGTATTGCCTTAAGCCGTTGGAACGTCTGATCAGCACCAGCAGCACCGCCATCATCGTTTCAGAACGTAATCAGCTCGGTGTAATAGTCCATTTCTCACGTTTCTTTCGGCACAACTGCACGCCAAAGCAATTTCGACCGTTTTCGGCCATTTTGCTCAGGGTGTCAACAAGCGTTTCGTTTTCAATCATCAGGCGCACAAGATCCGGGTTGTACCGTGTGCCTGCGCCTTCCATAAATTCCTGCAAAACCTGCCGCACCGTTTTGGCCTTGCGGTAGTTGCGGCTAATGCGGTCCGTTGCGGCGTCTAGGCAGTCGCAAAGCGTCACCAAATCAATGATAATTCGATCAGGCGACGCACAGTTATCAAAGTTTTCCGGATATCCGCCCTTGCCGTTGTAAAAGCGGTGATGTCCCCGCGCAACATCGCAAAACTGTGTCAGGTCTTTGTCAAAAGCCAGCAGCTCCGCGCCCTTGTCCGGGTGGCAGCAAATCAGCTCAAACTCCATGGGCAGCAGCGGCCGTGTCTGTGTGTCAATCAAATCAAGCATGCTGTTTTTGCCAATGTCATGCAAAAGCGCCGCATCAAAAGCAAAACGGATCAGCTCTTCCCGCCGTTCCACCGCTTCCTGTGCGCTCCGTATATCCCGGAAACCAATCAGCAGCTCCGGCGCTTGATCCAGCACCACCTCCAGCACAGCTTTGCTGTACTGCGCCACCATTTGCGAGTGGAGATACGTGCCCACCTGCCGCTGAATGACAAAGTGGTAGAGCAGATTGATTTTATCTTCCGGCGTGCGGATATATAAATACAGGGATGGAATAAACGCAATGCTCCACAGCACATTGTTCAGGGAATAGGTGCTGCTTGCATCCCGGTCATATTCTCGAATGAACTGCTCAAACATTCTCAATCCCTGCCGCCACAGGCAAACCTTCTGTCCTTCCGGCAGGGAAACTTTCGGCAGCAGCGCGCCCAGCTCCACCAGATAGCTCACATAGAAAGAAATGGCGTCGTCCTTGCGCATGTCCAGCGTCTTCCGCCGCTCTTGCATGTATTGCTTCACCATGCAGAAAGCGTCGTCCACACTGATGCTGCCATAGTCCAGCAGATATTCCTCGTGTGCAAGCATAAGCTCCGCCTGCTCGTCCAGTTTGCCCTCCCGGCACGCCTTTTCATAGGCGCGCTCACTGAGCACCGCCAGGTCTTTCAGCAGCGGCGGCTTGTTTTTTTCATTCTCGTAGCACGCACGGAAAATGCCGTACCCTTCCACAGAAAAGCGCTCTATATAATTGGCCAACAGCCGCTTGGCCGCAGGCGCCTTGTCCTCCGCCGCCTTGAACAGATCGCTTTCCAGGTATGCCTGCGCCTGGTGCCAGATCTGCACGGTTTCTTCCATTGACACGCCGCCGGTCACGCTGAGCACCATCACAGCGTTTGCATAGCCGACTGCAACCCACCTAAGCGCAGAGGGATCGCCAAGGGCAGCCGCCTCATCCTGCAAGGAAAAAACCTTTTTGTAATAATAAAGCGCCCGTTCGCCGTAGGACTTCACAAACATGCGTGAAAGCTCAATGTTGCAAAACGCCAGGCCGATATAGCAAAAGCCCAGCGCCTCCACATCATGTTTCGCCTCATAATAGGGTAAAATGGCGTGAATGCACGCGCTCATGAGAAACATATCCACATGCTGACCCAAATACATCTTTTTCAGCTGCTGATACAGCGCGTCATATTGTTCCTCCGTCATCTCGCTGTCCAGCATAGCAAGCAGATTCTTCACACCCGGCAGGTTCTTTTGATACAGCTCCCCCACCTGCTCTGCGCTTTCCTTCGCATGCTGCGCCCACTTCTCCGGTGTGTTTTCCCGAACCATCCGCTCCGTAATTTCAACATATTGGTTGCTTCGCTCAAGATATTCCGCAAAGAATTCCTCTATCTCTTGTGCGTTCATCATTTTCACATCTCCGCCGCGTTGCCTAAGTCTGCCGTGGCGACGCGTCTTAGCACAGCACGGCGTAGAAGCGTCGTTTTTTCAACCCTATGTTTCATCATACAGCGAATGGACTGCAAAACAAGCTAAAAATCGGCCTTAAACACGATTCTTTACGCTTTTGCTTTCAGCAAAGCGCTTTGTCGCTCCAGCCACACCATCAGCACCGCCACGTCCGCCGGTGATACCCCCGGAATGCGGCTGGCAGCCGCCAGCGAACGGGGTTTTTGTTTTTGCAGCTTCTGCCTTGCTTCAATGCGCAATCCCGTAATCTGGTCATAAGGCGCATCCTCCGGCAGAAGGACGTCCTCCATGGCGCGCGCGCGGCGCAAAAGCGCATCCTGCCGCTCCAGATATCCGGCATACTTCACGGCAATTTCCGCCTGTTCCCGCGCTGGAGCGGTATAGGCCGTCCATTGCCCATCCAACGCATCCAGGTCGTGCATGCCGATCTCCGGTCTTTTCAGCAGCTCCTCCGCGGAGAGTCCTCCGGGCGTATCCGGCTGCCCGTGAGCACTGAGCCATGCCGTCCTCTCCTGCGTTGGCGGATAACGCACCTCGTGCAGCCTGGTCTTCAGGCGTCCTGTGTCCATCTCCTTCTTGATCACGCGCTCCATGCGCTCCTCGCTGGCGAGTCCCGCTTCATAGCCGATGCGGGTCAGGCGCAAATCAGCGTTGTCCTGCCGCAGCTGCAAGCGGTGCTCGGCACGGGATGTCATCATGCGATAAGGCTCATCCGTGCCCTTGGTGGTCAAATCATCCGTCAAAACGCCGATGTAGGCCATGTCCCGCGTCAGCACCACAGGCGCTTTGCCCTGCAGCTTCAACGCAGCGTTCATACCCGCCAGCAATCCCTGGCAGGCCGCCTCTTCATAGCCGGAGGTGCCGTTAATCTGCCCGGCAAAGAACAGGCCGTTCAGGCGCAGCGCCTCCAGCGTCGGGCGCAGCTCCCGGCTATCGATACAGTCATACTCGATAGCATAGGCAAGCCGCACAAGCTCCGCCCGGCGAAGGCCAGGAATGGTGCGATACATCTGCCATTGCACATCTTCCGGCAAGGAGGAGGACATGCCCTGCACATACCACTCCAGGCTTGCCATGCCCTCCGGCTCCAGAAATACCTGATGCCTGTCCTTATCGGCAAAGCGGACGATTTTGTCCTCAATCGACGGACAGTAGCGAGGGCCCACGCCGTGGATTTTGCCGCTGTACAGCGGTGCACGGTGCAGGTTTTCCCGGATAATGCGGTGCGTCTCTTCATTGGTCCATGTCAGATAGCAGGCGCGGCGGTTTTGCAGCCCCTTGTCCGTCATAAAGGAAAAGGGCGTCACCGGTTCATCGCCGGGCTGAAGCTCCATCTCGTCAAAATCAATGGAGCGCTCATCCACCCGGGCAGGAGTGCCGGTTTTGAAGCGCCGCAGTGCAAAGCCCATTTCCTGCAACGATTGGGATAGATACGAAGCGTTCTGCAATCCCTGTGGGCCGCCGTCCCAGCTGGCTTCGCCTATGATAATGCGTCCCTTGAGGTACACGCCGGTGGCAACCACCACCGCCCCGCATGCAATGCGCTGGCCGGTCACTGTGGTCACGGCACACACGCGGCCATTCTCCACTTCAATGGTCTTGGCTTCCCCCTGCCGGACCGTCAGGCGTTCCTGCGTCATCAACGCCCGGCGCATGCGGTTCTGATAAGCCTGCTTGTCCGCCTGCGCACGCAGGGCATGCACCGCGGGACCTTTGCTGGTGTTGAGCATTCTGCTTTGCAGAAACGTGTCGTCTATCGCCAGCGCCATCTCGCCGCCCAGCGCGTCCAGTTCCCGCACAAGGTGCCCCTTGGCGCTTCCGCCGATCACCGGGTTGCAGGCCATCAGCGCCACGCCGTCCATGTTCAGGGTCAACAGCAGCGTGTCAATGCCCATGCGCGCTGCCGCCAGCGCCGCTTCGCACCCGGCATGTCCACCGCCAATCACCACAAGGTCAGCCATTGCGCATTCCCCCCTGCTTCACTCGCCCACATGGGTTGCAACTTCCAGTGTTTCCCCATCGGTGGTGATAACCATGTGACCATCGCCGATGGAATAGACCTTCGCGTCCACGCCGTATTTTTCCGCAAGCTGCATCACCGGTCCCACCGTCGCGCCGGGGATCAGGATGATTTTCGGATTCACCTGCATCAGCACCCAGGGATCAATGCAGAAGGGGCGCAGGCCATGGTGCGGAAACTTCAGCACATCTACGTTCGTCACATCGTCGCGATAACCGTCCGCCACAGGATGACTGCGCACATAGTCCCCCGTAAACAGGAAGGAGCGTGCCCCGTAGCGCACCACAAAATTCAGCGAATCCTTGTTGATGCCGCCCCGGCCCTCCAGCTTGTCCGGCCCCACGCATTTGATGGTCATGCCGCCAAAGCTCAGCTCGTCCCCTGCCTTCATCTCGCGCCACACGCCCACCGGCAGCGTGCCGTATTTCTTCGGATACGTTTCCGTCGGGCCGAAGACGAACGTATCTTCCGTGCCGAAAGCTGCAAGAATTTCCCGCATGTTGCCCGCATGATCGTCGTGGTAATGGGTGGCAATGTAGGCCGTCAGCTTTTCGCATCCTGCCTGCCGCAGCGCTTCCAGGGCGCGCTCCGCCGTGTCGCCGTCATCCCGTCCGCAGTCAATGGCAATGGCCACATCCCCCAGGCGGATAAAATATCCATCCGCACAGCCCAGCATCAGCTGGTGCACCTCCATCAAGGGCTTTTCTCCCTCTGCCCCAGCGCAGCCGCACAGGCTCAAGAAAAGGAGCAGCGCCGCAAGCGCTGCCCGAATACGGTTCTTCCCATTCTTCATCAGAGTCACGTTTCTCCCCCTATACGCAGGCATCGCCGCGCTGCCTTGGTGTTTATGCCACCGGACGAATCAGAATCAAAGGCGTCAGCTCATCGCCCTGTCCGGAAGGATTGTCCTTCATCGCATCCTGAATTTCTTCATCCGTCAGGGGGAAATCATCGCACTTGCCCAGCTGGTTCTGCTCAATGTCGTTGGCGTCCATCAGCACCACCGGGATGCCGGTCTCCTTCTCCAGCGCGTTGCACAATTCCACCGGATTCGGTGGATTGATAAGCGCCAGCTGCTTATAGCGGTCAAAGCTGGAGCGGAAATAGAACCCGTCGATGCCGCCCACGCCCTTGCCGCAGATTTTGTAGAACAGTCCATGCACGCCAAAGGGTCTGGTGACGGCGGATACAAACGCTGCAAACAGCACCCGCGGCAAACCGCACATATCAATCACCAGCTGCAGCTTGTAAGGCTCGTGCATGCCCACACCCGTGGTATTGATGCCCGCAAACCGCCACAGGTGATTCGCCCAGAAGCCGGGTTTCACTTCATCGCGGGTCTTCACATTGCGGGTGCACATGGCCATCACCTTTGCGCCAAAGGAGAGCATGTCGCCTGGTTTGGCAATAGGCAGCACGTATTTGCGCACAAGTTCCGCCTGATCCTCGCCCACTTCCACAAAATGGGTTTTAATCGCATAGCGGTCATATTTACGGCCATTGCGTCCAGTCAGAACGCCTCTATCAAAATATTCCACGCCGTTTTCCTCGCGGCGCTGTTCTTCCAAATTGCGGGACGGAATGATGCCCATTTCTCGTTCCTCCTTCAAAAAATCAACCTACCCAGCATATTTTACAACGCTTTCACGCTCCTGTCAATTTGTGATTCTGCCCCAAAACGCATTTTGCCATACTTTTTCATGCAAATTAGTGGGTTTTTTCAGCTCCGCAAGCATCCTTTTTCACACGTTCCGTGATTGTTTCCAATTTGTAAAAGTGTGAAAAAAGCGTTGTTTTTCTTGCCTCCGCTTCGTGCCTGTGGTATCATTGCGTATCGTTCCATGCCAAAAACGCATGAAACGCAGCGCAAACATGCTGGAAAAAAGCGCCTTCCGCCATGATTCAGGCAGCTGTTTTCCCTTGCAGCATGGCTGCGGAACCGCATTTGATCGGTCTTTTCGGAGGTATGCATGATGGCCAAGACCATAAAAACCAACGTGCTGCGTCATCTAGACGCGCTGCACATTCCCTACGAAACCCGCGAATATTCCGTGGAGAACGACAACTTTGACGGCAAGCTGGTGGCCGGAAAAACCGGGCTTGATCCGCAGATGATTTACAAAACGCTGGTGCTGTGCGGTGACAAGCAAAGCCACCTGGTGTGCGTTTTGCCTGTGGAAAAGGAGCTCGATTTGAAGGCTGTGGCACGGGCAAGCGGCAACAAAAGCGTGAGCATGCTGCCGCAAAAAGAGCTGCTGCCCCTGACAGGCTATCTGCGTGGCGGATGCAGCCCCATCGGCATGAAGAAGTCCTTTCCCACCTACGTGGATGAAAGCTGCCGGGAGCAGCCGCGTCTGAGCGTAAGTGCAGGCGTTCGCGGATGCCAGGTCATCCTGGCCACAGACGCCCTGATTGATTGCGTGAAGGCAACCATCGCCCCGCTCTGCCGCTGATCGTGCCTGAGCGGTTGGCAACGGCAGAAAAAAGGTGTATAATGAACAACGGCTTGTTCAGCAGGAAAGGAGCGGCCATGAAGGATACCCTGACGCAAGCTGAAAAGCGTAAGGCGCGGAACATTGCGCTGCTGATTGTACTTGGGCTTATGCTGCTCGCCGCGCTTCTTTTATGGGCCGCCGGCTGGGATGTATGGCAGCCCAAGGGACAGCTTCCACCGGAAAGCGACGAACTTCTGCACGCAGCTGCCGGCATGGATGCGATTACCGTTGAGGCAACGCTGGACGCAGCCAAAAAACAGCTGACTGCCGTGCAGACGTTAACCATCCGCAACCGCACAGGAGACACGCAAAGCAGCGTGGTGCTGCGCAGCTACACAGGCGCGTATCTGAGCGAGGACACCTCGCCCGCCGCGACGGACGAACTGTTTGACAGCTGCTATCCCGAAGGCTTTTCAACCGGCGGGCTGCTGCTGGACAGCGCAGAGGTGGACGGCGCATCCGTTGCCCATGCATGGCAGGACACTGCCCGCACTGTGCTGACCCTGCCGCTTGCAGCGCCCTGGCAGCCGGATGAAACCCGGCAGGTAACGCTGCGCTATCATGTGCATATTCCCACCTGTGCCAGCCGCTTTGGCGTGCATGACGGGCTGTGGATGCTGGGCAACGTTTTTCCCACCCCGACAGTGTGGGAGAACGGTGCGTGGCGCACGGATGCATACAGCTCCATCGGCGATCCGTTTCTGAGCGAGTGTGCCAACTGGACGGTACGCCTGACGATGCCTGAAGGCTTCCGGGCCGCAGCCACCGGATACGCTGAGCCCATGCGCACCAAAGACGGCGTAGTATACGCTTTTACCGCCCATGCGGTGCGGGATTTTGCCCTTGTCGTCAGCGACCAATACGAAATGGCGACCGGCATGGAAGAGGGCGTGATGGTCATTGCCTGCGCCAGGGAGCGCGCTCGGGCGCGAGAGATGCTTCGATATGCCAAACAATCGCTGCGCTGCTACGAGGAGCACTACGGCGCCTTCCTTTATCCAAGCCTGACCGTTGCGGAGGTTGATTTTCCCTTCAGCGGCATGGAGTATCCACGAATGGGGATGATTTCCTCCAGAATGGTAACCAATGGCGGACAGACGCTGGAGTTTTCCATTGCCCACGAGGTGGCGCACCAGTGGTGGTATGCCATGGTGGGATCCGACAGCGTGAATCAGCCCTGGCAGGATGAAAGCCTTTGCGAATACGCGTTGATGGACTATATCGGCCGCTATTATGGCGAAGACAGCCGGAACAGCGCTGCTTATCAACGCATTGAGACAGCGCTGCGCATGACCATTCCCCGAGATGTGACGCCCGGCAGCCCTATCAGCTATTTCAGTGACCTGACGGAATACACCCAGGTTGTCTATCGCCGCGGTGCGGCGCTATGGATGGCGCTGGAAACGCACCTTGGCAAAGCCGGACTGGATGCGGCTTTGCAGGACTATCAGACAAGCTTCCGCTTTGCCCTGGCCACACGGGAGGATCTGACACAGATCCTAAGCGAACACGCAGGCATGGATTTGACAGAGCTAATGGCCGATTATCTGGACACCCATATGAGCTGACTGCCCCAATGAACCCCAGCCGTATGCACGAGACAAACAGGAAAGCCACTTTTTGATACATCTTAGAGAGGATGAGTTTTACCATGGAAACGCTGACCCCTGAAAAGGCCGTCATTTTAATTCCTTCCCTTGAACCGGACAATCGGCTGCCCGACTACATCACCCGGCTGCATCAGCGCGGTTTTGAGCGCCTGGTGGTGGTGGACGACGGATCCAGTGAAATGGCGCAGCCCATCTTTGACGACCTGAGCGCCATGCCCGGCTGCACAGTGCTGCACCATGATGTGAACCACGGCAAGGGCGTTGCGCTGAAAACAGGCTATCAGTGGATCCTGGAAAACTGCCCGGACTGCGCAGGCGTAATTACCGCTGATGCGGACGGCCAGCACACCGTGGAGGACTGCTGGAAACTGGCCCAGAAGCTGTGCGAGGGCACCGGCCGCGCGCTGTATCTCGGCAGCCGCGACTTCACCCTGCCCAACGTGCCGCCCCGCTCCCGCATGGGCAACCGCACCACCAGCGTGATCTTCCGCTTGCTTTACGGCCAATGGCTGCCGGACACGCAGACAGGGCTGCGTGCCTTCCCGCGGGAGGAGCTGCCCTTCATGATCGCCGTGGAGGGAGAACGCTACGAATATGAAATGAAGGTGCTCATCGCCTGCGCGCGGGACAACATTCCCATGATTCCCGTGACCATTGAAACCATCTACGAAAATGACAACGCGGGCTCGCACTTTCACCCCATCCGGGACAGTTACCGCATCTACAAGGTAATTCTGGGCAGCTTTGTGAAATTCATGGGCACAAGCCTTCTGTGCGTTGGCATCGATCAGGGGCTTGCCTGGCTTTTGCGGGATGCGGTTTTGCAGGGTATCGCCGGCATCAACCACGACGGGGTTCTGTGGGCCAGCGGCTTTCTGGCGCGCATTGTGTCGTCGGTGGTCAACTTTTTGCTGAACCGCTCGTTCGTCTTCAAGCTGAAAAGCAGCGCGAAAACCGCGGTGTGGCGCTATGCGCTTTTGTGCGTGGCCGTCATTTGCGTGAGCAACCTGTGCGT
Source organism: uncultured Clostridia bacterium (assembly GCA_934647165.1). GTDB lineage: Bacteria > Bacillota > Clostridia > Christensenellales > Aristaeellaceae > CAKUFA01. The sequence continues at coordinate 42,639 of CAKUFA010000013.1, read as the reverse complement.
GGTGCTGCTGGAACACATCGGCTGGAACGCAGGCATTGCCAAGGCTGTGTGCGACACGCTGCTCTATTTTGTGAATTACCAGGTGCAGAACCGCTGGGTTTTCAAGGAGGAGAGCAAATGAGCGCCCTGAAAAACGCCCTGTTGACCCTGATGACATTGGCTATGCTGTTTGCCCTGGCGCTTGCAACGCCCCTGGGCAGCCTGACGGAAAACGCCCAGCGTGCCTACCTCAACGAGGCTCCCGCCGGGGAAGACGATGAATACGCTTTCCTATTTGACAATTGACAAATGCAAGGAGGAATGACCCTGATGCGTAAGCTGCTTGCGTGCTTGTGTGCTGCCCTGATGATTCTCCCTGCCATGGCTTCAGCGGATACCGCCCTGCCCATGGACTTTACCCCCGGCCATGTGGCCGACCCTGCTAACTTCACCGAGGACAGCTACACGGATGAAACCCTCACCGTGCAGCTGGAGCGCGTGTGGGTGGACGACGCGCAATTCAACGTGGCGCGGGTGAAGATTGCCGACCCGAGCCAGCTGCGCATCGGGCTTGCCGCTCCCTTCGGCAAAAAGAAGACCAACCGCGTATCAACCATTGCAAAGGACAACAACGCCGTGGTCGCCATCGGTGGGGACTATTTTGCCAACGAAGAAGGCGGCTATGTGGTGCGCATGGGCGAAGCCTATCGCAAAAAGCCCCTGAAAAGCCGCGATATGCTGGTGACAGACGCCAAGGGCAATTTCCACATCCTGAAAAATTCCAACGCTGAGGAACTCAAGGCGCTGATGGAAGCCGAAGACGCCATTGTGAATGTGTTCAACTTTGGCCCGGCGCTGGTGATTGACGGCGAAGAACAGGCCATGCCTGCCAAGTACAACTACAACATCACCGGCAAGGAACCCCGCTGCGCCATCGGCCAGGTGGGTGAGCTGGAATACCTGCTGGTGGTTGTGGACGGACGCAACCAGGGCGGCTCCAAAGGCTGCACGGTGGAAACGCTGGCGCACTTTATGGCCGAGCAGGGCTGCACGCAGGCCTATAACCTGGACGGCGGCAACAGCGCGCTGATGGTTTTCAACGGTGAGAATTACTCTCACAAGAGCTTCTCGGCCGAGCGCTCCGTGTCGGACATCATCTACTTTGCCACGGCCGTGGACTTCGGCTTGGACAGCAAGGAGTAAGCCATGACGGAAACGCTTTGGATTGCGTTTGGCATGCCGCTGACGCGCTTTGGCGCAATGTGCGCCACATCCATGATGTGCGTGCTGCTGGGCGCTGCGCTGTTTGCCCGGGAAAAGCGGATGCGCTACGGCGCGTTCATTCGCCTGGCGGTGTTAAGTGTGCCGCTGAGCTGGCTGTGCGCACGGCTTTTGTATGTGCTTGCCAACTGCACCTATTATCTGACGACCCTGTCCAACCCGGCGCTGGCGCTGCGCTTTTGGGACGGCGGCTATTCCGCCGCAGGCGCAATGCTGGGATTGTGGCTGGCCGCATGGCTGGCCGCCAAATGGACGCACATCCCTGCCTGCGACATGCTGGACGCAGTGAGCCTTGGCATCCCGCTGGGGCTGCTGGTTGAGCGGCTGAGCGAAAGCGGCACAAGCATGGGACTTGGCCGTGCCGTGAGCTATGCTTGGCTTTCCTTCCTGGGCATCAGCGATGGCATGGGCGACCTGGTTCACCCGGTATACCGCTATGAAGCTGCGGCAGCGCTGGTGATTTTCCTGGTGCTTGCCGTGCTGGTGCTGCGCAAGCGTGGCCGCACGGTTCCCGGCGATGTGACGCTGATACTGCTCATCCTGCTGGGGGCAACGCAGGTGGTGCTGGAAAGCCTGCGCAACGATGGGCACATGGTGGTGCACTTTGTCCGCATTCAGCAGGTGGTGTACTTGCTGGAAAGCCTGCTGGCACTGCTGATCTATTTCCGCCGTGCCGTGAAAAACGAGGGCATGAAAAAAAGCCGACAGCTGCTGCTGTGGCTTACGGCGCTTGCATGTGTTGCGCTGGGCATCCTGATGGAGTTCCGCGTTGACCGCGGCGCGCTGAAATGGCTGTACTACACAGTGATGGCACTATGCATGGGCGGGATTGCCGCCATGGCGCTGCACTGCCGAAAGCAAAGCCAGCGCAAAGGGCGTTATTCCGCCTGACGGTTAGGGCAGTTTTTGGTGCATCCCTTGCAGGTATCCAGGCACAGTTCCTCACCGCGGAGGAGAAGGGGCTGCATACCGTTGCTGGCCTCACCCTCAGGTTTGAAGCCAAGCCGAGTAAAGAAGCCTGTTTCTTCCACAGGCGCTATGGTACGAATGAAGCGGGCGCTATGCGTTTCCGCCTTGAAGAGAATAAGCCGCAAAGTGAGATCTCCTAACCCCTTGCCGCGTTTTTCCGGCAAAACGGCGATGTCCCCCAGCCAGAAAGCGCCATCCCGCCACCAGAGTCGGCCAGTAGCCGCCGCTTCCCCTTCGTGCCAGACGAGGACATTCCAGCTTTCGGCATCCAATGCATCCTGCCCGCGGTTAAACACCGCACGGCGAATGCGCTCACCTTCGGGAAAAGATTTCCCGGGTGCAAACCACTTGCCTTCTACCATAAAAACACTTCATCCTTTCAAACAAGGGAGGTTTTCCGACATGGATCATGAAAAAATTCTTCGCATCAACGAACTGGCACACAAGCAGGCCGCGCAAGGCCTCACCGACGAGGAGAAGGCCGAGCAGACCGCCCTCCGCCAGGAATATCTGCGGGATTTCCGCCAGGGCATGGAGGCAATGCTCCAAGGCGTGAAGCTCCAACGTCCGGACGGCACGCTGGAGCCGCTGAAAAAGAAAACAGAAAACTGATATGTTCTTTATGCACACTCTTTTAGTATACCGTAACGGCAAAGGAAAGTCAAAGAAAAAACTTTGGGAAAAAACCTTGCCAAATTTACTATCATCGTGTATAATAAGGCTGAACCCAAGGGAAGAGGGAAGCTGAAAGAAAGCGACAACGCAGCCAACGACCCGGATTGGGATCCTTCCCGATGGATCGGTGGATCTTTCCCACCCACAGCACAGCCGGCTGACATCCGCGCCGTGCATAGGCTGCCTGATGGATCGCGAAAAGAAAGGGTGATTCCGTTGTACGAAGATGAAGAGCAGAACGATCTGATCACCGGCACGGATGAAGATGGAAACGAAGTAACGTTGCAGATCCTGGATTATTTCTTCTATAACGGCGAGGAATATGCTATCTTGACCGACGCCGTGGAAGATGATTGCGATTGTGCCGAGTGTGAAGATGAGCATGACCACGAGCATGGTTGCAGCTGTGGATGTGAGTGCGACGGTGAGCACGAGGAAATTACCTGCTACATCATGAAGGTTGTGACCTCCACGGATGAGAACGGTGAAGAGTTTGACGATTTCGTGCCCGTTGAGGATGAGGCTCTGGAAGCCAAGCTGATCGAAGTTGCAACCACCAAGCTCAATGAGGACGACGAGCCTGACGACGAAGAGTAAGTCTTCTTTCGATAGCAAGGAAAAACCAACAAGTACATAACGCAAGGGAAGCTGTACAAGTTTTACAGCTTCCCTTTTTTGTGTGCATTTCAGCCTGGATGCGTCCGCTGGGCTTATCAATCCATGGAGCGATTCACCCGCTATGCTGTATCTGCCATTGATTACAACAAGTTTTCACCAACGGTTGTGGAAAAACTGTGGATTGTGTGGGAAACTTCATATCTTGTTCCCGTTTTATACATGAATAGCGGCAAAAGTCTGTGGAAAACCTTCGTGATTCGCCTGGATTTAGTGGAATGTGGCATGCGCCAATCGTCCATGCTGCGGACTTGGTCTTCCACAGCCCCTGTTTTTCATCGCACCTTTTCCACAAGGGGAACAGAGCATCCCAGAAATTGCACAGCAGCAAACAGACCGAGGTCTATTCTTTGCAGTGTTCTACCCGGAAAACTTACGCTTCCTCCGGTGGATTGTCCGGCGTATCCGCAGGCTTTGTCACGGCAATTTTCTTCGGTACAAACCCACTGAACACCGTCTCCCCCGCATCGCTGGCAGCCGTGATGTCTCCCCCGTGCCGGCGCAGCGTTTGCCGCACAATGTACAGCCCCATACCATGTCCGGCAGCCTTGCTGGTAATCCCCGGTTGAAAGATATTCTCCAGGCTGTGCACCGGAATCATGGGGCCGTTATTGGACACACTGAAGCGGAACGCGCGCAGATCCTCGGTGAGGGTCAGCGTCAGGCGGCGATCCATCACCTCCTGCAACGCATCAATGGCATTGTCAATCAGATTGGAAAGCACTTTGCACATCTCCCAGCCGGGGATGGGCAAGTCTCGCCAGGCAGATTGGATATTCAGCGTCACCTGCACACCGGCCTTCTCACATGCTGCCACCTTGATGCGCAGCAGCGCATTGACGGCGGGATTGGCCGTGCGCATCACGCGGCTCAGGGACGTAATAGCGCCATAGACCTTCTCAATGTAAGCGTCCGCTTCCTGATACTCCTCCATTTCCATGAGGCTGTAGACCACCTGCAAATGGTTGAGAAAGTCGTGTCGCTGAGCGCGCAGGCTATTATTGAGCCCCTCCATGGCTTCAATCGTGTGATCCATGTCATCCAGTTGACCAAGGAGACGGCGGGTGGAAAGTGCCTCACGAATATCCACAATGCCGCCCCAGGCCACCACCATGGCTGCCAATACCACCATGTAGCGCATGAGTGTTAGATCCATGGCGCTGGCCGGGGGCAAAATAAGATACAGCGCCACCGCAATGACAAGCACCACCTGCATCGCGTTGATTACGATGGCAAAGATTGTTGCTTTCTTCACATCCAGATTGCGCTGCTTAACCTTCACGGCTTTTTCCCCTCTCGCACCTGATGGTTTTTGAGAATGGTGGCCTCATGCCCCATTTCGGATGGGTGATAATACGTTTTGCCCTTGACCTCAGGCGGCATATACTCCTGTTTCACCCAGTGGCCGGGAAAATCGTGCGGATACAGATATCCCTTGCCTGAGCCTATGCGTGAAGCGCCTTGATAATGCGTGTCCCGCAGATGCACAGGCACAGGGCCAAAGCCGCCCTTTTCCGCATCGGCCATGGCTGCGTCCACCGCAGTGCTGACAGCGTTGGACTTGGGGCTTTCACACACAGCAATGATGGCTTGCGCAATCGGCAGCCTTGCTTCCGGCATGCCCACATGATCCAGCGCAGTCGCTGCGGCGGCAGCCTGCAGCATAGCGATGGGATTGGCCAGGCCTACATCCTCACTGGCATGGGCGATGATACGCCGCACAATCAGCTTCGGATCCACCCCTGCGTAGGTCAGCCTGGCATACCACGCCAGCGCAGCATCGCTATCCGACCCGCGCAGGGACTTGCAAAACGCGCTGAGCATATCGTAATACAGGCTTTCATCGCAGCGCAGCACAGGCTTCTGGATACTTTCCTCCGCCACCGCAAGGGTCAGGTGAATCACACCGTCCGCCTCTGCAGGGGTGGTGAGCACGGCCAGCTCCACCGCTCCCAGTGCGGAGCGCACATCACCATCGGCAATGTGTGCGATATGGCGCAGCGCATCGTCCTCCGCGGCAATGTTCAGCATACCATACCCCCGCTCCTTGTCCGACAGCGCGCGGCGCATGGCGCAAAGTACGTCCGCTTCCGTGAGAGAATAGAACTGAAACACGCGGCACCGGCTGACAATAGCAGGCGTCATAGCGATCATGGGGTTTTCCGTGGTGGAACCAATGAAGCGAATAACCCCCCGCTCAATAGCCGGGAGAATACTGTCGCTCTGCGCCTTGCTCCAGCGATGGCATTCATCCAGCAGCAGATAGGTGTCCTGTCCATAGAGCGTGCGGCGTTCCTCAGCCGCCTTGAGCACCTCGCGCACATCCCCCACGCCGCTGGTTACCGCATTGAGCTGCACAAAGCTGGCCTTTGTTGCCCTGGCGATAATGGAAGCCAGCGTCGTTTTGCCGCAGCCTGGCGGGCCGAAAAAAATGGATGACGTGAGCCGATCCGCTTCAATGGCGCGGCGCAGAAGGCGTCCCGGCCCCACCAAATGCCGCTGACCAATGAATTCCTCCAACGTGCGCGGACGCATGCGATCTGCCAGCGGTGTTGAAGACGCTTCCTGCTGATGAAATAGATCCTGCATGATTCACTCCTACATTGACAAACCTTGCGGCACAAGCCACGCAAGCAGCACCAACTGCACTGCCAGCATGGCCGGAAGCCCGAAACGGAAATACCATTGCCGCGTTTTGTGATGGAAAAGAAACATCCCGGCCGTGCCGCCTGCCGCGCCAAAAAACGCGGAAAGAAGCAACAGCGTACGCTCCCTGATGCGCCACTGGCCTTTTTGCGCACGGCGCTTGTCAATTCCCATGAATGCAAAGGCAAGCACGTTCATCACCACCAGCACCGCAGCGGCCACGGTCATCATGACTTTTTCTCCTCCACCAATTTCTCACCGCTGCGGGCAGACCCCTGCATCAATAGCGGAACATGTCGGCGTTGGGGATGACTGCGCTGTTCAGAGTAGCTCCGGGCATTGCGATGATAGCGCGGTGCTTCCGCACGGCGGCGGTTGTACAGTGCTTGCAGCTGCCGCGGCGCGGCCTGCACGCCCAGCTCCGTTACGCCGACAAGGCGCGGCGGACGACCGCTCCGCCATACCATGGGTCGCAGCTCCTGCGCGCCAAAAAGCGTGATATAGGGATACGATCCCATGAGCGCCCCTGTCTTGCGCACGCAGGCATGGGGATACGCCATCAGCTGTTGCAGCGCCGCAGAAAAGGCCTTGGAGCCTATGTCATCCATCACTTCTGCAATTTGCTGCTGCATGGCAGCTACGCGCGTCTTATCCACCTCTTCGCCTGTGATGGAATGATAAGCAGCCGTTAAGCGGCGGCAGAGATAGCGCATCAGCTTGTCCACGCGGTTATCTGCCGCTGTGAGCACACGTCTGAGCGCTGGATGCCTGTGCGCCGCATCACTCATGCCGCTCATCATTTCCTCAGGAGAGCGGTTTTCCAGCACATGGAAATAAGCAATGCCCATTTCGATGCAGCTGGCCGTGTCCCGCATTTGCCGCATCAGCGGACGCAGCGCCATGCGGTTGCGCACGCTCTGTTCATCCCTCGGCCAGGGATAGCATTGCCTTCTCAGCTCCTCCCCTGCCGGGTAAACCAACAGCAGGCCCAGATGCACCTGCGAGCCCATGCGCGGCACCAGATCATCGCTGTTGATGATATGATACAGCGGATAGGCTGACGGATCCTGCACTGCATCCCCCGATGCTACCGATGGTGATGCAAAGCCATAGCCCACAATGTTGCCGGGCTGCACCCGATCCTCTTCCAGTTTGTGGCGGCAATAAACCTGCACCAGCGCGCCGCCCTGGCTGTGCCCCACCAGCCACAGCGTAAAACGGCTGTTGGGCTGCCTGGCTTCTTCGATGATCTGCCGCAGGGTCAGGTTTTCCAATCCCAGGAGATGCGCCGTTTGGGGAAAGGTAATGTCTTTCTCATTTTCCTCAAATTGACGTGCAAGCTGAAGGAACCCCTTGTGCATGCCATCCTCACTGACCATGCGGAAATTGGAAAACCAATCGTAAAACCGTGCGCCGGTACCCATAAAGCTGATGGCAACCACATACCGTCCGTTCTCCGCCGGATGACACATCACCAACACCTTGCCGGTATCGCTTTTCTCAATCTGCCGCAGCGCACCCACCATCTGTCCGATGGGATTTTTCTGCTGCATGCGGGAGCGGACGCGATGCAGCTTCCATGCGGAAGTAAGCCACTGCACCGGCTTGGGCGAAGGCTCAATCCCACGCGTCAAGTCGCCGTCAACCTGAATGGTCACATCCTGCCAGCCTGCCTTGATCCATGGGTCAATGTTCATCCCATAGGTGGCCGCAGCCAACTCCACGCTCATGCGCATCGCATCCAGCGACAAGGGCGGGCGCATCACACCGAAAGGATCCTGCACCCATGGAAGGGTCAGCGGTGCAGTGCTGCTTAAAGACACATGGGTCTCCGAGCCGCAGATCATCGTTTCATCCATTGTTCCTTTTCCCTCCTCGGTGTCATCCTTCGCCCTCATCACCCTTGCGGAAATCGGCGGACAGCACACGTTCAATGGGCACGCAGCGCACGCGTTTGGGCCGCTGGGCAACAAAAGACACGTTCCGTCCATCCCATGCCGTCACACGAACGTTAGCCTGCACCAGGCAGCCGTCTTCCTCCTGCCAGATCAGACGAATGGTTCGCTCATGCTCCATGGAGTACACAAACAGCCGCTCCACCCGTCATCCCTCCGGCACTTTCCAGATGATTGCCTCGCCGTTTTCAAACACCCGCTGGAACATTTCATCCAGCGCGCGCACATCCACGGTATACTGGCTGCGCTCATAGCTGCTGACATAGATGTAGCTCACATCATATTGGGTGAGCAGCTCCAGGTGCGCTGCGGGCGCTTGGTAAAACGCTTCCAGTTCTGCCTGCCTGCCATAAACATTGAAGCCATGCCAGTGCAGCCACAGCGTTCCGCCGCCGCACACCACCGTTCGCCCCGCAATGGCACAAACCGGATTCAGGTGCTGGGTGCCGGTGAGCACCACGCAGTGCTCCGGCGTTTCATCCCGCAAATATTCCCCTGCTTCCACCGCATCAGCAGAAAAAGCCTGATAGTCGCTCACACACTCCCGCCAAAGCGTCAGCGTGGCGGAGAGGAACACCATCACCGCCGCGATGCATGCCATCACCGGGCGCGCCCGCAGCCCCTTCAAGCGGCGCCACATCTGCGCACACCAATCCGCCACAATCATGCAGCACAAAAGCCACGCAAGATACAGAAGCTTATTGTTATCATAGGCATTGGGCTGAAAGCGCACCAGTTCCGCCGCAAGGATGATGGGCAGCGCACCGGCAAAAATGCGCCGCTTATGGCGATCCCGCTCGCACAAAGCAAACAGCAGTGCCAGCACCGGCAAGCCGATGTTCTTCACATAGAACCACAGGTAGAAATCCCGCATGCCCCTGCCATCAGGATTATTGACCCAGTTGAATTGGAGGGTGAGAAAGCTGCCGCCTGCATCCTCCCCGCCTGATGGCTGGAAGGTCTGTGCAAAGGTAAAACAGATCAATTGCGGCAGCGCAAGCGCAACGGCAAGCACACCATAGCACACATAGCGCCGCCATAGCATCCTGCGCGCTTCATCATGCCGAAGATCATACACCATCATTCCAAGCGAACACAATCCAAGGGCCAGGAAGGAATGCGTATGAATAAGCGGCAGCGCCCCTGCCCACACACCAAGCAGCGTTTCCATGCGCACATTGCCGCGCGCTTCCCGCCTGCCGGGGTCAAAGGATTGATACAGGAGATAGAAGCACGGAATCACCATGCACCAGCCGCCCAACAGTGTGCGCTGGGGCACCATCAGGTCGGCAATCACATTTGACCAGCGCAGATTGTTGGGATCCGGCTGATTGGTGGGCGTTTTATAAAAGCCTGTCAGAATCGTCTTCAGCCGCGCGAAAACCGTCAAGCTTCCATCCGCCTCAAAGCCTGCCGCCTGATCAAAGTCATACAAAAAACCGAGTCCGCCATTGAGGAAGAACAGCAGCGTTGCCAGCACCACCGTTTTGCGCCCCAGGGTCATTTCCCTCGCCAGGATCATCACGCCCATGAAGCACAGCGCCATCATCACCGTGGCAGGAACAGCAACGGCCGCCTGCAAGCTCCATCCCATCAGGTAAAAACTGGTGGATAAGCTGTCCGCCAGGAATGGGTAGGACAAACGGTGCCCGGGGAAAATGCTGTATTCCGGTGGAAAAGCCGCGTTTTTCAGGCTGGTGATAAAGCTCAGGTGCATAGGCAAATCGCCATAGGTGCTCTGCCCCACATGCCAGCTTCCGTCCTCCGCCACACGCATCATATGGGTATACTGCAAATAGCCGGACAGGATGGTCAGCGGCAGGGCAACTGCAAGCAGCTGACAAAGCAATGTGCGCTCCTGTGCATCCCATTTCTTCACCGGTCGCTTGTCCCGCGCAGCATACAGCCCCGCCGTGAGGAGGAGTACCAGCGCCAGCGCCGTCCAGTGTGCCCCCATGGTGAACCCCAGCAGAAACGCGCACAGCGCCGGCAGCCACATCATCTCCAGCAGCCCAAGGCTCAGCCCAAGCCACACCCGCGTTAGCATGCTCTGCCGCGGCAAAAGAAAATGCACGCCAGCCAAACCGCAGGCAAGGAAGCAGCACAGATACGTCAGCGCCAGCACGTTTCAGCCTCCATCCATGTTCAAAAATTCACGCTGTGCGGAGCAGAAAACCGCCCCGCACAGCATAAAGACTCTTACTTTTCCAGATAGGTTTTAAGCACCTGCAGTCCGGCTTCCATATCCCGCAGGTCAATCACTTCGCAGGCGGAGTGCACATAACGGCAGGGCACGGACAGCGTGCACACCGGAATGCCGCCGCGGCTGAGCTGCATGGCGCCCGCATCCGTGCCGCCAAAGGGCAGCACCTCGCGCTGGGTCTTCACGCCCGCCTTTTCACCGCACAAGAGCAATTCATCCCGCAGCTTCGGATTGGAAATGCTGCCGTGATCCATCACTTTCACACCGATGCCATCGCCCAGGCGAATATCGGGCAGCTTGGTTTCCGGTGTGTCGCCCCAGGCTGTCACATCCAGTGCGATGCCTATATCCGGCGCTTCGGCAAAGGATGCGGTGGCCGCGCCGCGGCAGCCGACTTCTTCCTGCACCGTAAAGGCGGCAATCACGGTATCCTCCGTCTCCCCCAGGGTTTGCAACAGCTTGGCCAGCAGCGCGCAGGCGCAGCGGTCATCCATGGCCGGGCTTGCCACGCGATGCTCCCCAAGGCGGAACACATCCGGCGCAAACACCGCCATATCGCCCAGCTTCACCATCTTTTCAGCTTCAGCCTTATCTTGGGCTCCAATGTCCACAAACAGGTGCTTCATTTCCGGCGAGCCCTTCACGGGTTCCACCGCCACAACGCCTTCCACGCCGTTTTCAAACACCACATGGCGCACATTGCCGCAGCCGGACGCACCAAGGCCGCCTACGTTCGTCACCCGCAGGAAGCCCTCCTTCTCATACCCGGTCACCACAAAGCCGATATGATCCATATGCGCGCTGATCATCACCTTGCGGGGCTTTTCGCCCTTGCCGCGCTTCACGGCAATCAGGTTGCCCATCGCGTCGGTTCGCATTTCATCCACATAAGGAGCAATTTCCTGCCGGATGGCCTCAGCCACGGGTTCTTCCCGCCCGGAGGGGCCGATGGGGGCAAGCACCTTTTTCAACAAATCAAACATAACGGTTCTCCTTTCGCATCGCAGAAGCATCTTCTGCACACGTTGTCATCAAGGGAGCAGGCAACTTACATCCGCATAAGCAGCGCCCTGGTCAGTGCCAGCTGGGCGTCCACATCGCTCATCTTCACCACGGAGGACGGGCTGTGGATGTACCGGCAGGGGACGGACAGCACCAGCGTCGGCACGCCTTCCCGGGCACGCTGAATTGCGCCCGCATCGTTGCCTCCGCTCACCAGCTGCTTAACCTGACAGGGAATGCCCTCCTCCTGCGCTGCCTGAAGCGCCTGCCTGAACAGCGTCCTGTTGCCGATGGAAGCATTGTCCATGAAGGACACAGCCACACCCTTGCCCTGTTCACAGCATCGCCACGCCTCATCCACCATGCCCAGGTCATTGGCCGCGGTGCCTTCCAGCACCAGCCCCATATCCGGCGCCTGGGCAAAAGCCGCACCCTTGGCGCCCCGGCAGCCAACCTCTTCCTCGGAAGTAAACACACCGATGACATCGCAGGGATACTCGCCCTCCAGCAGCCGAAGCAGGTTCCAGCAGCCCACGCGATCATCCAGCGCCTTGGCGCTCACCCGGTCGTCGCCAAAGGCTACAAAAGGCGTATCGAAGGCAATGTAGGTTCCCTTCGGGGCTTTTTGTTCCGCCTCGGCTTTGTCCTTGGCGCCAATGTCCACATAAATGTCGCTGTAGCCCAGCACATGCTGGCGATCCGCAGCGCTTTGCAAATGGATGGCCATTGCCCCGATGATGCCCGGAACCTTGTCATCCCCCACCGTAACGCGCTTGGAAATCACCACCCGGGAGTCCACGCCGCCCACAGGCGCAACCCGCAGAAAGCCCTCGTCGGTCGCCGAGGTGACAATCAGCCCCACCTCATCCATATGGGCAGCCACCATCACCCGCTTGGGCACATCCGCAGTTCCCTTTTTCACAGCCACCACGTTGCCCGCCCGGTCGATGGACACCTGAGCGCCCGTGCTTTTCAGCTCTTCCAGCAGCGTGCGGCGCATCAGCTGCTCATGCCCGCTTACAGCATTCAACTCCGTTAACTGTTTCAGATCCATAGGTCATCCTCCCATCCCGCATCCAGCTCACTGAGGAAATGGGCAATCACACGCCCGCCTTCACGCAGCGCCGCAAGGTCGATGGTTTCCACCGTGGTGTGCATATATTTCAGCGGCAGGGACAAAAGCACCGTCGGGATTCCTGCCCGGGCAAGAATCACCTCGTCCGCATCGGTCGCCGTGTCCCGATTGCACACGGATGTTTGCAGCTTCACATGGTGGCTGTCCGCACAGTCCAGCAGGCGCTTCAAAAGCTTCGGTTGAATATAAGGCCCAACAGACGCGTTCAGGCTGTCCAGTTCCACGGTCGTATCCGGACGGCTTCCGGGGATTGTTGCATGATCCACATCCAGCGCCACCGAAAGATCAGGATCAATAGCAAAGGCCGCCGTTGCCGCGCCGCGGCTGCCAACTTCCTCCTGTGTGGAGCCGACAAAGTACACATCCGCATCGCAGGCCATGCGGCTAAGCCGCTCTGCCGCGCACAGCAGGATGGCCACACAAGCCCTGTCATCCATGGTTTTGGAGGCAAACTGCCCGTTGAGCAGTGGCGTGGAAGGCGTAGCAAAGGTTACCAGATCGCCTGTGCGCACCAGTTCCTTCACTTTTTCAGCAGGGAGCCCAACATCCACGTACAGTTCCTCACGCTGATAGTTTTTCCCCCGCTGCTCGCTTGTGAGCAGGTGCGGCGGAAGCGCGCCAATGGTGCCAAAGAGCTTTTCTTTGCCGTGCACCCACACGCGGCATGCAGGCAGAATGCGAGGGTCAACGCCACCCACCTGCCCCAGTCTGATCGCGCCATCTTCCTCAATATGCGACACCATCAGGCCGATTTCATCCATGTGAGCACAGAGCATCACCTTGGGGCCTGTGCCCTTTTTGTGCGCAATGACGTTGAACATATCGTCCACCCGCACCTCGTCCACAAAAGGACGGAACTCCTCGGCAAAATAGGCTGCCACCGGTGCTTCCTGCCCGCTGGGCCCCACAAGCGCCGCAGCTTCCGTCAGGATCTTTTGCACGTCCATGCCTTATCCTCCTTTGGGATATAGTCTTTTGCTATTATAGCATATTCACCCCGGCTGAGCAATCAACGCACGGAAAAAGTGGGAAAAATCAAGACTGTGCAATTTTTCCTCCGGAAAGAAGATTTTTCTTTTCCTTTGGCGAAATATTTGCATCATTCTTTTTTTCGCATGCACCCATTCACCATCGCGCATTCGTCAAAGAAGTGAAAGGAGGTGAAGGGCATGGACTTTGCGGCGAGCTCACGCAAAGCCGGTGAAGCGGAAATGGAACGCCTTGTGGCTGCCTACGGCACAGCGGTCAAGCGCATGTGCCTGCTGTATCTGCACGATTTGTCCCTTGCCGAGGACGCGGCGCAGGAAACCTTTCTCAAGGCATGGCGCGCCTATGACACCTTCCGCGGTGATGCCAGTGAAAAAACCTGGCTGATGCGCATTGCCATCAACACATGCCGTGATATGCAGCGCACAGGCTGGTTCCGCCACATGGACAGGCGCGTTACCCCGGATAATCTTCCGTCAGGCTCCGTGCAGTTTCCTCAGGAATCCTCCCTTGTGAACGAGGTGATGGCGCTGCCCCGCCGGTATCGGGAAGTGGTGCTTTTGCACTACTATCAGGGTCTGTCGCTTGCAGAAGCTGCTGCCGTGCTGGGCAGCAACATAAACACCGTCAAATCCCGCCTGATGCGGGCACGCAAGATGCTTAAAACTCAACTGGAAGGAGGCGGAGAGGATGAAAGACCATGAGATTCGCCCAATGCTTGACCGGCAGCTTTCCGCCTGCGAATGGACAGCGGAGGACACGCAAAAACTGTTCCGCCGCATGCGAAAGGAGAAACCCTGCATGAAAAGAAAACTATCTTTGGCTTTTGTGATGATGCTGCTTCTGCTGCTGGCTGCCGGCATTGCACTGGCCGCAGCAGGCTTTGGCCTGCTGGACAGCCTGCGCCGGCAGGGCGGCGACACCTTCCTGCCCCAGGCGACGGATATGATACAGCCCCTTAGCGTCACAGCGGAAACAGACGACGTGACCCTCGCCATTCGAGAGGCGGCTTATGACGGGCATGGCGCATACATCCTGGCGGCAATAACCCCCAAGGACAATGCGACAATGCTCCTCAGCGAAGACCTGACGCCCTCCAACGCGGCGAACGGCTATGTATCGGAGCTTCCCGCCACAATGGAGGGCACGGAAACCACCCTTGCCGCCTATGCCGCCGCCCATGGCTATACCCGGTTTGTCAGCGCAGATCTGGGCATGGACAGCATTTCCTATACCATGGCCGCCGGTTGGCAGGATGGCACACTGCTGGAAACACTGTTCATTCCCGCTTCCGGCAGCACGCTGACCCTGCCCCTGTCGCTCTCGTCCATGCCCGTCACCGTTGATGGCGCGCCTGACGCTTCTCGCTTTGTGCGGGAGGACTTTTCCCTCACGCTGACCGCGTCCCCGGCGCTTTGGCAGGCAGCAAGCCGCACCGCGCTGGAGCTTCCCGCCTGTGGGCTGCGCGTTGACGGCGCAGTGTTTACCGGCACGGCGTTGGCCTGCTATTACACGCTGCACTGCACCGTGCTTGATCCCGATTTGGTCTTTGACTTTTTCAGCCGCATGGCCTTTAAGACAGAGGACGGCGTTCCCTGTCCGGAAGGAATCATGAACAGGACCTGCGATTCTGCACTCGCAGGCCAGTCCCTCGATATTACGGGAAGTTTGGTTCCCTTCCAACAGCCGCCGAAGCAGCTGACCCTTTCTCTTATTCGAAGCGGCGATTGCCAGGAAACGGAGCTTGGTTCGCTGACGCTTGAAGCCCGGTAACATCCCGAATGCAGAGCACCGCAGCCAGCCTTCCCTTTTCCTGGGAAGCAGGCTGCGGTGCTTTTTGCCATGGTTCTCGTTTTAAGCCAACGTTGCCACCAATGCCCTCACTGCCTCGGCCGCCTGCTGCTCATCTTCTCCCTCCACCAGCAGGGTCATGGGGGATTTCGTATCGCCATACAGGCTGAGCAGGCCAAGCATGGACTTGGCGTTAACAATCTTGTGCTCCCGTTCAATCATGATGCGTGCCTCAAAGCGGCTGGCCACCTGCACCACAGCGGCGGCATTGGCACGGTTCATCAGGGCTTCCGTGGGAAATTCGATAGATTCACGGATCATGGTTGTACCTCCTTCGGGTCTTGCTGCCCATTTTCTTCAAGGATTTCGTTTGCAACGGCTATCAGCCGCCGCATGCGATGGTTCACGCCGCTTTTGCCCACAGGCGGATCCAGGGTTTGACCTAGTTCAATCAGGCTCATGTCCGGATGTTCCAGCCGCGCGCGGGCAATCTGTTCCAGGCTCTTGGGCAAACTGTAAAGGCCCCGATGGATGGAAATCAGCTTAATGGCCTCTACCTGCTGCTGGGCTGCCCCCACCATGCGTTCGGCATTGTGTTCATCGCAGTTGCTGGCGCGGTTCGCTTCACCGCGCATCTGTTTCTGGATGCGGATGTTCTCCATTTGCAGCATCGCGCCGGATGCCCCCATGAGTGCCAGCATGTCGGCAATTTGCTGCGCACCTTTCAGGTAAATGACATTCTGCCCCTTGCGCACATGCTCGTGCAGCGGCAAGCCGGACTTTTCCAGCAGCCGGCCAATGGTCTGCCGAAGCGTCTGCTCCGTGGCCACCCATTCAAAGTGATAGCCTTTCTCGGGGCTGGTCATGGTGCCGCAGCCAAGGAAAGCCGCCCGCAAAAAGGCACGGCGGCAGCATTGCCGCGTCATAGGATGCCGCGGCGCAGTGCGGCGCAGGCTGATTTCTCCGTCCTCCCCCTGCTCCATCATGTGCAGCGCCAACAGTAGCTTTTGCGCATCCTGATCCTCAAGCGTCAGCACACAGATGCGTTGACCGCCCAGACGGCTGTGCTGCACAAAGTGCAGCGTCGGCACAAGGTTCAGGCGGCTCCTGAGCAGGAGAAAAATGCGCCGTGCCAGGGCCGCGCTTTCCACCCGCCAGGTCACGCGCACACGGCCTCCACCTCGAAGCGACAGGCTGCCGGACGTCTGCGTAAGCGCGCTGAGTTCGGAAAGCATGCAGCAGCTTTTGCCCAGCGGAAGATGCAGCAGTTCCTCCTTTACCGTGGATGAAAAGGACATGGCTCCCTCCGCTTATTCGGCCAGCTCCGCGCCGTTTTTCCACCGCGCCTGCTCCATGTCAAGGTCGCGATGGTTCACTTCCACCTGATACTTCTTCTCTCGCAGATAGGCGCCGATGGCTTCAGCAATGGCTACCGAGCGGTGCGCGCCCCCCGTGCAGCCAATGGCAATCACCAGGCGGTGTTTTCCTTCCTCCTGATAATGCGGCAGGAGAAAATCCAGCATATCGGTCACCTTGCGCATAAACTCTTCTGTCACCGGGTGCTGCATCACAAATTCGCGCACATCTTCATCCAGCCCCGTGTGCCGACCAAGCCCCTCAATGTAAAAAGGATTGGGCAGGAAACGCACGTCAAACACCAGATCAGCCTGTCGCGGAAGCCCGCGCTTGAAGCCGAAGGACATGATTTCCAGCCGCATAGGCGCGCCTGCCGCCCCGTCATCCTGCGCCACAATGGTTTGCAGCTTGCGCTGGAGTGCCTTGGGCTTGAGTCCCGATGTATCGATCACATAGTTGGCCGTTTCACGCAGGGGCTCAAGCATTTCCCGCTCCTGGGCAATGGCCTGCATGAGGGTCACGTTTTCATTGGCAAGCGGATGGTCGCGCCGCGTTTCCTTGTAGCGGCTCACCAGCACATCATCGCTTGCCTCCATGAACAGCGTCTCAATTTCATAGCCCAGGTGGCGCGTTTCGTCAATCAATTGGCTAACGGCCTTTGCGTCGAAAAATTCGCCGCTGCGCACGTCCACTGCCAGTGCCACCAGCTTGCAGTGCATGGCTGACGTTTGGCACGCCTCCATAAACTTGAGCATCATCATGGGCGGCAGATTGTCCACGCAAAATGCACCCATGTCCTCCAAATAACGCGTCGCAGCCGTTTTACCTGCGCCGCTCAGCCCTGTCAGCAGCAGAAATCGCAAGGGCTTCTCCCCCTCTTTGCTTTTGCAGTTAAATTTCTTTTGTTTCCGCATCCTCGCCGAGGATGCACACTTCGCTTTCCAGCGCAACGCCTGTTTTCTCCAGCACCGTGCGCTGCACCAACGCCATCAACGCCAGGAAATCCGCCGCCGTGCCCCCGCGGTTGAGCAGAAAGCCCGCATGCTTTTCGCTCACCTGTGCACCGCCCACCTGCACACCCTTGAGGCCGCATTCATCAATCAATGCAGCGGCGTAGCCCGTTTTCGGGCGGCGAAAAGTGCTGCCCGCGCTGGGAACATCCAGCGGCTGCTTTTCAGCGCGGCGGCGGTTGTAGTCCACCATTTCCGCACGGATAGCCGCGCCATCGCCCTTTTGCAGGCGAAACGTTACGGATGTAACCACCTTGTCTTCCCCCTGCAAGCGGGAGCTCCGATAGCCAAAGGCCATTTCGGCACCCGTGTAGCAAAAGGGCGTTCCGGTCAAACGGTCAAAGCCTTCCACCTGCGACACCACCTGTGCCATTTCCCCGCCATAGGCGCCTGCGTTCATCATGACGCCGCCGCCAACCGTGCCTGGAATTCCCCCCGCAAAGGCCATGCCTGCCAGATGATGTTCTGCCGCAGCCATGGCCACCGCCGGCATCATCGCGCCTGCTTCGGCCGTGATGGTTTCACCATCCGCCTGCACGCGTTTCATGCTGCCGGCAATGCGCAGCACCACACCGCGGATGCCGCCATCCCGCACAAGCAGGTTGCTTCCGCGCCCTATCACGGTCAAGGGCACTTTCAGCGCCTGCGCCGTTTGCAGAATCAGCTGCACATCTTTCGCGCAGGCAGGCTCCAGCATCAGATCCGCTTTGCCGCCCAGGTGAAGTGTCGTATAATCCGCCATGGAAACGTTCCGGGTCATTTTTGTGCCCAGCGCACTTTCCCGTATGCGGTTTTCAAATGCCGCCCAGGGCTTCGTGATCTGTCCGGCCATGCCGTCACATCCTTCCTGCGTTCATTTTACAGCATTTTATGCCCCTTCGCAAGGTCAACATACCGTCAAATTCTGTTTTTTTCAAGCATTCTACCGCAAAAGCTCCGTTTTCTCCCGCTTGCAGGCTTCTTTGCTGCGTTTCCCGGATACGGATGATAAAAGCCAAAGGGAGAACGTTTTCATTCTTTCCCTTTGGCCTTTTTGTTATGCCTCCAGCTCTTCAAACCTTCGGCACCAGGTATATTTGCTGATAGCACTTTGCACAGCACCCGAGCAATAGGTTGTCAGCACATCACGGATATACGGCGGCAGCACACGGTTGTACTTCACTTCCAGAATAATCTCCCCATTGTCAAACGGCGGCACCGTCGGCACAAAGGGATTGAACAAATCTGTGGAGCGCAGCCCGGAACGCAGCTGCTTGTCAAAGGTGATGCGAACCTCCTCCGCCGGATGGAGATACGCCTCCCGCACATAGTCCACAATCACCGCAGGGCGCAGCAGGTTCACCGTCATTTCGCGATAGACATCGTTGAGCAGTCCTGAGCGGGTTGTTTCCAGCCCCGTGGGATCGCCCGCAATAAGCTGCTCGCACAAATCCCGCGGAATGGAGATGGAGCGCTTGCTGATGAGGTTGCCCACCTTGGTTTTGCACTCCATTTTGATGATGCGGTCACTCATGTTATAGATGCGGATGCGATATTTGTCACGGTTCTGATCGCCGTCGATTTTGTCATACAGGGCGGTGTTAAAAACGGTGTCGAAGTACAGGGAGCGGATATGATATTCATTGTATTCATCGCCATTCGGATCGCGCTGAAGCACCTGATCCAGCACCCCGGACAGGACGATGTACTGCATTTCGTTGATAAAGAACTTCAGTTCATGCCGCAGGGGCAGCGTGGTACCCATGGGACTCACCTCTCGTGAAAAAATGGCCGCGTTTTTACACGCCTGCTTCGGTCTGGCATGCTACCAAAGTCGCGTCGTGCACGCCTTCGATGTTCAGCATCGTGGCCACCAGATCCTGCTTATCGGACAGGCGAACCTCCACCGTCATTTCCGCACCGGCGCGGGTCACCGTCTTGGAGCGCAGGCGCTGCTGCTTCACCGCGCGGCGCAGCTGCTGCATGATGGTGGGCTCTGCATCATCGTCATAGTGCAGCACCAGCAGGTAGGCGTCCGGATTGCGGAACTTGACAAACGTCATGGCAAACATCACCACGGCAATACCAAGCACCACCACCAGCGCAATCACGTACAGTTCAGCTCCCAGCAGAATGCCCATTGTCAGCGCCCAAAACATGTACGCGGTGTCCATGGGATCCTTCACTGCGGTACGGAAACGCACAATGGACAGTGCGCCCACCATGCCCATGGACAGGGACAGGTCGCTCTTGATGCACATAACCACAGGCGTGGTGATGAGGGTGAGCATCATCAGCGTCATGGCAAAAGAGGGGCTGTAGAGCACGCCACGGTAGCATTTGCGGTACACAAAGGCAATGATGAGTCCCACCAGGCTCCCCAGCAGCAGGGCAATGATGACTTTCATCGGGGTGAGGGCGGCAAACTGCTCGGCAAAGTAAGAGGACAAGCTGGCGTTATTCTTCACGATGTCAGTCACGCCAATGGTATCAAGGGCAAAACTCGTCTGCATGGGAGCATTCCTCCTGTATTCTCACGCGCAAGGCGCTGTGGTCGCACCACTTGCATTATACCGCATGCGGGGCATGTTCGTAAACCGTTTGTTGAATTTTTCTTGAATTTGTCACACCGCGTCGGCAGGGATTTCCGGCTGCGGGCCAAAGTAATCCAGCATCTGCGCATCCGACAGTTTGAATTGCTCCTTCACAAAGCCCCAAAGCTTGTTCGGCCGCTTTCTGATCACGTTGCGCAGGCGGTTCACACGGCTCTCCCAATAGCGATAGGCCGCATCCGCCGTGGTCGGCCATTCGGACACCACGTTCTGGTCGTGCTCTTCCGCCCAGCGCGCAAAGTGCAGCGTCATTTCCGGCTGAATCTGCGCCACCATGGGTTCCAGCACAGAAAGCATCGTTTCCGTTGTAAACGTCTGGAACACATCGCCCAGCTTACGCAGGAACCTGTCCTTGTACTCAGGCACTTCCAGAAGCTTGAGCAAAATCGTGTTGTTATAGTTTTGCACACCCATGCCCTTTGTTTTCGTGTAACTCCATGGACTGTTAAAATCGGAATTGTACATACCGTAGTCCATGTCGTAGAGAATCCATTTCCATTTGCTTCCGGGCTGTCCCGTTTTATAAAAACGGATGTTACCGATGTCGCTGTTGCCGATGAACATTTCCATCGCGATGTATTCCAGATAGTTGTCCACATCAATGTTGTCTTCGATGTACTGTAAGTCCTCGGCATTTTTTGCAGGATTCAGGGTTTTGATTTTATTGAGCATCGCCCTGTATTCCTTGTTGGAACCGTAGTCCACCGACCAGTTGCCGTGCAGGAGGGTGATCTTATCCGCCTCGTCAAGGCTCAGTCCCTCATGCTGGGCAATGAAGTAGCGGTCAACACGCTCGCGCATGTTATAGTGTCCCCAGTACACGCCGTTGAGGTAGAGCACCACCGGGTTCCACGCCTGATGAATCACCTGCGTGCCATACAAATCCAGCAGTCTGGACTGGAAGCCGTCCACCAGGCGCGTCCAGGCGCCGTCATTGCCGGCATTTCGCAGCACAAACGCCTTGTATTCGGTATAGGGTCTATCCTCAAACAGTTTGGCATTGAAGGTTTTCGCGCCATAAATGGACTTGGCGCGGAACTTGAAGGATTTCTGCGGCAGATCCAGACTGAAGTCGCCTGCCAGCTCAAATCCGGTGCCTTGGTCAAGCACCTGCGTGCCGTCCAGTAAATAATACTCGATGTGGCCTTCCTGCCGGATTTTGCCGAACTGGCGATAGATGGTGTTCTTGAAAGGCAGCTTGCCAGGCTCTTTGACCACGTTATCGCCTGTCACCAGCATACCGGTCTGGCTGTTCCACAGCACATCCGGGTCGCACACGAGGGACACAACCGGCAAGGAGTGATAAGCATTGATAATATAGGTACCCGTGGTGATTTCGCTCGGCTGGAGATTGCCGTCGGAATACGCCCGTGCCCGCAGCACGGTGGTGAAATTCAGCTCCAGCGTTTCGCCATGATAAGGCGTGGAAGAGCGAGTAGGAATGGATCCGTCCGTGGTGTAATACACGGTGGTATTTTCCGGCACCGTGAAGCCGGTGTACACCGTTTCATAGTGCAGCCCGGGAGAAACCAGCAGCGCCGGCGCCTGCGCATAGCCAAGGAAACCCGTGTTGTTGGCCGCCCGCGGCGTGGATACGTCGTAATAAAAAAAACCCGCCATGCCAATCGTGCGCCCATAGGACACATTGGTGGGGATGAGCGGCAGCACCAGCTTGTCCAGAACCTTACCTGTGGGATCCGCCAGGCAAACCGTTTCGCCCCCCGCCCGTGCAATCTTAAAAGCGGCATGCAGCTGCGCGGTGGTGCTCTGGTCGCTGCGGGCGTCGCACAAAATTACCTTGTATTCACCTGGATTGATAATCGTGCCCTGGGGAAACTGCCACTTGCGCGGCCTGCCGATATCGTCGCTCAGGCCATAACCGCTCAGATCCACCGCGGTCTGGGCGGAGTTGTAGATCTCCACCCAGTCGCAGCTTTTCACCCCGTCATACACAACCACCGAATCGTTGGATGCCATGACCTCGGTGATATATACGCCGGCTTTGTTCATTTGGCGCATGTTGTAGTCCATCTGCCCCGCGCCCGCCTCCGTGTTCGGAAGGCCGGGCGTAGCCAGCTGATAGACACGGAACACGCCGTTGCTGTCCCGGCCATAACTGCAATCGTGTCCGAGATTGTCAATCGTCACACGATCCGCCAGGCGGCCGTGGCTGTCGGAAAGCACCACGGTGTCATGCTCGGCACTTATGCGGAAGTTTGTGTGCGGCACGCCGGTGGCTTCGTCCACCTTGTCCTTGCCGGAGCAGAACACCACATAGTAACCGCCGGGCGCAATGGTCGCCCCCGCGGGAAAGCGCCATTTGAGCGGCTTGTTCTCCTTGTTGCTCAGGGCATAATTGTCCAGGCTGATGGTCTGATCGGTGGTGTTGTACAGCTCAATCCAGTCGCTGAATTCACCGTCGCCATCGGTCAAGCCGCTTTTTGCATCCGCCATCACCTCGTTGATAAGCAGCGCGCCGTCCTTCACCATGGTGGCGGCAAGATATGCCTGATAGCCTGCCTCGCTGTTTTCATACCCCGGGCTGTACAGGAGCGTGGCGGCATAGCTGCCGTCCTCCTGTCGTATCCAGCTCTCATCGCCGCCCATGATAGGATAGGTGACCGAATCAATCTGGTAACCGTTGGGATCAAACAGATACACCGTTTCCCCCACGCTGGAAAGCTTGAACTTGGCGTGGAAGGTTTTGCCCGGTTCCGCCGCATTGGTGTCCGAACAGAAAACCACCACCCGGCCGCCTGCCGGAAGCGTTACATTCGGAAAAAGGAAGCGGATTGAATCTCCCCGGTCACTCAGCCCCACATCCTTGAGGTCAATATCGCGATCGGTGCTGTTCCACACCTCTACCCAGTCGTGATACTCGCCGTTTTCATCCGGCACGCTGGCCTTGTTGGAAGGCATCAGCTCGCTGATCAAAAGCCCCTTGTAATCGCTGGTATAAACGCCGGTAGACGCGTCCGCCACCGTATAGGTTGCCCGGGAAATAGGCTTCTTAGGGCAGATGATAACCAGAATGGCCACCAGCACGGCACACAAAATCAGCGCCATATAGGCCGGCTTTTTTTTGCGGGGCTTTCTGCTCGCTGTAGGCGGCGTATTCTGCGTATAGCGCGCTCTTTCCTGATACGCTTCGCCGGTTCGTCTTCTTCTCGGCGGTGTCTGCTGCATGGTTCTCCTCCTGCAAAACACTTTGCATTGTTAGCTTCGTCTATAAAAACGATAGTTTCTGACGATCCCTTGCATTCTATCACATTTTTTTATTTCTGGCAATGGCGAGAACAGGCAACGAAAAACCGCCTGCCGAAATGTTTTTCAGCGCCATGCATGTCCCGCGCCTTTTCCGGGCATCTTCCTGCTTGACGGACGGAATACAGAATGGTATGATAACAGTGCTTGGGGATAGCTTTTGCCCCATGCGGAACGGAGGAAAACAAAATGGAAATCAGCAAGGAAACCACCATGGGCGAACTGCTCAGCATTGACCGCGGAATTGCCGCTATTCTGATGCAGAACGGCATGCACTGCGTCGGCTGCCCTGCCCACGCCTTTGAGTCTCTGGAAGACGGCTGCGCAGGTCACGGTATCGACGTGAACAAAGTGCTTGCCGACATCAACGCTTACCTGGCCAGCAAGAAATAAGTCTTTCTGCCGCGCCCAAAGAGGAAGTGCCTGCCCGATTGTTCCGCGGCATGGCCTTCCTCTTTTTGTTTATGCTCCGGCTCTTCCCTTGACATTCCCGCCGCAGTGCTGGTATCATGGACTGACTGCTTTTCCCATGGAGGTGATATGCATGACGACCGGTCTGGTTGCGCTTGTCTTTGTCATGGTGGCCGTATCCGCCGTGCTGCTTGTCCGCATCACTGCTGAAAACCGCCGCCAGCAGCGCCTGGTGCAGCGCGTGCGTACCACTGACCTGTACGCCCATATCTATCCGCTTTTGCGCCGCTATGACAACGAATCCCTGGAGAGCGTCACCATCCGTCCGGAAAGCGTCACCATTCGCACCCTGATGCCTCAATATGAAACAAAACACTACACCTTTCAGCGCCATTCGCTGGACAACCCCAGCCAGGAAACCCTTTACGCCCTTGCCCAGGCTGTGCTGGTGGACATGCGCGTTCTGCGCAACACACGGCACTACGCCTTTCGCAGCCATAAGGAAGCAACATCCAACGGCGACAGGTTGTACTGGTATGACTATGTGATTACCCCCGCCCGCAAGGATTTTGTCATCCGCGTGCTATCACGCAAACCATGATACACAGCTTCAAAAAGCATCCCCTTCTGCCGCCTGCTATGTCAGCAACTGCAAAGGCTGACCTTCAGCCACGCGAAAAAGGCGCACCCTCCGATTTTTCGAAGGATGCGCCTTTTTCGCATTACCAGACTTGCCGCCGTTTCCGCGTCACATGTGCTTTTTAATGGCCTTCAGATGCTTCATCACACTAGTGGCGCATATGCCCGTCAGTGCGCCGCACGCAAGGCCGACCAGCATCAGGATGGCCATATAGTACATGAGCTTGGGCGTGCGCAGCATAATCATTGCCAAGCCCACCTGGCCGACGTTATGCGCCACACCGCCCACCATGCTCACCGTCACCGGATGAATGCCCTTCGCCCGGCTGAGCAGGGACATGCAAATCATGCTTACCATGCCGCCCGCAAAAGCATACATCATGGCGCTTACACCGCCAAAAAGCAGCCCAGACAGCACCACCTTGAGCACCATCAGCACAAACGCCGTGGGAATGCCCAGCATATAAATAGCGAAAATCAGCACGCCGTTGGACAATCCAACCTTCATGCCCGGAATGCTGCCCACCGGAATCAGGCTTTCCACAAAGCCCAGCACCAGCATCAGCGCCACCAACAACCCAGACAGGGCAATGCGCTGGTTTTGCTCTCTCACAGATCGCTTTGCCATGGCGTTTCTTCCTTTCACCAGCCTCACTGGCCGTCCGCGGCAGCATCCGCACTGTTGCTGGCAAACAATGCCACCAGCTCTTCAGGGGTATACAGTTCCACCATCACCTGGTTTGGCAAACACACGATCATGTTGTACAGCGCACGCTCTGCCCGGTTGTCCAGCGTCACCGTGCCCTGCTCCACGCAATCCTGATTGTCGCAGGTAGACTTCTCCATATACACACCGTCCGTGGTGATATGAATGACGTTTTCCGTCTGTGTTCCATCCAGTTGATGGAGCACCACGCTGAATGCATATTCTTCATCCATCACCGGGAAAATGCGGCTTTCATTGCCCGCCGTTACCACAACATAAGCGCGTGCAGGAGAAACATCCGTTGCGGTGGCTGCGTCCGTCGCGGTAGCTGCATCGGTTGCGGTAGCCATATCCGTCGCGGTGGTTGCATCGGTTGCGGTGGCTGCATCCGTCGCGGTAGCCACATCGGTTGCGGTGGCTGCATCCGTCGCGGTAGCCACATCGGTTGCGGTGGCTGCATCCGTCGCGGTTGTTGCCGCTTCCATCAGCTGCACGGCCACGAGTTCTTCTGTCGGCACAGCCGTTGGCGCTTCCGTCGGCACTTCAGTGGGCGCTTCCGTCGGAGCCTCTGTCGGAGCAGTTGTCTGGGCTACAGTCGGCGCTTCCGTCGGAGCTACAGTCGGCGCTTCCGTCGGTGCCGCCGTCAGGACGGATGTTGGCTCAGCCGTCTGCATCACAATGGATACCTTGTCCGAATTGCCATCCACAACCGCTTTGGGTGTGGTGTTGCGGGTTCGTTGACTCACTACCAGCATCACGGCAATGATTATCACCAATGTGGCAATAATCCAGAAATTTCTGTTCCGAAGCAGCTTCTTCATACAATCTCCTCATTGATACCCATCGGGCAAGTCATTCTTCAAGCATCCATGATACAGCACAAGGCAAGAATCGTCAAGCAAATGTCAGTTTTTCACGTTTTCTTCATTTTTCTGCGTTTCTGCCAAACGGTTGTACCTTTATCATTTTTCACCGAATCCATTCGGATATGGTATTGCTTTCATGATGAAAATGCTCCAAGCATGGGATTTTTCTTGACTTTCAGGTATGAAAAGGCTAGAATAAATCAGATTTTTTCATGGTGTAATATCGCCGAAAAAATCAAGTATTCTTTCCTGAAAGGAACCGGTGGTTTTCCGTGAAGCGTCTGATCCTGGTCACTTCCCCGCCTGCGTGCGGCAAAACCTATGTCTCCAAAGCCCTTGCGCGGGCATTGAACCCCATTGTTTACCTGGATAAGGACACGCTGATTGTTCTTTCCAAGCAGATTTTTGCCGTTGCAGGGGAAGAATACAACCGCTCCTCCCCCTTTTTTGAGGAGAACATCCGCAATTATGAATATGACGCAGTGGTGGATTTAGCATTGGAAGCGCTGGACTACGCCGACCGCTGCCTGATTAACGCCCCCTTCACCCGGGAGGTGCGCAATGTGGAATACATGCGTTCCCTGCGTGCGCGCCTTGCCGCTAAGGATGCGCTGCTCACCGTCATCTGGGTTAAAACAGACCCGGAAGTGGTACATCAGCGGATGCTCAGGCGCAACAGCGACCGGGATGTGTGGAAAATTCAGCACTGGGATGCCTACAATGCCGGCGTCAATTACAACATTCCCGAAGTGCTCAACGATCGCACCGTAACCGATGAATTCTATGTGGTGAACAACAACAGCCAGGCCGAGCTCCGTGCTTCCCTGCAGGACTTGGTCAAAAAACTTGATTAAGCGCCGCAAAAAGGACAGGTTTTCCCTGGTGGAAATCCTGTCCTTTTCAGCGTGTTGACAAAGTGGCTTTGCCGCTTTGTCGAGTTTGCATTTTTCACTGTCAGCAAAGCTGACGGCCGCGAAAAATGAAAGGAATGGTTTCGCCCTTAGTCGAAACCACCCGCCCGACCGGCATAGCCGGTCGATACAAATCCAGTCAGATGAGCATGATGCCCCTCTGACGCCTTCTCATAGGGTTTGTCGACAGTCTCCTGTCTTTTTTTCATCTTTGCAGGAAATTTTGCATTTTTCCTGTGTGAGGCTTGCAAAACGGTCTGTCATCTCTTATAATGAATCAGGTATGCGCTTATGTGCCCGGCATTTTCCGCACATCTGCCTACCGTGTTATTTTTGTTTTTTTGAGACACCAGAAAGGACGCCGTTTCCATGCAAGATATGCAGGATATGATCGACCGGCTGAACCAGTCAGGCAAGCGCCTGAGCAAGGGACATCGCCGGATTGCACAATACATTGTTGACCACTACGACAAGGCCGTGTTTATGACCGCCAGCCGCCTGGGCGAATGCGTGGGGGTCAGTGAATCCACGGTTGTGCGCTTTGCCTCCGCCCTGGGATATGAAGGTTATCCCCAGCTGCAGCGCTCCCTGCAGGAGCTGGTAAGCCATCGACTGACGGCCAACCAGCGCTTTGAAATGACCACAGACATCCGCCCGGAGGCAGTGATGTCCACGGTACTCAAAAGCGATATGCAGAACCTGCGCGCCACGCTGGAGGGGCTGGATCAGGCTGTTTTTCAGGATGTGGTGACACGGCTGATGAACGCCCGCCGCATCTATGTGATGGGGCTCCGTTCCGCCGCTCCCCTGGCACAGTTTATGGGCTACTACCTCAACTACATCTTTGACGACGTGCATCTGGTGTCCTCCGGTGCGACAGATGTGTTTGAGGAGATTGCCCGCATTGACCAGGACGACGTGCTGCTCGGCATCAGCTTTCCCCGCTACTCCACCCGCACACTGGAGGCCATGCGCTTTGCCAAGCGATGCAACGCGCAGGTTATCGCCCTCACAGACGGCCCCATGTCCCCCCTAAGCGCCATTGCGGACGCGTGCCTCACTGCCCGCACAGACATGGCTTCCTTTGTGGACTCCCTGGCCGCGCCGCTGAGCGTGATTAACGCGCTGCTTGTTGCGCTCGGACTGCAGCGGAAAGAGGAGCTCAGCCAGCATTTCCACCAGCTCGAAGGCATCTGGGACGCATATTCCGTGTACCTGGAGGAAGAAGGACAGCATGGCTGAGATCGTGGTAATCGGCGGCGGCGCGGCAGGCATGATGGCCGCCCTGCAGGCTGCCCGAAGCGGTGCTGAAGTGACGCTGCTGGAACGCAATGAAAAGCTCGGCAAAAAAATCTATATCACCGGCAAGGGGCGCTGCAACCTGACCAACGACTGCACGCAGGACGAGTTTTTGCAGCAAGTGCCCCGCAATCCCCGCTTTCTTTACAGCGCGCTAAGCGCGTTTTCCCCGCAGGACATGATGGCACTGATGGAGCAAGGCGGCTGCGAGGTGGTGGTTCAGCGCGGCCGGCGAGTCTTTCCCGCAACGGAAAAGGCCAGCGATGTGACCCGAACCCTTGCCAGACTGATGCAGCAATTCGGCGTCCGCGTGCGCCTGAACGCCCGGGTTTCCGCCATCGTTCAGCAATCCGGCGCTTTGACCGGCGTACAGCTGGAGAGCGGCGAAATGCTGCCGGCTCGCGCTGTTATCCTTGCCACCGGCGGCCAGAGTTATCCTTCCACCGGCTCCACCGGCGATGGGTACCAGCTTGCCGCAGCCCTTGGCCACACCATCACCCCACCGTCGCCTGTTCTGTCCGCCCTGGAAACCAGCGTGGACTGGCCCCGGCAGCTGCAGGGACTCAGCCTCAAAAACGTAACGCTGACCCTGCGCAAGGGCAAAAAGGTGCTCTATCAGGAACTTGGCGAAATGCTGTTTACGCACTTTGGCATTTCAGGCCCGCTGGTGCTGGAAATGAGCTGCCATTTGCCGGAGGACATCGCTTCCGCAGAAGCGACGCTGAACCTGAAGCCCGCCCTGACCTCTGAACAGTTGAACGCTCGGCTTCAACGGGAATTTGCTGCAGGCAGCCGTAAGCAGCTGCTCAACGTGCTTCCCGTGCTGTTGCCTGCGCGGCTGGCAGAGCTGTTTCCCACCCTATGCGGCATAGACGGAACAAAGCCTTGCGGCCAGATCACCCGGGAAGAACGGGAGAAGCTGGTGCACACCTTGCAGGCGCTGCCGCTGCCGATTGCCCGCCCGCGCCCTTTGAGCGAAGCCATCGTGACCCGCGGAGGGGTCTCCGTGAGGGAGGTTGCTCCATCCACGATGGAAAGCAAGCTTATACCCGGGCTGTTTTTTGCCGGGGAAGTGCTGGATGTGGATGCGCACACCGGCGGCTACAACCTGCAAATTGCGTGGAGCACCGGGTGCTGTGCCGGCCAGAGTGCCGCGGCCTATGTGCTGGCTGCCGGCAACTGACATGCTTTTCCCGGCCGGGAGCTTTCCCGTGCCAAAATCCTTGCAACGAGGTGTTTTTCAACCCATGCAGTATATTGTCATTGACCTTGAATGGAACCAGCCCATGTCCTATCAAAGCCACGTTTACCGGCAAGTGGGCGACCGGCTGATCTTTGAAATGATCCAGATTGGCGCAGTAAAGCTGGATGAGCATTTTCAGGTAGCAGACAGCATCTCCATTCCCATCCGCCCGCAGCACTATGTGAAGATTCACCCGCGCATCAAACGCATGACGCACCTTGGCGCGGACGAATTGGCTGATGCGCCCACGTTTCTGGAGGCCATGGATCAGTTTGTCGCTTGGTGCGGCGAGGATTATACTCTGCTGACCTGGGGCTGCGACGATGTCAGCGTGCTCAAGCAGAACATGGACTTTTTTGATTGCAAGGTATCCCTGCCGCCGCTATGCGATATCCAGCGCCTGTTCAGCGATGTGTACAAGTGCAAAGAGCGCAAGGGACTCAAGGCCGCCATGGAAATGCTGGATATCGAACCGGATGAGAGCCGCTTTTTCCACAACGCGGTGCACGATGCCTATTACACGGCGCTGGTCTTTGCCAAAATGCCTGATCCAACAGCAGTGCTGCACTATCCCCAGCAGCCCAAACAGCTGATTCATCAGGGGCGTGTAGAGCGCACGCGCCTGAAAGGCGAATGCTATGATTCTCTGCTTGCTGCACTGGAAAGCGAGGAAGCAGCAGCGCCGCGTTGTCCCGTTTGTGGGAAAAAGACAGCGCTTGAAGAGCCCGGCTATGTAAAACAGACGGCAGACAAGTATATCGGGCTTTCCACCTGCCCGCACCACGGACCGTTGATGATTCGCCTGCGCTTTCAGCCAACAGGAGATGGCAAGCGGATTATGAGCATGACCCTTGCCAAAGCCACAGCCGCCAACCGTGCCTATGTGCACACCAAGCGCCTGCAAATGGCACAAAAGGAAGCCGCCTATCTGGCAACCCACGCCGAGCTGCCCGACCCGGAAGAAGAACTGCTCAACGCTGATCGCACCAGCATGCCCTTTGAAGACTGACGCGAAACCCTCTGAAAGCCGACCATACACAAGCAAAAGCGGACAAGCAACTTTGAGCAAAAGTTTGCTTGTCCGCTTTTCTTTAGGCCTCAGAAACGCCCGAAAGCGTTCGAGTAGGCCGTTCCCAATGCCATCAGTACTCGAACTTCCAATCAATGCTCACGCACGTTCCGGCAGCATTCAGGGTATACTCCAGCTGCCAAATATGCGTATCCGCCGTGCCTGCACGATAGTGAATCACCTTGCCGCCGCCATCCTGCACAAAGATCTTGCCAATATTCTCATTATCCGCATACAGACCGCGATTGCCCGATGGGCTCTCCACCTGTCCCATATCACGGAATGCACCGACAATTGCCGATTCCGTATCACCGATACCGCTGCTTCGTGGACCCGTGAAGCGGCTGGACGTAAAATACAGTTCCACCAACACCAGTTCGTTTTTCTTGGGTGCCATCACGGCATAGCCCCAGTCATAGGTGATTTTTTCACCCGTACCGTCAATGCCGCTCACCGTAACTTCCTCTGTGCTGACGCCTGTTCCATAAGTCTCCTGGAATTTTGCCTTGGTCGTGCTGTACAGCGACATGGAAGCGATCGTATCATCTGTGCTGTATGCGGCAAGCGGCTTGGCAGCATCGGTGATTTTGTAGAGGATTTCCAGCATATTGCTCATTTTGCCATACTTGTTAACCGCAATAGCACGGAGCGTCACACGGCCGCCCGGCAGCCAGAACGGCTCACCCGTGTACACAGGACTGTCCGCATTCGGCGTGGAGCCATCAATGGTGTAATAAATTGTGATGTCCTCGTCATTCTTGTTCTCATCACCCGGGCGCAGGCGCACGCGCTGGCGCTGCTTGTAGGTGTTGGGCGCAAGGCTTGAATACGGCGTCTGCGGCGACGGCATGATGATCTTGTAGGTGCCGTTGAGCTCATCGCTCACCAGTTCGCCATTCACAGACACCGCGCGCAGCTTGTAGATGCCTTCTTCCAGATAAATCGGCTGCGTATACAGCGTGCCTTCGCCAGGCAGCACCGCATTATCATCAAAGGTATAGTACACATCATAATCCTGCGGAGAAGCAAGCGTCATTGTTTTGTTTGTGTTGTACAGCCCTGCCACCAGATTGACCGAAGGCGCAGCGGGCAAAAGCTCCGCCCGCTGCTGCCGAAACAAATTCTGCCCCGTTTTTTCATAAGCAAGCTTCATCAAGTCCGCCGCCTCAGGTCCACGATTCTCTGACATCAAAATGCGGATTGCATTGGTGTAGGGTTCCGCACGCGTTGGCACAATTTCCGTGTATAGTTTGGTATACAGCGCTTCCGCATCATCCACACGGCCGGCCGCCTCATAAGCGCTGGCAAGCAGCAGCAGATTATCCACCGTGGTGGTGTCGCCCTCATCCTTGCTCCATGCCATCTCAAAATCGGTAATCGCGCGGTCAATGTTGCCCTTGTCCATCTCTTCCTCGCCCACCTGCCATAGGGCAGCGGCAGTTGCATCACGCCCAAGGCGAACCATGATAACCTGCCCGCCCGATGTGCGTGTGAGATAGAAATACGCGCCGACAGCCAGCAGCACAGCCAGGCATGCCGCGCCAATGGCCACATGCGTCCAGTTAACCATGTGCGTTTTCACCTGGTGTACCCGGGTTCGCCGCGCATCCGGCGCAACACGCTTGTTGAAGGCTGCTTCCCGTTCTTCTCGGTGTTGATAACGGCCAAAGCCTGTCTCCGTCGGTCGATTGTCCCACCCAAGCGGCACTTCATCATTATAGAATGGTTCGTCCTCTTCATCCTCCGACTGCACCGGCTGCATGGGTGGGCGGCTTGCACCGCCTGCGCGCCTGGGCGCACTTGTCACGGCCTGCATCGTTTCCCGGCCGCGCCGTCCCTGCCGAATGGCGCGCACACCTTCCTCCGCATGGGGCTGCTCCACGTTTGCGCCACAGCCGGGGCATACTTTATCCTCCCGTGACACATAGGTGTCGCAATGGGGGCATAGCATTTGTTTCTTCCTCCTCGCTTTGCATGGGTTATTCCTGCACAGGCTTCGGGCGATTGTTCACCGGCTGGCCGTTGATAACAAGATCGAACGAGCACTTGAGGAACGCCGCTGCCTGTTCACACATCACAATCCGCGGCAGGTAAATCTGCAAGTATTCCAGCACCGAGGATGTATCGTCCATCACCAGTTCATGGCGAATAACGCGGCTTTTGCGATCCACCGTCACCTGATTTTCCTGAATGGAGAAATTCACCCGGTCGTGAATATCGTGGGGATCCGGTTTGCCGTTGCGCACGCGGGTCTTATGTGCATCGCTCTTGTCGCCCAGCGCCAGCGCAGCCGACACCGCGCTGGAAATAAATCCGCTCTGCTCCTCATGATTGCCAACGGCCGTGATAACTTCCATCACGTCATTCATGTCCATTCCCGCTTCCCGCAGAATAGGCAAAAGCATAATCGCGCCGTTGGGGCCGTGGTTCTGCCGGTTAACGGTGTTCCCCACATCATGCACCCATCCCGCAATAGCAGCCAGCTCTACCTCCCGCGGCGAATAACCCAAGGTTTTCAAGATACCGGACGCCGTTTTGCTGACATAGCTCACATGCCGCGGGCCATGATCAGTATACCCGCACGCCTCCAGGTAGCGATTTCCCGCCCGGATAAGCGCTTTGATATCCTCGTTTTGTTTAATGTCCTGAAGCGTTACCATTCTCCGCTCCTTTCTGCCACACCCATGGCATGCCCTTCCTTCATTCTTTCACCTGACTATTGTATCATTTCTGTCAAGGAAAGCGCAAGGGCTTCATTCAGTGATCGGCAGAAAGGGGGGGGCGAGGGCAGCTCCCTCGTTAGTTTGGGTAAAGCCCAATCTTCCCGTGCAAGTTTTGCCGTAGGCAAAAGAGTTCGGCTTTCCCGCAGAGGAGCCGCTATCAGAACTATCGTCTTTTTCCAACTTTCTTTCGTCCCCTTGCTGTTTCCCGTACTCTTTCATTTTCTTCGAAAATGAAAACTCGCTTGCTTCACTCTGGGCTCCGCCCAGTCCCGGAAGGGGCTCTGCCCCTTCTCCCCGCGAAGGGTCTTCGACCCTTTCGATTCCCTTTCTTTCGTCCCCTTGCTGTTTCCCGTGCTCTTTCATTTTCTTCGAAAATGAAAACTCGCTTGCTTCGCTCTGGGCTCTGCCCAGTCCCGGAAAGGGCTCTGCCCCTTCTCCCCGCGAAGGGTCTTCGACCCTTTCGATTCCCATTTTAAAAGGCATAGGGATACTTCATCCGCATCCCTATGCCCTTCACTTAACTTTTACTTGTCCAAACCGAACAACGCATCATAAGTCGGATCCTCGTCAAATTCCCGCTCCGGTGCGGTACCGCCAAGCTCTTCAATGGCGTTGCGCAACTCAATAAAGTCCAGATACGCCACATTATCATCCTTGGCTGCCGCCATCAAATCAGGCAATGCCCGATCATCCCCAAGCTTGCCGAGATAGCTGGCAAACAGCGCACGGCGAACCGGATTTTCCCGAAACAGGCGCAGCGCAAGCTGGAACACCTGCTCGTTGCCGGGATAGTTGGCCAGCACATCCAGCAGTGCTTCCTGTCCGGCGGCATTGGCATGGGGCAGCGCCTCCAACATGGGCTGCACAGCGCAGCGTCCCATTTCGCCAAGCGATTCAAGCGCGTTATCACACAGCTCGTCCTTATCTGCGCGCTCCAGCTGCCAGCCAATGTAGAGCATCTTAGGCAGATCGGAACCCATTTCACGCAAAAGACCCACTGCGGTCATCTTGGCTTCATCCGTGGCGTTTTCATCCTTAAGCAATGCCAGCAGGCGTTTTTCGCAGGGTTTACCCACCGTCTGAATCTGATCGAGCAGCAGATCCGGCACAGGGATGCCGCGTTCGCAGTATTCGTTCAGCCAGTCTACCAGATCCTTTGCATCCTCATACTGGGTGAAATATGCACCGGGCGTCACGCCATCCAGCCATTTAGCCGGCGTGTTGAGGAAGGTCATGTACACCCTGGGCATGTCTTCCTCCATGGCCTCATAATTGCGATATTCCTTGCTGTGATCCTTCAGCCACTGGGATGTAAAATCCGCAAAATGGTCGTCAAAGTTAATGCACTTCATGTTTTTCTCCTTTCTATTTCTCCGCCATCCATTTTTCCACGCGGCGTGCGGCACGCTCTGTTGCGGCCCTTGCCGCGCCAAGATGGCGGCACAGCTGTGCCTCCGCCTGCTCCATGCCCTTATGCCGCAAGCAGCAAAGTGTCACGGCCGATGGCCAGCGAATACTCGCTTGCCCGACTGCATGGCAGCACACTTCCGACGGTATCCGCTTCCACGCCCTGTCCGCATAGGCCAGCAACACACCCGGAGAGCAGTAGCGCGCACCGGTCAGCATCGTCATATGCAGGCAGATTTCCCGACGCGCTCTGTCTTCATCCGCAGCTTCATCAGGCTGGGGCAGGTGCCGCTTCATCCACATGCGCACCTTCTCATTGTCCGATGCGCCGAAGTGCGCGCTCAGAAGCGCCAGCAGGTCATCATCCGCATGTTGAATGCCCCACACAAGCGCGCATCTCTCCAACGAATCCACAGATGGAAGACATTGCGGCGGCGGGGACGCCAGCAGCTTCGCCAGCAGATCCATCAGCAGCGCCTGCGCTTGTTTCGGCATGGCTGCGCCTTCAAAAAATTCCGGATGAATAAGCGCCATTCTAGCCCATACGTTTTCCGGATCCAACCGCACAATCCGGGTCAGCACAGGCAGCGCCGTCTCCTTTTCGCGGCGAAGCAGCTGCATTGCCTGCCTTTCCAGCAGGGGGATGCGGCATGGCATCAGCTTCAGTTGTTTGCGCAGATAGCGCGCCTGAAGTTCACGCACCCCATCCGCCGCTGTAAAGAAGAGCCTCTCTTCCCTCAGCGTACAGGGGTATTGTGCCGCACGTTCCACAATG
Organism: uncultured Clostridia bacterium; assembly: GCA_934647165.1. Lineage (GTDB taxonomy): Bacteria > Bacillota > Clostridia > Christensenellales > Aristaeellaceae > CAKUFA01. Next base: position 7,071 of record CAKUFA010000013.1, on the reverse strand, counting down.
CCGAGCGCCAGCCGCCTGCGCCCCATGCACCATGCTGCCGTTCCCAGCAAAAGCTTTGCATCCGTTCGGTTTTCATCTGCTTTCAACGCTTTGAGGCAGGCGTTCCACGCAGCCTTGCCGTTGCCGCTGTGCAGGCACGCCACAGCAAGGGTCAGCCATGGCGTGGCGGCATTGTCCGCCATTTTGGCTGCCCTACGTGTCCTTCGCCAGGCAAGAGCGTAATCGCGATGTGCCCACGCAAGGGCGCTTCGCTCCGCCAGGTGCCCTGCACGGCTTGCGCGGTGTGCCATAGGCGGCTCTTCCTGCGCGGCAAGGCAGGCGCGGATGCTCCCGTCCAGCTTTCCTTCCCCATCAAAATGCAGTGCGCGGAACAAGCTGTCTTCGATCGACTTGGCGCCTTCTTCTGCATCCATCTGGCATTGAGCCAGGGTCAGCCATGCTGCTGCGCATTCCTCATCCCCTTGCAGTAGTTGGCGGCACAGCGTCGCGCCTGCTTCCGGGCACTGAAGCGTTCTCAAACGCCGTGCCAGCAGCAGCCAGCCGTCCATGCGGTCGTCTTCCTCGGCAGCACGGCGAAGCAGTTCCACCGCAGCCACCGGGTCACCCGCTTTTTCCCGCCTGATCGCTCCCCGGCGCATCCGCTCCGGCGACAGGGCAAAGGGCACCACGTTCTTCCCGTTTCCGTCCGTCATCCCCGCCTCCAAGCGACTCAATTTATGCACGCTGCGCTTTTTCCAGCAGCGTCTTCAAATCCTCAGTTGTAAAATGATAGTGACTGTGGCAGAAGTGGCACGTCAGCTCCGCGCCCGCATCTTCGTCAATCAGGGTTTGCAGTTCCTTTCGGCCAAGGGAAATCAGCGCTTTCTCCATCTTTTCCCTGCCGCAGGCGCAATGCCACCGCAGGGGCGCTTCATCCAGCAGCTTCGGTTCCAATCCCCGGAACCAGTCCTCTATCAGCTGCTCCATATCAGCCATGGTCATTTCCTTGCTGATGTCGGCAAACATGGGGCTGCGCAGCTCAATGGCGCTGAGGGTTTCCTCCGTGCATCCAGGCAGGGGCTGAATCAGCAATCCGCCGGCCTTGAGCACCTTGTCCTCATTCACCAGCACACCCACAGCCACAAGGCTTGGCTGCTGCTCGCTGGAGGTAAAATAATTGGCGAAGTCGATCCCCAGTTCGCCGCTGACCAGTTCGCATTGGCCGATATACGGCTCCCTGAGTCCCAGATCCTTCACCACGCTCATTCGGCCATGATGCCCTACCGCGCCGCCCACATCCAGCTTGCCATCCTCCCGCAGGGGAAGCTCCACATGGGGATCATCCGCGCATGCCTTGACATCGCCGTGATTGGCCACTGCCACAAGTGTCCCCATGGGACCGTCACCTTTTATGGTCACCGTCACGGACTCATTTTCGCCCTTCATCATCACACCAAGCATAGCGGTGCCGGTCATCAGCCGCCCCAGCGCGGCAGTGCACACAGGGGTAGCGTTGTTGATGTCCGCCGCCTTCTGGGTCATGGCGGTGGTTTCCATCAAAAGCACCCGCGCCTGGCCATCCATCAGTGTCAGGTGCAGCACGCGGTCGCCTGTCAAATGTGTCTTTATCATGCTTTTCTTCCTTCCTCTTCCGTCCCTGCGGGATCCATTCTGCGCACCGCTGCAAAATACCAGCGCTGCTCATTGTCCCGCGGAGGCTCCATGCGGCCGTTGGCAAAAACCATGGTGCGGTCAAAGCCGGCGCGAGCCATCAGTTCCATCAGGTGCTGTGCAGTATGCGCCTGCTGTTTCTGTTCCTCGTCAATGCGCTTGTACAGCCCGTTGTCCTGCTTGACAAAAATGCACAGGTGCATATCTACCTGCTGCGTCTTTTCGGAAAAACGGTTTTGCCACAGATAGGTGATGTTCTCCGTATCATCGCAGATAATCTGATTGCCGAGGGCATTCTTCAGCTTGTAAGGGGTGGATACATCAAAGAAAAGTCCGCCGCCCGGACGCAGCGCATTATAAGCAGAGCGGAAAAACGCCATCAGGTCGTCGTCCGTCAAAAGATAATTCACCCCGTCACAGGTGGCGAGCACCGCATCCATCGGGCGGTGCAAATGCAACTGGCGCATATCCTGCCGCACAAAGGGAATTGCCGCTCCGGCTTCCCGTGCTTTCTGCGCTGCACGCCAAAGCATATCCTGGCTCAAATCCACCCCGGTGACGTGGAAACCACGCTTTTGCAGCGGGATGGTGATGCTCCCCGTGCCGCAGGCACACTCGCAGATCTTTCCCGAACGGATGCCGAAAGCCGCCATCATGCTCACATAAAAGTCCGCCCATACGTCGTACTTCACGTCGGCCATCAGCTCGTCATACACTTCCGCAAATCCCGTATACATTCGTATCCACCATTGCCCCTTACTTTGTTGTTTTTCGCTTGCCGTGCATTGCGCCGCCAATGCGGCCGGCATCCTTGGCGCTCAAAGCGGCCCAACCGTTTTCCCGCAGCTTGCCCAGCAGTCCATAGCGCTCTGCCTGCGCATACTTGCGTTTTTCCCGTTCCGTCATCCGCCACATGCCCAGCACCTCCCGATGGTCATTTTCTCCATCAGTGTGTGCTGGGCACGGAAAAAACATGCTGCTTATGCCGCAGAAAATTCAAAAAACGTGGCATCGGTCTAGCCGTTGATTACTGCTTCTGCGCATCATCAGCGGGCTCGTCATCATCATCGGCTTCATCATCCGGATCGCCCTTAAACAGGCCGCGGTCAGTTTCCACACCTTCCATGCGGCTGTTGATATACTTATCAAACACGCCGTTGGTGAAGCTTGCCGTTACAAACCGGCTCAGGCCAAAACCGATGAGAAGGTAGTACAGGAACAATCCCATGCCTGCCCACAGCGGATTGAGGAAGAACGCCACCAGCAGCGCAATGATCACCGGCAGGCAATGCAGCAGCCGGATGCCGATGCTCTGAGGAAGACGTGCAATCGCCAGCAGCAGGGCATTGCGCAGCAGGTTGCGGAAGCTCAGCTTATAGGTCACCATCAACGGATACATATACGTCACAGCCAGCGCCCAGATAATGGCCAGCATAAGCACCAGCACTTGCGGCACAACCATGATGGCGCTGCTTTTCGCCATTTGGCCGTAGAAATTCCAGCAGATGTACAGGAGCATGGGTGCGATGCCCGTGATGATGCTCACCGGCAGCGCCTGTTTCCAATTCTCTTTTACCGCATCCTTAAAATCTGACCAGATGAAGGCATGCTCGTCCCGTGCCCAATTGCGCGTGACATAGGCGATACCCGCCGTGAACGGTCCGGTAATAGCAATGCAGGGAACCAGGAGCAGCAGCGTTGTATTGCTGATACCATTCCACAGTTCGCTCAGGCTGGCGGCCGCTTCTGCCGTTTCAGTGGTGATGGCGGACAGCTGGGTCAAAAGGCTCATGTAACCGATCATGACAACCACCATGGCAGGCAGCCAGCAGAGCATGTACATCAGGTTTAGCCGAAGCAATGCAGAAAACCTGATCCGCAGCATTTCCCAAAAGAGCTGCCAACGATTTTTGGGTAAATCTTCCTCCCGAAAATCGCCTTTGCCGCTTTTCCCATAATAGAAATTGTTCATCAGCTTGCCAAACAACGCAATTCCTCCCCGTTCGTTGGTATTATAGAACCCATTATAGCATACCTGCCAGAAAAATGGAAAGCACAAAGCGCAGGAATGTCACTGCACATTCAAGGCCGTTTGCAGGATGCGCATATTCTCGCGCATTTTCTCTTCATAGTAAGTCAGGGTTTCCTCGCCGGTCTCAGGCCCCGTAACCACAGGGTCAAGCGTATAAACCTCTGCGCCCGTTTCCGCAGCGAGGGTCTTTGCAGCGATATCCTCATACTGCGGCTCCACAAACAGCGGCGGCGCACCCAGGGATTTGACCAGCTTGACCAACTCGCTCAGTCTTGCCGGGGACAGCGCCTCTCCCGGTTCCCGGTTCACAACCGCCACCACTTTCAGTCCATAGGCTTTGGCAAAATACGGGAACGCTTCATGAAAGGTGATGATTTCCCGATGTGCCAGGTTGCTCAAGCCCTCCGTCAATTCTGCATCCAGCGCAGTCAGCCGTTCCAGATAAGCATCGCGATTTTGCTCAAAGGCTTCGCGCTTTTCCGGCATGGCTGTGCTCAGTCCCTCGCACAGGTTGACAGTCATCGCCATGGCATTTTTCGCATCCAGCCAGATATGCGCATTGGCTTCGCTTTCCTCTTCGCCAATGGCCACAGGCATTTCATCATCGCCAATGAGGGTGATACCCGCAGCCGCTTCCACAACCGGCAGGTTTGGAAAAGCATCGTACACGTGGGCAAGGTAGCTTTCCATTCCCGCCCCATTAACAAGAAATACATCTGCCCCGGCCAGCGCCTTCATATCCCCTGTCTGCAGCTGGTAGTCGTGCAGGCAGCCAGTTCCCGGCGCCGCCAGGTTATGCACCTCCACCCCGTCAACGCCCTGCGTCAGATTCAATGCCAGCAGATAGATTGGATAAAACGATGTGACCACCGTTTCCGCGCTTGCCAGCGCAGGCAGCGTTGTCAGCGCCAGCATAACAGCAAAGCAGACTGCAAAAATTTTCTTCATTCACTTGTTCCTTTCTGTTCCGCCTCTTCATCGGCAAGCCAAGCACTGTAACGCTCCCTGGGAAATCGCTCGCGAATGATCCGCTCCAGCAGTGTCCTTTCCTCCGGGGACTGAAACGCCCCATAACGCTGATAAAGCACTCGCATAGCGCTCAGCGATGCGGCGCGCATGGAGTAATCCTTCAGGTTTCGGTAATTCACCGAATACACCTGCATGGCCTCGAACATGGCGCCCATGGCCTCATCGGCCAGCTCCGGCAGCTCCCGCATGCGAATGCGCCGCACCTGCCCGTCGTCCAACCGCAGGGTCATGTTGGGGCCAAGCAAATCATACAGGCCGTCAAACAGCAAGCGCTCCACCTGCTCGGTCATGCCCTCAAAGGTATCCCTATAGGGTGCAAAGGTGCTCATCAGCGATGCCAGCGATGCGCACAATTCCGTCTGTTCCACCAACGCTGTGCCCAGGCGTGGCCTGAGCACTTCCTTTACCTGCCGCTCCGTCACGCTCATCGGCACGGCGGGCGCCTCCTTCCATGGGGATAAAAGACCCCTGACCTTTTTTCTTCGACATAAGCCCCGCAAATTCCTTGCAAAAAGGTTTTTTTCTGTTTTTTCCTTTTTGTCATCATAAAATGTGTATTTTTATTCATTTTCAGTTCATTCTATACGCTTTGCATCGTAAATATGGTGGTGAACATCAATTCCCCCACAAGCGATAGTGAACAGGGTTTTCCACAACATATGCGCTCTATTCAAGCGGAACTTTTTGGTCAACCCCTTGATATTTCTTGCTGTTCATGCTATGATAAAAAAGCTGAACATTCGGAAAAGCATTTTCCACAGCACATTTTTCCACAGGCTCACGGCCACGGCGGCGCGTGCGCCTTTTTCGCCCCTCTTGGGCCTATTGCCGTATTCATACAGCGAGCGGAGGATCTACGGATGAACATGACCGAGCTTTGGGAGAAGGCGCTTGTCCTCATCAGGGAATCCATGACGGAAATTTCCTTTAATACATGGATCAAGACCAGTCTTTCCCCTTTGAAGCTGGAAGGCAATACGCTGACCCTGTGTGCAGAGATCAATTATATGAAAACCATGATCTCCAGCCGCTATGCGTCCCTGATTGAGGACTGCCTTACCCGGGTTGCGGGCGAACCGATCCATCTGGAAATTGTGACAAAAGAAGAAGCCAACACCGTTGCGGTAAAGGCTCCCAAGCATGACGCTGTGCTTTCCACCAGCACCGTGCAGTTGAATCCCAAGTATACCTTTGACACCTTTGTGGTCGGCAACAGCAACCGATTTGCACACGCCGCCTCCCTGGCGGTGGCTGAATCCCCCGCGGAAGCGTACAACCCGCTGTTTCTCTATGGCGGTGTGGGGCTTGGCAAAACGCACCTGATGCACGCCATCGGCCATTTTGTGCAAAAGCAGCATCCGCAGACGCGCCTGCTCTATATCACCAGTGAGGACTTTACCAACGAGCTGATTTCCGCCATCCAACAGAATCGCAACATGGAGTTTCGCAACCGCTTCCGGAATGTGGATATCCTGATGGTGGACGATATCCAGTTCATCGCCGGGCGCGACAGCACGCAGGAAGAATTTTTCCACACATTCAACGCCCTGCATCAGGCCGGCAAGCAGATTGTAATGACCTCCGATAAGCCGCCACGGGACATTGCTCGCTTGGAAGAGCGCCTCAAGAGCCGTTTTGAGTGGGGTCTGATTGCCGATATTCAGCGCCCTGATGTGGATACGCGAATCGCCATCCTGCGCAAAAAAGCCATGTTTGACCATATTCAAGTGGGCGATGATGTGCTGGAGCTCATTGCCAGCCGCATTGACAGCAATATCCGTGAGCTGGAGGGCAGCCTGACCCGCCTGGTCGCCTATTCCAACCTGGTGCGCAAGCCCATTACTGTTTCCCTGTGCGAAGAAGCACTGCGCGAAGTCTTTGCACAGAAAGCCCCCAAGCAGATTACGGCGGATACTGTCATTGCCGTAGTCAGCGATTTCTATTCCCTCACGCCCGCCGACCTGACCGGTTCCTCCCGCCGCCGTGAAATTACCGTTCCGCGGCAGATCGCCATGTATCTCACCCGGGAGATGGCCGGACTCAGCCTGCCGCAGATTGGCCAGGCATTTGGCGGCCGCGACCACTCCACCGTGCTCTACAGCTGCAATTTGGTCTCGGACAATATCAAGAGTTCCTCCAACATGGCCAATCTGGTTGAAGATTTCCGCCGTATGATTCGGGACGGAAAGTAATGCTTGTCCTAAAAGCACCGGGAAAGTTGCCTTCCCCGGTAGCGTGTCGACAAAGTAGCTTTGCCACTTTGTCGAGTTTGCATTTTTCACCGTCAGCAAAGCTGACGGCCGTGAAAAATGGAGGGAATGGTTTCGCCTTTGGCCGAACCCCCCCCGACCGGCATAGCC
>CAKUFA010000012.1 GCA_934647165.1 uncultured Clostridia bacterium | reverse complement strand
CTGCTGGGTGCAAACGCATCTTACCCCAATATCACAGTTGGGTGCAGGATGCGTTTTTCTTTGCATTTTTCTGCTTTTTCATAATTCCCGGCTTCTGGGTGGGTGCAAGATAAAACGGCAACTGCCTGCTACCGTTTTATTTTCTGCACCCAATCCTTTTGCCGTTTTATTTTGACCTGCCGCTGGGTGCAAAATAAAACGATAGCCCTGAAAAGCGTTTTACTTTGTGGTTCCAAACACTTGGCACTCCATACCATTCTCAGTTTTATGAGCAGCATACCTATCCTTACCGTCGTAGCATACAATAACATCATAGGTATATTCCGTAATTGCAAAGACAACCTGCAACAATTTATCTATTTGATCGTGTGGAACAACTCCACCTATCATTGTTATGGGTGTGATCGGAGCCGCCATTGCTACGATTATCGGCACTGCGGTGGGCGATCTGTATTGCCTCATCGTTCTTGTAAAGGGAAAATGCAACACCTCCCTTTCGCTGAAGCATTCCAAGCATTCCAAACGCATCTAATTTTCATGGCTTTTCACTTAAAGAAAAAAACCGGGAAGCCCCGATGGAGTCTCCCGGTATCAGGCAAACCATTGCCGCTTAATCAGCGACAACACATTTTGATGAAAGGAGAGCGCATCGAAGCAAGAGCAACGCCAGGCAGGCTCGTTGTGCACATGCGCATCTGCATCTTGAATGCAGCTGTCCTTGTTCACAAGCGCTTTCTCTCTCTCTGTTTCATAGTATTCAATGGGCTTATCGGAAAATCTATCTTCATCTGTCTTGTGGCACGGCTTATATCACATAGTCATACTCGCTGGGATCGCTATGCATTAGATCTACAAGAGTAATATTCTCAAAATATTCCGTAATGAGCTTATCCAGTCCCCGCCACATGGCAAGCGTTCGGCAGTCCGCTGCGCGGGGACAAACTTCGGCACCGGGTTCAAGGCAGGAGACAGGAGCCATGGAATCTTCTGTAATGCGCAGAATACTTCCTACAGTATACTGCTCCGGCGCTTTTGCCAGCTGGTAGCCACCACCCTTCCCTCTTACGCCGTTCAGCAGCTTTGCCTTTACCAGCAGCTTCATAATGCTCTCCAGATATTTTTCTGAGATTCCATGCCGTTGCGCAATGACTTTCAGAGGAATAAAACCTTCCGCCTGATGCTCGGCGAGATCGATCATGACCCGAAGCGCGTACCGTCCTTTGGTTGAAACCAACATTTCTGCTTCCTCCTTTAAGAACAATCCTATTATACAGCAGGAAAGTGGGTAAATCAATGAAAAACTGTGCTGCAGCTATTGACAAATAGCTGCGGCAGCTCTATAATTCACATAAACCTACAAGAAAGGTTGGTATTAGAATGAACTTCAATAGAGGTTTTCGATGTCGCCGTCGGTAATCGGATATGCAGAGAAAACCGTCGTTCAGGAGGAAAAATTGATGAGCAAGATTTATACATCTGCCGATCAGTTAATCGGCAAAACCCCTCTGCTGGAGCTGGTTCACATTGAGCAGTCGGAAAAACTGGAAGCAAAGATTCTGGGTAAGCTGGAATATTTCAATCCTGCCGGCAGCGTGAAGGATCGCATTGCCAAGGCGATGATCGACGATGCGGAGCAGAAGGGCTTGCTGAAGCCAGGCTCTGTAATCATTGAGCCCACTTCCGGCAATACCGGCATCGGTCTGGCTTCTGTGGCTGCTGCCCGTGGCTACCGCATTATCATTGTCATGCCCGAAACCATGAGCGTGGAGCGCCGCCAGTTGATGAAAGCCTATGGTGCAGAGCTGGTGCTTACCGAGGGCACTAAGGGCATGAAGGGTGCGATTGCCAAGGCGGACGAACTGGCAAAGGAGATTCCGGGCAGTTTTATCCCCGGTCAGTTTGTAAATCCCGCTAATCCGGCAATTCACAAGGCGACCACCGGCCCCGAAATCTGGGAGGACACCGATGGCAAAATTGATATCTTTGTGGCGGGCGTAGGCACGGGCGGCACGATTACCGGCGTTGGCGAATACCTGAAGAGCCAGAACCCCAACGTAAAAGTGGTCGCTGTGGAGCCTGCAAGTTCTCCGGTGCTGAGCAAGGGCGTTGCCGGCGGTCACAAAATTCAGGGCATCGGCGCGGGATTTGTCCCCGACGTGTTGGATACCAAGATTTACGATGAGATCATTCCCGTGGAGAATGAAGATGCGTTTGCCACCGGCAAACTGATCGGCAAGAAGGAGGGAGTGCTGGTGGGCATTTCCTCCGGTGCAGCGGTATGGGCGGCCATTCAGCTGGCAAAACAGCCGGAGAATAAGGGCAAAACCATCGTTGCTTTGCTGCCCGATACCGGCGATCGCTATCTGTCTACGCCGCTGTTTGCCGACTGATATTAAAGGAGCGATATTCGATGATTCCAACACCTGAAGAAGCGTGGAATCTGCTCTGTGAATACAATCAGGGGGAATTCCACAGGAAGCACGGGCGCATCGTCGGTGATGTTCTGCGCTGGTATGCAATCAAGCTGGGCTATGAACAGGAAGCGGACTTCTGGGAATCCGTCGGAATTCTCCATGATCTGGACTTCGAGCAATGGCCGGATCAGCATTGTATAAAAGAACAGGAGCTTTTGCGGCAAAAAAATGTGGACGAACGATTGATCCACGCCGTGGTCAGCCACGGGTATATGCTGACTGTAGACGTCGAGCCGACGCATGAAATGGAAAAGGTTCTCTATGCGGTTGACGAATTGACCGGCTTGATCGGCGCAGTCGCGCTCATGCGCCCCTCCAAAAGCGTCCGCGACATGGAAGTAAAGTCCGTCAGGAAAAAATATAAGGATAAAAAATTTGCCGCAGGCTGTTCCCGAGAAGTGATCGAACGCGGCGCAAATATGCTGGGCTGGGATTTGGATACACTGATCAGCCAGACGATTCTGGCAATGCAGTCCAGCCCAGCTGTGGAGTAAACAAGCAATAGAAACCATGTTGTTTTTGAAAACGGTATGGATAAGCACTCGCCGGCGTGATGATACACGCTCAACCTATAAGAGCTGTTGTGCATGAGGTGTACGCGATAGGATTTTCTTCATCATGCTTTGCCTGCTCCTCTTAAAAATTGAGCGGAGACATTGTGCAAACGTCCCCGCTCGATTGGCCATTCTCAGTTTTCCTTCACAGCCTGTGCAAGAGCGTCCGCGAGGCTGTTTACCCAGCTCTGCATATCGGCTTCTTCAGTGTCATAGGAGAAACGTGAGCCCTCCAGCCATGCGCCGGTGCCCGCGGCTTCAGAAAGCAGTGCGTCGCTCTGACCTGGTCCGGAACTGGCAGAGGTACAGAAGGGGGATCACAGCCTTGCCGGTGAAATCGTTGCCGGTGACGAACTGGTTGACCGGCCATGCAGCGATGCCCCACCGGATAGGATAGCCGATGTAAACGGTGTCGTAATGCTCCCAATTTTCAGGCGTGATCTCGGTCAGCGCCACTTCGTTCTGGACTTGGGGGATGCTCGTGCTCATAAACCACGAGGGTGTTATTATCCGTCCAGTTCAGGTCTGCAAAGTATATGCTCATAAACAAAGCGAGACTTCTCTTGAAGCCTCGTTTTGTTTATAATACCAGCATCAGCAGCGTTCCGGCAACGATCAGGCATAGCCCAAGCGCAGCTTTTTTCGACAGATGCTCTTTGAAGACAAGTGCGGAAAAAGCAATCGAGACCAGAATGCTCAGCTTGTCAACGGGAACCACCACGCTGGCAAGGCCATCCTGCAAAGCTTTGTAATAGCAAAGCCAGGAGCCGCCAGTGGCTAATCCGGAGAGCGCAATGAAGCCAAGCTCCTTTTTCGGAACCTGTTTAACGGCGCTCTGCTCGCCTTTGACGAACACAATAATCCATGCCATCACAAGCACTACGCCTGTACGGATGGCTGTGCCCAGGTTGGATTCAACCCCATCAATGCCGATCTTGCCTAAAATAGAGGTTAAGGACGCAAAAATGGCGGATAGCACCGCATACAGCAACCAACGACGGTTTTCTGTTTTTGCCTGTGCTGCAGCTTTCTTTTCGATCATCAACAGGGTGCCTGCACCAATCAACACCAGTGCAATGCACTTGAGCCACGTGATGCTTTCACCCAGGAAAATCAGCGCAAGCAGCATGGTCAGCACGGTGGAGGACTTGTCGATGGGAACAACCTTGTTTACATCGCCCAGCTGCAGCGCACGGAAATAGCATAGCCAGGATGCACCGGTTGCAAAACCGGAGAGAATGAGGAAAATCCACGTTTTCGCACTCAATGTTGTCATTGTCGGCGCGGAACCGACAATGGCGACCATCAGCCAGGAAAAAAGCAGCACAATCACCGTGCGAATTGCGGTTGCTACATCCGAATTCGTCTGTTTGATGCCGCATTTGGCAAGAACGGAGGTCAGCCCTGCAAAGAGCGCCGAACCAAAGGCGAAGAGAATCCACATATGTATTGCCGTCCTTTCTGTGTATTCGGCGGTTTATCTGCCGCATGGGAGCGTTCCCGTACATGAATGGTACCGTGGTGCGGCTTGGCAATCCATAGCACAATGGCAAAGCTCAGTCCGCTGCCTGTTCAATCCCGCGCCGTATCCGCCCGAAAAAATCGCTCAAAAATATGCGGCAGTTGCTCTTTGCCAATACCGCTGCCGTCGTCTGATAGGGTCAGGAAAAGCCGGTCATTTTCCTGCCGGGCGCGACATAGCCTTCCTGCGCCAGCCGCTTGGCAAGAAGCTCGCGCAGCGCCGCATCATCCTCCACAAGGAGCAGCCGCATCTGCCTTCTCTCCCCTTGTTTGTATTATAGCATGGGAACATAAAAAACGAAAAAAAAACCGAAAAAGTTTTTTACTCCGGGTATAATCAGGGTCTCCTGAACGGTGTTTTTCTCGGCTTTGTATTTCATGCGAATTCCTCATTTTCGGACAAACGGAAGTATTGGCATGTCGCCTTGTTCCATGATGGCGGCCAGCATGCCTGCAAACTCCTGCGGATCACGAATCTGGTACGGCATGTGGTTGTATCCTTCAAAAATCGGAAAATTCCCCTGCGGATAGGTTTTCATCACGGCGTTTCTGCATTTGAAATGCTCCTCCACGCTGCCAAAGGCAGCTCCACCATCTGTGTATAGGCACCGGCGTCCTTGTGCATAAAGCGGTTGTAGTGCTCAATGGCTTCCTTGGTGCGCATCAAAGGCGTCCCTCCTTTGGCTTCATGAACATCAGGCGCAGGGAGTTGGCCGCCACCAGAATGGTGGGGGAATTGTGCAGCAGTGCGCTCATCATCGCGGAAATGCCGCTGGCCGCGCCAAGAATCAAGCCGATGGAGTTAAGGCAATACCGCACAATTCGTTGGCAGCGTAGGCGATGCCTTTTCCGCCATCTGCTGCTTGCAGATTTTTCGATTTACCTCCAGTAAACCTTCAAAATCTGCCATTGCATCTGACGAAAAATTCATTCGCCTCCGCACCAACTCATTTGTGCGGTATTGCCTTAAACCGTGTTGGCGCTGCATTTGCTCGATGAATGCACCGCCCTTGATCAGCACGCCTTGGCGCACCGCCGTGTTGATGGCGGCGGAGAACGCCGTTGCCGTGGATAGCTTGATGCGGCAGGAATAGTCAATCACCAGCATTTTCAGCGCCTTCCAGGCCTCGCCCTCATCAGTGGACAGCATTTTCTTGATGGAGGAACGCGTGCGTTTGATGGTATAGGAGGTCATCGGCTCTGCCGTGTCTGATAGTGTCAGAATCATCAGTGCGGAGTGTGCATTGCCCAGCAGCAGGCTTGCTACAATGGAGGTCACAGTCAGAAAATCGGCGTTGGGACGCATATCCCGGCGCAGTCCAACCACTGCATTTCGCGCCATGGGCATGGACAGGCCACGGCTTGCCAGTGCTTCCAGAGAAGTGAAGTTGGCCAGCGCACGCTCATCCTCTACAATCAAAACTCGCATTGAAAGGTCGCCTCCTGTTTTCCTTTGGTATTATAAACCCTACCCCTGAAAATGTCATGAATCCGGCGGATATTTTCAGCAGATTTTCAGCGCGCTTTCATGTCGTTTTCAGCCAGGTTTGTATAATAGAAAAGCGTAGAGATGTTCTACAGGAAATCCATCCGGTGAAGGAGATAATAAACATGAAACGTATGTTGGCAATCATTTTGGCATTGACCATGACACTGAGCAGCCTGAATGCGGCAATCGCCGAGGAGGCAGCTGCGGTTTCCCAGTCGTCACAGCAGGCAAGCACTTCGCAGCCCGGCGGCAATCGCCCACCGGAAAAGCCCGGCGAAACATCCGGCCAGCCTGACGGCGGCAACGGGCTTATGAACGGCCAGCCTGCGGGTGGCGTTTCACTTGAAGAATTGGTGCAGTCCGGCGTTATCAGCCAGGAAACAATGGACGCCATCATGGTCTATATGAAGGAAAACCAGCCTGCGGATCTTCCGCAAAAGCCCGATGGCGTTCCCGAGCCGGCAGGGGAAAATGCTAATGCTACGGAAGGCAGTATGATGATTCATCAGGAAGTGTTGAGCCAGCTGCTGGAAAATGGTTTGCTGACACAGACGGAATATGATGCGATAGCAGAACTGCTTTCCCAGCAGGCAGACGCCGGCGAGGCGAGCTCGATGGGCACGCCTCCGGACGGGCAATTCGGTCAGGGTGGCAATCCGCCCGACGGCGGCCCGGGCACTGCTGCACAAAGCGTGAGCTATACCGCCGCCACAGAGATTTCGGAAGCGGCTGTATTAACGGATGAAAATTATGCCTCCGATACGGCAGATGAAAACGCGCTGCTGGTGTCAGCTGCGCAGGAGGTGCAGCTGGTGAATCCCACCGTCACCAAAACAGGAAATTCCGATGGCGGGGACAGCTGCAGCTTCTATGGCATGAATGCCGCCGTGCTGGCAAAGGATGGCGCAGAAGTCACCATCCAGGGCGGCACCATCACAAGCGAAGCCAACGGCGCCAACGGTGTGTTCTCCTACGGCGGCAACGGCGGCCAGAATGGCGCGGCAGGCGATGGTACAACCGTCAACATTTCCGATACAAGCATCCTCACAACCGGCGATAACGCGGGCGGCATCATGACCACTGGCGGCGGTGTCACCAATGCCAGCAATTTGACCATCCAGACTTTTGGACGCTCCTCTGCGGCCATTCGCACCGATCGCGGCGGCGGCACGGTGACGGTGGACGGTGGAAGCTACACAACCTCCGGTCTGGGCTCGCCTGCCATTTACTCCACGGCAAACGTTTCTGTGCGCCATGCGACCCTTGTTTCCAACCTTTCGGAGGGCGTGTGCATTGAGGGAAAAAACACGGTCACCCTGACGGACTGTGACCTGACAGTTGATAACACGCAATGCAACGGTAACGCGACCTTCCTGGATGCCATCATGATCTATCAGTCCATGTCCGGCGATGCGGACAGCGGCACTTCGGTTTTCAACATGTCCGGCGGAAGCATCACCAGCAAAAACGGCCACGTGTTTCATGTAACCAACACCCACGCCGTCATCACGCTGGAAAATGTCTCCATCACCAACGAGGATCAATCGAACGTGCTCCTCTCCGCGTGCGACGATGGCTGGAACGGCGGCAATAATCAGGCGGAACTGCAAGCGAGCGCACAGATTCTGGAGGGCTCCGTGCTTGTGGGCAGCAACGCTTTCCTCACCCTCACTCTGGCCAATGGCTCCGACTTCATTGGCAGCATCAGCGGCGTGATTACGAATAGCAGGGGCGAAACCATCTCCACGGAAACCGGCAATGTTGCCGTCACCATGGATGCGGCAAGCCAGTGGTCGTTGACGGCCGATAGCTATGTGACCAGCTTTTTCGGAAACGCCGGGCAGGTCATCAGCAACGGCTATACCCTGTATGTGAACGGCATGGCGCTGGAAGAAATAAAGTAACCGGTCAAAGATTCCTAAAGATTCCCCAAAGCCCCTGCCGCGGCAAAAACGCAGCGGGGCTTTTTGGCTGGTTCGCGTGCTGTGTGCTTTTATAAGGGGCTGCATTTCTTTCAGGCATGCTTTGCGCGCTTTGTGCATACGTTTCCATGGCTGGGAGGTGAAGGGGATGAAGAGTGCGCTTTTGCGGACAGGTTCTCCCTGGATTCTTCTGCTGGCGCTGCTTTTCGTCCTTGTCCATTCGGCAGCGTCGCCTGAGGACGGGCGTTATGAAATCTTTGTGGATGTGGATGCCAAGCAGCTCACACTCTTTCGCGGGCAGGAAATCACTGCGGTGTATCCCATCGCTACCGGTGCATGGGATACGCCAACGCCTTTGGGCGTGTTTCGCATCAACAGCCGCTTTCATGGGCAAATGAGTGGCTTTGGCACCTGCTTTCTCGGCCTCAGCGTACCCTGGGGAACCTATGGCATCCATGGCACCAACCGCCCGGAGAGCATTGGCGCAAACGCGTCGCATGGCTGCATTCGCTTGCGGGTGCAGGATGCGGAGGCGCTCTATGCTGCTGTGCCAAACGGCACGGTGGTGGTCATCCAGCAGGGAGCATATGGTGAAATGGGGGATACCCTTCGCCTGCTCAAACCGGGGGACTGCAGCAGCATGGTGCGCGCTGTGCAGCGCCGTCTCCGGGCGCTGGGGTATGCGTCCCTGTGGCCGGATGGGGTTTTTGGCGAGGCAACGCGCCGCGCCGTCCTCCGTGCGCGCCGTTCGCTGGCATTGTCGGAGGGTGAACGGGTTGATTGGGCGCTGTATCAGGCACTTGGGCTGACGCTGTTTGAGTGATGCATGGAACAGAAGGAGGCATCGTTATGACGTGGGAGGAGACCAAAGCGTTCCTTGCCCCTTGCTTCCCGGAGCCTATTGCCGCGGAGATGGAGCTGCTTATGCCGGGCGAACTGCGGGAAATCCGGGTGCGGGCGGGGCAAAAGGTCGTGTTTTGCACCGCGGGCAGGAACGTCACGCTGCCCTGGTCACCGGATGCGCGGGAGGTGGAGACGTTGGCCGACGCGCTGTGTGAGCATGGCTTGTATGCCCGCGGCGAGGAGCTTCGTCAGGGTTACGTTACCCTGCGCGGCGGCCATCGTATGGGGCTGTGCGGCCGTGTGCTCAGGCAGGACAGGCATGCGCATGCCCTGCAGGATATCGGTTCTGTCTGCATTCGGGTTGCGCTTGCATGGGAAGGATGTGCAAACGTCCTGCTGCCCCTGTGTCTGCGGGAGGGAAGCTTACGCAGCTTGCTTATCATCGGTGCGCCCGGCACAGGCAAAACAACACTCCTGCGGGATTTGTCCCGGCAGCTGTCCATGGCGCGTCCACATCGTCAACTGGCGGTGGTGGACGAGCGGGGAGAGATTGCTGCCTGTGTGCACGGCGTACCGCAGCTGGATGTGGGGGCATGCGATGTGCTGGATGGCTGCCCAAAGGCGGAAGCGTTTTCGTGGCTTATTCGCTCCATGGCGCCGGAGATGATTGTTACCGATGAGCTGGCCGGCGCGCAGGAAGCTGCCGCCGTGGCCGAAGCAGTCAGTTGCGGGGTGGCGGTGCTGGCCAGCGCCCACGGCGCATCCCTGCGGGCGGCGGCTGCACGCCCGGAGATTGCATCCCTGATGGCACAGCGGTTGTTTGACGGCTATGCGGTGCTTGCTTCCGAGGGCGGAGGCCGCGTTGCGGCAGTGTACGACCGCTGCGGTTCGCCTGTGGAGGAAAAAGCATGATGCGTCCGTTTCTGGCGGTTATGGCCGGGATGCTCCTGGGTGTGGCCGGTATGCGCAGGGCAAGGCAGCTGCGTGTCCACGCGGCAAATCACGTCCGGTGGGTGAATCTGCTGTCGCATCTGTCGCTGCTTTTGCAGCAGGCAGCCTATACGCTTCCGGAGGCGCTGCGCCTGGCAGCCGATCAGCCTTTGCAGCCGGATGCGTGGCTGTGCGCGCTGGCGGATGGCATAACGCAAAAGCGTATATCCGCGCTGCCTGCATCGCCTGTTTTGCCCGGGCAGGATGCGGATATCCTCAACCGCTATGTGCCAAGGCTTCTGCACGGGGCGTTGGAAAGCCGCGTGCAAGCCACGGAACAGGCGCGGGATGAGTTTGCGCTTTTGATGAAAAGCGCGCAGGCCGACGCCGGACGCGAGGCGAAGATGTGGTCGCAGCTCGGCTGGACGCTTGGCGCGGCGCTGACGCTGCTGCTTTTGTAAATGGGGGAAGGAGAAACGCATGCAGGTCAACTTGCTGTTTCAAATTGCCGGGGTGGGGGTGCTCACGGCAGTGGTGTCCACCATCCTCAACCGTGCGGGGCGCGAGGAGCTGGCTACGCTGGCGACCGTGGCCGGGCTGTCGATTGTGCTGCTGCTGGTGCTGGGGATGGTGGGCGAACTGTTCAGCACGGTGCGAACGCTCTTTCAGCTGACATGAGCGCGTGGAGGCAGCCATGAATGTGATGCAGCTTGCGGGAATTTCCGCTGCGGCGGCCATGTGCGCCATGGTGCTGCGGAAGCTGAGGCCGGAAATGGGTACGGCGCTTGCCCTTGGCGCGGGCGCGCTTTTGTCGCTGCTTACCCTGCCCATGCTGTCCCAAGTAGCGCAGGAGTTCACGGCGCTTGCCGGCGCGGGCCGGGTGCAGCAGGCTGCCATGACCACGCTGATGAAGATTACCGGCGTAAGCCTGCTGATGGACGTTGCTGCCCAAACCTGCCGCGATGCCGGGGAGGAAGGGCTGGCCATGCGCACGGAACTGGCGGCGCGTGCGGCCATTCTGGTGCTGGCGCTGCCTGTCATGCGCACGCTGCTGGGACAGATTTTGTCCCTGAGCCCATGAAATTTTCGGTGCTGCTGTTGGCACTGCTGCTTCTGCCTTGTGCCTGCCTGGGCGAAACGCTGCCCGATGCGATTGACCGCACCGTCGCCCAGCTGGATTTAACCGGCCTGGATCAAACCTTTGCGGAAGATGCGTCCTTCACGTCTGCGGGCGGGCTGCGGGAAACCGTCCGCCAGTTGGCAAAAGGGGAAATCACCCTCAGCTTTGACGAGGTGCTGGCACGCCTGTCGGGCAGTTTCTTTTCTGCTGTCAAGGGCAGTCTGTGGCGGCTTACGCGCCTGATGGCGCCTGCGCTGGTGTGGAGCGTCATGCGCCATCTTGGCGGCAGGCATGCAGGGGCAGGCAAAGCGGCGTGCAGCCTGCTGGTGTGCGTCTTTCTTGCCCGGGATCTGGCCGATCATATGGCGCTGTGCCGGGGCAGCGTGCAGCGCATGGCGCAGGGCATGCAGGGGCTTTTCCCTGTGTTGCTCACGCTGATGACGGCGCTGGGCGGCTCGGCGGGTTCGGCTATGATGCAGCCTGCGGTGGTTGCCGCCACGGGTTCCATCACCGGGCTGATTGAACATGTGACGCTGCCGCTTGCCACCGCCGCGGCCATGCTCACCATGCTGTGCCATTTGGGGGAGGGCGTCAGGGTCAAGCGCCTGGCCGGGCTCATGCAGCGTCTTGCGTCATGGACACTGGGCGTCAGCTTCACGGCGTTCCTTGGGGTGTTGGCAACCAGAGGGTTAACCGCCGCCGCGGTGGATGGAATTACCATTCGCACGGCCAAGTATGCTTTGGATAATTTTGTGCCGGTAGTCGGCGGCCTTTTTGCGGATACGGTGGACACGCTGGTGGGCGCGGGGTTGCTGGTGCAAAGCGCGTTGGGGGTCACGGGGCTGCTCATTCTGTGCGTTTATGCCATGGCGCCGCTGTGCCAAACGTTGGCTGCCGCGCTGCTCTACCGCCTTGCCGCTGCGCTCATGGAGCCTGTGGCTGATGGCGAATTGGCCGCCTGCATTCACGATTTTGCCCAGGTGCTCATGCTGCTTTTTATCATTCAGCTGTGCGCGGCGGCCATGTTTGTGCTTCTGGTGGGGCAGGTGGTGGCTGTCAGCTCCATCACGGTGATGCTGAGATAAACCGGCCTTGGAGGTGTGTGCCATGGAAGTGATTCAGGCATTCGCGGCGCTTTCCCTGTGTTGCGGCGCAGCGCTGATGCTGCTTCCGGACGGCTCTGTGAAACGCACGGCGGCGCTTGCCATGGGGATGATGCTGTCGCTTTTGTGGCTGCAAGGCGCGGCGGATGCGCTTTCCGGCCTGCCAAAGCCCGACAGCGGCGCATCTGTGTTGGAAAAGAGCCATGCCGCACCGGATGCAGCGTCTGCGCTCTCACGTCTTTCTTCCCTTCAGGTGATGCAGGAGGGCGGCCGCTATGTTGTGTATCTGCCCGAAGAGGGAGCGGAAACGCCATGAAGAAACTGCGGGAGTTCATGCGCCGCGACGGTTGGCTTTACCTGATGCTTGTTGCAGCGGTGGCCGCCTGCCTGCTGCTCAAAAATGCAGGTACGCCGGATGCCGTCACGCAGGAGGAAGCCCGCCTTGCCCGGGTGCTGTCCCAAGTGGAAGGTGCGGGTAAGGTGGAAGTGGCTGTGTTCTACCCCAGAGAGGAAGATGCGGCACCTTGCGGAGTTGTGGTAGTGGCGCAGGGGGCGGAGGATGTGGCCGTGCAGCTGCGCCTCAGGCGCGCCGTCACCACGCTTACCGGCGTGGACGCATCCCATGTGGACATTTTTTTGCGCAGGGAGGAACCGTAGCATGCTCGAAAAGCTCAAGCGAAACCTGAACCTGATCCTCATCGTGCTGCTGATGCTGACCATGGCGGTGGCAAGCTTTGCCAATCAACGCCGCGCGGAGCGGCAGTCAAGCGCCGTTTCTTTGCCGGTCACGCGCACCGACTCCTCCGGCGGCGCGGTGGAAACCTATCGTGAACAGCGGGAAAGCGAGGACGAGCGTGAGCTGTCCGCCTTGGAAACGCTGTCTCAACAGGATACGCTGGATGTGCAGACACGAGAGGACGCGGCGGCGCTCCTTCAGCAGCTTGTCACCAGGCGCGAACAGCAGTCGGCGCTGGAAAAAGCGCTGAACAGCACCGCCCTTGCCCCATGCGTTGCTGTGGTTGGGGATGGGTGCGTCACCGTGGTCACCCAGCAGGCAAGCGTCACTTCCGCCCAAACGGCGCTTGTCATGTCCCTTGCCCGTGCCCATGCAGGCGTGGAGCCGTCGGGGGTGCAGGTCATTGTTGCAGGTGGGAGAAATTGAATTTTTACATAAGGTGCGTTTCATTCGCTTCTTTTTCGGGTAGATTAATCACCGGGTACAGGGGGTCTTCCCACGGCCGCAAAAGTGTGCTACAATAGAAACGGAATTCAGGTTCGGCTTCGGCTGAATCTATGGAAACAGGTGATTTCATGGAACGTGTAGGTGAAGTAACAGCTGTCCATGGCGATATGCTGGATGTGACCTTTTGCCGGCCAACGGATTGTGAGAAGTGCCATGCCTGCATCGGCGGCGCAAAACAGACGACCATTTCCGTCAAAGGCAAGGCGAATCTGGGGGATTACGCTGTGGTGGAAATGCCTGAGCGCGTTGTGCTCAAGGCTTCCGCTATCGCGTATGTGCTGCCGCTGGCTATGCTGCTCATCGGTATGGTGATCGGGACGTATGCTTTCCCGGCCGCCAAGGATATAGCAGGGCTTCTGGGGGCGCTCATCGGCCTTGCGCTGGCGCTTCTCGGCCTTGCTCTCACGGAAAAAAAGCGCCGTCAGAATCCTAAGTGGCAGCCTGTGCTCAAGGAAATCGTACCCAAGGTGGAAGGAGTGAAACCCAATGGCGATTGAGGTTAAGCAGGATAATTTTGATACCGTGGTCATGGGCGCGGATAAGCCCGTGCTGGTGGATTTCTGGGCCACGTGGTGCGGCCCGTGCCGCATGCTGTCCCCTGTGGTGGACGAGGTGTCCCGCGAGCATGCCGAGCAGCTCACCGTGGGCAAGGTCAATGTGGACGATTGCCCCGACCTTGCCATGAAGTTCGGTGTCATGAGCATTCCTACGCTGATTCTTTTCAAGGATGGCAAAATTGTTGATAAGAGCGTCGGCTATATGCCCAAGAATGAGCTGGAAGAAATGGTGAACAAGGCGCTTTAAGCCCGTGATGTATGCTGATTGTATGCATTTGAAAGCAGCCCCGCAGGATGGCTTCTCCTGTGGGGCTGCTTTTTTTGCTTTTTGCCTGGCCGATGCCGTCTCGCAGGGTTCGCTGCCGCTTGGTCATCCCGCCAGATGAAACACCTCGAAAATGGGGTTGCAGGCTTCGACCTATTGGCTCTTCACAATGGGGCTGCGCAGACACATTTCCTTGGCAGCCAGGTTGTTCTCAAACATGGCCTTGCCGTGCAGGCGAAGCCACGCATAGTCCGGGCTGGAAACGGAAATCTCAATTTCCGGGTTTTCCTGCACGTCCTTGTAAACGTCCTTGGTATTGCTGGTGCAGAACCACAGCTAGCCATTCAGCTTGTTGGACGGTTACTGGAAAGAAACAATTGCGCAGTGGCTGGGTTTGGCGGAACGGCTGCGCTTCCGGCTTGCCCTGTGGAGACGACTTTGACGCTTATCGGCGATCAATGGAAAGTGCTGATTCTCCGGGAGTTGATGCCGGGAACCAAACGCTTTGGGGAGCTGAAAAAGTCCGTAGGCAAAGTGCCACAAAAGGTTTTGACGGCTCTGCTTCGGGCAATGGAGGAGGGTGGTCTTGTTCATCGCCGGGTTTATGCCGAGGTCCCGCCGCGGGTGGAGTGTTCGCTGACGGAGCTGGGCAGGAGCCTGAAACCAATTCTTGATTCCATGCTGGCTTGGGGCGAAGAATACAAGAAGCAATACGGCGCGCAGAATGGGTGATGCCTTGTCTGCCGTTCATCTGGGGCAATGCTGCGGCAAAAACGACAACTGTGATAGGATCAATAGCACAAGAGGGGAAAAGGCGCGCCAAGGCGCTCTATTCCCCCTCTTGTCATAAAGCTGTCAGTTTTTTTCAGTCAAGAAATTCCTCGCGGATCTTTACGCCGAAGTCACGGGCAATGGCGCGCAGGCCATCGTCGGAGATGGTCTGCCGGATGCCCTGGCCGCAGCTCATGGCAAGGATGTAGATTTGCGCGGCCTTTTCAATGGTGTGCATCAGGCCGAAGGTGGTGTCAAAGTCCGGCCCGGAAACGAACAATCCGTGGTGCGCCCACACGGCCGCGTCGTATTCCTTCATTTTTTCACAGGTGGCCAGCGCAATTTCCGCGCCGCCGGGCACCATCCACGGCACCACGCCAACGCCGCCGGGGAATACCACCGGGCATTCCGTCGCGCTCTGCCACAGCACGCGGCTGAAGTCGCGGTCGGTCAGGGGCAGCACATAGGTCAGGGCAATCAGATTCGGGGTGTGCGCATGGTAAATCACCCGGCATGCGCCATCCGTTGCCGCGCACCGCACGGAGTGGTTCATGAAGTGGGTGGGGAACTCACTGGTGGGTTTGCCCCCGTGCACCAGCCCCCACACAATACGCCAGCTGTCGCCGCGGTCGTTGATTTCCACCACGCACAGGCTGTCTGCCGGGTCAAGGGCCACATTGCGCATGTATTTGCCGCTCCCTGTGGAGATGAAATATTCGCCTGCCAGGTTGGCGCCTGTCACGCCCATAGCCACCCACTCGCCCGGCTTCTCGTTGAAATAGGGGCGCATCTGCGCCACCTCTTCGTGCGTCAGCCGATAGGTCAGGTTGCCGCCGTTGCGCTCGTGCCAGCCCTGGTCCCAACCATCCTGGCACATGCGGATGTATCGCTGCATAATGGGCAGTTCAGTCATGCTCATTTTTGTTTCCTCCTTCTGTTTGCATAAGCACTGTTGGCTGTTGCATGTTTGCCTGGGTGCTGCCCGGCGCTTTCATTTCATGGGGATGTTTTGCCCCATGGCTGCCTGGCAGCAGGGTTCGCGTTATCCCCTGTGGAATTGCACATCCTTTTCATACTGCTGCACCTGCGGGAACCATTCGCCGTCCACCGGCGCGCCGCAACGGCGGCAGTATTCGTTCCACACCTCGCCAAAGGGCATGGTCTTCAGCTCTTCCTGGCGCACCATCAGTTCGGTGAAGCGCCCGGTGTCCTGCATTTCTTTCAATGCATTGCTGGGGGTCAGCAGCGCCAGCAGCAGCGCCTTTTGCACATTGCGGAAGCCTGTCACCCATGCGGAAACGCGGTTGATGGATGCGTCAAAATAGTCCAGCGCCATGTGCACCCGGCCGTTCAGGCCGCCGCAGCGCACAATTTCTTTGGCAATTTCCTTCGTCTCGTCATCCAGCAGCACCACATGGTCGCTGTCCCAGCGGATGGGGCGGGTGATGTGCAGCGCCAGCTCCGGGAAGAAAGCCAGCAGTGCGGGAATCTTGTCGCTCACAACTTCCGTGGGGTGATAGTGGCCGTTATCCATCAGCGGGATGCACTTGCCCGGGTTCATGGCAGCATAGCTCAGGGCATATTCCGCGCTGCCCACCGTGTAGGCTTCCACGCCGATGCCGAACACCTTCGATTCCACACAGGGCTTCACCAGGTTAAAGTCAAAGGGCTCGGAGAGGATTTCGTCCATGCTCTCCTTGTAGCGGATGCGGGGACCCATCCGGTCGGCTGGTACATCCTTGAAGCCGTCGCCTGTCCAAATGTTCATGATGCAGGGCTGTCCCAGCTCCTCGGCCAGATACTGGCTGATGCGAATGCTGGCCTTGCCGTGCTCAATCCAGAAGCGGCGGGTTTTCTCATTGGCGGAGGAGAGGGTCAGCGGGTCGCACATGGGGTGGGAGAAGAAGGTGGGGTTAAAGTCGCATCCGAGACCCCGCGCCTTGCAGTAGTCCACCCATTTTTTGAAATGCTTCGGTTCCAGCTTGTCCCGGTCTACCCAACCGCCGTTTTCTTCATCAAAAATGGCATAGGAGGCATGCAGATTCATCTTCTTGGTGCCGGGGGTCAGCTTCAGCACCAGATCCATGTCCTGCATCAGTTCTTCGGGTGTACGGGCGCGTCCGGGATAGTTGCCCGTGGTCTGGATACCGCCGGTCAGGGGCTTGGTGGGGTCGGTGTCAAAACCGCGTACATCGTCGCCCTGCCAGCAGTGCAGGCTCACAGGTGCCTTGCGCAGCTTGGCCATGGCCTGTTCCACATCCACGCCGATGGCGGCATAGCGTTCCTTGGCATATTCAAACGGTTCCATCTGCATTCATCCTTTCGTTGGCATGTAGGTTTCAATGGGGAAGGAGCAGGGCAGCAGCGCGCGGAAAGCGGCCAGCTCAGCCACTTCGCCTGCTGCAATCATCTGTGCGGCCAGGTTGCCAAGCGCTGTGCCTTCCGTGGGTCCTGCCAGCACAGGCAGGCCGGTGAGGCTGGCGGTCATCTGGTTCAGCGTGCGGTTCTGGCTGCCGCCGCCGACAATGTTGATGGAGGTAAAGCTGTGCCCGGTGTGCGTTTCCATCTCACGGATGCTGTCGCGATAGCACACCGCAAGCCCCATCGTTACCGCCCGGTAAAGGTCGCCGGGGGTGGCGGGCTCAGGCGCGCCTGCCTCGCGCAGCGCATCGCACACCTCCGCCGTCATGCTCTCCGGGGCAAGGAAGCGGTTGTCCGCCGCGTTTATCCAGGCGGGATAATCGCTCTGTGCGGCCATCTCGGCCATTTGGGCATAGCTGTAGCGGTCGCCGAGCTCGTGGCGGAGGCATTGAAGCATCCACATGCCCATGATGTTCTTCAGGTAGCGGGTGGTATAGCCCCAGCCTCCTTCATTGGTAAAGCCCGCGCCGCGGCTGCCTTCATCCGTGCAGGGGGCGGCAAGCTCTGTGCCCAGCAGGCTCCATGTGCCGCTGGAGAGGAAGGCTGCCCTTTCATCCCTGGCGGGCACAGCCATGTAGGCGCTGCCTGTATCGTGGGTGGCGGGCAGAATCACCTGCACGTCAAAGCCTGCCGCATCCCGCACGCTGGGCAAAAGCGTTCCCAGCACGGTGCCTGGCGTCACAATGGGCGTGCGGAATAGCTTTTCTGGCAGTCCTGCCGCTTCCAGCACCGGGGCGGACCAGGTATGCGTTTCCGCGTCCGCCAGCGCCGTGGTGGATACGTTCGTCCACTCATGCGCCTTTTTTCCTGTGAGCAGGAAACTCAGATATTCCGGCACCAGCAGGAAATCCGCCGCCTGTTCCCGGTATTCGGGATGCTCGCGCAGCACGGCCATCAGCTGATATACCGTGTTGAAGGGCTGCTTTGCAATGCCGGTGCGGCGATACAGCTCCGCAAAGGGCATTGTCTTTTCCAGCAGCGTGTCCATTCCCTGCACGCGTTCGTCTCGGTAGGCAACCACATCGCCCAGACGCTTGTCCTGTGCATCCAGCAGGGCAAAGTCCACGGCCCAGGTGTCAATGCCCATCGTTTCAGGCACGCATCCCGCTTCGCGGCAGGCTTTCAATCCCTGAATCACATGCTGCTCAAGTGCCTGCATGTTCCAGCACAGGTGGCCGTCCTTCATGGCCGCGCCGTTCTCAAAGCGGTATACTTCCTTTGTGCGGATGCATCCGTCCTCCAGCCAGCCCAGAATATGCCGGCCGCCTGATGCACCAATGTCGATTGCTAGATGATAGTGCATGGCATCACGACCTTTTCTCATGATGCTACCATTATACCATGAACCGCACCAGAAAAAAAGGGCAAAATCTTTAGTTAAAAAATTTAGTTTTGTTTAGTTTCTTTTTGTGTCAGCCGATCCATGGCCAGCTTTCGTGCCTTGGCCACTGCCGTTGGCAGGGGTAGGGCGGATAACTCCTCCGCTGTCGCAAAACGCCAGCCCTCCGGTGCATCCGCGGCGGGGGTTTCCAGGGCATAAATGCGCATTAGCCACACCTGATGGGTGAACACATGCCGCGCTTCTCCCAGCAGTTCCGCTTTGCCGAAGGGGATGCGCAGGCTGCGTTTAGCGGCCGCCGGCAGGGCGGACGGCGTATGCTTTCCTTCCAGCATGGGAAAAATCCAAAGCCCCTGCAGCATGCTTTCCGTTCTCTGCCGCAGCAGCACACGGCCACCGTTTTCCGCAAGCAGCACGTCGTAATGCAGCTCCCTGGGCGGGTTTTTTCGCGGCAGCGCAGGCAGTTCTTCCGCATCCCCGGCGGCGTATGCCTTGCATACCCCATTCAGCGGGCAAGCGCCGCAGTCTGGCGTGCCCGGCGTACACACGGCGGAGCCCAGATCCATCAGCGCCTGGTTAAAGTCCCCGGGGCGTGCCTGCGGCACCATGGCGGCGGCCTGGGCGGTCAGTTCCCGCTTCACCGACGGAATACCAACATTTTCCTGAATATCGCAAACCCGCGCAACCACGCGGATCACGTTGCCGTCCACAGCGGGCACGGGTATACCGTAAGCAATGCTGGCAATGGCCCCGGCGGTGTAGTCGCCAATGCCGCTGATTTTCAGCAGCGCGTCAACCTCTTTGGGAATCATGCCGCCATATTGTTCCACAACCTGCCGCGCGCCTTTGTGCAGGTTTTGCGCCCTGCGGTAGTATCCAAGCCCTTCCCACAGCTTCAGCACATCGTCAATGGGCGCCTCAGCCAGCGCCTGCACGGTGGGAAAAGCCTGCAAAAACCGCGGATAATAGGATAGAACGGTCTCTACGCGGGTTTGCTGGAGCATGGTTTCGGATACCCATGTGGCATAGGGGTTGTGGATATCGCGCCAGGGGAGTGTCCTGCGGTGTGTGTCATACCAGTTCAGCAGCAGCTCAGAGAGGTTTTTTGGCATAAAAAGCCTCCTTTCAGGGGCAAAAAAGCATTCATTCAGCGGTTATTATAGCACGTTTCATACGCCTTGTCGCGGTTGATTTGCGGCCTAAAGCTGTGCAAAATCCAAGCCTTTTTCAGAACGGGAGGTGTTTTCAGGCTGTCGACAAACCATATGAGGAGGTGCCGGAAGGGCATCGTGACCATCTGACTGGATTCGTATTGACCGGATATGCCGGTCGGGCGGGGTGGTTTCGGCCAAAGTCGAAACCATTTCTTTCATTTTTCACGGCCGTCAGCTTCGCTGAAAGTGAAAAAT
The DNA here is from genome assembly GCA_934647165.1 of uncultured Clostridia bacterium. Classification (GTDB taxonomy): domain Bacteria; phylum Bacillota; class Clostridia; order Christensenellales; family Aristaeellaceae; genus CAKUFA01. The sequence goes on along the minus strand of CAKUFA010000012.1, from coordinate 45,797 downwards.
GCAGACCCGATAAGGTGGTAAGGCCACTTTGCCGACACGCTGAAGGCAGGAAAGAAAAGCTTTCTTTCCTGCCTTGTGCATTGCAAACGGTCATTGCGCCACGGTGTACAGCGCGTAAAAGTAGCCTTTTTTCTCCATCAGCGCGTCAAATTGCCCGCATTCTTCAATGCGTCCGTCACGCAAAACCAGGATGCCGTCGTATCGCCGAAGCAGTGACGCCTCCAGTGTGTGGGTCACAATCACCCGCGTGACGCCCTGCAAATCCAGCAAATCGCCGGCCACCTGGTGAGCTGTTTGCGCATCCAGGGCAGAAGTGGCTTCGTCTGCCAGGAGGATGGAGGAGCGCCTGAGCAGGCTGCGGGCGATGGCAATGCGTTGTTTTTCGCCTCCGGAAAGGCCGTTTCCGCCTTCGCCGCACAGATATTGATCGCCTTTGCGGGCAAGAAGCCCCGTCAAATGCGCGCCTTGAATGGCTTCATCCACCTGCGCCGGGGGAAAATCGCGGAACATGGTCACATTGTCCCGGATGGAAGCGTTGAACACAAACACGTTCTGCTGAATGACGGACATGAGCCCATACAGCGCCTCGGGTGCAAGGGATTGAACGGGGATGCCGTCCAACAAAATGCTGCCGGAGGATGGGGTTCCCGCACCCATGAGCAGCCCGAGAAGCGTGGATTTCCCACTGCCGCTGGCCCCTACAAGCGCATAGGCTTTTCCGGCTGCAAGCGTTGCATCGACGCCGCGCAGCACAGGCTTTTCATTGGCATAGGCGAAGGATACACCGCGCAGCTCGATGGCGTTTTGCAGGCGCGGCAGTGTGGCGTCGCCGCAGGGCGAGGGGTGGTCTTCCAGCTGGGCGGCCAGTTTGCCGATGAGACCACGGGCAGCCTTGCGGCTGGCCAACAGCGTGGGCAGCTGCGCGATGGGCTCAATGATAAAATTCATCAGGTTGACAAAGAGGATGACCATGCCGGCGGTGAGACCGTGACTGGTGAGCGCCAGATAGGCTCCGGCGATGAAAACCCCTAGCTGCGCCACCATGCCGGTGATGCTGCCAATCATGCCAATGACGGCCTTGATGCGGCGGCAGGAGAATTTTTCCTGCTCCAGGGCACGGTTGCTGGCGGAAAAAAGGCGGAAAATTTCCTTTTCGGCCTTGAAGGACTTGATAACGGAAAAACCGCTGAGACAATCGGAGAGGGCGGCGGTGAAGAGATGATTCTGATCAGAAACACGGCGTTCGGCGCTTTGCAAGCGGTCGCCGGTGAGCAGGGAAGCGGCCAGGGGCAGTGCTGTGACCAGAATGGCAATGGCTGTGAGCAGGGGGGAATAGCAGAGCATTACAGCCAACGCGCCCACAAAGGTGACGGCGCTTGTAATCAGCTGGAACTGCTGGGACAGATAGTCCGCCTCGATGGAAGAAGCATCATTGGTGAGGGCGGAAAGGTAGGCGGCGGCGCTTTCATCACGGAAAGAAGCGATGCTCTTTTCCGTGAGACGGCGGAAAGCAAAATCGCGATATTGCACCATGGCGCGGCGAATGAAGCGAGGTGTGGAAGCGTAACTCATAAGCGAAAGCGTAAGGCATAAAAGCGTGAACAGCACGGTGAGCACAATCAGCGTTTTCATGGGAAGCGCGCCAGGAATGCCGGAAGCAAGGTCAATGAGCTGTTGCATGAGCCAGGAAAGAATGAGATTCAGCGACCCGATGGCCAGGGAGGCGAACACAGCCAGGCAGAAAGCGGCTCGATTGCCGCGATAGAACTGTGCAGCGAGCTGGTTTTGGAGCGATTCAGGTTTCATGGGCAGTCAACTCCTTCCACAAAGCGGAAAAAGCAGGATCCTCAAGGGAAGCAATGGTGTTTTCTATGCAGGATAGCGAGGTGTCGCCAAGGCTGTCATAGAAACTGTGAAGACGGCCGCCGGCAGTGAAGCGAATGCCGGCAGTGCTGTAATCCGGGGCAGCATCGAAGCTTGCGGCCAAAGCCATGGCGTGGCGAAGATGATCGCCTGCGCCGGACGAATCGCCCAGGCGAAAGCGCACATAAGAAAGACAGGTTAAAAGGAAGCAGTTTATTTTATCCAAACAGCTTACCGAACCGGCGCAGCGAAGACCTTCCATGGAAGTGAGCGTCCATTGCAGCAAGTCGGCCGCAGTGGAGAAATCACCGCGAGGGATATACACATTGATAAAGCCCATGACAGTGCGCAGCAGGGAGGCAATGCGATCCAGCAGCGCTTCGGAAAGGTAGGGCAGCGCATCATCGGGACGCTTGCAGTCGGCAGCGAGGGTCATGCCGATGATGTCGTTGTACATACCGGCGGCGTTATGCTTTTGCAGGAGCGCCACAGCTTCATCCGCGTGGCCGAGCGCCAGCTGAATATCGGCCATTTCCGCACAGATGGTACCCTCGCTGACACGCGGGTCAGTATTCTGCGGCAAAAGCAGGCGGGCGTTTTCCAGCAGCGCCATGGCGCGGAGAAGCAAGGGCTTTTGCGGCGTTTCCACAGCAAAAGAACGATACAGCAAGGCGCTTTTATAAACCACGGAAAACGCGTTGGGATACTTCTTAAGCGCCTTTTCCGCTGCGGCAATACCGGCGCGATCCTTATTCCGCCGGTATTGATCCAACCGTTCCACGGTGGCTTGCAGACGATTGTCCTTCATTTGATAACCAAGCAGCACATCCACGGAGGCATCAAAGAAATCCGCCAGCTCGACGATGGTGGCCAGCTCCGGCTGGGATAATCCGGCTTCCCATTTATAAACAGCGCCGACGGTGACGCCGAGAACCTCGGCAAGCTGCTCCTGGGTGAGAGAACGCGCTTTTCGGAAGGCGCGGATGTTTTCGGCAAGCGTAATGGGCATGGCAATCGGCTCCTTTCACAGACAATCATAGCAAAAAAGGAAACGGAACGGAACACACAATCCATACGAACAGGAGAAAAAGAAAACATACCAGCGGTATAAAAATCAAAAGGAGATTCCAGGAAAGAAGGGAGAAAAGAAGGCGGCTCCGTGCTGCGAGCAATAACCAAGGCAAGAAAAAGAAAATTTTGATGGTAAAAAAGGATGACGGACTGAGAAAAACCAAAAACAATAGAAAAACGATAAAACAAGAAGAATTTGAATGATATTTGTATGTAAAAGCGAAAAGCAGAACAATTTCGAACAAAAGGAAAAGAATATGGATTTGACCGGATGGAAGAAATGGCGTATATTAGCACATGTAAGTTAGCACTCACCATGAATGAGTGCTAACAGAAAAGGAAAGTTCAAGGCAGGAGGAAATGTAACATGACCGTGAAGCCTTTGAGTGACCGCGTTGTCATCAAGAATTGTGAAGCTGAGGAGACCACCAAGGGTGGCCTGATCCTGACCAGTGCCGCCAAGGAAAAGCCCCAGATGGCTGAAGTGGTGGCGGTTGGCCCCGGCGGCCTGGTGGACGGCAAGGAAGTGTCCATGCAGGTGAAGGTGGGCCAGAAGGTGATTTATTCCAAGTATGCGGGAACGGAAGTCAAGATTGACGGCGAAGAACTGATTATCGTGCGTCAGGGCGATATTCTGGCCGTTGTGGAATAAGTTTTCCGAGTGAAAGAGCAATTGAGCAAGAGCAAGTAAAGGAGTCTGAGCAATTATGGCAAAGCAGATTCAGTATGGCGAGCAGGCTCGCCGCAGCCTTGAAAAGGGCGTGAATGCCCTGGCGGACACTGTGAAGATTACCCTGGGCCCGAAGGGCCGCAATGTGGTGCTGGACAAGAAGTACGGCGCCCCCCTCATCACCAACGACGGTGTGACCATTGCCAAGGAGATTGAACTGGAAGATCCCTTTGAAAACATGGGCGCCCAGCTGGTGAAGGAAGTTTCCACCAAGACCAACGATGTGGCGGGCGACGGTACCACCACAGCAACGCTGCTGGCGCAGGCCATCATCCGCGAAGGCCTGAGGAACCTGGCTGCCGGTGCGAACCCCATGGTGCTCAAGAAGGGCATCGAAGCGGCCACTGAGGCGGCTGTGAAGGGGCTGCGTGAACTGAGCCAGCCCGTGAGCGGCAAGCAGGCCATTGCACAGGTTGCCGCCAACTCCGCTGCGGACGAAACCATCGGCAAGCTGATCTCCGACGCGATGGAGACGGTTGGCAATGATGGCGTTATCACGGTGGAAGAAAGCAAGACCATGTCCACCGGCATGACCACGGTGGAAGGCATGCAGTTTGACCGCGGCTATGCCTCTGCCTACATGGTGACCGACACCGAGAAGATGGAAGCGGTGCTGGATGATCCGGTGATCCTTATCACGGACAAGAAGATCAGCAACATCCAGGAAGTGCTGCCCCTGCTGGAGCAGGTGGTGCAGACCGGCAAGAAGATGCTCATCATCGCCGAAGACGTTGAGGGCGAAGCCCTGAGCACCTTGGTGGTGAACAAGCTGCGCGGCACCTTCACCTGCGTGGCGGTGAAGGCACCCGGCTTTGGCGACCGCCGCAAGGAAATGCTGCAGGATATCGCCATCCTGACCGGCGGCACGGTGATTTCCTCCGAAACCGGCATGGAGCTGAAGGAAGCCACCCTGGACATGCTGGGCAAGGCACGCCAGGTGAAGGTGAACAAGGAGAACACCACCATTGTTGGCGGCGCTGGCAACAAGGCGGACATTGACGCCCGCGTGGCGCAGATTCGCGCACAGATTGCCGAAACCACCAGCGACTACGACCGTGAGAAGCTGCAGGAGCGCCTGGCTAAGCTGGCCGGCGGTGTGGCGGTGATCCAGGTTGGCGCGGCCACGGAAGTGGAAATGAAGGAACGCAAGCTGCGCATCGAAGACGCGCTGGCTGCGACCCGTGCTGCTGTGGAAGAGGGCATTGTGCCCGGCGGCGGCATTGCGCTGCTGAATGTGCTGCCCAGCGTGCGTGCTGAGTTGAACAACTACGCGGGCGATGCCAAGACCGGTGTGCAGATTGTGCTGCGCGCCCTGGAAGAGCCGATCCGTCAGATTGCGGCAAACGCCGGCATTGACGGCAGCGTGATTGTGGAGAACATCAAGAATGCGCAGAAGCCCGGTTATGGCTACGACGCGCTCAAGGGCGAGTATGTGGACATGATCGAACGCGGCATCATCGACCCGACCAAGGTGACCCGTTCTGCTTTGCAGAATGCTGCCAGCGTTGCGGCCATGGTGCTGACCACCGAATCCCTGGTGGCGGACATCCCTGCGCCCGAACCCGCGGCTCCTGCCGGCGGTGCAGGCGGCATGGGCGGCATGTACTAAGACCCGCCGCAAAGCCTTGAAACTGCTTGATCTTTTGAGTGTGCAAAAGCGGATTTACGCCAAACTTACGCTAAAAATTCAAGCGCATTATAGGGTAACAGAAATCGGCACCTGCCTTAAAAGCAGATGCCGATTTTTGTGCTTGACAGGGGATTATTTCTTTGCATGGTGGTCAATGTTATCATCATCCCGCGAGGATGGCATGTTCGTCATTTGCGGCTCAGGAAGACGGCGCTTTTCAGGCGCAAAGAAGCGCGAAAAAGTTTTGTGAAACGATGTCGGCAGCCTTTGAGAAAACCGTGGAAAGAGGACAATTCTCATCAATAAATTTATGACAAAATGCCAATAAATCAAAAAAAAAAAAAACAAAATTTATATAAAGTAAACAAAATATATTGACGTGCGAGCGAAAGCTCTATATAATATAATAAGAAACAGAAAAACGCCAAAGAAAGAGAAGGGATGTGCACGATGGACAAACCCGGAAAGGTTTCTGTGCTGGATGCAATGATGCGCGCGGTGGCAGACTGCGAGTATTTATCGGACTTGTGCAGTGCCAACCAGAGAGATCGTGCACAGATGGCGAAAGCCGTGAAAAAAATTGCCCCGCAGGATGCAAGCCTGGATGTGTGGCGGGATGCGCTGACCTACATGGGCATGGACGGCCATGTGACCAGCTGCGAGGAAGCGCGGCAGAAGTTGATAGATGGCCTGCAAAACTGAAACAGGTGCATAATGGAACAGGAAAAGGCAGCTTGCTTGAAATGAGCGGGCTGCCTTTTCCTTAGCGGCGGGTTTATTCCGCGGCAAGCTCCGCAGCAAGGCAGGCAAAATATTCCGCGGCAGGGGCAAGGGCAGAGGGATCGACCGTGAATTGCGGCCTGTGGGACGGACAGCCGCCGCCTGTGCCCACACGAATGAACAGCCCGGGACGTCCACGCAGGAAAGCGCTGAAATCCTCGCCGCCCATGGTATCCTGCTGGAGGGCGGTGGTGAAGCCCATGGCGTGCGCGGTGCTGCGGGCGTGGGCGAGCAGCACGTCATCATTGACAACGGCGGCGGGGCCGGGCATCCAGTCCAGCACAGCGGTTGCGCCAAAGGCGGCGGCAGTGTCCTCCACAAGGCGGCGCAGGGCGGTTTCCATGCGGGCGCGGTCGGCGGGATCAAGGGTGCGAACGGTGCCTTCCAGGAAGGCGGTATCCGGGATCACATTCCAGGTGGTTCCGCAGTTCACATGGGTGATGGACAAAAGCGCATGGGCAAAGGGGGAGAGCGTGCGGCTGACGATGGTTTGCGCCGCGGAGACGATGGAGGCTTGCACAATCACGGGATCAATGGCGCGGTGGGGCTCGGCGGCATGACTGCCTTGCCCGCGAACGTGGATGGCAAAGCGATCCACTGCCGCCATGACCGCACCGGGCTTAAGCCCCAGCGTGCCCGCAGGGAAAAAGGGATAGGAATGGATGCCCAGAAACAGCGCCGCATCATCCACAAGGCCGGTGGAAACAACGGTTTCCGCCCCGGTGGACAGTTCCTCGGCAGGCTGAAAGACGATTTTATAGGTGCCGTGAAGGGCAGCGCGGCGCTGCTGGAGAAGCGCCGCAACGCCCAGCATAGTCGTTGTATGAAAATCATGGCCGCAGGCATGCATTTTTCCGGGAATTTCGGACGCATACAGCAGGGGGGTGTCCTCCTGGATGGGCAATGCGTCAATATCGCACCGCAGGCCGATGGTGCGCCCGGGCAGTGCGCCGCGAACCACTGCAATAGCGCCGGTAGGCAGCCCGGTGGGGAGCTCCTCAACGCCCTGGCTGACAAGAAAATCATGAATCTTCGCGGTGGTCTGATGCTCCTCAAAGCCAAGCTCCGGGTGCTGATGGAGCCACGAGAATTGCGGAAGCAGCAAAGCCTGCAAGGCTTCGGTGGTCATGAAAGCAACCTCCTTGATGATTGACGGAAAGGCTTTGCCCCTTCTGTCAGAATCGGTATCATCATAGAATGAAGCGGTTGGTTTGTCAATCGTGCAGGCGAAGGGAAACAAAAGAAATGCACCGCACCGGACAGATAGGATGAAATGTGACCTTGACAGAAATGCAACGAATCTATTATAGTATTTAATATAGGTAGAATATCATACCAAAAGGATGCGAGGCGAAAGCGGCGCGGCCTGTTTGGGGAAAAATGCGAGAATGCGTCCGGCATAAAACGCCGGAAAAGGAGGAAAAGAAGCCGTTGCTGAACGAGAAGCTGAAACAAAACCTGCGTGAATCGTTTGCAAGCGTTATGCCCATCACGGTGATTGTGCTGCTTTTGAGCGTTACGCTGGTGCCAATGGAAATCGGCACGCTATCGCTATTTCTGATGAGTGCGGTGCTGCTGATGGTGGGAATGGGCTTTTTCCAGCTTGGGGCGGAAATGGCCATGACGCCCCTTGGACAGGGGCTTGGCAGCCAGCTGGCCAAGAATCGCCGGCTATGGGTGAGCATGCTGATCTGCTTTGCTGTGGGCGCGGTGATCACCCTGTCCGAACCGGATTTGCAGGTGCTGGCGGAGCAGGTGGCCTCTATTCCCAATCAGGTGCTGATATGGACGGTGGCGGTGGGCGTAGGCGGCTTTCTGGTGATTGCGGTTCTGCGCATTGTGTTCCACATCAGCCTGCCCGTTTTGCTGGGCGCGTTTTATGGCGCGCTGTTTGTGCTGGCTTTCCTGACGCCGGATGCTTTTGTAGCCGTGGCCTTTGACGCGGGCGGCGTGACCACCGGCCCCATGACGGTGCCCTTTATTATGGCGGTTGGCGTCGGCCTGTCCGCGGCAAGAAGCGACCGGGAGGGCGCAAGCGACAGCTTCGGTCTCATTGCGTTGTGCTCCATTGGGCCGGTGCTGATGGTACTGCTGCTTGGCATTTTTTATCACCCGGAAGAAGCAACGTATACGGCGGTGGTGATTCCGGAAGTGGCGACAAGCCGGGATGTGTTCCACATTTTCCTGCGTGCTTTGCCGCATTATGCCAGGGAAGTGCTTTTAAGCACCGCGCCGGTGCTGGGCGTATTTGCGCTGTTTCAGGCAATCGGACGCAAATACCGGCGGAATCAGGTGCTGAAGATGTGCGTTGGTTTCCTGTATACAGAAGTGGGGCTGATCCTGTTTCTCACGGGGGTCAATGTGGGGTTTGCGCCGGTGGGCAACCTGCTGGGGCTGAAGCTGGCCGAAGGCTGGACGCGGTGGCTGCTGATTCCGACGGGGCTTGTGATTGGCTATTACATTGTGAAGGCGGAACCGGCGGTACAGGTGCTGAACCATCAGGTGGAGGAGATTACCGGCGGCGCTATCAGCCACAAAATGATGAACATGAGCCTTTCCATCGGCGTTGCATGCGCCGTTGGACTGAGCATGGTGCGCGTGCTCACGGGTATGAGCATCTATTGGATTATCATACCCGGCTATGTGCTGGCGCTGATGATGACGAGGTTTGTGCCGCCCATTTTTGTGGGCGTAGCCTTTGACTCCGGCGGGGTGGCCAGCGGCCCGATGACATCCACCTTTCTGCTGCCGCTGGCCATGGGTGCGTGCACGGCAGTGGGCGGCAATGTTGTAACGGATGCGTTCGGCGTGGTAGCGCTGGTGGCGCTCACGCCGCTGATTGCCATTCAGGTCATGGGGCTTGTGTATATGCGGAAAAACCGCGGGCAGGCAGCGAGTACGATCGAACCGGACGATGAGATTGTGCTGATGCCGGAGGAGGAAGACAAATGAGCGAAGAAATGAAAATCAGCCCGCGCATGCTGGTGGTGATTGCCCGGGAAGAGGATGAGACGCGCATCAGAAACGTGCTGGGCGGCATGCATCTGAGTGTGTTCCATCAGCTGCGTGGGCAGGGCACGGCAACGTCCGAGTGGCTGGATATATGCGGCCTGTCGGGAACCACGCGGGTGCTGACGCTGGCCATGATGCCCCGCTGCATGACCGGGCAGGTGATGACAGAGCTGCGGCACGCCATGGGATTTGATAAACGCGGCCATGGCGTTGCGGCAACCTTGAAGGTGGACGGCATGCAGGGCAGCATGCTGCAAATGATGACGGGAATGCAAAAACGGAGTGCGGAACACAAGGCGAAAGGGGAAAGCGAAACCATGGCGGAAAAAACGACCTATTCCATGGTGCTGGTGGCTGTGAACAGCGGCTACAGCGGCGATGTGGTGGAAGCAGCCCGCAGTGCGGGCGCGCGTGGCGGAACGGTGCTAAGGGGCGTGCGGCATGGCGATGAAAAGGCAAAACAGTTTATGGGCATGCCCATGCAGGATGAGCAGGACATTGCGATGATTATCATCCCCAGTGATAAGCGGCAGGAGATCATGAGTGCCATTAGCGCCAAGTGCGGGCTGAAAACACCGGCGCAGGGCATTGTGCTGTCCCTGCCGGTGGATGAAACGCTGGGCCTGGAATAACACTTTTGCGCCTGACAGCATGGGCGGCGGAAAAACGTTCCTTCTACAAAAAACTGATTATGGCAAAAAAGAGATTTGCGACATCTGCTTGAAGTTTTGTAAAGTTTATGGTAAAATAAACAATACGAACAAAGGAGCTGATGAGCGTGCAATGGTGGGAGGCAGGCATTCGCTTATTGCTGGCTGTGGTTGTTGGCTGCGTGGTTGGCATTGAGCGAGAGAAGAAAAATCGCCCGGCCGGCATGCGCACCCATGTGCTCGTGTGCGTCGGCGCGGCAACCATTGCCATTCTGGAAACATATATTATTGCAGATACCATCACCTTGAACCTGAATAACCCGGGCAGCGGCATTGCCGTGAGCATGGGGCGAATCACGGCACAGGTGGTCAGCGGTATCGGCTTCCTGGGTGCAGGTACCATTTTCATCAGCCAGAAGAAAATCGCAGGATTGACCACCGCCGCTTCCTTGTGGAATGTCGGCTGTCTGGGGTTGGCGGCAGGCATGGGCTACTACGGACTGGCCATCGCGGGCTGTGCAATTGTGATGGTGACGCTGACGGTACTCCAGCGGGTGGTGAAGGTCAACAGCGTGAAGAATGTGGAGGTCAAGTTCATCCACAGGGTGGAGACGCTGGCGTTCATTAACACCTATTTTCAGGAAGCAGGTATCCGCGTGCTGGATATTGACTTCCATGTGGAAAACAAGGGCAAATACAATCTGTACACCAATGTGTATACGTTGGACATGCAGGGCGGTACCACTTACAGGGATATTGTGAATCACCTGTCCGAATATGCCAACATTCAAGGCATCCGTACCCGTAATACGTGAGGCAACAACCGCATAACGAAAAGCCCTCTTTTCTCGCCAGAAGGGAAAAGAGGGCTTTTTCGCGAAAAGAAACAGGGAGGAACAAAGGAGGGAGCAGGCCATGGAGCGCTGGGCAATCTTTGCAGGCGGAACAGGAAGCCGAGTGATGGAGAGCCTTGTTTGGGCGGCATGCGAGGGCATGCTGCGGGATGAAACCGGGCCGTTGGACATGCTTCATCTGCTGGTTGTGGACATGGATCCGGCCTGCCCTTATTTTGCACGTGCCGAAAAGGCTGTGGAAGCCTATGAAAAAGCACGGAAGGTGATAAACGGCACGGCAGGCGGGTGCTTTATCACTGCGCTGGATTTGCAGCGCTGGGTTGGCGAGTGCCGTGCAGCTGCAAGTGAGCTTCAGGGGAATGATGCGCTATTGCGTGATACGCTCCTCAGCCGGGAGGAGGCTGCCATGGATGGCCGTGGGGGATTCCGCGGCAAGAGGCGGGCGGCGAAACTTGCCATGGCAAGCACTTTGCAGGAAAAACCCGGTGTGATTGAAGAGGCAGCGGCAGCCATGCGCAAAGCGGCAGATGCAGGAAACAAGGTGCGCCTGACCTTGTGTGGTGCGCTGCATGGCGCTGCCGGAGCGGCAGGTCTCAGCCTGCTGGCACGCATGCTGCGGGAGAGGTTGACCGGTGAAGCATTGGAAATATGCGGCGTGCTGGTGCTGCCGTATACCTTGCCGGAGGGGACGGACGGAAAAAAGCTGATTGCGAGCGCGAAGGAGACGCTGCGCGAAGAAGCACTGCTGCCGGGAAACGGCCTGCTGGACGCTGCTACGCTGCTGGGCATGCCTGAGGATATGCTGACAAAGAACACTGCGGGAGCACAGCTGCCGGAAGACTTGGCGGCGATGGCGGTGGGACAATACCTGGCACAGGGAGGGAAGGGCGTACACAGCGTTCGCTTAGCACATGAGCGGCTTGACTGGCAGAGCTTTGGTGAAACGGGCATGCAATGGCGGCAGGCTCTTGGCGGGCTCTTGTGCGCAGATGCGATGCTGGAAGCGGAGCTTGCCCCGGCGATGGAGGAGCGCCTCAGCAAAAGACGATCGCTTGGTGTGCAGATAGGGATGCTGGGAAAACTGATGCACGGTGTGAAGGATGAGGAGAAAAAGACGCTGTGCGCGCAGCTGGGCGATGTACGCGCCTGTATGACAATGCTTGTGCGCCACCTGTCCGAGGTGGCGGAGCATCTGCCTGTGGCACTGCTGAACATGGATGCGCAGCAAACCCAGCAGCAAAAGGCTGCGGAAAACTATCGCCGATTGCTGGATGTGGCCGGGGAACTGGCGTTGATGGAAGGGGAAATCCGCCGAAGCGGCATGGCGGAGGAGCGCACCGTGCGCCGGAACGCGCAGGAAGAAACGGATGCGGATCGGATGCTGAAACAGGCAGACGCGCTGCGGACGCAGCTTGCGCAGCTGGAACAGGAACAGCAGGTGTATGTGCAGCGCATAGGCGGTGCGGCGCAGGACAGGCTCTACGGCCAGATGATGGCCGGTATTGACCGGGCGAAGGCGCGGGAGGAAGAAGCCCTTGCAGCCGGAAACAAGGGTGCGCAAACCATGCAGGAGCGGGACGCCATGCACAGGCTTGAACGCCACCTGCTGCTGCTGGAAGCACAAAAAAAGCGCGTGGCGGCGGACATGCGGTATGCCGTGGCCACGGAGGCATCCTGGAGGGCGCCCGCATTGCCGGGAGAAGCTCGCGCCAATGATTTGCTGGATATACAGGAGCTGCATAACCTGATGCAGCTTGCGGAAATTCCTTTGACAGAAACGAAGGCGCGCCGAAGGCTTGCGTCGGCGGTATTGGAGCAAATGCCGAATGTGATGCTGCCCACGGGCAATGCGGCATGGACGCAAAAGGCCGTGCGGGACGGGATGAGGCACGCTGAAGCAGGCAGCGGCACAGCGGTGGGGCAGATGATGCAGCTGCTGCTTGCCGCGGCCATGGGAGAGGAAGCATAATGGAACAGGAACGACACGCGCTTCAAGGACGGCTGATGTGGCCCTGCGCGCCACAGGCGAACACGGATGCGGAACGGGCGCAAAACTGGGCGTGGTGCGACAGGAAAGAAAGTGCGCAGGAGGAGAATGATTTTCGCGGTGTGTTGGCCATGACGCTTTTGTGGGAAGCATGGGAAAAAGACGAAGCCTGGCCGAAGCTCATCCGCGTTCATTTTGGCGAGGAATCCCGCCTGGCGCGTGCGGCATTGGCGGACAAGCCGGTGGCAAGGCGTGCGGAGGGTCTGCATGTGCTGGCACTGGAGAAGGCTGACAAACGTGTGAGCCTGGGATCCATCAGCAAGGAAGAGGGACTGACGCTTGCGGCCGAGCGCAGCCAGTGGGCAGCCGTTATCCCTGAACGTGTGTGGTGGTTTCAGCGGGCGACGGGGCATTTTGCCGATCCGTGCGGGATGCTGAACCACGTGGAGAGAGCCTACCTCACACAACAGCTGGAACGCATGGCGAAAAAGTGTGCATCCCAATCGCAAAGGCTTTACCGGTTTGCAAAGGATGTGGCCAAAGAGCCGGAAGCAGCGCCGTGGGAAATGGAGACACGCTTCAAGGCTGTGTGTGCGCTGGTGCCGGAAGCGGCGTTTGACTGCGCCTGCGAGGAAGCGGTGTGCTTCCATCCAGCGCCTGTGTGCAGGCAGGCGCTCATGGGGCAGTTGGATGAGGATGCCCGGGAGGCACAGCCTGTGATGGGAAGCATAGGGCTGTGGAATGGCATTGCCTTTGCGTTCAGGGGGGCAGATGGGCGCTGGATGGCTACTGGACATCCGGGCGAAAAAACAGCGCTGCGGGAAATGGCTGCGGAAATGGCGCTGCTGGAAGCGCAGTCCCCAGCGTGGGCGGCAGGGGTCACTGCCCGATTGAAACAGCTGGAAAGCAGCGCCGCATGGACGGAGGACGAACGTGAGGCGCTGCACAACTGCCTTGCTCAGGCTGAAGCGGCATCGAACAGGACGGAAACGGAAGTTGTGCTTACCTGGCCATGGAACAGGGAATCGCGGGCGGTAAAACGGTTGCTGACGGAGTGCATAGGTGAGCGGGCGGCGCAGGCAGCCATGTGTCCTTTCACGGAAAAAGCAGCGCTGCTGGAGGCGCCTGAACCGTTTGGAGACGCCATGCTGCAAAGGGCGTGCTGTGTGCAGGTGCAGCCGCCGCCTGTGGAAGACGGCCCAAACGAAGGCTGGCTTGCAGCCATGGCGGAGGATCAGGGGCGCACCGCACTGCCGCCTTTGACGGCAGAATTGGCCCTTGCCTTGCAGGAAAACAACGAGGCTCGCCTGGAAATAGAGACAATGCGCGTGACGAGCGCCTGCATAGAGGGCAGGCATGTGCTGGAAGCAACTGTCTTCCTGCGCGGCCAAAGGCGTGTGTGCCTGAAAAGACGCTATGACGAGCAGGCTCTGGTTTGCATGCAGCGAGAGAAACTGCCAACGGCAGCCGTGTGGCCGGGTGTTCGCATGGAGCGGGATGCCTGGACAGACTACGCCGTGCTGATGCATCCCGAAGCGGATGTGACGCTGGAAGCCCCGGGCGAAAATGGGTGGACATGCGGTGAGCATTATGGCGAAACAGGCTGGCAGGTGGCCGCCTGCAAGGCATATCCAACGGCGCTGGTGGTGAAAAAGGGCGATGAGACGCTGGGCATGCTGCCGAATTTACCGCCGGTATATGCTGCGCCGCAGGGCGGAAAGGCCGCCATTGCCATTGATGTGGGTGCCGGCAGCACAACGGTACTTGTGCAGCAGCAGGGGAAGATTCGCGTTCCGGGGGGTGTGCCGCTGATACGGTGCCTTTTGCGTGGCGCGGCAGAGGATGAGGGCTTACAGGCCGGTGAGATGGAAGCAATCACGACTTCCGCTGTGGCATTGACGGCAGAGAATGGGCCTTTCTATGGCCGCATGGGGCAGTGTACGCTTTCCCCACAGGCGGGCGAGACGGTTTACGCTGGGCTTAAATGGGCCTATGACCACCAGCATGCCGCTGCCCGGCAGGTGTTTTTGCAGCGGTTGATGCTCAGCGCATGCCTGGATGCCCGGCTGCATGGTGTGACGGAGATTGCGTGGGTTGCGGCGGTACCCCATGCTATGGCGCAGGCTGGGAGGGAGACATTTTGCCAGCAAGTGCGCCGGGCTGCGGAAGACGTGGCACGGCGGACGGGAGTGCCGTTGTGCGCAGAAAACGGCGTGCGGTTTGCCGATGAAAACGCAGCGCTTGGCGCTTATTTTCGCACTAAGAGAAATGAAGAAAATCACGGAAGCTTCATGGCGCTGGATGTAGGCGGCAGCGGCGCGGGCTTGTCGCTGTGGCTGCGTGGCCTGCGTCAGCCCATCGTTGACTGCACCATACCCATGGGCGTGCAGCTGATGCTGTCGGACGTGCTTTTGACGCAGCGGGATACGTTGGAAGAGGAGCTTTGCCGCGCACTGAGCGAGGAAGACGAAACAGCGCGCACGGAGCTGCATACGCTGCTGTGCAGCGGCAAGGGGAGCCTGGCAGCGATTCAGCGCCAGCAGCTGGCACTGGGGGAATATCTGGGCGCGCATCAGGAGGCGCTTGCGGAGATACTTTCAACCGATGAAAGCTGCACGCTGCTGGAAGCATCGCTTTTGCTGCATGGGGCGTTTTTGCTGCTGCTGGCGGGGCAGGCTATGGCGCAGGCGGCGGAAGATCCCACTGTGCGCGATCGTTTGCCGGAAAACCTGCCGGTGTACGTGGCGGGGCGCGGCGGTGCGCTGCTCTGGCAGCTGTGCGCAGCGAAAAAGCGGCAGCTGCTTTCTTTCCTGCCCATGGGGATGGGGGAAGACAATCCCATCCGTCGTCCGGTGGTGGTGATGAGCCCTGCGCCCAAGCTGGAGGTGGCGCAGGGGCTGTGGTGCATGCAGGATGCAGAAAATTTTCCCCAGGCGCGAACGCTGCTTGGCCGCCCCTCCATAAAACCGGAGGCGCTGATGGAACAGTTTTTCGTGCAGTTCCACCGCCTGTTCCCGTTCGCGGCATCTCGGCTGTTTCCAAACGCCTATGATGCACGGGGCGGCCTTTGCGGGCAGCTTCGACCCGGCATGCAGGCAGCGGCGCAGCAGTGCTTTGCATCGGATGCGCCCCGGGCAGTGCAGATGTGCACATGCTTTACCGCATGGAAGGAGCTTATGACCAAGTAAATGGTGCGTGAAAAACCCGACGCCCGGACAGCGTGCGGACACGCACGGCGACGTGCATCCCGCCTGGGAGCGGTAGAAGCGACGCCTGTCCCTGAGCCAGCACTGTGTCCGTGCCGGTGCAGTGTGCGCGCATAAAGAAAAGACATGCCGCAGGATTGTCGCGCAGCATGGCGAGGCGGCGTCCCTTCGCTTCGCAGGCAAGGTGAATGACAGGCGTCAGACCGTCCATTTCAAGCTGAAAGCACATGGGCGTCATGTAGGGAATGTCACAGTCGCATACACCCACAAGCACAAGCGGCGATGTGCGCAGGATATCGAGCATTTCACAAACGTCCAGCTGCTGGTAAACCATCTCTGGCATGGCCGGCACCTCCCCACAGGCAAACTATGCCGTACAGGCGGCGCGTGCGAGAGATGGCCGGGTTTCAATCCAAAAAACAGGCAGGAAACGGGTGCAGTCTCCCATAACTGCACCTGTTTCCTGCCTGCTCAGCATGTCGACAAAGTGGCTTTGCCACTTTGTCGAGTTTGCATTTTTCACTGTCAGCGAAGCTGACGGCCGTGGAAAATGGAAGGATTGGTTTCACCTTTGGCTGAAACCACCCCCGCCCGACCGGCATAGCCGGTCGATACGAATCCAATCAGAGGGGCATGATACCCCTCCGACACCTTCTCATAGTGTTTGTCGACAGCCTGTGCAGGCCGTGGCGATTATTTCTCTGCAATGCGCCTGCAATTCAGTGTCCTCGCGCCGGGAATCAGCAAGGTCAAGGTATCCCTGAATGCTGTTGACGGGGGCGGATATCATGACTCATGCAACGCAGAAATTCCGCTTTGGCGTTGCTGGCAACTTTTATCGCCGCGGATGGCCTGATAGTCCGTTTAGAAGCTCAATACAGAAAAGGCGGATACACATTGCGTATATCCGCCTTTGTAAGTGACCTATAATCGATGTGCAATTTCGGGTCTGCAATGGCTTAGAAAACATCGTTTTCCAACAGCTCGCTGTAGGTGCTCACCGTGCGGACGGCAATCCTGCGCAGCACGTCGTGGTGATCCGGGCGCACGGGATCCAGCACGCCAACACCGTCAATGCCGAGCTGTTTGGCGGTTTCCAACGCATAGGCGGAATCCTCAAACATCAGGCACTCCTCGCCGGTGCAGCCAAAATGGTCAAATAGCAGGCGATAAATCTCCGGTTGACTTTTTTCCAGGTTCAGGTCATTGGCGGAAAAAACACCGTCAATAAGTTCCTGAAGGCCGAATTTTTCTGCCATGGCCTGCACAAAGGCCCCCCTGCTGGCCGTCAAAACAGCAATTTGAACGCCCTTTTCGTGCAGAGAAAGCAGATAGTTCTTCGCGTTTGGCCGCATAAGGACAAACCGGTGGTATTCCTCAAGCATCAGTTCATAGCAGCGGTTGACAAACTCCTCCTCTGTGCAGGGCAGCGCATAGCGGTCAATCAGGTATTGCGGGCTGTGATAGAACCCAAGGCGGTTCAGAGCCTGCTCATCCTCGTCCGTCACCTGATAACCAAACTGAAACAGTACATTCGCTGGTGCGCATTTCCACTGATACATGGAGTCTACTAGCGTGCCGTCCATGTCAAAAATCGCAATATGTTTCCTCAACGTGTCATCCTCGCTTTTGCTTTTTCAATGTAACCGAGCTTATCCAGATATTCCAGGGAAGGGGTCACATCCTCGCCGGGATGGCCGCCGCATTCCAGGCACCAGCCTGCGTCCGGCGCTTTTTCCTCCAATGCGGCAAGAATCTCCGGCATGGGCAGAGTGCCGAAGGGCAGGTTGTTGTGCTCGTCCCGCTCGCCATAGTTGTTGTGCAGGTGCACATGGCCGATGAGGCCGCCGCACTGGTCAATCCATTCCAGCGCAGTCATGCCGCCGTGCACCATGCCCTGGGTGTGTCCCACGTCCAGGCAGATGTCCAGCTGAGGGTTGGCAATGGCCTCCACTAACTCCTTCATCAGGGTGCAGTCCCGCTCGGTGGTGTTTTCCAGGTGGAAGCACACATCTGCCGTCCGGATGCGCTCCATCAGTTCGGTGAAGAGTTGGCGGGTGTTCACGCGCCACACATCCCGGGGTGCGCAGTAGTCATACCAGTTGTTGTGGATCACAATATCGCGGACGCCGAGCTTCTGGGCGGTTTCTACGGCCTGGGTGTAGCGAAGCAGCGTCACATCGCGGATCATCTTGTCCCGCACGCCTGTGTTCAGCCCGGTGAACGGGCCGTGCATGGTTTTGTAACGCACGCCTTCCACCACTTGCAGATATTCCTCAATGCCGTTTGGGTGCTCGATGAGATAGTTGGTGTCATAAAAGGTGGTGCATTCGAGCCCAACATCCCATTTGCGCGCAATGGCAGAGGTGAGCACGGGAGCTTCGTTGTCGCTAATCACCAGATATTTCATGCTGCATGCTCCTTACTTTTCATAGTTCCACTGGGTATTCAGATAAGCCTGCACAATGGGTTCTCCTTTGGTTTCGTGCTCCAGCTTGCAGAAGGCGAGGAAGTCGTCATGCAGCTTCATAACCCATTTTTCCTGCAGCTGCGGTTCAACCTTGCTGGCTTCTTCCAGGAAGTGCACTTCGCCGCGCCCCATTTCCCGGCCCTGGACAGTGTGCATGTCGAAGGTATAGTCCGGCACATTGTACAGGAAGCCGTGCTGCGCCTTCAAATCCAGCACGCGGGCATAGTCGGCGCTGGAGCAATCCTTGCCGCTGCGGCAAAGATAGCGCACGGCGTAGACAAAGAGCATGGCCTGATCGCCCGCACGGTAGGAAAAGTCGCCTTTCATTTTGTACAGCGCAAAGACCGTTTCCGGCGCGTGCACGTTGCCGAAGCCGATTTCCTCCACGGAGGAGACCAGCAGCGTGCGCCACAACTTGTCGGACAGCTGAGGGCTGGAAATATGCATTTCGTAGGCCGCGGCAAGAGCCGTTTTTTCATCAGCACGGCGGATGGCGGCGCGCAGCGTAGCGGTCAATTCATCGCAGGGAAGGCCGTTTCGGCTTGTCACATTTGCGTAGGGATCCCAATAGTTTTCTGCCATGGTTCTGCCCTCCTTAGTCGTGCCAGGTGTTCAGTTGCAGTGGGTCAACCTCAGGCTCACCGGAAAGAAGCGAAGGATCGCGCAAATAGGCCAGATACTGCTGGTGGATGGTGGAAACGTCCTGAACCTGTTCGGCTGCGTCCAATTCGGTTTTGCCATTTTCACGGCCGCGGCGGGTGGTGGCGTCCAGCGCCCAATCAGGCGTTTGGGGCACATAACCATTGTCAAAGGCACGCCTGAGCATGCCGCGCAGGTGATCGCTGGTGCGCTCCTTGGCGCAGCGGCACAAATAGCGGATGGCTTGCACGAAGAACACCGCCTGCGAGGGATCCTCGTATGGAAAAACTTTGCGCATTTCGTCCAGCGTACGGATAAGGCTGGCGGCATCCTGCTGCCCGAAGCCGATGTCCTCAATGGCGATGCATTGGATGCGGAGCCACAGCATTTCCAGATAGTCGGGGCTGGTGACGTACATTTCATACGCTGCTGCGAGGGCATATTCCTCTTTGCCGCGGCGGATGGATTTTTGCAGCATGGAATTGAGAACATCGCCATGGATGCCATTTCGGGAAATCTGCTCATGCCAGTATTTGATGCCATAGGGAATGGCCATGGTTTATCCCTCCTGATTGATGAAATGAAAATGACGGACGGCGTTGAGGATGCCATCCTGTTCAATGGGTGTGGTGGTGTAAGCAGCGGCGCGGGATACCGCTTCAGGACAGTTGCCCATGGCGATGCCGATGCCGGCGCTTCGCAGCATGGCTATGTCATTGTAGCCATCGCCGAAGGCAACCACTTGTTGGGGAGAAAATCCAAGCCGGGCGGCTTCGGCAAGCATGGCCTCGGCCTTGTCCACATGCTTTTCAGTGATGTTGACCAGCGTGTGCCCCTGAGGCGCAACGCAAAGCGCAGGGAAGGCGGAGGTCATTTCGGCAATCTGCTCATCGCTCAGGTAAACCACAAGCCGCATAAGCCTTTCGCCTTGCCAGGGGCGGACGTCCGGCACGAAGCCAAAAAGCCAGGAAAGCACATCGCGATTTTCCTGCGGTGGCTCCATGGTGTAAAAAAGATCGTTTAGCCCCTGCCAGCGGACGGGTACATGCCATTGGGCCAGGAGCGCCATGGCTCGTGCCATCTCTGTCTGCGGGGCGTAAATTTCTCGCACGGGTTGATCGTGCGCAAGCACCAGCGCGCCGCCGGTGAGCACTGCTCCATCAAAGGGAATATCCGCAAGAGGCAGGAGCACATTGGCCATTTCGGCAGGGCTGCGGCTGGTGTTCAGATAAAGCAGGTGGCCTGCATCGTGCAGAGCGCGGAGGGCGTCCACGGCAGAAGCTGGTACACACCATTGCTTGTGATAAAGGAGCGTTCCGTCTACATCAAAAAAGAAAATCATCGCTGTACCTTTGAAAACAGGCGCGCCACTACATTGAGCAGCGCGCCCTTTTGTTTGTCATGATAACGGGAATTAGTAATTGGCCAGGATGCCTTCCAGGGTGGTGCGTAGGTCGGCGCCGTTGTTGAGCACATCGCTCATGCCGGTCTGCAAGTCGGTGTAGATGGTGTTGGAGGTGTAGTCACCGGTGTCGAAAGCATAGAACACATAGTAGTTGTCCATCTGCGCAACGCCGGTCAGCTGTGAGGGAGAAGCGTTGGCGATCCAGTCGGGATCTTCCGCAACGGACTTCAGGCAGGGGATGTACGAGCCAACGCCGGTGAGCTTCTTCACCGATTCGGTGGATTCAAAATACTTGATGAACTCCCAGCAGGCATCGTCCTTCGCGGTATCGTTGTCCAGATCCATGATGGCGATCAGAGCATTCTCAGCATAGGTCGCGGGGGTCTGGGTGCCGGCCATCTGCGGCACGGGGAAGGTGCCCCAGTGGAAGGGCTTCGCGGGGTCGATCTTCATGTCGATGTAAGCGCCTTCCACACCGGAGCCGCAATACATCATGATATCCTGGTTGGCAAAGGGGCCGGAGAAGTAGCCGCTGTCGCCTGCTGTGCGGAACAAGCCGGCGTTGAGCTGATCCACATACCACTGCAGGGTGTCCACGGTTTCATCCAGCTTGTCGGCGAAGAGCAGCTTGCCCTGCGCATCGGTGTAGCCGATGCCGGCCTGCTCCAGCAGCGTGGTGGCCATCTTGGCGGGGTTGTCCCAGCCGAAGCCGGCGCTGCCGGTGATTTCAACGATCTGCTTGCACAGCGCAACCATCTCGTCCCAGGTGGTGGGGATGGACAGGTTGTGCTCCTGGAAGAACTCGATGTTGTAGTACACAACCTCGCTGTAGCCCTGGAAGGGCAGGCAATAGACGTTGTGCTCATCATCATAGTTCATGCAGTTGGTCAGCCAGCAATCATAGAAGTCATCCATGTTCAGGCCGTTCTCACCCTCGATATAAGGGGTCAGATTCACCAGCGCTTCTGCGTTGAGCACATAATCCACCATGTAGATGGAGTTGCCCATGATGATGTCGGGCAGTTCTTCAGTGCTGCCGTTCATGGCTGTTTGCAGGGAACCGGTCAGCGCGGTGTTCAGCTTGGCAGCGCTGCCGAACTGGGTCAGCTCGATCTTGATACCCTTTTCGGCGCCGATGCCGTTGTTGAAGTCGTTTACCACTTCTTCAAAGGCCGCGTAAATGGTCGTGTTGGTGATGCTGTGCCAGAACTTCAGGGTGCGGACATCCTCCGCGGAGGCACAGGTGGTTGCCATACCCAGGCAGAACGTGATCGCCAGAACCAGTGCAACGATCTTTTTCATGGGTGGACTCCTTTGCAAATTTGTTTTTTACATGAAAGGCTGTTAGCCTTTGATGCCGCCGCCGCCTACGCCATTGATAATCTGCTTGTTGAAAATGACGTAGAAGATAATCATCGGGATGAGCACGATGCAGGAACCTGCCATCATATACTGCACGCTGGAGCTTGCCTCGGAGCGGAAGGAGATCAAACCGCTGGATACCAGCTTGGTGGCGTCCGTGCGGGTGACCAGCTCCGGCCAGAGGAAGGCGTTCCATTGTCCGATGAAGGCAAGAATTGCGATGGTGAAGATGGTGTTGCGATTCATGGGCACCATGACCCGCCACAGAAAGCGCCAGTTGCTGGTGCCGTCCACCTTGGCGGATTTGAAGAGGCTCGGCGGCATTTGCATGAAGTGCTCGCGCAGCATGTAGATGTAGAAGCCGCTGGCCAGCGTAGGAAGAAACACGGCGATGTAGGTGTCCATCAGGTGCATCTTCTGAATGGTGATGTAGTTCTGGATGATGAGCAGCTCACTGGGAACCATCATGGTGAGCATAAACAGCGTGAACAGAAAGTTCTTGAAGCGGAAGGAAAACATGGAGAAGGCATATGCCCCCATCACGGACAGGGAAACCACGCCTGCCACATGGAAGATGCAGCAGATGACGGTATTGAGAATGTAGCGCATGAAGGGGCGCATATTCCACACCGTGGCATAGTTGCTCCACTGTGGCATACGGGGAAGCCATACAGGCGGGGTGGCGATGGCCTCGCTCAATGTTTTGAGGGAGGTGGTGAGCATCCACAGGAAGGGGAAGAACAGCACCAGTGCGCCCAGGGTCAGGAAGAAATACTTGAGCACATCGGCAACGATTTGCTTGGTATCCACCACATGTTTTTCATGCACGCGCGCCATGTTCTTCCTCCTTTACACGTATTGTACGAATTTCTTGGCAACAAGCCGCTGAATGCCGGTGAGCAGCAGGATGACCGCCAGGAAGATGATGGCCGCCGCCGCCGCATAGTTCACCTTCTGCCGCTCATAGAACTGGTAGTAGATGTAATAGACCAGCGTGATGGCATTGTTGCCGTTGCCGGCTGTGCCGCCGCCGCCGTAGGAAGTGAACAGGGAGTACACTTCGTTGTACGTCTTGGCGGTGTAAATCATGGACATCATGCTGACCATCCAGGTGGTGGGGGCAAGCAGGGGCAGGGTGATCTTCACCGTTGTGCGCCAGGGGCTGGCACCGTCGATCTTGGCGGCCTTGTACACTTCCTTATCGACCTTTTGCAGGCCGGCCAGGAACAGCACAATCTTGTAAGCAAGGCCATTCCAGATGCAGAAAATGGACAGCGCCCAGATGACGCAGGAGGAATCGGACAGCCATTTCACCGGAGCGCAGCCAAACAGCGACAGAAACCAGTTGAAGTAGCCGTATTCGGAGTGAAACAGCCACTGGAAGGCTGAGCCGATTGCAATGGAGGAAGTGACATAGGGCAGGAAGAACAGCGCCTGATACAGCCCCTGCAGCTTTTTGATGGCGTTGATAAGCAGTGCGAACATCAACGACAGGATGACTGTGGCAGGCAGCGCAACAAGCATCAGGATGCCGGTGTTTTTGGCGGCAAGCCAGAAAAACTTGTCGTTAAGCACATAGTTGAAGGCGTTCAGACCGAAACCTGTGCCAAGGCTTTTCATGAAATTATACTTCTGGAAAAAAGCCATGCGCCCGGCCATGAGGGTGGGGTAGAGCACAAACACCACAAGGAAGGCCACCGGCAGCAGCAGGTAAACATAGGCCATGGGGCTTTTGATGAGCAGGCGTCCGTCTTCGGTTTCCACCAGGCGGGACCGACGCTTTTTCGGAGCTTTTTTCATGGAGAACGCACCTTTCTGCGTCAGACGCGGACGCCGGTTTCGGGGTTGAAGAAGTAGCACCGGTTTGTGCGCAGGTCAAGGGAGATGGTATCGCCCACATTGGCCTGATACTCGGCGTCAAGCGTGGCGGTGACGGTCTTTTCGCCCAGGCGAATGGAAACAATCTGATCCTGGCCGCGCATTTCCACATGCTCGATAACGGCATGGAAGGCGTTGCCGGGCACCCAGGCTTCCGGGCGAATGCCAAGGGTGTAGCGCCCGTCCGCCACGCCGCTGACAGCAAAACCCTGCTGGCCATCCAAGTCAACGCTGCCGTTCTTCACCTGCACATCCAGGAAGCTGATGGGCGGGTTGCCAAGGAAAGAAGCCACAAAGGCGTTGGCGGGGTTCATGTAAATTTCACGGGCAGGGGCAAGCTGCTGCACAACGCCCTTCTTCATCAGCACAATGGTGTCGGTGATGCTCATGGCTTCTTCCTGGTCATGGGTCACAAACACGGTGGTTACCTTGGACTCCAGCTGAATGCGGCGCACTTCCTGCCGCATTTCCATGCGAAGGCGGGCGTCCAGGTTGGAGAGGGGCTCGTCCAGCAGAAGCACATCAGGCTGCTTCACCAGCGCACGGGCAATGGCTACACGCTGCTGCTGGCCGCCGGAAAGCTGCTTGGGCTTGCGGTTCATCAGATCCTGAATCTGCACAAGCTCGGCCACCTTGCAGGCGGCTTCATGCTTTTGCCGGGCGTTCATGCGATCCTTGCCGCGGCGGTTGCCGAGCGGGAAGGCAATGTTCTCCTCCACGGTCATGTGGGGGTAGAGGGAATAATTCTGGAACACCAGGCCGATGTTGCGCTTGTCCGGCGCTTCCACGGTTACATCCCGATCCCCGAAGAAAATGCTGCCCTCGGTCACGTTGGTCAACCCGGAGAGCATATACAGCAGGGTGGACTTGCCGCAGCCGCTGGGGCCCAGCAGGCCAGTCAGCTTGCCGTCGGGGATGGTCAGGCTGACGTGGTCAACCGCAGTGACGGAATCGAATTTTTTGGTGAGCCCCTTCAGTACGATTTCCATGGTTTTCCTCCTGCTGTATCATTTTGCGTTCAGGGAATAAGAATGCCGGGCATAACCTGTCCGTCGGGGTGTCCAAGGTCAACGCCCAGCAGCGCTGCCAGCGTAGGCGCTTCATCCACAATGGCCGCGCCGTCCAGCCTGGCGTTTGGCACGATGCCGGGTCCCTTGAGGATCATGGCGGGCTTGGGGCCTTTGCGGGGATCGTGCCCGTGGGTGGCTACGCTGTATTTGTAGTTGCTGTTATCCGCTTCGCCGACCAAATCGCCTGTGAAAGCGTTGGAGAAGGCGTACCCGTCAGCCCCTTCAATGGAGAAGGCGAAATCGCCCTTTACACGCATTTCCCGCTCAGTTTCTTCAGCTGTTCGGATGCACTCAAAGCCAACATCCTCTTCCTCGGCATAGCGGTGCAGCAGCTGCGCGGCTTTCTCCGTGAAGGAAGCATCCCGCAGGTATACCTGCATGCTGTGCGCGGCAGATTTGAAAATGATGTCATAATCGCGGAGCGTTCCGTCTTCATTCAGGCGGATATAACCATCCCGCACAAGCAGGGTGTTGGGGGCAATCAGCTTGCGCACAGGGGTCTGCCCGTGGTCGCTGGTGAGCACGATGGTGGTGTCCTCCAGCACGCCGGCCTGGCGCATGGCCTCCAGCGTCTGGCTCAGAAGAAGCTCCATTTCAAAATAGGCGTGCTTGTAAACATCCCGCGCATACACGCCGCGGCTGTGCCGTGTGTGATCCACCAGCGACAGATGCTCGAAGATCACATCCGGCTGATGGTTGCGGATGGCGGCCAGGGTTGCCCCGTGTGCCAGCAGGGTGAAGGCCGGGTCGTACAGCCCATTGAGATGCACGCCGTATTCCGGCCAGAATTCATCCAGAAATTCCGGCTTTGCGCCAAGGCGGACAAACTCGGCGTACATGCGCTCGGGCGTGCCGGGATCTGTCCAGGCTTCAGGCAGGTGCCAGTCCACATCCACATCGCCCGTTACCGGCCAGTGGATGGCGCAGGTGGTGTAGCCCGCGCGCTTGGCGGCTTCCAGCACGGTGATCACATCAGGGTCAAAATTGTTGCGGCTGCGATACCACGGGGCATGCTCCATGGCGGGCACGAAGGTTTCGTTGTTGATGATGTGGTGCCGGTCAGGATATACGCCGGTCATCATGGAAGCGTGGATGGTGTAGGTCAGCGTGGGATAAACGGATACGATATTGCTGACCACAGCAGCGCCGTCCAAAATGCGGCTCATGGCAGGAAGTGTTTTCATAAACTCGATGTCCTCGGTGATCATCGAGTCAATGGAAAGCACGTAAAGCTTTTTTTTCATATCATCCTCCGTACGGGCACGATGCTCAGGCGTTCTTTTCCTGCAAGGCAAGCTTGATGATGCGGCTGGTGCCCAAACGGTTGGCGCCCAGGGCGATGAATTTTTCCGCATCCGCAAAAGAGGAGATGCCGCCCGCAGCCTTGATTTTCACATTGGGCCCCACATGTGCCTTGAACAGGGCAATGTCGTCAAAGGTAGCCCCTGCGGAGGAGAAGCCCGTGGAGGTTTTGATGAAATCGGCGCCGCTGCGCGTCACAATGTCGCACATGGTGATCTTTTCTTCTTCGGTCAGAAGGCAGGTTTCAATGATGACCTTCAGCACCAGTTTGCCGGTGGCCTGCTTGATCTGGCGGATCTCGTCGAGCACATAGTCGGTGTTGCCTGCCTTCAGTTCGCCAATGTTAATCACCATGTCGATTTCGGTGGCGCCGTTGGCGATGGCGTCGCGGGTTTCAAACACTTTGGAGGCAGTGGTCATGTTGCCGTTGGGGAAACCGATGACGGTGCAGACAGTCATCTTGCCTTGCACATACTCGCTTGCACGCTTGACATAGCACGGGGGAATGCACACGGACGCTGCACCGAATTCAATGGCCTCGTCGCACAGCTGCTTGATCTGCTCAAAGGTTGCTGTCTGCTTCAAGAGGGTGTGATCCACGATGGAAAAAATATCTTGCCGATTCATGCTTCATTCTCCTGTTCTGCAATTTTTAAATCAATATTTCGCTCAGCGAAAAAATCCTTCCAACAATCCGGAATGCCCTCGTCGGTTACCACAGCGTCAATGGAAGACCAGGCGCCGAAGAAGGCTGGAGAAACCCGTGAGAATTTAGAGGAGTCCACCAACAGGATCTTTTGCATGCCGGTTTCCATGGCCACTTGCTTGATGGCCGTTTCATACTGCTCCATGCATGTGAGCCCAAGCTCCATGCTTGCGCCTGCGGCAGTGATGAACGCTTTGCTGGATCGCATGCCGCGGAGCATTTCAATAGCCTCGGGGGACTCGAAGGTTTCCGTGCCTGCGTGGTAAAATCCGCCGGTAAAAACCAGCCTGGTGACGTTTTTTTTCTTGGCTTCCGCAAGCGCGTTGAAAGTGGAACAGATGATGGTAATATCCAGATCCCGCGGAATATAGCGGAACATGGCCGAAGCTGTGCTGCCGCAATCAATGAACACGCTGTCTCCCGGCACGAGCAGGGAGGCGGCCACGCGGCCGATTGCGTCCTTGGCGCGGCAATTCACGCCAAGCTGCTGTGCCAGATCATAGGCAAAGGGCTCGCTGCCCTTGCTGCAAAAGGCAACGCCGTTGACCAACCGCACCGCGCCATCTTTCTTGAGCTTGGCAAGGTCGCGCCGAATGGTCATCTCGGAAACATCGAGACGCTCAGCCAGCTGACTAACGGACATTGCGCCGCCGTCCATCAGCAGCTTGAGAATTTCGGCGGAACGTTGCTTGACAATCATGCGTTCTCCTGTTCGTTCGAATTTTGACACAATGTGACAGCGGATAACATCTGTATTATATACCACAGGACGTCACATTGCAATACCTGACGAAAAATAAAAATGGAAAAAATGAGAATGTTCGTATTTTGCGAGATACAGATTCCGATATAGCAACAAAAAAGGAAGAATATTCCATAATCAAACAAAACCGTTAAAGAAAAAAGAACAAAATGCTGGACGAAGCGAACATGAAAAAAGAGGAAGTGTGGTGTTGTGATGTTAACATCGTTTTAAACGGTAAAAAAGGCGGTTCACAGGCTATTTCAAGACATCTGCTTCGAATTCTATGGACTGGGCGATCATTCATAAAGTGTTATTCCAGTCGTTGGCGTGGGACGGCATCGTTTTTTTCAGAGTGGTCTTATTGGAGTGAAAAAGAATGTCATTGGAGCATTGACTAAGAAAATGCGAAAAAATAGCAAATTCTTGCTGTCTCAGAAAGATAAATAAAAAGGGAAAACGAATTCAATACAGAAAACTGTTACATATGACGAATATGCAACCAGAGCGAACAATTTATGAAGGAAAAAGCAGAGCAAAAAAACGAGAACGAACGAAGAAAAGCAAGAATTTGATGTTTTTGTCCCGGCATACATGTCGTAAATGGACGAAAATGTATTATAATAACACAAAAGAGTTTGCGCGTATTCGAAGTGTTTGGCGCAAGGGAAAAAGAATGGGAGGCATGGTGAGATGGCAAACTGGAAACGAAAGGTATTCCCATATGCATTAGTCGCTCCTACGATTCTTCTTTTCTGTACCTACATTTTTTATCCGGCTTTATCCGGCTTCTACTATTCGTTCCAGAAATGGGATGGCATTGGCAAGATGAAGTACATCGGGCTGAACAACTATGTCAAGCTGTTTGCGGATCAGAGCTTTCTTTCCTCTTTGTCGCGAACGGCGGTGTATACGATTATCAGCATCCCGCTGATCTTTGCTTTTGCACTACTCATGGCATTGGTGGTAAACCGTGCCATTCGAGGCGTGAGCTTCTTCCGGATGGCATTTTACTTTCCGTTTATGCTTTCGGCGGTGATTATTGGCTTCAGCTGGCGCTTTCTGCTCACTGAAGATTTTGGCTTGATGGGATATTTGTGTGAACTGATGGGAAGAGAGCCTGTGCGATTTCTGACGGACAGCAATAACGCCATGGCGACGGTTATTTTCATTACAGTGTGGAGCTCATGCGGTTACTATATGATGATGTTTGTGGCAGGCCTTAAAGGAATTTCGCCAACATATTATGAAGCTGCAAAGATTGACGGAGCAAATGCTGTGCAGTGCTTCTTTCGCATCACCTTTCCACTGTTGCAGCCTACAAGCCTTCTGGTACTGGTACTGTCCAGCATTGGCGTGCTCAAGTCGTATGCGCTGGTCAATTCTATTACCGGTGGCGGACCGGGCGCAGCAACGAAATTCCTGGTGCAGCTCATTTATGAAACGGCGTTTCGAAAAAACAAAATGGGCTATGCGAGCGCTATGACAACGGTGCTCTTCCTGATTCTGGCATTACTGACCGTGGTGCAGTTTAAGCTGAACAAAGGAGGCGAACAGGATGCTGACTGAAAAGAAAAGGAATGAAGCCTTACTTTCTGCCATCATGTTTATTGTGTGTATTCTTTTCCTGTTTCCCTGCATCTGGCTTGTGGTGTCATCTTTCAAGAGTTCCGGCGAGTTGTTCAGGTGGCCGCCACAGATTTTTCCCTCTCAACCAACGCTGGATAACTTTCGCTTGGCGCTGGCAAAGGGAAACTTCACACAGTATTTCCTCAACACGTTGTTTGTGGCGGTGGTTGCAACCGCGTTAACGCTGCTCATCAGTCTCATGGCGGGTTATGCTTTTGCCAAGTACAGGTTCCGCTGCGGCGGTTTCCTTTTTGCAATGGTTATGATGACACTGATGATCCCGGTTGAGATTATCATGATTCCTGTGTTCAAGGTGATTGTTAAAACGAATATGTACGACTCGCTATGGGGATTGATTATTCCGTCCATGGCAACGCCTACAGGAACATTCATGATGCGTCAGGCATTCATCGCAGTGCCGAGCGATTACATGGAGGCGGCCTATATCGATGGCAGCAGCGAAACA
This sequence comes from uncultured Clostridia bacterium, assembly GCA_934647165.1. Classification (GTDB taxonomy): domain Bacteria; phylum Bacillota; class Clostridia; order Christensenellales; family Aristaeellaceae; genus CAKUFA01. The sequence goes on along the minus strand of CAKUFA010000012.1, from coordinate 16,345 downwards.
CGTACGTTTCTGCAAATTATGACGCCGCTGGTGACGCCAACCCTGAGTGTTCTTGGCATCATTTCTTTCATGTGGCGCTGGAATGACTATGTATGGCCTTTGCTGGTCATTTCATCCAAGAGCAGGTTTACCATTCAGCTTGCGCTTGCATCTTTTGCCGGCGAGTATTCTGTAGACTGGAATAGTCTGCTGGCTATGTCGGTGTTGTCTATGATTCCAACAACGCTCGTGTTTCTTATTTTTCAGAAACGAATCATTGGTGGCGTTACGTTAGGAGGTATTAAGGGATGAATACGAATCTTCTGCGGTATCCGTTGACATATGGCAAGTTTATCAATCGCTTTTTGCAAACGGAGTTAGATGAAAAACAGGAAATATTCAAAAAAACAACCATGACTGGCAAAGTAAATGAATGGTTGAAATATGGTTTTTCCATCAATGATAATCCTTGTCGAAAGGAATTCATTGCCAGGATGCTGGCGAAAGATCCTGCGTACATGGACCTGAAGGAATACGCCGGATATGATGAACAAAACGGAAGGAAAATGACGCTCTACTTTCCTTATGGCAACGTGAACGTGGATCGCTCGGGTTTTTGGCACATTCCGACATCACTGACCAGCTGGTATGTGTGCTATCTGGAGGCGGAGGAAGATATAGAGCGGCTGCCTGCAACACTTTCAACTTGCGGAGGCGCGACTGTCTGGATCAATGATGAAAAGGTGGTATGTTTCCGTCCGTTTACTCGCAATATGGTGAAGCATACGAAAACGACCTTTTCTTTACACAAGGGTATGAATATGCTGTGCGTGTGCTTGGAAGACTTGGCTGAACGCGACACGGATTACTATTTCCGTCTGGAAGTGCCGGAAGGAACGAGACTAACCCAGTGTCTGCCTATGGCAGAACACGTGAAATTGACAGCACTCAAGGAAACGGAAAAGGTGCTGAACAATGCTTTTGTGCATTTGGATGATAAGTTTGACGGAACCATTCACTTGGATATTGAAAACTGCACGACACATCCCTTCGAAGTATTCTGCTGTGTGGATGAATCGGACATCGCGTCCATTCAAGGAAAACAGGCGGGAAACGGCGGTAAAAAATATCTGCTCGCACCGGGAGAACGAGATGTTTTCTATAAAGAGGAACGTGCGCTTTCTCCGAGTTTTTATGCCATCAGATTGCAAAATGATGCGGCAGGGATACCGATGCAGCGACGTATTGCAGCTGAATTGACCAGGAAAGCCTATCTGAATCCGCCCAAAGAAAGCTTTGAGAAACGCAAGGAAACACTGCTGCGGTTTGCAGCTGAGGAGGGGCCGAGCAACACTTACCGTGCTGTGGCGATTTTAGCCCGGGGCGGAGATGTGAAGGAAGCAGAAGCATGCATGCTGCGCGATTTGCCGGGCATTGCAGCACATATGGATTGCAGTGACTTCTATCTCATTGCTCAACTGTACATTCTTTCACATTTTGCGGATGGGCTGAGTGCGGAAACCTGTGCGGCGCTCCATGATGCTATTGTGAACTTCCGGTATTGGATTGATGAGCCGGGAAATGATGTAATGTGGTTTTTTAGTGAAAATCATGCGCTGCTCTTCCATGCCTGCCAGTACATTGCTGGCGGTATGTATCCGCAGGAGACGTTTACTGCCAGCGGTCTTACGGGTGCACAGGCGCGTGAGAAAGCGCGGGAATTGCTTGAAGGATGGTTTGATGACTTTGAACGGGAGTTTATGACAGAGTGGAATTCCAGTGCATATTTGCCCATTGACACATTGGCATTTGGGTATTTGTATTTGATGTGCGACAAGCAGGATGCGCTGCATGCGAGAGCGAGGCGGGCGTTGGACAGGATTTTTCATTGCTTGGCGTTGTATGGGCATAAGAATAGCTACTATTCATCTTATGGACGAAGCTATGAAAAACAGATTAAAGGGAACCTGGTGAGTGGACCTGATGCGCTGCTGTATTATGCTTATGGCAGAGGACATATTTCCTCGGACATGGGGTGTTATGTTCCTTTGTGTCTGAGTGATTATACTCCGCCAGCAGAAGATGAAGCCTTCCTGATGCTCACGAAGGATGATACATTGTGGACTGGTTATAATCAGGGATATGAAAACCATGTGAACCTGACGCTTTATAAAACGAGCGGTGTTCTGCTTTCTACGGCTAATGCTTTTAAGCCTTACCAAAATGGCTATCAAGAACATATTGTGCAGGCGAGTATTGATGCACATGCACAGTGCTTTGTCAACCATCCGGGCGAGACCCATGCCTTTGGTTCGGGGCGGCCAAGCTATTGGGCAGGCAATGGTTCGCTGCCTTTGGCAACACAGTGGCGCAATACGTCTGTGCTTCGCTATAAAGTACCGGAAAGCGCGCTGGTTGGCTTCACACATGCGTATTTCCCCTTTGAAACTTTCACCGAGGTGCTGCATGGCGACGATTGGTTCTGTGGTGAAAAAGATGGAAGCTATATCTATGTGTGGGCACATAATGGACTTAAGGCGCAAATGGAAGGCCCATATCAGAAAGAGGAACTTCTCAGCGCCGGCCGTGAAAATGTCTGGGTGGTACGCGTGGGCGATTCTGCGCACGATGGAACAGTGGAGCAATTCATTGCAGCAAGCAGGTGCCGCCTGATTTGCATCCAGGCACAGGAAACAGAAATTACGGTGGGAGATTGCCGCTTCATTCTACGAGATGAACCTGCGGCACTGATTGTGAACGGCGAAGAACACTTATGCGATCTGCGTGGCGATCACGCATTTCTCTGCCTGGAGAAGAAAGATAAAGGAGAATAATTATGGATTATAAAATGCTGGAGGAAAAACTTCTCCTTGTTTCACATCGTATGCTGACTGTGGATACGCAGGGGCAGCAGGAGAAGTTTCCGGTGAGCCTACTGGATATTCATGCATGGGAATGGCCACAGGGGGTGGGATTACTGGGCTTGATGCGTTATTATCTATCCAGTAAGGATGAAAGCGTGCTGACCTTCCTTGAAGCATGGTATGCAGAGCATCTGCCGCATATGGACGCTGTTGAACGGAATGTGAATTCGACGTGCCCGATGTTGACACTGACTTATTTGCAGGAGATAGCGCCGAAAGAGGAATACATGACGCTTATCCGCAGCTGGGCGGATTGGGTCATGTCGCCAGACGGGCTCATTCGCACAGGAGATGGCTGCATGCAGCATATGATTACTGGTGATGCGAACGGCGATCAGCTGCTGATTGATACGCTTTTTATGACGGTGCTGTTTCTGGCGCGGGCTGGGCGGATGCTGAACAGACCGGATATGGTGCAGGAAGCGAATTACCAGGTGCTGGCACACATCAAGTATCTTTTTGACCCTCAATCCGGATTGTTTTTCCATGGATGGTCATTTAAAGAGATGAACAATTACGGCAGGGTGTGGTGGCTGCGCGGAAATGGCTGGTATACCGTGGCCATTATCGATTTCATTGCAGAGCAGAAACAAATGCCTGAGGAAGAACGCCGCTATATGATGGCAACCTTCATCAGACAGGCTGAAGCGTTGCTTCGGTATTGGGATGCGGAAGAGGGATTGTGGCACACGGTTATTCGCCGTAAAGATTCCTACATCGAAGCTTCTGGCAGCGCGGCGGTGCTTTGCGGCATCATGAAGGCGGTGCGACTTGGATATTTGGCGTATGCGCCTTATGCAGAATGCATTCGGAAAGGCATGAAAGCCATGTTGGGACTTATTGCGGAGGATGGTACGGTTAAAAAAGTTTCCTATGGAACACCTATTGGCATGAATGAGCAGTTCTATATGGACATTCCGTGCTTTACCATGACCTATGGCCAGGCGATGACCATCTTGATGCTTCAGGAAGCCATGCAGTCCTACTGGATGAATAAACTGTGAAAATAGGATCGAAGGGAGGAAATGGCAAGAGGTGAGCGAAAAAAGCGGCAGCGTGAGCGCTTTCCGGGATGAACTTGGAGAAATCTACTTCTATAAGGGTATCTCCAAACATTGGGTGATGGAAAACTACCACTACCATAGCACATGTGAGATTATTCTGGTATTGACTAATGGTGTAACGGTTGAAGTCAATGGCAGTCGCTTTAAAACTTCTTATGGGGACTTGCTGCTTTTTTGCAGCAACGAACCCCATCGTGTGATTGCAGCAGAAAATGTTGACCACAACCGTTATGTGCTAATGTTTCATCCGGATGTTATCAGTAAAATGTCACAGGCGTTAGGACACGACTGCATGAAATATTTTGCACCGGGAGCAACAGAAGGCATATCCAGGCGAATCAACCTTTCCGGTCAGGCACTGGTAAATCTCATTGCTATGCTGGACAGGCTGGATCCGTACTACAGTGTACGGCAGGATCCAGCAGCGCATACCATGTTCTATCTGATAACCTATGAAATTCTCATTTGCGTGCAAAATCTGTTTGACTTTCTACATGTCGAACAAAGGACGGAGGTGATGGAAAAATCAGTGGTTACCTTTGACATGCGAGATACAAATGGCATGAGGATTTCGCAAATCAAGGACTACATCAGTGAGCATGTGGATGAGAAATTGGATTTGGCGACAATTGCAGATCGGTTCTTCATCAGCAAGTATTATCTGAGCCACTATTTCAAAAAGGAAACGGGGTTCAGTATCATGCAGTACATCGCTATGCAGAAGATGATCCGTGCCAAGCAGATGCTCAGACAGGGGTGCTCCATACAGAGCATTGCTATGACGCTGAATTACAACAGCGATAGCCATTTCATTAGCACGTTCCAGAAACATGTAGGGAAAACACCTAGAAAGTATGTGCATGAGCTGCATCAAAGCAAAAATCAATAACTTTTGTGCAATACAAAGATGGATAATGTGGCAAGAAAATGATATAATATAAACATCAAAACACGAAACGATAACAAAGGAGGACAACAACATGACAAAGAAACTGGTTGCATTCGTAATGGCGTTTGTGCTACTGTGCGCGGCAATTCCTGTGGCAATGGCTGACGATACCAAGACACTGAAAATGCTCTGGTTCAGCGATGGACAGGAAGGCGTTGTAATGCAGGGTCTGATTAACGAATACGAGGCGGAGAATCCGGGCATCCATATCGAAATCATGGAAGTTGCCTATGCCGACTATGAAAACAAGCTGAAGACGTTGCTCAATGCTGGCGAAGCACCCGCACTTATGCGTACTACCAATGTGTCTAGTTATCTGGACTATCTGGTGGAGCTGGATGAGTATATGCCCACAGATTTTCGATCCCGCTTCTCCGACTTGACAGGCGAAGATTGGAACGGTCGCCTAATAGCGGTGCCGATGGAATTTGCTGTGGTTGGCTGCGTTTACAACAAAACCGCGTTTGAAAAAGCTGGTGTGAAAGCTCCTCAGTCTCCTGATGAAGTGTGGACGTGGGAAGAATTCAAGGCCGCTTTGCAAAAGGTTGTTGATTCCGGCGCATGCCGCTATGGCCTGGTGGTGGATAAAACTTCATACCGTTTCTGCAGCTTCTTGTATTCTGCCGGCGGTAGCCTGATGAACGCTGAACGGACGGCTAGCGCATTCAACAGTGATGCGGCGCGCAATGCTGTGAACTATTTCTACGATTTGCACAAGAGCGGTATTATCCCCACTTCTGTGTGGCTGGGTTCTGAGAATCCTAATAACCTGTTCCGCTCCGGCCAGGTTGCCTGCCATATTGGCGGCAGCTGGTTGATTACCAATTACGACAAGGAAATTACTGATTTTGAGTGGGGCGTAACCTATTTGCCTAAGAACGTTTGCCGTGCGACTCTTTCTGGCGCCAAACATATGGCGGCCTTTAAAGGAACCGGCCTGGAAAAAGAAGCGTGTGATTTCATTGAATGGTTCACCCGCTACGAGAACTTCAATCGCTACTGCGAGCCGAACTTCTTCATCAACGGTTTGGTGAATGATGGCAAGGCAGACAGTGCTGAGAGCAAGTATGCTGCGGACTTTGCAGTGTTCTCCAACGAGGTTGCTTCCAACCAGTCCTTGAGTGGTGAGTGGAATATGTCCACGGTTCCCGGCTTGGTTGCATCTGATATAGTTGAACAGCTCTCTGCGGTGCTGTCCGACCAGATGAGCGTGGATGATTTCGTTGTTTCCATTGACAATTTGATCAACGAGACCATTGCCGATCAGCAGTAATAGACACAGAAAGTCACTTTTTCTGTAAACTATGTCCTTTCCGGCGCTCGGTAACGGCGCCGGAGAGGACTTTTTCTTCAAAAAAGGAGCGAAAATGATGCGGCAAACCATAATGTCTCTGATTGAAGGCCAACGTCTATATGCTGGATGCGGAAAGAGTAACTTATCTTCTGGCGGCTGTATGCGCGCATTGCATATCGAAAACCAAATGCGAGCAATGCTGCTTACGATCGATTGTGATATAAACGTCCAGGCTGTCCAGCAAGCGGCCGCACGGCAAGCGGGTCTTGCTGCGGAACAGGTTTGGGTGCATGTGACGGGCTGCTTGAAGGCACAGATGGAAGCTGTGCTGGCGGCAACGGAGGATGTGGTACGGCAAGCTATGGAGTCTTGCTGCCCGGTGCAGATGGCGACAGTGCGTGACTCTCATTTTTTTGATGGAAAGGACATTGACCCTGTACTAACCATGCTGTGCTTTCAACGCATGGATGGAACGCCATTGGCACTGCTGATTAATCTTGCTTGCGATGCGGCAAGGCTTGCAGATGAAATGGAACGATTACTGCCATCGCAGATGGTGATGATCCTACCGTCCGCAACGAGAGAAAAGAAAGCGCCGGCAGAGCTTGCGCAAACACTTGCGGATAGGTCGCAGCATGCTGTTAATCCGGTGTGGACGCCGGGAGTCTATGCGGCAACAGTGCGCCTGAAAAACGAGGAATGTGGAGGCATACTCTACATTGGGCGAACCATGATCTTTTCTTTCCGAACGCCCTTAACGGCAGAGGATGTGTTGACGCTGCGTCAAGCGTTCCCGAACGACCGAATGCTTTGCACGTGCTGGGACGCAGAAAATGGGCAGACCTTGGGCTCTTCTGTGCGTTGCCGTGAGGCTATTGAGGAAATGAAGCGCCTTGTGCCGATTGCGTGGGCCTTACCTAAGGCGTTTGAAGATGCTGTAGAACGGAAAATCTTCGAGGTCGCTTATGATAATCAGTCGGCTGGCCAGGTGATGGACATTTGGCTGCCGGATGAGGCATGCTCTGCACCGTATCCTGTGATTGTATATGCCCATGGCGGCGGATGGTCACATGGTTGGCAGCGTGGTAATGATTTGATTCCTGTGCTTAGCGGATTGGATCGAGGGTATGCGGTGGTTAGCATTCAGTATCGATTGAGCGGAGAAGCACGCTTTCCGGCGGCATTGTATGATATTAAAGCAGTGCTGCGGTGGCTTCGTGCACATGCTGAGGAATATCAGCTGGATGTGAAGAAGCTCTGCCTGTGGGGTGCATCGGCTGGCGCGTGGTTGGTAGCCATGGCTGCATTGACGGCGGAAAATCCTGCTTTGGAAGATGTGACGCACGGCATATGTGCTCCACTTGCACCTGCGCCACGAGCCGTTGTTTCATGGTGCGGCCCTTATGACATGGTACCGACTACCTCTGCCAATTCCATGGAGGAAGAACAACGGGAGGCGATGCTTCCTTTCTCGACTTTTCTGGGCGCACCTGTTTCACGCGTGCCACAGCTGTGCCGTTTGGCAAGCCCTATTACACACATCGGCAAACATGCACCGCCGTTCCTGCTTTTACATGGCACGGGCGATGAACTGGTGCCGCATAGCCAGTCGGAAAAAATGTATACGACATTGCGAAACGTTCCTGGTCGTAGGGCCTTGGATAAACTGGTTTTGGAATCTGATCGACCTCATCATGGCGACTCTTGGTATCATGAACCGAGAGTGTGCAAGCTCTGCTTGGACTATCTTGACAGCTTTTGCCGCTAACAAATCTCCACACATCCCCATCAAGGCTTCCGGCAACTCACTGACGCCTTTAACAAAAGAAAATGCAAAGCGCGCCTGAAGCAGAATGCTGCGACAGGCGCGCTGAAAGTATCACTTGAAGGAAAAGGTGAAGCATAGCATCCGATGATGTGGGAGACTTGATTATCTTCCTTCTGGGTTCCGGTTTATTGCGGCAAAGCGCTCCACGTCCATTTTGGGCTTGCGGTCTGGCGTGAGAAGGCCGTTGATCTCCTGCATCACGTCGGTGAGCTGGGTGTAGCAGTAGCCCTGACAGAAGGGAATGTTGCGGATGGCATCCGTCACGCCTTGGAAACGCTCGAAGAATGCCTCCTCGTCCGTCACTTTGCCATGGTATCCCCAGGTTTGCATACCGCCCATGGAGCCCTGTAAGCCGATGTTTGTGAACGCAATGCCGCCGTACTCGGTTACCATAAGGGCTTCCTTGCCGGTGTGCGCCTGCCCTTTAGCGTAGCAGGGGTGCCGGTCACAGGCGTGGGTTTCGATTTCTTCACGGTCGGCGAAGTGGCGTACCATCACGTCGCGGGCGGCGGCATAGTCATGCAGGGCGCAGATGTCCGTGTCTACCTGTTCCCAACCGTCGTTGGAGGAGCAAAGCCGCGTGCCGTCCGCTGCCTTGGTCATATGATACAGCATCCGGCCAAGAGCCTGCTGGCGTGCATTGGTGTAAATCTGCGGAACACCCCAGCTCTCGTTCAGCGGTACCCAGGTGATGATGCAGGGGTGGTTGAAGTCCCGGTCGATAAAATCCAGCAGTGTGTCGGCAAGGTTGTGCACTTCATCATCTGAAAAATCGTAGGCGCTGGGTACCTCGCCCCACACCAGCAGACCCATTTTGTCCGCCCAGTAGTAGTAGCGGGGATCCTCCAATTTCTGATGCTTGCGCGCACCGTTATAGCCAAAGGCCTTTGTGTAGCGGATATCCTCCTGCAGCGCCTCGTCGCTGGGCGGCGTAATGAGCGTGTCCGGCCAATAGCCCTGATCGAGAATCAGCCGCTGATACAGCGGGTGGTTATTCAGGTATACCTGGCCGTCCCGCACCTCAACCTTGCGCATGCCGAAGTAGGTGTTCACGGCATCCAATTCCTTCGCACCGCGCAGGAGACGTACCCGCACGTCATACAGGTTGGGATGATCGGGCGTCCATGCGAAAATACAGTTCATTTCCCCATGCATCATCAGATCGATGGGTACGCGTGTGGTGCGATCCTGCACGCCGGTGCGCACGGTGCGCAGCACCTTCTCACGGAAGGAAACGGTGATTTCCAGCTCCATGCCTTCTTCGGCCGGGCGATCCAGCGCGATTTCCGCTGTCGCCATGTGCCGATCAATGTCCGGCGTCAGGTGAATCCGCGTCATGCATGCTTCACCAACAGCTTCCATATATACGGTCTGCCAGATGCCGCTCACGGGGGTATACCAGCAGCCCATCAGGCCGCGAGCCCAGTGCTGCTTGCCGCGAGGCTGTGTGCAATCCGGCTGATCCTCCACGCGCACGCACAGGTCATTTTCACCCTCACAAAGGGCATTTGTCACATCCAGCGCAAAGGGGGTGTAACCGCCAATGTGGCTGCCCATGCGCTGACCGTTGACATAGACCACGGCCTTATAGTCCACAGCGCCGAAGCGGAGCAGCACACGCCGTCCCTGTAGGCTCTCCGGCAGGGTGAACGTGCGGCGATACCACAGCACGGGGTGAATTTCATCGGTGGGGCCGAGGCCGCTCTTTTCTGTCTGATAGGCAAAGGGCACCAGAATCTTTTTGCCCAGCTGATGATCCGGGCGATACCAGCCGTTCTTGAGGCCTTCGTCTTTGCCGTCAAAGGCAAACTGCCAAGTGCCGTTCAGGTTCAGGAATGTGTCACGCTGAAAGTCGGGACGGGGATGCTCCGGACGGGGAATGCTGTTGCACATGACGACAACCTCCATATATTTTGCTGATTTTTTTGCTTGCATGATAGAATGGCTGTCTGTTTTGTGGCACTTTCCGGCCAAACAGACTGCTTTGCGACATAAAAGAGTATAAGGAAAGAAAATAGGCTTGTCAATCATTTTGCATTATTCCATAAAACTGGTATAAATGTGATTGAAAAGACAGAAAAAACGTAGGAAATGCGCGCTTGCGTCTTTGCGGAAAAATGTGCTACAATACGCAGGGAAAAACGCCTGCAAACCGATGGCGTAGGCGCTATTTCGGAAAGAAAAAACGGGCTGCATGGAAGACTTGCGGCAAAGCGCAACCAAACGCCGCAAAGAAGCGTCTCATTCGTGCGGATGGAAAATGCAAGGAGGATTGAGATTTTTATGCGCAGACTGCTGTGCCTGCTGCTGTGTGCCATGCTGCTTTGCCCTGTGGCCATGGCGGAAAAAACCGTGCGTGTCACCTTCACGGGCGATGTTACGCTTGGCAGCGAAGAGCTGAAGAAGAACCAGCCTACATCCTTTGTCAGCATGGCAGCGGAAAAGGGCTATGCGTACTTTTTTGAAAAAGTCAAGCCGATTTTTGAGCAGGATGATCTTACCGTTGTCAATCTGGAAGGCCCGCTGACGGACAGGAATACCCAGGAGAACACCAAAAAGACCTATCGTTTCCGCGGGCCGACGGATTTTGTGCAGATTCTTTTGCAAGGCAGCGTGGAAGCGTGCAACATCGCCAACAATCACACCTACGATTTCGGCAAACAGGGCTACAACGCTACGGTGGAGACGCTGAAAAACGCGGGTGTTGGCTATTTTGGCCAGCAGACCACCTATGTTTTTGAAAAAGACGGCATCAAAATTGCCTTTTTCGGTTTGAACTCCACGCAGTTCAACGGCAATCGCAATTGGGCGCGGGATGAGATTGCTCGCATGAAGCGCGAGGACGGCGTGAATGCGGTGGTGTTTGTGTTCCACGGCGGACAGGAATATGGCAAAAAGCACAACAAGAATCAGGAAGCCTATGCTTACTTTGCCATTGACGCGGGGGCGGATCTGGTCATCATGCATCATCCCCATGTGGTGCAGGGGCTGGAAATTTACAAAAATCGCACCATCTGCTATTCGCTTGGCAATTTCTGCTTTGGCGGCAACAAGGACGTGCGAGCCCTGGAAGCACTGGTGGTTGCCGCAACGCTCACTTTTTCGGATGACGGCGAGTATCTTGGCCAGCAGCTCGATTTGTATCCTGTGAACATTTCCGGCACGCCGCCGGTCAATAATTACCAGCCGGTTTTTGTCACCGGCGAAGATGCGCAGGGCGTATTCAAGCTTGTGCAGCTAGATACGAAGGATACGATTGCGCCTTTCTCGGATGATCTTGGTTATGCCCCGCAGCCCTATGTTCCGGCGTCTGATACGGATTTGGCTTTGTGAATGGCGGGAGCTTGAAGAAGCAATGCTGCAAAAGACTGCGCTTGCTTCCTAATACCAATGGACGCGATAAGGCAGTTGAACAGCGCGGCTTTGGCAGCCGCACTGTTTTCTTATTGGATGGCGGCCGCTTCATAAGCATGCTCTTTCAGCAGTTTTAAAGCAGTGGTAAAATCATTTTCCTGGTCACTTGTATGTGGGCGGGCATTCTGCCACCTTAAACAATCACTTATTGATAACGATATTATAGGCAATACCGCACAATTCGTTGGCAGCGTAGGCGATGCCTTTTCCGCCATCTGCTGCTTGCAGATTTTTCGATTTACCTCCAGTAAACCTTCAAAATCTGCCATTGCATCTGACGAAAAATTCATTCGCCTCCGCACCAACTCATTTGTGCGGTATTGCCTATATTCAGACGTGGAGGACATGTTAAGGAATGAAGCGCAGTTAAAAAGGACGCAAAGACTGGAACAGAGAAACTTGCGGCGGAAAATCAATACCGCCTGGTGATTCGGGACGTGATGGGAAAAGAGTAAAAGACCGTCCTGCAAGGCTTTCGTGCCTTGCAGGACGGTCTTTTCATGTGCAGAAGAGGAATTCCTATATCTATCAGGATGGTTACGGAAAGGCTTACGCTTCCACGCGCCGCTCGATAAAGCGAATGGCATGATCAATCCAGTCTTCGTTGTCCGGGTTGGATTTGGAGCTTACGCTGCTGGCGGTCAGCCGGTTGCACAGGGACATGCCGTGGGAGCCCTTCTCAAAAATGTGCAGCTCGAAGGGAACGCCGTTTTTGCGCAGGGCGCAAACGTATTGCAGGCTGTTTTCCACAGGCACGGACGCATCCTCCTGCGTGTGCCAGACGAAGGCGGGCGCGGTGTCGGCTGTCACGCGGTTTTCAAGGCTAAGCGCATCCACCGCTGCCTGCGGCGCATCCTCCCCGAGCAGGCAATTGCGGCTGCCAACATGGGCGAAGGCGCCCAGCGTGATGACCGGATAGCAAAGAATCTGTCCGTCAGGCCGCCAGTCGCACTCGCCGTCGAATGCCTGATGAAACAGAGGATCGTTCCACAGCGTGCCAACGGTGCATGCCAAATGGCCGCCTGCGGAAAAGCCCATCACATAAATCTGGTTGGGGAGCACGTGCCACTCCGCTGCGTGGCGGCGCACTTCGCGCACGGCCTGCGCCAGTTCCAATGCAGCTACGGGGTAGCGGTAGGGGGAAACGGAGTAGTTCAGCACCCCCACGTGGATACCTGCGGCCATCAACTGAAGCGCCACAGGTTCTTCCTCACGGTCGGAGCGGTTTCTGTAGCCGCCGCCTGGGCAAAGAATCACCATCGGCTTTTCTTTCATGGTGGGAATCTGGTCGGTGGCTTTGAGCAGGTAGCAGGTCATCGTTACGCCTGCTTCGGGCCCCTGTGCGCCAACGGCGGCATAATCAGGTTTAATTGGGAACTGAAACTGCATTTCAGATACACTCCTTCGCGCTTTTTTCTTGCGGAATAAGCGCATTATAGCACATCTTGACATGCTTGGAAAGCGCGGACAGGGCAAAAAGAAGCTTCTCTGTGTGCAGAAAGTGTGCCGGAATTTCTGCAAAACAAGGGCGTGAAAGCACGTTTTCAGACTCTCGACAAACCATATAAGAAGGTGTCGGAGGGGCATCATGCTCCTCTGACTGGGTTCGTATCGACCGGCTATGCCGGTCGGGCGGGGTGGTTTCGACCAAAGGAGAAACCATTCCTTCCATTTTTCACGGCCGTCAGCTTCGCTGACAGTGAAAAATGCAAACTCGACAAAGTGGCAAAGCCACTTTGTCGACACGCTGGGGCGTGAAAGCACGGTTTTCCCCTTGTCACGCGGTTTTTTTCGGCGTATAATGATTGCTTGTTGCGCTTTTTTCCTATATCTTCGTGAATGGAGTGAATGGTTTGCGTTTTTTGCGGCTTCTCAAAGGTGAATTTAAGGGCTACAGCGTTAAGGCGCTCACAGCGGATCTGCTCAGCGGCATCACAGTGGCAGCAGTTGCACTGCCTTTGGCGCTGGCCTTTGGCGTGTCCAGCGGTGCGGATGCGGCATCAGGGCTCATCACGGCCATTATCGCAGGCTTGGTGATTTCGCTGCTCTCCGGCGGGTATTACCAGATCAGCGGCCCGACAGGCGCCATGGCGGCCATTCTCATGTCGGTGGTAGCGCGGTATTCCATGCAGGGTGTGTTCATTGCCACCTTTTTGGCGGGCGTGATTCTGGTGCTTTGCGGTGTGCTGAAACTGGGCCGACTTACGTCCTTCATCCCCATGCCGGTGATTACAGGCTTCACCAGCGGCATTGCCGTCATCATTGCGCTGGGACAGGTGGATAACTTCTTCGGCGTTGTCAGCCAGGGAGAAACTGCGGTGCTGAAGCTGCTCAGCTACGGCACGCTCGGCTTTTCCCCCAACTGGACGGCGGTGCTGATGGGGCTCGGCGTGATCCTGTTCATGGCTTTTTTCCCGAAAAAGTGGAACGCGGTGGTACCTGCAAGCCTGATCAGCATCATTCTGGCCACGGCCATTTCCATGGCGTTCCATCTGGATGTGAAGATTGTTGGAGCAATTCCCACAACGCTTTTGCCGGATAACCGCCTGACCCTGGCAGGGCTTGATATGGGTACGGTAACCGGGCTGATTTCCCCGGCGTTTTCGATTGCTATTCTGGGCATGATTGAGAGCCTTCTGTGCGGCGCAAGCGCAGGACGCATGACCGGCGTGCCGCTGGACAGCGATCAGGAGCTGATCGCCCAAGGCGTTGGCAACATGGTGCTGCCCTTCTTTGGCGGCATCCCTGCCACGGCGGCCATTGCACGCACGAGCGTTGCCATCAAGAGCGGTGCCAAAACCCGCCTGACAGGCGTGTTCCATGCCCTGGCACTGCTGGTGTTCATGCTGGCACTGTCCCCGGTGATGAGCCAGATTCCCCTGTGTGCGCTGGCGGGCGTGCTGATGGTGACGGCCTGGCGGATGAATGAGTGGAGCGCCATTCGCTTTATGCTCAAGCGAAAGCTGAAGTCCAGCCTGGTGATGTTCTTCGCCACGATGATTGCGACCATTGTGTTTGACCTGACGGTGGCCATTCTCATTGGCGTGGGGCTGGCGGTGGTGTTCCTGCTGGCGCGGCTGAGCCATCTGGAAATCCAGTATGCCCCTGTGGACTGCGACAGGCTGGACATCCATGATGAAAGCGCCCGTGGGCGGCTGGTCGGCGCTACGGTGTGCTATGTCAACGGGCCCATCATGTTTGCCAATGCGCAAGCGGTGGAAGGAATGACGGAAAAACTGCGCGGAAGCCACACGGTGTTTATGTCCTTGCGTGGGGTGAGCGATATGGACATCAGCGGCGCGCAGGCTATGACGCGGCTGGCCGATGCTTTGCGGCAGCAGGGCACGCGGCTGATTCTCACCGGATTGCCGGAACGGGCCAAGACAATGGCTGACCGCTGCGGCCTGACAGAAGCTGTGGGCGAAGAGAACTTCTATCACGCGATGGATCGCGCAATTCTCGGCTATCACGCGGCGGCGCAGGCGGAAGTTACAGACTGAAGGGCGGATTGAAAGCGGAACGCTTTCACAAACATCCTAAACAAACAAAGCGGGTAAGCAAATGCCGGACGAATGCGGGCGTTGCTTATCCGCTTTTTTAACGGTATGGGTATGGATTGTGGAAAAGAATCATCAACGGAGGGGAATTGCCTGCTCGTTGATGTAAGCCCCAATGACGGTACGGAGCGCATCAGCTTCCGGAGGAGCATAACGCGGGGACATGGCAAGCGTGACAAAGTCGTAAGGTTCGCCAGCGTGGAAGGCATGGTAATCCTCATAATTCCGGAAGGGAATCACAGGCTCGGCGCCATTTTGGGCGGCATAGAGCTGCGCTGCCATGGAGGTGAGATGGATGTTCCCATCAGGTGTGAGAAGCATGGGCGGAATGTCTTTGCGGGAGCGGGGATTGCGCACGTTGTCCAGTGATGCAACACGCCGCATGGCCAGGGCAAAAAGCAAATAGTTGGCCTCGTCCAGCTTGTGCTGTGCATAGAAGAAGGGGAGATTCAGCCGCCGCTCCACCGGCATAGACAGCACGCTGAAGAGCACATAGTTTGGCCCAGGATAGCCAATGCCCAGGTCACTGTGCGCATCCACATGGGTGACGTGGAAGGGGGCGGATAAGCGACCGGCTGCAATCAGTTCTTCCCAGAAGACCAGCGCCTGGTCGTGGGTTTCAAACACACGGCCGGGCACAGGGGCGGTGGAGGAAAGGCCGCAGTTTGCTTTAAAAAAGGCGCGAACCTGTTCGATTGGCCAGGGCTCGCAGCCGGTTAACGGGGGACGTTGCCCCGGGGCGGCTAGCGGGCAGCAATCAGCAAGAAAGAAATCAAGATCAATATCCAGAACGCGCATAGGGGACGCCTCCTTGAGGTGATAAGGGTATTATAGGGGATGAGAAGGGAAAAGACAAGGGGACGAAAGAGCGGGAATCGAAAGGGTCGAAGCCCCTTCGCGGGGAGAAGGGGGAGAGCCCTTTCCGGGGCTTGGCGGAGTCCGGAGCGAAACAAGCGAGTTTTTATTTTCGGAGGAAATGAAAAGAGCGCGGGAAGCGGTAAAGGAACAAAAGAAAGCTAGGGCAATACCGCACAAATGAGTTGGTGCGGAGGCGAATGAATTTTTCGTCAGATGCAATGGCAGATTTTGAAGGTTTACTGGAGGTAAATCGAAAAATCTGCAAGCAGCAGATGGCGGAAAAGGCATCGCCTACGCTGCCAACGAATTGTGCGGTATTGCCCTAGAAGAAGATGATGGTTCTGATGGGTGGCTCCTTGGGTGGAATCCGAGCTCTTTTGCCTACGGCAAAACTCGCGCGGAAGGATTGGGCCTTGCCCAAACCCACGAGGACGCTGTCCTCGACCTGCGAAGGGTCTTCGACCCTTTCGAAACCCAT
>CAKUFA010000011.1 GCA_934647165.1 uncultured Clostridia bacterium | reverse complement strand
ATTTTTTCACGTTCAGTTATATATTCAGCTAAGGCATCTGCCACTTCAGGCGGAAAATACAGCACAACCTGATTGCCGCCTTTACGCGTAACAAGAAAAGCATTTTGTTCCATGTCAATGTCGGAAAGATTGAGCCCAACACATTCTGATACACGCACACCTGTTCCAAGAAAGAGAGCCAACATCGCGTAATCCCGCTTGGCAGTCAGTTTTTGATACGCCTGCTGGCGCGGCGTCAACTTTTCGCCGGTTTCTGCAATGGAAAGAATGCGTGTCATTTCATCTTCTGTCAGGCGAATGATAGGCTTTTCATGAATTTTCGGCAATGAAACCAACTGCGTCACATTCGATGGCACGCGCTTCGCCATAAACAGGAAATCATAAAAAGCCCGAAGAGAGCAGAGCTTTCGCTTGATAGCCAATTCATGGTTGACCACTGGCTTCAGGGGACGATCTTCATCGCTGTCTGTTTCACGATAATATAGCGTCAAGTATTCCACATAAGCGGTTAAATCGTTTTGCGAAACAGCAGCCAAGTCAGCATCTGTAAATGCATACAAAGGCTTGGCAGTAAAGGCAACACGCTCTGCCTGTAAAAAGTGAAAGAACGTCCGAAGATCAAGCGTATACGCCAGCCGTGTAAACGTGCCTGTGGTCACAGCGATAGCACGAATAAACTCTTCGCAAGCAGGCGGCAGCTCGCGGTTCATTTGTCGAATAGCCATAATGCGCTGTGCATCGACCTTTTCGCGATATGTTGGCTCTGCCACGGTCGCCACTCCCTTCACGTATGTATAACTGTTCGTGAAACTATGGTTTAGCGAATAGTTTGAGGTAGATTAAGAAGTGGGAAGGCGCCTTGTTCTTCCCTTTCAACATGGTACCTTCCTTGATAAAACCGTTTTACTCCTCTGGATTCTGAACCGTATTGATACGGCGATATTCCGCAATTGCACCGGTTGCCAATTCATCGCAGCGGTTGTTCTGCGGATGATCGGCATGCCCTTTTACTTTGATAAAACGGACATGATGCTTTTTTGTCTGTGCCATAAGGATAAACCAGAGATCCTTATTCTCTACCGGCGTGCCGTTGGCTGTCTTCCATCCGCGCTTAACCCATCCGTCAATCCAGTGATCATTGAAGGCCTGCACAAGATAATTGCTGTCGGAATATAGGCACACATCACAAGGTTCCTTGAGCGCACCCAAAGCGCTGATAGCGGCAAACAATTCCATGCGATTATTGGTGGTACCAGCCACAAAACCGCTCATTTCCTTACGATGCGGACCAAACTCCAGAATGCATCCCCATCCCCCAGGACCGGGATTGCCGGAACACGCGCCATCCGTATAGATGTTGACCTGTTTACGAGGCAGTTCACTCATGGTGCTACGTGCTCCTTAATTTGACATTTGCCGGGATTTCTCTGCACAAGCGCTCATAGCATCCATGATTGCGGCACGGAAGCCTTTGCGTTCCAGCTCCTCAACAGCCTCAATCGTCGTTCCGCCGGGAGAGCAAACCGCATCCTTCAATGCGGCAGGGTGCGTGCCGGAGGACAAAACCATCAGTGCAGATCCAAGCACCGCCTGTGCAGCCATTTCATAAGCGCAAGCACGCGGAATACCCTCTTTCACACCTGCATCCGCCATGGCTTCAATCATCATGAATACGTACGCCGGGCTGGAACCGCTGATAGCAGTCACTCCATCGAAAACTCGTTCCGGCAACACTACTGTGCGCCCAAGCGCATCAAACAAGCTTTTTGCAAAGGCAAAATCTTCTTTGGAGAAGGTGGAATCATCGCACAAAGCTGTCATGCCCTCGCCCACCATGGCAGGCGTGTTGGGCATCACCCGAAGATAGGTGGCTCCCGTGCCGCTCAGCGCATCTGCCAGCATGGATACCGTCCATCCGGCTGCGATGGAAATTACTGCTTTTCCATTCAGGCATAAGCGAATATCATCAATCACATCCATGATGAAATGAGGCTTCACTGCAAGGATCAGCATATCGCACTGCTGCGCTAATTCTTGGCTTGTGCGCGCAAGTGTAATGCCTGGCGTTTCATTACCAAGCTCCTCCAACCTTTTGCGATTCACATCATAAACTGTCAACTGTGCAGCGCGGATCGTGCCGTCTGCCACAACGCCGTGAAGGATGGCACTGCCCATATTGCCAGCACCAATCAAACCGATCTGCCGCATGTCATTTTCCTCCCCTGTTGCTTTCCTGTGTATTATAGCATGAAAACAGCTCTATGAAAAGCATTGTTTTTTCCGAAAGAAAAAGCCGCCGGAATTGCCGAAACGCTTCCGGGCGGCATAAGAATTTTACAGAATGTATCGTTTAATGTCCGCAGGGGCATTTTCACCTTTAAGATGCTGTCGGACATAGTCGCCGTTGATGTTCAGTTCCACCGGTGGCATTTCCTCATCTCCTGCGTTGAAGGATATATCTTCCAGCAGCTGCTCAAACACCGCATGCAAACGGCGTGCACCGATGTCCTCGCCTGTTTCGTTGGCATTGTAAGCGGCATCTGCAATGGCGCTGATCGCGCTTGCATCAAAATTCAGCAGCACATGATCCACTTCCAGCAGTGCACGATATTGCAGCGTCAGCGCATTGTCCGGCTGCGTGAGGATCTTTTCGAAATCCTCACGCGTGAGACTCTTCAACTGAACATGTACCGGAAAGCGCCCCTGCAATTCAGGAATCAGATCGCTGACCTTGGATACATGAAATGCGCCTGCTGCAATAAAAAGCATGTAGTCCGTTTTCACAGGTCCGTATTTGGTGTTCACCGTGCATCCTTCCACAATGGGCAGAATATCACGCTGCACGCCTTCACGGCTCACATCCGGACCGCCATGTCCGCCTCGCTCGGCAATTTTATCAATTTCATCAATAAACACAATGCCGTTTTGTTCAGCGCGTGCAATGGCTTCCTCCTGCACTGCATCCATATCAATCAGCTTAGCAGATTCCTCCTGCATCAGCAGTTTGCGGGCTTCTTTTACTTTCACATGGCGCATTTTGGTGCGCTTGGGCATCATGTTGCCCATCATATCGCCAAGGCTAATGGAGTTGCCGCCAACTTCCAGCTGAGGAGCCGCTTCCTCCACTTCGATCTCCAGTTCGCGCTCTTCCAATTCACCGCGCATCAGCTGCTGGCGGATCTCTTCACGCTTGCCGGACAGCTGCTGCTGTTCTTCCTGGCTGGGCTCCTCTTCTTTCTTTTTGCCAAGCAGAAAATCAAGCGGATTGCTGTTGCTTTTCTTGGGTGGCGAAACAAGCAGCGTCACAAGCCTGTCTTCAGCCAACACGCGGGCACGTGGCTCCACCTGTTTGGTGAATTCATCCTTGACCATGCGGATCGCATTTTCCACCAAATCGCGCACAATGCTTTCCACATCGCGCCCGACATAGCCAACTTCTGTAAACTTGGTCGCTTCCACTTTGATAAAAGGTGCACTGACCAGCTTTGCCAGACGGCGTGCAATTTCCGTTTTGCCAACGCCGGTCGGGCCGATCATCAAAATATTCTTGGGGCTGATCTCTTCACGCATCTTCTCGTCAACGCGCGAACGGCGATAACGGTTACGCAGGGCGATGGCAACGGATTTTTTTGCTTCATCCTGGCCGATAATGTAACGATCCAATTCCCGTACGATTTGACGGGGACTAAGCTCTGCCATTTGAGTTTCCCTCCTTCCTTATACTTCCTCAACAATCACATTGTCGTTCGTATACACGCATATGGATGCTGCAATGTGCAATGCTTTTTCTGCAATATCGTGCGCGGAAAGCTCCGTGTTTTCCTTCAGCGCACGGGCGGCAGCCAAAGCGTAATTGCCGCCCGATCCAATGGCCGCGATGCCTTCGTCCGGTTCAATCACCTCGCCATTGCCGCTGATGATAAGCATCTTGTCCTTGTTGGCCACAATCATCAGCGAATCCAGCTGCCGCATAGCCTGATCGCCGCGCCAACTCTGCGCCACGGCTACCGCTGCACGCTCCAGGTTGCCGCCGCACTGGGTTAGTTTGTCTTCGAATTTTTCACTGAGGGTAAAAGCATCAGCAACGCTTCCTGCAAAGCCTACGACAACCTGTCCGCCAAAGATACGGCGAACTTTCCGCGCGGTGTTTTTGAATACGGTGTGTTCCCCCATAGTTACCTGCCCGTCGCCCGCAATGGCAATGTGCCCATCGCGCTGCACGGCGCAAATGGTCGTTCCGCGAAATGTAACGCCCATAAGAAATGCTCCTTTTCGTATTGTTTATGGATGGACAGCAGCATGGATCCCCGCTGTTTCCATTCACATAGTATACAGAGAATGCATGAATTGCGTGTGAAATCAGGTTCAAAAATCCATTTTTTGTACCCAATTCTGCAAAAATTCCAACGAACGCGCAGAAACAGCCTCATAACGCTGCGCTTTGTTGCGAATTTTTTTGTGCTCCTTGTCAATAGGAAGGCTGTCAATCAGCCCGAATGAGCAGTTCATAGGCTGAAAATTTCGGTTAGGCGTGCTGATATAGCGTCCCATAGCACCCATGGCTGTAAAGCCCGGCAATTCAACAGCGTCAAACCCTTTCAACTCCTGTCCCAACGACAATCCGCACAGCAGGCCGCTTGCAGCGCTTTCCACATAGCCTTCCACGCCTGTCATTTGGCCGGCAAAGTAGGTTTGCGGGCGCGTAATCATCTCAAAATGTGCGTTGAGAAAGCCCGGAGATTGCAAAAAAGTGTTGCGGTGCATAACGCCATAGCGGGCAAAAGACGCATTCTCAAGCCCCGGAATCATGCCAAACACGCGCTTTTGTTCAGGGAACTTCAGCCTCGTCTGGAAGCCTACCAGGTTGTACAACGTGCCTTGGGCATTATCCTGCCGCAGCTGCACCACAGCAAAGGCTTCTTTTCCCGTGCGGGGATCTTTCAAGCCAACAGGCTTCATTGGGCCAAAGGCGAGCACCATGCGACCACGCCTTGCCATGGATTCCACTGGCATGCAGCCCTCAAATACCTTGGTTTCTTCAAAACCGTGCACTTCTGCCGTTTCAGCAGCCAGCAGAGCATCCACAAAAGCGTTGTATTCTGTCTCAGTCATTGGACAGTTGAGATAATCGTCGCCCCGATCATAGCGGGATTGACGAAAGATTTTACTCATGTCCAGCGATTCAAGGGTCACAATGGGCGCGGCTGCATCATAGAAATTCAACGTATCGAGCCCGGGAAGCGCAGCAATGGATTGCGCCAACGCGTCGCTGGTCAACGGGCCGGAAGCAATGATTACCGGGCCATCGGGCACCTGCGTTACTTCTTCAGAAACAACCTCCACCAGCGGATGCTCACGGAGCGTTTGTGTGATGTAGCCGGAAAAGCTATCACGATCAACAGCCAGTGCACCGCCAGCCGGTACCCTCGCCTGATCTGCCGCGCGCATCACCAGCGAATCACAAAGGCGCATTTCTTCCTTCAGCAACCCAACTGCGTTTGTCAGCCTGTCGGAGCGAAGCGAGTTGGAACATACCAGCTCCGCCATCAGGGGCGAATGATGCGCAGGACTCATCTTTTGCGGTTTCATTTCAACCAGCGTTACACGGACACCCTGCCGAGCCAGCTGCCAGGCTGCTTCACTGCCGGCAAGTCCGGCGCCGACTACCGTTGCATGCAAGGTTGTCTGCATTATTCATCCCCTGCCTCTTCTGTTTCTTCTGGGTGTACTTCCACACGGCAGCGGCATGTTTCATTGGCACAAAGATGCCACACTTCGCCCTTGCGTCCGCGCTTTTCCACCATGTAGCCGCCACATTGCGGACACTTATCCGGCACAGGTTTCTCCCAGGAAACAAAATCGCATTCCGGATAGTGCTCGCAACCGTAAAATTTGCGGTTCTTCTTGCTGGTCTTTTCCATCAACCGCCCGCCACACTTGGGGCATGCTGCATCAATATAGGTGACAATCGGCTTTGTGTTGCGGCAGTCCGGAAAGTTCGGGCAAGCAAGAAAACGGCCGAAACGGCCCATTTTGTAGACCATCATAGCGCCGCATTTATCGCATTTCACATCGCTTGGTTCATCTTTCAGTTCAACCTTTTCAATCTGCTGCTCCGCCTTTTCAAGCGTTTTTTCAAAAGGCGGATAGAACTCACGCAGAATTTCCTTCCATTGGAGTTTGCCTTCCTCGACTTCGTCCAGCTGATCCTCCAATTCAGCAGTGAATTCCGTATCCACAATATCGGCAAAATATTCCTCCATCATGCTGGTGACCATGCGTCCAAGTTCTGTTGGATACAGCCGCTTTTTCTCCCGGCTGACATAGCCGCGGGAAATGATGGTGGTAATCGTAGGCGCATAGGTAGACGGACGGCCGATGCCTTTTTCATCCAGCGCACGAACAAGCGAAGCCTCGGTATAGCGAGACGGCGGCTGCGTAAAGTGCTGCTCGCTAGCCACATCTTCAACAGCCACACTTTCCCCCTCCGCAAGCTGCGGCAGGCTTGTTTCAATTGCGTCTACCGCATCATCCTGGCCTTCCTCGTACACAGAAGTAAAGCCGGCAAATTTCTTGTGCTCACCGTAGAAGCGAAGTCCAACACCGTCGCCGGTGATCTCCATGGTCATGGTTTCATACATGGCGGGCATCATCTGGCTTGCAAGGAAACGATTATAAATCAGGCGATAGAGATTAAACTGCTCTTTGGTCAAGGACGCTTTAATCTTCTCCGGTGTACGGCGCACATCGGTGGGCCGGATGGCTTCGTGGGCATCCTGTGCATTCTTGCGCCCCTTGTATTCGATAGGTGATTCCGGCAGAAATTCCGGGCCAAAGCGCTCGGGAATGTACTCACGCAAGGCAGCCATTGCTTCATCACTGATCCGTACGCTGTCAGTACGGATGTAACTCACAATACCTTGCGTTCCCTCACCTTCCAAATCAACGCCTTCATAAAGCTGCTGCACAACCTGCATGGTCTTGGCGGTTGTAAACCCCAGCTTCCGGCTGGCTTCCTGCTGAAGGCTGGACGTGGTAAAGGGAGCTGCCGGCGTTTTGCGCTTTTCCCCCATCTTGACGGCGCTAACCGTAAAATGCGCCGCCTTGATGCGCTTTACAGCATCTGCTGCTTGCTGCGCGTTGCTGATTTGGGCTTTTTGCCCATCCATCAAGCTCAAGCGCGCCTGAAAATGCTGCTTGCGGCCATGAGGCTGGGGCAGCTGCATTTTGGCGGTAACGTCCCAATATTCCTCGGGAATAAAGGCTTCGATATCTTCTTCGCGCATAACGACCATACGGGTCGCCACAGATTGGACACGCCCGGCGGACAGACCCTTTTTAACCTTTGCCCACAAGAGCGGGCTGATTTTGTAGCCGACAAGGCGGTCAAGCACACGCCGTGCCTGCTGGGCATCAACGCGCTGCATGTCCAACGGACGAGGATTCTTGATAGCATTCTGGATTGCGCGTTTCGTCACTTCGTGGAACTCAATGCGGCAAGGTTTGGATGTATCCACATTCAAAATCTGTCCCAGATGCCAGGAAATAGCTTCTCCTTCGCGATCCGGGTCGGTTGCAAGCAGAATCTGCGAAGCGCTCTTGGCTTCCTTGCGGATTCTGTTGAGAATATCACCGCGACCGCGGATGGTGATGTACTTTAGTGCAAAGTCATTGTCCACATCCACGCCGATCTGAGATTTGGGTAAATCGCGCACGTGTCCCTGTGACGCCTCCACCTTGTAGCCTTTGCCAAGGAATTTGCTGATGGTGCGCGCCTTGGCTGGTGATTCAACAATGATGAGCTTCTGTTTTGCTGCTGCCATGAAACATTCTTCCTCCATTTGGAAAAGTGGTTTTTACGCTGAAAAGTCAAACCTTCGCATACATTTTGCCAGGAAGGGATTTCACAAGCCCCATGAGTTGGAGCATGGTCAACGCACCGGAAAGCTCCGGTGCTCCCAATCCCGTGCCTGCGGCCAATTGATCAAAGGAACACTCGCCGCTAGTAACGGCAGTCAGCACTCGTCGCTGCACTTCCGTCAACGGCGGAAGCGAGCTCTTGGCACTCTGCCGCTTTGCCTGTTTCTCGATCTTCCAGCCCATATCGGACAGGATATCCTCGGCGGTGGCAAAATAATTTGCCCCCTCCCGCAAAAGCTGGTGTGCGCCCTCTGCCCAAGGCGTTCCAACATCCCCCGGATAAGCATAAACTTCCCGGCCCTGATCCAATGCATGCTGCACGGTGCTCAAACTGCCGGAACGCTGGCTGCACTCCATCATCACCACAACACGGCTCAACCCTGAAAGTAGGCGGTTGCGCACAGGAAAGTGACCGGGATAAGCGCGGGTGCCAAGCGGATATTCACTCAGCATGACGCCGCCGCTATTCAGCAGACGCCTTTTAAGGGCGCTGTGTTCGGCTGGATAGTCCACATCCAGCCCGCAGCCGAGAACCGCCGCGGTTGGGCTCCCGCCATCCATACAGCCGGTGTGGGCGCTCGCATCAATACCGACCGCCATACCGCTGACAACCGTTACACCTGCCTCGCCGAAATCCCTGGCAATTTTTTGCGTGGCTGCAATGCCTGCGGGCGATGCCTTGCGGGATCCCACCATGGTGATGCATTTACCCTGCAAGCAATCCGGATCGCCCTTGTAAAACAAAACGGGCGGCGGATCGGAAATATTGCGCAGCATATCCGGATAACGACTGCCCTGCATGGAAAGAACGCCAACATCCGCCTTTTGCAGGGAAAGAAGCATCGCATGCATGGAAGCTTTGTCCGCTGATGAACGCAGGAGTGTCAGCCGCTCAGCATCAAGATAATCATCCAATGCTTCTTGACTGGACACAAGCGCATCATAAACCGCATCAGCACGGGAAAAATCGTGCATCAAACGGCTAAAGGCCGCATAAGGCAGGCGCGCATTTGCTAACCACGCGCCGCAGGCGTCTTCGCGGGTATAATGCACGTCCATCCCTCCCGTTTTTTCCGAAGCCCTTGAAATTCAAAGGATTCACCCATTTTTTCTTCAGCAGAATGAATGGGATTTTCTTAAGAAAAACACATTCACTCACGCTTCATCGACCTATGCTAGCACAGATTTTCCGAAAAATCAACGCAAACTTTCCTGCGGCTTTCTCCGTCTAATTGCATGGCAGGAGCACAGTCGGGCACAATGCTGCATGGAGGTGATAGATTGATTGTTTTCCTTCTTGGTGCAGCAGGGTATCCGGTGCTGGAGCTGTTGTTTCGCGGACGGACGCACTATTCCATGGCTTTAGCAGGCGGTATGTCGGCCTTGGCTTTGAGACGCATCCGTCGCATGCCGGTATCTCTTGGGGGAAAAGCAGTGCTTGGCGCGTGTGCCATTACCGGGGTGGAAGCCGTATGCGGCTTTCTCTGGAACAAAAAGCATTGCATTTGGGATTACCGCGCCATGCCAATGAATTGGCGCGGACAGATTTGCCTGCCATACACCCTTTTATGGGGCGTTTTGTCATCCTTGTGGATGCTGCTTGACAAAGCCCCGGGAAAAGCATAGAATGAAAATATTGTTTGCAGAAGAATGGGAGGCTTATCCATGCTGCTGTTGCGTAGATTGACCGCCGCTTTAACAGCGTTTGCTTTGCTGCTCTGTGCCTTGCCGGCCCTTGCGGATGGAATTACTGTAGAAACAGGGGCAGAAACAGACGCTCAACAGCTCGTTCGCGGCTATGATGCGACGGATGGGTACATTTATGTGAATTATGGCCGGTATCCTCACGATGAGGACGGAACAGTTGCGCCGGTGCTTTGGCGTGTGCTTGGCGTGGATGAAGACGGTTGGGCGCTATTGCTTACAGAACATATCATTGATTTTGCCATGTACAACACGGAAAAAGTCAATATCTATGAGTGGAAAGGCAACACCATTTATCACACGCTGAACGACACCATGCGCAAGGTCATGTTTACGGATGAGGAGCTCAGCGCCGTGCGTTTTTCCGAAGAAAAAGGCTGGCTGTATTACCTGGATAACGAGGACTATCGCAATACGGCCTACGGCTTCCGGCATTGGCAGCTGAAACCGCAGAAGGAGCGCGAGTGTTCGCCGACGCCCTATGCCATGACACATCCGGAAGCCTGGCGCGACGCCAGCAACGGCTGCTCCTGGTATTTTTCAACTGGCATTCCGCGGAAAGGGTTCCACAATTTGATAGGCTTTGATGGTCACACATCCACGGCGGCCAATAATCGTTATGGCGGGGTACGCTGCGCCTGCAAGCTTGATTTGAGCATGCTCGGACAGGCTTCTGGTTCAGGCACGGAAGAAGACCCTTATACCTTCGAGGTGCTGAAGTAAAAGAAAAAAGGAACTGGCTTACATCATGCAAACCAGTTCCTTTTCTTATGGGTACAAAAGGTTCTGTGCTGCCTGCAGCACACGCTGCTTTGCCTCCGCCAGAATTGTATCGGCATGGTTGCCTTCTAAGTCAAGCCCTTCTGCACTTAGAGAAGTGAAGTTGGAAATGCCGAGGGCATTCATCACAGCCCGCATATAACCGGAGCCCCAGTCGTTTTCACCGATCGGACTGCCGGAAGTAGTGATATACACAGCCTCGCGTCCACGGCACAGGCCAATGCAGCGATCATTCTCATAGCGGAATGTCAGATTGCGCACATACATGTTCTCTACCCATATCTTCAGGATAGAGGGAAAGGATAAATCCCAGTAGGGCGCGGCAAAAAGCACAAGATCGGCCTGCCGGAAAGCGCGGGCATGGCGGAAAAAGTCATCATCGAAAGCACGGCGATCACAGAGTGCTTCCTTTACCGCCAGGGTTTGCGCATCGATGCTATGCAAGTGCAATTCATTCAAATCCTGCGTGATAATTCGCCAACCATTTTTCTCTGCCTGGTCAAGAAAAACCTGTGCAAGCATCCGTGTTCGGGAAACATTTCCCCGTGGGCATGCGTTGACAAAAAGCAGCGTTGACATGAAAATGATTCCTCCTTGCAAGGGCAAGTATTCTGTTTTTCATGTACGTGGAAAGAATGCGAAATCCTGCCGCTATTTTTCAAATTTTTTGAGAAGGATTTTTATATTGCATATAGAAATCTTGTATCAAACCTCATTTGCATGAGGAAAACGATACAACCCGTATTGAGGAGGTAATTTTGAATGAAGAAGCTCGTTTCTCTGCTCCTTTGCGCGGTGCTGTGCCTGTCGCTGCTGTCGGCAGCAGCTGTTGCCGAGAGCACACCCTCTGTTGCAATTGTTGTGGCCGGTGGCCTGGGCGATCGTTCTTTCTATGATTCCGCCAACGAGGGGCTTGAAACCCTGGCAAGCAAGTATGGCACGGTAACCAAGGTGATTGAATGCAAAGAGGATGGCTCTTTGTATCTGACCGGCCTGGCCGAAGCTGCTGAAAGCTGCGATGTGGTGTTTGCAGTAGGCTGGCAGTTTGAGCAAGCGCTGCCTGAAGCGGCAGACGGCTATCCCGAAAAGAAGTTTGTGTGGATTGACAATGCGCTGGTGGAAGGCAAGGACAACGTGATGTCCGTTGTCTATGCGCAGAATCAGGGCTCCTTCCTGGTGGGATATATTGCTGCAAAGCTGAGCAAAACGGGCGTTGTGGGCGCAGTCGGTGGCCAGGACAGCGGCACCATCAACGACTTCCTGGTTGGTTATGAAGCCGGTGCAAAATACGCGAATCCCGATGTGAAGGTTGATACGCGTTATGGCAACGGCTTTGAAGATCCTGCCAGCGGCAAGGAATGCGCCCTGGCGTTGTATGGCGCGGGCTGCGACGTTGTGTTCGCCGTTGCCGGTAAGACCGGTGAAGGTGTATTCGAAGCTGCGAAAGAAACCGGTAACTATGCCATCGGTGTCGATAGCGACCAGAAGTATATCAATCCCGACGTCATCATTTGCTCGATGGTGAAGAATGTCGGCAAGTCCGTGATGGACATTGTGGAACACATGGACGAGCGCTATCAGCCCGCGACAGTGTGGAAGGCTGACATGGCAACCGGTTACATCGACGTAGGCTACGGTGATGATACCATGACCCAGCAGGTGTCTGATGAGCTGAAGGCCGAGGTGGAGGAACTGAAGGCAAAGATTATTAGCGGTGAAATTGTTGTTCCCACTGCTTTGAACTAACGCTTGACAAAGGAGGCAGCAGCGTCATGTGCATCACGTGCGCTGCTGCTTTTTTCAGTTTTCCAGCCTATTCATAAAAAAGGTGAGGCGAATCGATTTGAGCAACCCCGACTCCTCTTCCATTGTCTCTTTCCAGCACGTATCCATGCAATTCCCCGGTGTGCTGGCCAACGATGATGTCTCCCTGGATATCCGCAAAGGCGAAGTTTTTGCCCTCGTGGGTGAAAATGGCGCAGGAAAGTCCACCCTGATGAACATTCTTTATGGGATGAATAAACCAACGGGTGGCCGCGTATTTGTCAGGGGCGAAGAAATCAAGACATTTTCCCCAAGCGAGGCCATTGCGCACGGCGTTGGCATGGTGCACCAGCACTTTATGCTTGTTCCGTCTTTTACCGTTGCGCAAAATATCGTGCTTAGCGGCGAACCTCGCAAACATGGCATTTTTTATGATTTTGCCAAAGCTAATGAAATTACCCGGCAACTGGTGGCAGAGTTTGGCTTACATGTGGAACCGGGCGACCGGGTGCAGGATATCAGTGTTGGATTGCAGCAGCGGGTTGAAATTCTCAAAGCGCTGCATCGCGGTGCAGATGTGCTGATCCTGGATGAACCGACCGCAGTGCTGACGCCCCAGGAAACAGACGAACTGTTCAGCGTGATTCGCAGCATTGTGAAAGAAAAGCAAATGACCATCATCATCATCACCCACAAACTGTATGAGGTGATGGCCATTTCTGACCGCGTAGGCGTAATGCGGCAAGGCAAGCTCGTTGGCGTGTGCAACACCAGCGATGTGAACGAGCGCACATTGGCGGCCATGATGGTTGGCAAAGAAGTGCTACTGGACGCCCTGGAACGGGAAAAATTGCCGGACGGCGATGTAGCTATCGAGGTGGAAAACTTGCACGTATCAGACAGCCGCGGATTGCCGGCTGTTCAGGGACTGTCCCTGCGTGTGCGGCGTGGTGAAATTCTTGGCATCGCCGGTATTGAAGGCAATGGGCAAAGCGAGCTGATTGAAGCTGTCACCGGCATGTGCGTCATTCAAAAAGGCAAGGTGCGCATTCAGGGGCATGATACTGCCGGGATGACGCCAGGCGAAATCCGCAATCTTGGTCTTGCCCATGTGCCGGAGGATCGGCTGGCTACCGGCGTGGCAGCGCCCGCGGACATCACGGACAACCTGCTTGTCGGCAAGGAGAAACAGCCTGAATTCTCCATTGCCCGCATTCATATGAAACGGCGCGCCATTCGCAATTATGCCCGCATGCTGTTTGAGAAGTTTGACATTCGCGGTGCGGGCGTAGATACGCCAGTTGGCTCTCTCTCCGGCGGCAATATGCAAAAAGTGGTTGTGGCACGGGAGTTTTCCTTTGATACGCCTGTACTGATTATTTCCCAGCCAACGCGCGGTGTGGACATTGGTGCAATGGACTTTATTCATAAGCAGATCATGGACAAGCGCAACGCCGGTTGCGCCATCCTGCTGGTCAGCGCCGACCTGGATGAGCTTTATCGGCTTTCTGACCGCATGGTGACCATCTATGAAGGCCAAATCACCGGCGAATTTGATCCTGCGAAAATTGCCAAGGCGGATATCAGCTACTACATGACCGGCGCAAGAAAGGAGGCAGATGCATGAAAACCGGGAAGGTGAATTACCTCATCAGCCTGTTTATCAGCGTTTTGCTGGCGCTGGTTGTCGGCGGCGTGATTATGGCATTGACGGGACATGATCCAGCGGAAGGCTATAGCGCATTGATTACAGGCGCGTTGGGAACCCCGCGCATGCTTGGAAATACTCTGGCAAAAACAGCAACGCTCTTTCTCACGGGGTTAGCCACGGCCGTGGCAGCACAAGCCGGTATCTTCAACGTTGGCGGCGAGGGACAGCTATATCTGGGTGCCATCGCCGCAGCTTATATGGGCGCGCAGCTCAAAGGCGTATCGCCGTGGATTGGTATCCCCGTGTGTTTGCTGGCGGCCATGGCTGCCGGTGGCATCTATGCGTGGATTCCTGCAGTGCTCAAGGTAAAGCTGAAGGTTAGCGAAGTGATTACGACCATCATGCTGAATTCGGCAGCCATTGCATTTTGCTCTTTCCTTGCTAATGGCCCACTGAAAACCGCAGAAAAAGGCGTTTCTGCCGGTACAGATTCCATTGATAAGGCATTCATGTTTCCAAAGCTCATCAAAATGTCCGCACTCACAGATAGCATCTTTATTGCAGCGTTTATTGCGCTGTTTGTGTGGTATCTGATGAGCCGAACCACTGTTGGCTATGAAATGCAGCTCACCGGCCAGAACAGCCGCTTTGCCAGATACAGCGGCATCAAGTCAGGCAAACTTGCCATTGGCAGCATGGTGCTTTCCGGTGCCATTTGCGGCCTTGTGGGCATGTTTGAGGTATTTGGCCAGCACGGTCGCTTCATTGAATCCGTATCAAAGGAATTTTACTTTGACGGCATGTTGGTCGCCATGATTATGCATTACAAGCCGCTTGGCATTATCCTGATGAGTCTCTTCTTCGGCATTTTGAAAATCGGCTCTGTCGCCATGGAATCCAAAGTTGGCATTTCCAGCGAGTTGATTCTCATTGTGCAGTCTATCATTATCTTTTTCATGGCAGCAGAGGAAGGCATTCTTGCCAACATCAAGGCACGGCGTGCACGCAAAAGAGCTTTGCCGCAGGTGACAAAGGAGGCGGATACGTGATGGATCTGGCAAGCGTATTCAACATAGGACTTTTACAAAACACCCTGAGAACAGCAACGCCGGTGATTTTAGCAGGCCTTGGCTGCCTGATGACCGATCATGTTGGTATCATGAACATCGGCATTGACGGTATGATGGTAGTTGGCGCCTTTGTGGCAGTGCTGGCCAGCTATTTTCTGGGCAGCTGGATGCTGGCGCTCCTGTTTGCAGTGCTTTCCGGTGTGCTGCTTGGGCTGTTCTATGGACTGTTTGTGGTCAGGTTCAAAAGCGATGAATTCATCATCGGCGTGGCCCTGAACATTTTTGCAGGCGGGTTGACCGTATTTCTGCTTCGCACCATTTTCAATGTAAAGGGCGCTTTCTCTGACCCGGCCATTGTGCCTCTGCCCAAACTGAGCATTGATTGGTTGGAAAACATACCACTGATTGGCCCGCTGCTTAACAATAATACGCTGCTGGTCTATGTCAGTTGGATAATGGTGCTGGTGTGCTGGCTTTTCATCTACCGTACTCCCATGGGATTTTGGCTTCGGGCTTCCGGTGAGCATCCGCAATCTCTGCGTGCTGCTGGCAAAAGTCCTGAAAAGATGAAGTATCTCGCCTCTGTGCTATGCGGAATGTTCAGCGCGTTGGCGGGAGCACATCTATCACTGGGATATCTCACCATGTTCTCGGAAAACATGTCCGCCAGCCGCGGGTATGTGGCGGTTGCCTGTGTGATTTTCGGCCGTTCCAATCCCCCATTCGTGTTCTTGGCTGCACTGCTTTTCGGTTTCATTGATGCGATGGGCACGCGCCTGCAAAGCGTCGGCGTCAATTCCAATCTCACCAAGATGTTCCCTTATGTTGGAACGGTGCTGATGATGGTTCTGCTTGTGCTACGTGACCGTGCAAAGAAGCGCAAAATGTTAAAGGAAACCGTTGCTGAATAAAAAAGTATCCCCGACATTGCAAAGGATTGCGATGCCGGGGGTTTTTATCAAATTGAGGATATCAGTTATTCGCCTCTTCATCAAACAATGGAAGCAACATTCCTTTTTTGGTGTCCACATATCCCTTGTCAGTGATTCGCAGGAAAGGAGAAACGGACAATCCCAACACGCTGAAGGACATGATGGGATTATTGAACGCATATCCGAGATGATGGAGCGCTTCTGTAATGCCACGTGCCTGCATGGCCATTTGCGCAAGGGGCGCTTCGCTGACAATACCGCCAACCTCCAGCGGAAGCGAAGCGATCACCTGTTTATTCTCAACCACGCAATAGCCACCTTGGTGATCAATAACCCAGTTTGCCGCAAGAACGCATTCTTCAGCCGTTTTGCCTGCCACAAGCAGGTTGTGATGGTCATGTGCATACGTGCAGGCTACTGCACCATGCTTGATGAAATCCTCTCCACCAGTAAGGCCTAGCATTCGTTTTGCACTTCCTGTATAGCGATCAAAGACCGCAATGACGCAATGCGGGGTTACATCATAGTCTACAACGCCGTTTGTTACCTGTACATCCGCTTTCCCCTCATAACTAAAGCCTGTGGCGGCTTCCGGTATCATGATGCGCGCCGCATGCACACCATCAGGCAACGCAGTACGGATGGTAAAGTCTTCTTTGGTAAGTTTCGGCAGTCGGACGGTATGATAGAATTTATCCGAAAAACGACGTTCCTGTTTTACCGGGCTTTCAGACTTCGCAGCGTCATATGCAACAAGACCATCCTTGAATACCAGGCGAATATCAAACGAAGACAGATCCCGCAACAGCAGCAAGTCTGCTTTAAGTCCCGGTGCTATCATGCCTCGGTCATAGAGCTTCATGCGCCTTGCTGGCATCCATGTGGTAGCTGCAATAGCGCGCTCCGGTTTCATGCCGAGCTCAATAGCCTTACGAACCAGGTAATTCAAATGGCCAACATCGTGCAGTTGATCGGGCATCACATCATCTGTTACAATGCAGAAATGATCCCACAAATCTGTTTTTTCAATGTAGTCTACAACTTCCGGCAGCAGGGATTTAGCCTGTAATTCGCCGAATACACCCATTTTCAGCCGCTCGATAAAATAATCCAATCCTATGCTGGTATGATCGGAATCCACACCATGATAGGCGATATCACAAAGCTCGCGGCCTTTATAATAACTGATGTGCCCTTCACGTGTCAGATTCGGATGCTCTCGGCGCAGGCACGCAAGCCATTGCCTGATTTTTCCTTTCGGCTCATGCAGCACAGAATAGCAGTTCATCACCTCACCAAGGCAGACAACGTCCGACTCGCGGGTCAGTTCCAGCGCATCATCCAGTTCAATTCTTCCGCCAGTCGTTTCATAAGCACTGCATGGCACGGAGCTTGGAATCCCCCACAAAATGTCCGCCTGACATTCCCGTCCCTGGCGGATGAAGGCTTCTACGCCCTCAAATCCCATGACGTTAGCAATTTCATGAGGCTCTGCCACGCAGGTTGTTACGCCATTGCGAAGCAGCGCCCGTGAAAAGGTTGCAGGGGTAACCATGGAGCTTTCAATGTGCAGATGAATGTCAATAAGCGAAGGGATGCAATAGCATCCCTCCGCGTCAATCATCTGATCCACATTCTCAGGCATTGCCCCCTCTACAAAGGCGTAGCGAATGCGTCCATCTTCAATCAGGAGCCAACCAGGGAAAAATTGCTTTAGCCAGGTGTTAAATACCCGGGCATTATGAATCAGCGTTCTCATGTTTACTGATAAATCTCCTCATTGTAGCGCAGGATCCAGGCATCGTTGCGTTCGCTGTACAGCGCCCAGTTGGGAGCACTGGAAATCTTCACCGCATCGCCATAGCACATGCCGGCAGCTTCTTCAGCCGTCAGTTCCACCTTGGTGTTGGCAGGCGCTTCCACACGGTCCAGCGCGTCTTTATACTGCACATCGTAGCTGATGAGCCAGGAAATGAACTTGTAAGCCAGATCAGGATTCTTGCAGCTCTTGGTAATGTTGACCTGATTGATGCCCAGATAGGAACCCTCTTCCGGCACAATCACATATTCCAGGCCTTCCTTAGCCGCGCGGATGGTGCTGGCATCAAAGTCCTGGCACACGGCCACGGACACTTCGCCAAGTTCGAACTTGGAAATCAGGTCACCAGAACCGTTGTAGAAAATCGCACCATTGTCGGACAGCTTCTTGATCAGCTCAAAAGCAGGATTTTCATCCGTAGCGGGATCCACGCCAGCTACCTTACCGGCAATCTCCACCACATAGGGACCGGAAGTCACTGTGATATCCGGAAGAGCCAGCTCACCCATCACATCTTCATTCCAAAGCTGTTTCCAGCTGGTGATGGGATAATCAAAGGCGGTAGGATCATAGAGGATGCCGAAGCCAGTCACCGTATAACCGGGGCCGTAGCCGCCATTTGGATCCTGGCAGAAATCATACAAATCGCTGAGCCCTTCGATTTTAGAAGCATCCACCGGCAGCAGCAAATCAGCAGCAATGGCCTGCTTTACATAGTAATCGGAGAAATACACAATGTCGTAGCCGTCGGGGTTTTCCTTCAGCTTTGCCAAGCGCTCACTGTTGTTGCCTGTGTCCACAACAATTTTGCAGTTGTTGGCCTCTTCAAAGGGCTTGAACACGTTGGCAGAAATGGTGTCGATGTTGGCAGGCCAGGTGGAAATCACCAGCGTGGGCACATCGCCTTCAGCCACAGCCGCGCTCATGCAGCTGAGAGAGAGCACCAGAGCAGCCGTGATGGCCATGATCTTGCGGATCTTCATGGAACATTCCTCCGTTTTTCTTTGTTTTTATGAAAACGTCTTTATAGACGATTCCACCGTTGTTATTCGGTTACGCTGATGGTTTTTTCCTGTGGGAAAACAAGCGTCACCCGATCACCGATGTCATAGCGATTGGTAGTTTGTGTGTTAACAAGGAAGTTGCCCTCCTGCGTTTCCACCAGATATTGCAGCTGTTTGCCAAGGAACGTGCGAACAAGCACCGTTCCATGCAGACGACGTGCACCGCTCTCCAGGCCGGGATCCAGCAGAATATCCTCCGGACGGCAGGCAGCTTTGATATTGTCCGCACCGGCATAGGGTTGATAGAACGGCTCACCGGAAGCAGTTCGATATTCTGAGCCATCCCATTTGAGCGGAATAAAGTTCTCAAAGCCAACAAACCGCGCGGTAAACTCATTGGCTGGGTGAGAGTAAATGGTTTCCGGTGCATCCATCTGCTGAATTCGACCGCCGTTCATGATAGCCACCTGGTCGGAAATGGAAAAGCATTCTTCCTGATCGTGGGTTACATATACGGTTGTGATGCCTGTTTCCTGCTGAAGACGGCGAATCTCAACGCGCATCTCCACACGAAGCTTTGCGTCCAGATTGGAAAGCGGCTCATCCAGCAGCAAGAGCTTCGGCCGAAGTACCAGCGCACGCGCCAATGCCACGCGCTGCCTTTGCCCACCGGACATCTCAGCAGGCAACCGTTTTTCAAAGCCTTTAAGGTTGACCCGCTCCAGCATTTCCATCACGCGCTGATACGTTTCCTGCTTGCCGGTTTTTCGTTCCTTGAGGCCAAAGGCTACATTGTCATAGACGGTCAGGTGCGGAAACAACGCATAACTCTGGAACACATATCCGAAACCACGCTTATGAATGGGCACACGGCTGAAATCTTTGCCGTCAAAAAGGAATTGGCCATTCAACACATCAATAAATCCGGCAATGGTTCGCAGCGTGGTTGTTTTTCCGCAGCCACTAGGGCCTAACAGCGATACAAGCTTGCCTTCCTCAATGTTAATGCAGAAATCTTTCAAAATTACGTTTTTGCCATAGCCAGCCGAAACGTTGCGCAGTTCAATCAGCGACATGAGATCCCTCCTCAATTCGTTGCCTGAAGCTTTACACCAAGCAGTTTTTCCGCCGCTACCATAATCAGGATGGTCAGCAGCATCAGCACCACACTGGCCGCCGCCACTGTGGGATCCAGTTTGCCCTGCACATAGCTCATCATGGCCGTCGGCAGGGTCATCGTGCCCGGGCTGGATACGAAAACACCGATGCATACATCATTAAAGGAATTGATAAAAGCCAGGATAAACGCCGATGTAAGTCCAGAACGTATGTTTGGAATCACTGCTTTGAAGAAAGCCTTCGGCGCACAGCAACCAAGGGAACGGGCTGCTTCTTCCACAGCAAAGTCAAAATTGGCCAGTGCGGAAGAGGTTACTCGGATAACATACGGAATAGCAATCAGCGTATACCCCACCAGCAGCCCCGAATAAATGGATCCTCCCATGCTCGGCACAAAGGATTTGAGCAGCGAAAAGCCAAGCACCACAGCAGGAATCAATGTTGGAGAGATAAAGAAGCCATTTACCAACCCTTTTAGGGGAAAGCGGTATTTATTCATTGCATAGGCCGCCGGTACGCCAAGCAGCATAGCCAGCAGCGTTCCTGCCAGCGAAACGATGGAGGATGTTTTGAATCCTTCAATGAAGCTAGCAGAGGAGAACGCCTTCTCGAACCATTGGAAAGAAAAGCCGGCCGGAGGAAATGCCAGTGCGCTCTCCGAATTGAAGGCCGTGCCAATCATGACAAACATCGGGCCAATGAGAAAAATGTAGGTCAGCACGGTAAGCACCAAAAGGAACTTGCTCTTTTTCATTGTGCTCCCCCCCTGTTCAGCCGCTTAGCAGCAGAAGTGAAGACCACATTGACCGCAATGGTAATAACAATCATAACCGCTGCTACCATGGCGGCACTAAGCCAGTCGTTCATGTTGTAGGCATACTGATACAGCAGGGTCGAGAGCACTTTTGTTTTGCTGCCGCCCAGCAGTGAAGGCGTGGCATAGGCGGTTACAGTGCCGGTGAACACCAGCATGCTGCCGGTGATCAGGCCGGACACGCTCAAGGGAAGCACGACCTTTGCAAAGCTCTTCACTGCATTGCAGCCAAGCGTCCGAGCAGCAAGGATCAGCTCATCATCAATGGACTCCATCACGCCAACCAGGGAAAGCAGCATCAGTGGCATAAACAGCTGGATATAGCCAATGAGCATCGATGTTTCCGTATACAGAATAGACAGTGGCTTGCGGATGAGTCCCATTGACAAAAGCAGATTATTGATGGTTCCCTTCTTGCCCAGCAAAACAATCCAGCAGATGGACCGCACAATGGCGGATGTTAAGAGTGGAAAAGTTGCCAGCGAGATCGCCATGCTTTTGCGTCCGGCAGCCATGCGTGAAATGTAAAAGGATACCGGAAGACCGACAACCGCACAGATAACGGTGGTGAGGATAGAAAGCTTCAATGTGCGCAAAAGTGTATTGCTGAAAAAAGACATCTGAAAAATATTCACGTACCCTGCCAGTGTCAGTTCGCCCATATCACCCACAAAGGTCTGGCAAATGATTTTCAGCACAGGGTATGTGCAGCACAAAATGATGAAGGCAATACCCGGACCGCACAGGAGCAGCCATACCTTTCGTTTCACAAACTTTCCTCCCTTATGGCTTGCACGTACCATAGCGTAATGCAAGGACAGGCGTTATCATACACTACATTTTTCCGCCCGTCAAGTCCCAATGTTCGTGTTATCACGAACATTATCTATAATTTTGATTAATATTTTCATTTCTTTCTACTTTTTTCGAGTAAAGAAGTACAAAAAAGAACTTGGCCGTTCGTCTTTGGTCAAGTTCTTGCCAGATTTACCAAAGTGGGTTATTGCTGCACTTGAATTGCATCACGTTGTGCAATCAGGCATAGTTCTGCTGCACGGAAGATATGCTCCTGCGCCATGGCGTTATCTGTGCCATTCAGGCTATCCAGCAGCATTTTGCCAAAGAACGGATATCCTGTTACACCATGTGCGTCAAATCGCTGCTCGCCGTGGTCGTTAACCAGCAGCAGCCGATTGCCGTACAACGCCTCCGATGTCACATCTATGGTCTTTTTTAATTCGATATAGCCATTGGTTCCAAGGATGAAAATCCGCGAGTCACCGAACACGCGCAGGGGATTCGGTGTAAACCAGTCCACCCGAAAGTAGCCTGTCACGCCATTGTCCCCTTCCAGCAAACAGTCGCCGAAATCATCCAGTTCCGGTGTCTCAGGATGGGCATAGTTGGCAATACGGCTGTGCGTCACCCGCACGTTTTCCGTGCCTGCCCATATCATAAATTGCTCCGTTTGATGACTGCCAATGTCACATAAAATACCGCCATACTGCGCCTTGCGATAAAACCAGTCCGGTCTTGGTCCACCGAGTTTATGCGGTCCAAGGCCTTCCACATGAATGACGCGGCCAATTTGCCCCTGTTCAATCATTGCTTGTGCGAGCGTGGAAGCTTCGTTATGCAGGCGCTCAGAAAAATAAACCCAGTAGTGTCGGCCCGTTTCATGTACGGCAGCACGCGCATCCGTTATCTGTTCCAGCGTTGTAAAGGGCGCCTTGTCAGTGAAATAATCTTTTCCGGCTCTCATCACACGGATCCCCAGTGCGCTCCGTTCGCAGGGAATGGCCGCACACGCAACCATACGCGTTTCCGGATCATCCAGGATTTCCTGTTCGCATTTTGCAGCCTTTGCCTGCGGATAACGCCGCAGGAATGCGGCCAGATTGTCCGGATTCGCATCCCATGCATATTTCAGTGTTGCGCCGGCATCAATCAAAGCCTGTGTCATGCCATAAATGTGGCCATGCTCCATTCTGGAAACAGAAAAAACATATTCACCGGGTTTCACAGTTGCTTTCGCAGGGCCATTCGGATAATACACCCGTGCATCAGAAAATTCCCTCATGACATCCATAGTCTCATCGCCTTTCTGCTTATTGCCAATACTTTCCGTCCAGTTCGCGGAATTGAATGGCCTCCGCTATATCCTGGATATCAATATGATCTGCTCCCCGCAAGTCAGCAATGGTTCGGGCAACCTTCAGCACCCGACCGTAGGCGCGCATGCTCATTCCCATTCGATCAACCGCCAAATGCAGCACCTGCGTTGCTTCCGGGTTCAGTGCGCAATATCGGCGGGACAAACGTGCATCCAGCTGGGCGTTGCAATGAATGCCGTCCTTTTGATAACGCGCCTGTTGAATTGCGCGCGCTTTTCGTACTCGTTCTGCTACCACAGCAGATGACTCAGCCCCGTGTGCGGCGTTGATCTCCTTCACAGGCACCGCGTCCACTTCCACCTGAATATCAATACGATCCAGCAGCGGCCCGGATACTCGATCAAGGTAACGGCGGATTTCACGCTGCGAGCAGCGGCACTGCTTCGTCTTGCTGCCATAGTATCCGCATGGACATGGATTCATACTGGCTATCAGCATAAAGCTGGATTGATACTGAGCCTGGTTTTGCACCCGGGTAACGGATACAACGCCATCCTCCAGCGGCTGACGAAGCGCTTCCAAGGCAGGGCGGCTGAATTCCGGCAACTCGTCCAGAAACAACACGCCGTTGTGCGCCATGGAAACCTCTCCCGGCTTTGCATTAGAACCTCCGCCAATGAGTGATGCAACGGACGCGCTGTGATGCGGTGCACAGAAAGGACGGGTAACCATCAGTCCGCTGCCCGGCGCAAGCTTACCCGCAATGGAATGGATGCGGGTTGTTTCCAACGCTTCGTCAAAGGTCATAGGCGGCAGGATACCGGGCAGACAACGTGCCAGCATGGTTTTTCCGGAGCCGGGTACACCGATCATCAGCATGTTATGACCGCCAGCAGCTGCTACTTCCAGCGCACGACGTGCGCCCAACTGCCCCTGCACCTGCGCCAAATCGCATAAAACATGTTGCTCCTGCAACACCTCGGCATACATGCGCTGATTCTGCGCAGGGATAGGCATTTGCCCAGTCAGGTGATCCACAACTTGCCGCAGATTTTGTGCGGGATATACGCGGATACCCTGAATACACGCCACTTCCTGTGCATTGCCCTTTGGAAGAATCACTGCGTCAATGCCCTGTTCGCTGGCGCTGATTACCATTGGAAGCGCACCGCGCACAGGCTGCAATGTGCCATCCAGCGATAGTTCGCCCATTAGCAGCGTGTGCGTCAGATCCATTTGTGCTATCTGTCCGGAAGCCATCAGCACGCTTACGGCAATGGGTAAATCAAAGGCAGGACCTTCTTTTTTCATATCTGCCGGGGCAAGATTTACAGTCATGCGCGCTACCGGCATGGCAAAGCCCGCATTGACGATAGCAGCGCTCACCCTATCCCTGCTTTCCTTCACAGATGCATCCGGCAGGCCGATAATTTCCAGTGCAGGGAGCCCCGGCGCAGCGTAAACTTCCACTTTCACAGCAAATCCGTTTACACCGCTCAGTCCGTATCCCAATGTCTGTGCAAGCACAGCACAGCCTCCTTTGTACACCTGCGTACAACAGGTGCGTGACCATTTCCTTTTAGCGCTATTATAGCAAACCTTTGCACATTGGTCAACGCAGCAAAAAGACACAGTTTTCATCCACTCTTTGGGGCTTTCCATAAAAGCCATGCCTCTTTCGCGATATAACTAATAATTGCCGACCTTTACCTTCCGGAAAGTTGCCGCATGCGTGATCGTATGGTGCAAAAAAACATCGCCTAAAGAATTTCTTTAGGCGATGCTTTCTAAGGCTTTTTCACCGCAAAATGCGGTGCGAACAGCGTTCCTGTGCGTGTTGAACAACATGCGCAAACAACATCCGGTTTCTCTGCATTGTTTGCGCTTTTGCTCCTGCATGTGTTCGTTCACACGCTTAGGATGATGCTGATTCATGCCTGATGCTGGCACAAGGGCTGTTTTTTCTCAAGCGTGATAGAGCCGCAAGAACTGCTTCATGAAATCAAGCCACCAGGTTGGCGTTAGCACGCCGCTGGCATAAGGATAGAAGCCAATGAAAAGCACCAGGCATACCGCAAGATACGAAATAATGACCCATTTGCCAATGCGCGGTAGCCGGTCACGCAGCCAGTTTAGCATCAGCGTTGTGCCAAGGCAGAGGAAGGGCACACTGGCAAAATAGTGATAAATGTACGTTCCACGCGGCACAAGTACCCATGGCAAAAACTGTGCCAACAGGCCAAGCAGCACAACAGCAGGCGCAACATCCATAGAAGCACTGCGCCAGTGGAAGAGCGAATCCGTGGAAGGCAGCGCATAATACTTGCGATAGAACCACACGCTCAGTGTTGCAGCAATACCTGCAAGGCCAACAATCCACACTGCCGGATTACCGAAACAGAAGATCGAATAGCTGTAGCCCGCAGGCACAAATCGTGCCATGGCATAGTACATGGGCAACTTGATCAGCGGCCAGTCATACCAAGGCGAATAGAAGGGGTGATCCATGCCCAGACCCGGAGTGGCATGATAGTTGAACATGTTGATTTGCGCCTGGATGACTTTCTGGATATAATCCTTTAACCCTGTAACTTTTGTGTAGGAGAAAAACGGAATATAGCTAAGCAGATAAATACCCACAGGCACCAGCACAAAAAACAGCAGGCACCACATACACAGCAGCAAAGGTCGGCGCCAGGTTTGCCGTGCACGCTGTTCAAGCGCACACCGCTCTTCACCGGTCATTTTTTCATTTGCAAGCAGCGTGCGCGCTCTATAACCCATACAAATATGTCGCACAAGTGTCCAGAAGAACAGCACAGCCAGCCCCGCACCCGCATAAATGCCAATCCACTTGCTGGCAATGCCAAGCCCCATAAACAGGCCGCTCAGCGCCAGATCCGGCAATAGCTTCCGCGGCGAATCCAGCATCATGTCCCGCTGCATGAATCGGAGCATAAACAAATAACTCCACAGGATGAAAAGCACCGGGAAGCTATCGATGGTGGCAATGCGCGTCTGCGTCAAGTGCATGCAGTCAAGCGCCATCAGGCACATGGCCACAAGACCCATGGAGCGTTTGCCCGTCAGTTGCCGCCCCAGCAGATACATGGCGGGCAGCATCAAAATGCCTGCCAATGCCCCGGCAAAACGCCAGCCAAACGGTGTCATGCCAAAGATGGCAATGCTGAAGCTCATCAGCACCTTTCCGAGGGGTGGATGCGTCGTTTCGTAAGGTACCGTGCCGTTCAGGTGTTCAAAAGCCGTGCGTGCATGATAAATTTCATCAAAATACGTGCTGTTGTACCAGCTCGGTTCACCACTTAGGGTATTCTGCTCATCCAGCAGCGCCTGCGGGTCGGATAAAAGGGTAGAGTCCGCGTTTTCTCCCGTTCGACTGGCGATGGAAGCCGGCAGCACATTGCCTTCTGTATCACGCAGCAGCACTTCGTCCAAAATGAGTCCAACCTGTTGGGCGGTAATGCGCACATAACGACCGCTCAGCAGCGTTCGCGCGTTGGTGTTGTAAGCGCGCGAAGCCCCAGTTTCCGTATAGTCGCACAAATACTTCCATCGGAAGCACTCCCCTTCCGCCATTTGTGCCCAATGCTCGTCCGACCACGTTCGACCGTCTTCACTGGTGGCAACGGAGAAGTCATAGTAACTCACCTGAGCAAAATAGAGCATGTAGAAATCATCTCTGTGCTCACCAAGGTCAATGACAACCTGCTCATTATAGCTGGTGGATTTCCATGGATGTTGCGGAGCCTTGGTGCTGCCAAGGTTGCAGAGCGCCACCACGGAATATATCAGCGTCACGGTCAACATCAAGATCCAATCCGCACGCTTCCATGGCAACTGCCTGCGCACGGAAAAATGCCGGGGATCTCCAGGCTTTTCAGTAAGTTTCGGCGCTTGCAGCAGGCAAGGCACAGGTGTGGCGTGTTCCACGCAGATGCGCCAGCTGAGCCATACGCCCATCGGAACACAAGCAACGTTGATGACGGATAAAAGATTATTGAGCCATCTGGTGTCGTTGTTCAAATGACCGGATGCGGAGCCAAGACGCAAGGCGTTGTCCAGCACAATGCCCGAATTGATGAATACCGTACAGGCCGTCGCCACGGCCAGCAGCAGGATTCGCCAATCGCGGTGGAGTACAAAAGCCATCAGAAAGAACAACAATGCCGGGAACAGATAGCGTTCATGCATCTTGATGCCGGTTACATACAGCAGCAAAAACAGTAGTCCGCCCAGCAACGGCAGGTTTCTCAAGTCACCCCCGCGGATATAAAGCGGCAGCACAATAACAAAAGCCAGTGCCATGGCTGTTATGCCAATCACCGCCCAGCTGACGCCAAGGATACTCATCGCAGCAAAGGCAGCAGCAAAGCATCCCATCAGCATGCTTTCCAGCCAACGAATAGGGCGTTTCGGCGCTCGGAACCAGGCGATTAGTCCCAGTGCAAGACAGCTAAACGACAATACCACTGGTGCAAAGCGGTTGGCCTGTGCATCAATGCTTACCCAGTTGGCGTTAAACAGATAATAGAAATTGGCGGTGTTTACTGTAGCGTAGGGATAGCTGGCCAATGTGTTAGCATATTGCTCGATCAGCCA
Organism: uncultured Clostridia bacterium; assembly: GCA_934647165.1. Classification (GTDB taxonomy): domain Bacteria; phylum Bacillota; class Clostridia; order Christensenellales; family Aristaeellaceae; genus CAKUFA01. Next base: position 45,849 of record CAKUFA010000011.1, on the reverse strand, counting down.
ATCCCATTTTTGATGGATGCTGAACGGAATAAGCACTACTGCCGCCATGCCCAGCGCAAGACAAATGCCCGTGAGCATCTGCCTGCGGCTTTCCTTATGCCGAAGCCATTCCAGCACCATGGCCGTCAGCCCAAGGAAGCCCAGCATCAGTGCCTGCGGTTTCATCAACACGCATAGCACGTACATTGGCAAAGCCAAGTGCCACTTGCGGCGCATCGCCCACCACGCCACCAGCATCAGTCCAAGGCAGAGCGCCGCATCCATTTGACACCATGCAGCACTATTGAGGAAGAAGGCAGGGTTATAGGCCAGCATCATGGCCAACAGACCTGCCTGACGGCGCGTCTGCTTTTCTTCACAAGCCACTCGGTACAGCAAATAGGCCATACCGACATCACACAAGCACGGAATGATCTTGAAAATAACGGTTGGGCGCAGCAGACGTGTCAGCAGCGCACTGCCGGCAGTATAGCGGCTTATGCCATCGGCAAGCAGGCTGTTAAGTCCCAACACGTAGACATAGGCAGGCGGATAGTCGCACCATCGGGTAGCCTGATAGAACTGCGTTGGCCCTACCTGCGCCATGGTGCTTCCCCAACTGAGAAAGCAGTTGACATCCACAGGATAGCCATCCACCAGGGTACCAACAATCATCCGAGCAAGGAAAGCAATTACAAGTCCTGCCCATACCCATGCAGGCATGCGTTGGCTTTCCGTCAGATCACCGTGATCGCGTGTCAGATAAGGCCGAATCCAGAAAGCCAACAATACATAAATTGCCGCCATCATAAGCAGCCACGGCCAAAATGGACTTGCAGCCGTTTCATTGTCTCCTGTATAATCAATAGGATCAATATCCACAATTTCTTTGGGCATGTCATACCAAAGGGAAGCGATCACACCAGCAGGCACAGCGTCCACTTTTTTCAGGCACAAATCGTCAAAGCTGGCCTTGCCAAGCGATTCGCCGCTGTAGCCGCCAACCCTGGCAAAAACGGTCACTTCCGTCTGTTCTTCTCCTGTTTCGCCATACCATTCGATATACTGCCAGTCCTCTGTTTCATAAACGCCCTGGCTGAATACATATACCCCTTCGATGGACAGATTCGCACCGTGCCCACTGTCAGGAATGTTGTCCGTTCGGATCCATCCGGACAAGCAATAGAGAGATTCCGGCTCCACGGAAACCGTTTGGGCAAAGCGTGCGTCATTCTCTGCAAGATTGTTGATAGCAGCCGCATACTGTCCTTCCTTGGCATCTTCTGTGACAGAAAACAGCGTGTAGCCTTCCTGCATGCGATATGCATCCGTTGTCCAGTTGGCAGGCAATCCGTTTTCATCCAGCTCCTCAAATCCGGCATTTTGCAGCAGATTGCCATCCGTTTCTGCCAGTGCGCAAAAAGGCAGCAGAACCATCGCCAATACTGCCATTACAATCAGCAGCACTTTTTTCTTCATGCCAGAACCTCGCTTTTTGTTCAAAATGTTTTACCGCGCCATCATACAATTGAAGCAGGCGCTGTGCAGTCCTAATCCCAGGTCTTTGGCTGAAAGGCGTTCGGCACATGTTTCAGCCCGGTAGAAGTTATTTCCACAACATCAAAACGAATAGGGTGGTCAAATCCATCCCGCTGCAACAAATAGTTGCCGGCCGCATGCGCTATGCGCCTCTGTTTAGCGGGTGTCACCGCCAGCAGTCCTTCTCCTGCCCGACCGCTGGGGCGGAATTTCACTTCCACAAACACTATCACGCCATGGTCATCCATCACCAGGTCAATCTCGCCATCACCGCCGCGAAAACGTCTGGTAAGGCATGTCATGCCCAAGCTGACCAAATAGGTTTCCGCAGTCTGCTCCCCGGCAAGCCCCTCTTCATATCGCCTGGTCACAGGATATTCCTCAAAAAGCTTCTGCGATGTTCCGGGCATGGCCCCAGCGCCTTCAACGCCGCCACGTGTTCAGGCGTACCGTAGCCTTTGTTTTTGGCAAAGCCATAGCCAGGGTACCGTTTATCCAATTCGATCATTTGCCGGTCTCTTGTCACCTTGGCCACAATGCTGGCTGCGGCAATGGCATAGGATGAAGCATCCCCGTGAATGATGGCGACCTCGGTTCCGTTTAGGCCAAGCCCTGTTACGGCATCAACAAGAAACACATCAGCCGGTACCTGCGCAGCCGCTTCCCGCATGGCTTTTTTTGTTGCCTGCAATATATTGATTTCATCAATGACCTGTGCGCTTGCCCGGCCGATGCCAACATATAAGGCTTCAGCCATGATTTGTTCATACAGCGCTTCACGTCGTTTTTCGCTCAGTTTTTTGCTGTCATCTACCCACAAGAGGTGTGAGGTTGCCGGCATGGCCACGCAGGCCGTCACAACATCGCCTACCAAAGGGCCGCGCCCTACTTCATCAATGCCTGCCACCACAAATCCCTGGCTGAGAAAAGGCTCATCTGTGGCTTTCAGCACACGCAGCCGCTCTTCCCGGTCAATCTTCGGCATGCGCCGTTTCCTCCTTTCCTGCACCGGGAATAACCAAGCGCTGAGGCTTCTTGGGCCATTCCAGCGTCAATCGTCCCAGCTTGCCAGCACGGAATTCATCCAGCACAACCGCACAGCAGCGGTCATAATCGCACACACCGCCCTTCATCAGGAAGCCGCGCCCTCGGCACACAGCTTCGAGCAGCGCTTCTCCTCGCAGTGTAGGATCCTTAACTTTGAATCGCTCCGTCACCGCTTCCGGTTTGACTGCAAGCATATCTTCCAGCAAGTGGATAGCCAGCATAGGCAGGTCGACCACATCATCCTTTACTGTGCCAATATAGCACAGCCGGCGCGCTGCTGTCTGGTCATCCAGCCGCGGCCAGAGCAGACCCGGGGTATCCAGCAATTCCAAATAGGGTGTGATGCGTACCCATTGATTGGCGCGCGTCACGCCGGGGCGATCGCCTGTTTTGGCAATGCTACCACCATGCAATCGGTTTGTGAAGGTGCTTTTTCCAACATTCGGCACGCCAACCACCATGGCGCGCACGGTTTTGCGCACACCCTTCTGTGCCGCCCGCTCCACGGCATCCTTTGCAGCAGCTTCAATGATGGTCATGGCTTCCTTCGCTCTGCCCCCAATGGATTGGTAGGCATAGGCGTCGATTCCCATGGTGCGAAAATGGTTAATCCATGCCTTCGTTGCCGCAGGATCCGCCAAATCGGCCTTATTGAGCAGCAACACCCGTTTCTTCCCTTGAATCATTTTGTCCAAATCAGGGTTCCGGCTCGCATGCGGCAGTCGTGCATCGCACAGTTCAATAACTACATCCACACGTCCAAGCTGCTCTGCCAGCAATCGCTTTGCCCGTGCCATATGTCCCGGATACCAGTTGATTTCCATTTCCATCCCATCCTGTTCTATTGCATTGCTTGAAGAAAAACAGGGAAAGTCCCCCCGCACATAGCCGGACTTTCCCTTTTTGTCCTGTTTCACTTGGCGTAAATAATATCGTCCCGCAACCGGTAAAGCGTCGCACCGCGAGTCTTTTTGCAAAAAGCTTCCGCCCACCACTCCACGCTCTTTACCTCGTCGTATTGCACAAGGCCATAGCGGATGCCGTTTTTCTTGCCGCCGCGCATGTTGGAGTCCATCCAGTGGATTTCGTCCGTTTCCTCATCATAGCCAAGCATGATGGCGCTATGTGCGCCCGTGCCGTATTGATACTTGGCGGACATCTGGAAATAGTCGCCGCGCTGAGCCTGACGCATGAAATCGCACGCCAGCTGGAAATTCTCTTCCTTGCTTAATTTCGTGTCATAACGGAAGCTGGCCGCCTCATAAAAAGGGTTGCCTTCGCTGGCGGGAATATCTTCCCACGCAAGGCCGTAGGAATATGGCTTGCACTTATCCTTTGGCAAATTGTTGGGAATTACAAGCGGCACGTCCGGGTATTCTGCCATGCGGAAATCTTCACGGTTTTGCCGAAACAGGTATACCGTGAAATTTTTACATACATAAATATCGCCGGAATAGTGTGCACGCTGCCTTTTTCCGTTGGCCTTCACATACAGCTCATGGCCAAGATTGATAATGCGATCTATAAAATCATCTCTTGGCGTTTTGACTGTCTCTGCGCTTTCATCAGGCACTACATCACCATCGTCGGTAAGCAATACGCTTTCTTCTTCATCCGTTGAAGCCGCAGTTTCTGCCAACGCCGCTGGCATCATCAAGCACAGCAGTGCCAGCAGCAAACACATCAGCCGCTTCCCTTTCATCTTTGTCACCTCGATTACACGCGCTGGTTTTCCGCCTCACAAATCAATGAACTTTTCAAATTCCGGCAAAATGCCGATCCCATCCGGATAATGCGCGGCAAACTGCGGAATGGCATGACTTGGGAAGGAGTTGCCCTCAATGAACGTAGGCCCATCCGGCGTGATGGCTACATCCCATGCCACAAAGCGCATCTGCGGCACCTTCTGCGCAGCATCCAGGCACATCTTCTTCGCTTCTTCCCAGAACGGAACGGTAAATCCGACAATCGGCGTTCCTGTCATAGGATGTTTTTCAAAGGTATTGCCCTGCTTGTCTGCGCCAACGGTTTTGAGCGTACCGCTATCCACATCAATGCGCGCCGCCATGCCGCCGCAGTCCACATTGTCCATCACCCTGCCGTTGCCAATGCGAAGGAACGCATAAACGATCCCTTGCTTTTTATCACCAAGCAAGGTGGCAATACGGCATGTGTTCACCGAAGTCGGGCACAGGCTGGCCATCAGTGGATGCTGAATAACAACTTCCTCCAAAATTCCAATGCCTTTTTCCAGCAGCAGCTTTTTGAAGTTTTCCATGCCGCCCTTCCAGTCATCAGCTGTGAACTTCAGGATGCCTTGTCCGCTGGAGCCTTCCAGCGGCTTGCCAATGAGCTGCGTATTGCCGCACGTAATATCCCGCAGTGCTTCCAATGTTGTGTCCGCGTTAATCAGCAGCCATTTGCGGTGAATGTATTCGGCAAACAGTTGGTTAAACTGAGTTTTGTCATCAAAAAAGTGCCAGTACTGCTTGTCGTTCATTCGGCGGACGATATTGTTGGAGATACCGCGAGTGATGACTGTTTTGCGCTGTGCCTCGTTCAGGTTGTACATAGCGGCAATCTTGTAATCAATGTATCCCGCATTGTACTTGATGGCGCAGTGGAACATGTCGCGCATCAGCCATGCGCGACTTTTGCCGCTGCGCTCTTTCAGCAGCGCTGTCGTTTCCCACATGCGCTGCCAGTCCATTTTCATCGCACGCTTGAAGAAATAACCCAACCGACTCATGCTGCTTCAGATCCCTTCGTCAAACATTGAAGCGGAACAGGGTGATGTCCCCATCCTTCATGACGTAATCCTTGCCTTCCGAGCGAACCAGCCCCTTTTCCTTGCACGCTACCATGGACCCCATCTCCACCAGCGTATCAAAGGGCACAATTTCCGCACGAATAAAGCCTTTTTCAAAATCCGTGTGGATCTTGCCTGCGGCCTGCGGCGCCTTGGTACCATTCTTGATGGTCCAGGCACGGCATTCGTCTTCCCCTGCCGTCAGGAACGAAATCAGCCCCAACAACCGATAGCAAGCGGTAATCAGCCGGTCAAGGCCGCTTTGGCCAATGCCAAGCTCCTGGATGAACTCAGCCTTTTCGTCCGGATCCATCTGCGCAATTTCCTCCTCAATCTGAGCGGAAATCACCAGCATCTCGGCATGCTCCTGGGCCGCAATGGCCTGCACCTTGTCAAGTCCGGGGATTTCGGAAATATCCTTCCCCAAATCGCTGTCGGCAATGTTTGCGGCATAAATGACAGGTTTGGTTGTCAGCAGGAACCAGCCGTCCACAATTTCCTTTTCTTCATCCGTGTAAGGATAGGTGCGGGCAGGTTTGCCGCTTTCCAGATGCGCATAAAGCTTTTCTGCAAGCTCCGCTTCCGCCGCAGCCTTCTTGTCACCGCCGCGCAGGTTCTTCACAGCGCGGTCTTTGCGGCGCTGCACCGTGTCCATGTCAGCAAAAATCAGCTCCAGGTTAATGGTCTCAATGTCGCGTGCCGGATCAATAGATCCATCCACATGGATGATGTTTTCATCCTCAAAGCATCGCACCACGTGCACAATAGCATCCACTTCACGGATATGGCTGAGGAACTTGTTGCCCAACCCTTCGCCATGGCTTGCTCCTTTGACAAGTCCGGCAATGTCCACAAATTCAATGGTTGTAGGCGTGACCTTCTTTGGATGATACATTGCTGCCAGCACATCCAGCCGGTGATCGGGCACCATGACCACGCCTGTGTTTGGCTCAATGGTGCAAAAGGGATAGTTGGCCGCCTGCGCGCCAGCTTTGGTAATCGCATTGAAAAGGGTGCTCTTTCCCACATTGGGAAGACCCACGACGCCAAGTTTCATGGTAACAAGTCTCCTCTCCTATGGATCCACATTCAACTTGTCCATTATACTTGATTGTGCCCGGAAAAGCAATCTTTCCCGGAAAAAAGCCTCCTGGATTTGCGGAAAATGCGTGACAGGGAACGCAAAAGATGGTATAATCTTCCCGGCTTCCATGTTTCTGCATTCGTTCTCCGATATGGGAAAGGAGTTGTTTGTATTGACCATTCTTCAGGCCGCAATACTGGGCTTGGTGCAGGGGCTTGCTGAGTTTTTGCCCATCTCGTCCAGCGGACACCTGATTCTTGCCCGTGCCATTATGGGTATTTCCGATGAATCGGCAGCCACCGGCGCATACATGATGCTGGACGTACTGCTGCATGTCGGCACGCTGCTGGCTGTTGCCATTGTTTTCTGGAAAGACTGGTGGAATATTCTAAAGAATCCCTTCAAGTCCAAAACGCTGGGGCTGCTGATTATCGCATCCGTTCCCGCGTTGCTGACGGTGGTTTTCTTTGGGGACTTTGTGGATCAGTTTTTCACCGGGTGGTTCCTCGGCGTCAGTTTCCTGATTACGGCGGTATTTCTGCTTATTGCGGAATTTGCCAGTCGTCACGCAAAAAATCGCGCAGCGCAGCCCGGTGTAAAGCACGCCATTGTGATGGGCATCATGCAGGCAATTGCGCTACTGCCGGGTGTGAGCCGCAGCGGCTCCACGCTTACCGGCGGCGTAGCCTCCGGCCTTGACCGCAGGGCAGCAGCCAAATTTGCTTTCATGATGAGTGCGCCTGCTATTCTGGGCAGCCTGATTTTTGAAGGAAAAAGTGCCATCGAAAGCGGAGCTATGAGTCAGCTTGCGCTTGTGCCCACCATCATCGGTGTTTTGGTGGCAGCTGTAAGCGGATACCTGTCCATTCGCTTCATGCTCAAGCTGATCAATAAAGCTTCCCTGAATTGGTTTGCATTGTATGTGGCGCTGCTGGGGCTTGTCATCCTCTGTCTCCAGTTGGGCGGATACCCCGGCCTCCCTGCGTTCCAGTTGCCCACGTTGTAAGACAGTCAGCCCCGCAGAGTGCTTGTACAATGCCTCCGCGGGGTTTTTCGGCATTTTTCGGCACGTTTTCCGGCATTGTGCAAGGCAGAATGCCGGATTTACAATTTCCACGCTGTACAAAATCGCCCCGGAATGGTATAATAAAACAATCATGTGCATGGAGGTGAGCAGGTGGTGGCGAGTCTGAAACGGGTGCTTTGCATGTTGCTGGCTATGCTACTGCTTAGCTGTGCTGCGCCTGCTGTAGCCGAGGAGACAGGTGACAAAATCGTTGAACCAACCCTGTCCAAAGATGCAGCAGCTTATGATGCAGAGCATCCGGAATTGCTGGAAGAAGATCAGCTCATTGCCTATTCTGCCATCCTGATTGCGGAAGACAGCGGCGAGGTGATTTTTGAAAAAGATGCCGACACGCTGCGTTATCCCGCCTCCACCACAAAAATTATGACCGTGCTGCTTGGCCTGATGATGGTGGATGATTTGAATCAGACTGTCACCGTCAGCCAGCGCGCAGTGGACGTGCCTGCCGACTCCTCCACCATGGGGCTGGAAGCAGGCGAGGAAATCAATTTCACGGATCTGTTGTATGGCACCATGCTAGTTTCTGCTAACGACGGTGCAAACGTCATTGCAGAGACTGTGTCCGGCAGCATTGAGAATTTTGTGGATCTCATGAACCAGACAGCCGAGATTTTCGGCTGCACGAGCACGCACTTCGCCAACGCGCACGGCTATCATGATGACAACCATTATACCACCGCCCGTGACATGGCCATTATTGCCCGAGAAGCCATGCAGAACGAATTGTTCCGCACCATCGTAAGCACAACAAATTACACGATTGCCAAAACAAACAAGCACCGTGCACGGTCGCTTACAACGCGCTCTACCATTCTGCTTACCGGCACGGCAGAAAACCCCAATAAATATTACTATCCTTACGCTACCGGTATTAAAACCGGTTCCCACAGCAAAGCTGCCTATTGCTTTGCCGGCGCAGCAGAAAAAGATGGCGTTCGGCTTATCTCCGTTGTGCTCTATACAGCCCGCCGCGGTATGTGGACGGATACCAAAAAGCTGATGGAATATGGCTTCTCGCAATACGTTTCCGTATCCCCGGTGGATTTGTATAACATGAATCCCATCACATTGGAAACCACAGGCTACTCCCTGTCCGACAGCAACATGGGCAAACTGCTCCTCACCTGCGTGCCAGTTGGCGCGGCAGCAAGTGATACTCGTATCACTGCCACCCAGGAAGAAGTGGATGCCATGGCTTCCAACCTGCGGCGCACGGTGCTCATCCAGTATAACCGTGATTTTGCCGCACCCATCGAAGCAGGCGAAGTTATCGGCACCATGACGTATTTCCCGGAAAGCGGCGATCCTGTGGAGTACAACCTGATTGCTTCACGCTCGGTTGCCAAGCGGGAAAACGCTCCCAAAACCCTGGAAGAAATCGTTGCGGAAACCGATGCGGATCCTAACCCATTCCCTCCCTTTACGGCAGAAACAGTCGCCTATATCGTATTGCCTGTCGCCGGACTGTGGCTGCTGCTTCACCTCGCCCGCAAAGCGCTTCGCAAGCGCCGGGTGCACAACGCAAAGGTGCCAAAGCCAACATCCCGTCACCTAAAGTAGCCCATGCGGCGGTACAGTCAGAGGTCATCTGAAACTGTACCGCTTCTTTTATTATTTGCATGAAAGGCGCGCTTTCTGCGCACACTATACGCGATAACCCCACCCAATGCAAGTTGTGGTGAAAAGGAGTGTGCGGCATGGCGCAGCTGATCGTATGTATCGGGAGCGTAATGATTCTGCTTGTGCTGGCAACACTGGCGCAACGAAGCGAAAAAAAACACGTGCCGCAACCAGATACGGAGATCTTTGGTGACGCAGCGCTGCTGGCGTTGACTCACCGGCCGCTTAAGCGTAGGCGGCGTAAGCTTCACCTAAAGCAGGAGCTTACTCCGCTGCTCAAACGCACTGTAAAAACAGAAGAACCCATCCCAGTGCTCGCCATTGCGAAAAAACATGCTCGGGTATTATGCGCACAGGAACTTATCTTGCGCGAAAAGCTGCGCAATTGCCTTCCGCTGCCTGTGGATGCGTGCGGCGTACCGCGGTTGGTTCTTTTTTGCAGCGCCGCATTGTCTAAAAATGATGCGGCAAATGAGAAAACGCTGCTGCATGCCCTGCACCTTTGGCAAGCGGAAGCCACATTAACCCATGCCGAGCGGGAACAGCTTCCGCTGATTGCACAAACCGTATTCATCCACCGTCTGCAAGCGCTTTTGCGTCGTGGTTTATTAGATGCGCAGGCATGGCGTGAGGGATCGCGCCTTGCACGGCGCCTAGCCCACACACGCCGCGCAAAGATGATGCTTGACACGATTCCCTGGGAGCAGAATGTGTTGGTATACGCACTGTTGCGCGCTTTGCAGCACGATGCGCAAAATGAACTATTGGCCGCAGCAGAAAGAATGCTGGCCAGGTGTGGCCTGACCAGAGAAGCGGTTACGGAGCTATTCTCCCGCCGTGCGGATGAGGCCGTGCAGGAATTCGCCTGTACAGTCAAAAGCATGGAAGCATTATCCCATCTGGATTGGCCGCACATAAGCGAAGCAGAAGATCCCGTTCATCAGTTATTCAAGGGTGACCCAGCCGCACTATATGGCGATAGGATGACTGAAAAAAGCCGGAACACCTGTCGCCGTGAAACGCAGCGGCTGGCGGATTGGTTTGGAACAAGTGAAACGGAGATTGCGCACGCCTGCATAACTTTGGCCAATGAGCACATAGGAGACGTGCAGCGCGAACATATCGGATTTTATCTGCTGGAAAAAGAGGGTGCGGCCGAACTGCGGCAATATTTAAATGCACGACATGGCCGCATACGGTTATGGATACACCATCACCGGGAAACGGTGCAATATACCGTCATGGGCATCGCGAACATCGCGGCAGCGGTGCTTGTGCTGCTGCTTGGCTATGCGCCATGGCTGCTGGCGTTGTTTCTGCCGATATGGAGCGTCGGTTTGCATACTCTTATCAACTGCATAACCCGGCGTTTTTTCCCAAGCTCGCCACGCTTGCAGTTGAACGTTTCGGAAATCACAGAAGAATGCCGTACCCTGCTGGTATTGCCTTGTACCCTGACGGAGCCTGCACAGGCTGTGCACATGGTGCGGCAGCTGCTTACAGCGCGGGAAGCTTGCCCGCCCGGGGCTATCGACTGTCTGCTTCTGAGCGATTACACTGCCTGTATGACGTGCCAAAGTGGCGGCGACACGGCCATTGTGTCCGCTGTGCAGCAGGCAATATCGGTGCTGGATGCCCCAACACGGCATTTCTTTTACATGCAGCGGCAGCGAGCATGGAACGAAAAACGTCGCTGCTTTGCCCCGCGCGGAGGGCGGCACGGAGCCTTGGATGCATTGAACCACCTGCTTGCGGATGGAATGTGCAGCGATACCTTTGATGCCGCCACCATTCCGCCAAACACATTGCACAGGCGTTACGCCTACGTGCTGAGCATTCGAGAAGACACACTCCCTATACCGGATAGCCTGACATCGCTTATCGGCCTGCTGGCCCATCCTTTGAACCAGCGAATACAAACCAGGCACGGCGCAAAAGGGATCAGTATCCTCTGCCCGCGCCTGGCCTGCCGCTTGCACACAAATGATAAAACCTTGGCGCTCATGCAGCATGAGGAGCAGTATAACGAATATCCGGGCATCCATCTGTTCGAAGGCGTTGGGCTTTATCACCCAGCGGCATTGCTGGAAAGCACTGCCGAGCAGTTGCCAAAGACTGGCAGCATGACCCTATCCATGCTGGAGGGTTTGTTAGCCGGTTGCATGACAGATCCGCAGGCTGTGTTTACCGAAGATACGTCCGAAACGGTGGAAGAAGTGCTGGAAAAAGAGAGCCAGCGTGCATGGGCAGTATTTCGGCTGCTGCCATGGCTCTTTCCTTATGTGAAGGATCAAAACGGTGCGCGAAAAAACCCTCTTTCAAAAAGTGATAAGCGACACCTGCGCGCACAGATACTTGAAACGCTTTTGCCTCTATGCCAGATGGGACTTTTGCTTTTTTCCGCCTTCGCGCACGAACCGGGACTGCTGCTGTTTGTTCTTTTCTGGCCTAAAGTGGATTTGCTGCTGAAAAAAAGATGGCAGGCGTTTCCCGGTATATTGGCCCGGTTATGCCTTTTGCCGCGGCGCAGCGCCGGGTATGTGCACACTTTGCTGCAAAGATTGTCTCAACACAGGCAGGCGCATTCGTCGCGGAAGTTTACACTGCCGGAATCTATCGGCACTTTGACCGACTGGAGCCAGGTGTTTGCGGCTATTTTAACAGGCGTGCTGGCCATACGCGGTATACCTGAGCCTTTGGCACTGTTTATAAGCGTCCTGTTTGCCGCGTATCCGCTGATGATCCGCCGCTTGGAAACTCCTTTTCGGCCGCAAGCACCGCTTGACCCGCAGGAAAATGCCTTTGTGATGGAAGTGGCACGCAAAACATGGTGCTTTTTTGATGAAACCATGGTTAGCGCCCATCATTTTTTACCGCCATCCGCGTTGCAGGTTGATCCTGCCGCCGGTATGACGGGTGAAACATCAGCGCAAGCCATCGGTTACGGCTTACTGGCCTGTGTGTCGGCTTGTATGTTGGGCATGCTGTCACCTGAAGAAATGGCGCAGCGGTTATCCCGGCAATGTGACACGTTGGAGGCACTGCCCAAATGGCACGGCATGCTCTATGCGCACTATGGTCTTGCTGATCTTGTGCCCGTCGACCCCGCGCAGATTCGGACAGAGGACTGCGGCCTTGTGTGTGCAGCGCTCATGTGTGCAGCACAGATGCTTCGCGCGCAAATGCACCGCTTGTCCGAAAACCACCAGGCCTTGCCCGCGCGGTTGGACGAACTTGCCGGCGCTATGGATTTTGCTCCGCTGATGGACAGGTCTGCCAGGTTGCTGGTAAACAGTGTTTCTCTTCCAGAAGAAGCGCCTTTCGGGCACATTGATAGTCTGGCATCAAGCAGTCTACCGGCATGCTTTCTTGCGATTTTACGCCGTGCAGCTCCTCCGTCCATGCTGGAGAGCATGATGCCTTTGGCCGTGAAAGCAAACGGTTACACGACGTTTTTAAGTGCAAGAGGCAGCATGGCGGAGTATCTCGCTCCAGCACTGCTCCTTCCCTATCCACCTTTGTGCGCCCTGGAACGCAGTCTCCATGGCGCAATCAGTGCGCAGATACGGCATAATACAGATGGCGTATTTGGCGTATCTTCCTGCATGGCCTGGGGATTCACAACGGGCATACGTTACCGTCCTATACATGCAGGACTAAACGCTCTTGCCCTGCATCAAACGGCAAGCGAAAATGTGGTTGCGCCGTATGCCTCTGCTTTATGCCTGTCTTTTGCCGCCGAGCAAGCCGTGCATAGCCTCATTCGCCTCAAAGGAATGGGAGCAATGGGGCGTTTGGGTTTTTTTGACAGCGTTGATATGGAGCGCGGGCATTTGCCGGAAGGCACGAAGCAAATGATTGTCAAATGTTATGATGCCGCGCATCAGGGAATGACACTTTGCGCAGCATGCAACGCCCTGGTTCCGGGCGGATTGCAGGCATTGTTTTGCAGCCTTCCGGGAGTGGATGCATGGCTCAGTATTCTGCATCTGCTTGGACAGAACACCCATGTTTTACCTCCGATTGTAAGCCTTCCGGAGTATGTTCGTCCGCCGGAAGCTTCCTTTGCACGTACTGCGCAAACCCTATGTACACCTGTGGATGCGTTTCTTCTTGGCGGTGGCGGCAGCACCCTGCTGATGACCGCGCAAGGAGCTGGCGCGCTGTTCCGGAATGGGCAGCGCATGACTTGCTTCACCGGCCGCGCTATTGCCGCGGAGGGACCGCGCCTCTATGTGATGGATGGCACGAACATCTTTCAGCCAACCGATCCGACCCTCAAAGGAGAAGTGCGTTTCGAAGAAGGACATGCCGCTTTTTGCCGAAGTGCCGGTTGGCTGCAAATGCGCCTTTCCGTGACGGTAGAACCGCTGCACGGTCAGTTTGTGCAGGCATTGACGTTGGAAAACCGCGCAGCACAGGAGCATGTGGTAGAAGTTGCAAGCATTGTGCCGCTTGACCCGAAGCTGGCAGGGAACTGTGTGCAGCGAAGTGCCGCCAACGTCCTGACGTGCACCCTCGCAAACGGAGAAACGCTCCGTTATACCTTGCAGGTTGAGGAAGGGTTGGAAGCACTGACCGTATGCACGGACGCGGTACGCTTCTGGAGCGGCGATGTATACCATCCAGCCGGTTTCATGCAATCTATGGCTGACATTCTGCCAGAAGAGCCAGAGCAGCCCTGCTTCTCCTTCCGTGCACGGATCCGTTTGCCCGGTCGCAGTCAGCAAACGCTGGTCTTTTTGACAGGAACACAAAAGTACAGCTGGACAGATGCATCACAACTTGAGGAAATCCTGATGCTGGCAAAACTGCACAGTCGTGTGCTGACAGATTCCGTTGGTTTAAACCAGCGTTTGGCCGGTGAACTTAGCCGTGCCTTTGGAATGCTGCTGTTCTCTGGTCAAACGCACCAAGGTGCAGTTGCACCGCTTGTGTTGCCCGCCTCTTCGCTGGCAGCCCTTGGCCTTGGTGACGAGAAGCCCATCCTGACGTTATATATTGCTTCCGAGGCAGGCTGTCAGCTGGTGCTGCAAAGCGCACAGTTGGCCGGCTGGATGGCGCTGCTGGGGCTGCCCGTGCATCTGTGCGTGCTTTGCCAGGGTGGCGGCGCTGCACAGGCGCTTCACACAGCAGAGACTTTGCTGGCCGCCGCCCCACTTGGCACAAGTGATGCAAAGGCATGGCGTGCTTCCGCGCTGCCTGACAACCTTCGTGCTACGTTAGATGCAGCATCGCGCCTTATCCTATACGAAGGCATGGACATACGTCAGCAGTTGGATAATATGACAGTACCGCTTCTGCCGTTGGAAGAATCCGAATGCAGGGGCGCCCATTCCCTGCCTGCAGAGAACCTGCTGCTCAAGCATGGCAGCAATGGCTTTCAGGAGCAAACAGGCGATCCGGTATTTTTGCTGGAAAACGATCGCACCTGCGTACCAGAAACGGTGCTTCACATGGTTGCAGAGGATGATAATACCTTGCAGGCAGGAGCAACTGGTTTCCATGGAACCACCTGCGGCGACAACATCCTCACGGAAGGCACGGACTCCGAATGTTTCCTTATGGAAGAAAAAGGCGCATGGCGTTCGCTTACGCCTGCACCCATGGGCGGCGGCGCCTCCTATCGCACACAATTCGGCGCTGGAATGGTCAGCTATCGCAGCATTGGGAACGAGCTGGATATTTCGCTGACAGCCGCATGGATACCCGGGCGCTGTTGCGGTATGCGCATCGTGCACATTGATAACCGGAAGCAAGAAAAACGGAAGCTTCGCCTGCTGCTTGGCGTTCGTTTCCGCCCAGGTGGCCATACCGCCGAAGCTTTTCTCACGCCTGTAACAAACGGAGTAACCGTTCAAAGCCCGCACATCCGTCGAACCGGATGGCTCTTTGCCCTGAAAAGCACAGCCAGCGTGCGTATCATGAGCGAAACTTCTTTTGCCGGGTTATGGAGCAAGGAGGTCTGTGTTGCCGGGCACGAGGAAAGCATGGGAACCGTCGCCGTACTGGAACAAACAATCCATCTGAACGGTATGGAGCATGGATCCGCCATATTTCTGCTCGGCATGTCACAGCAAATGGATGATGCGGAGGCAGCCTGCCAGGAAGTGCAAAGCAACGGTGCATCGGCTATACTTCGAAGCATTCGCCAGCAATGGTCAATGCGCCTTGGACGCCTATGGGTGCAAACGCCCGACGCAGGGCTCAACTTGTTGGTTAACCGCATATTGCCATATGCCATGCGAGCTTTACCAACGGATTTGCTTGCCATTGCCGCATGGGCTATGACAGAGCCGAAACAGGCTGTTGAGCGGCTGCTGCAAATGGCTGGGAATTCTTCACCGCTGCTGCCGCTGGTTGTGTGGCAAGTTGCGGCACATTGTCCGGACACAGCTTTTCTTGAGGCAGACATTGCATCGAGCCCACCACATACGTTGCACGATGCGTGCCGTGAAGCGCTGTCCGCTCCAGTTGATACGCAAAATGCGGAAACGCTGCTGCTGCGCTTCCTTGGACTGGAAGCCTACGCATCTGTCTTTGGCGCTGATGAAAAGACCCGCGAAGCACTTGACGCTCTGCAAAAAAATCTTCGTCCCAAGAACGTTCTCAGGCAGGATGCATTCTCCGGCAAACAGGTGATGTGCCTGGCAGCACTTGCTTTCCCGGAGGATGATGCCCTGATGCAGCGCATACAAGCCTTGCCGGTATCTGGCCGCACCTATACGATGGAAGACGCGCTGGCTGCCGCGGCTTTAGCGTCGGCCGGGCGGTGGAGGGCGGCCTGGGAGCATATCCCGGCTGCCGATGCAATGTATGCTTCCGCAGGCACAGCGGCTTTGGCCTACATGACAATAATGGAAGGTCTGCTTGGCATGGAATGGAACGGCAATACACTAGCCCTGCACGCCCATGTGCCGGAAGCATGGGACAGTCTGACCCTCACGCTTCATGCAGGCGCATCTACCTGGCATGTGGAGGCAGCAAGAGCGATCCGCCAGGCAAGCTGCGATGGTGAAAAGGCAGCCGATCCCATTGCAATCCATGACGATGGGCACATCCACCAGGTTCGCTTCCCGCTGGATTAGTGTTTGTATTCTTTTTGTCCTTTCTTTTGCCCGGCCTTGACATCCATGTCGGAAAGGGATAAACTCCCCCTTGTAGTAACGGCGGCGCGCAATACCGCACCGCAAGTAGGTTTTGAAGGAGGGTTTCCCATATGAAAAAGCTGACTGCGATGATTTTAACCCTGTGTATGCTTCTCAGCTGTGCCGTATGTGCAATGGCTGAGGACAAAACGTACACGGTGGGCATTCTGCAATTTGTGCAGCATGAAGCGCTGGATGCAGCCACCAAGGGTTTCCGTGATGCATTGACGGAAAAACTTGGCGATAAGGTCACCTTTGATGAAAAAAATGCTTCCGGTGATGCAGCCAACTGCGCTATTATCGCCAACGACTTTGTATCCGGCGGCGTTGATCTGATCATGGCCAACGCTACGCCAGCCCTGCAGGCCTCCGTGAGCGCCACGGCTGATATTCCGATTCTTGGCACCTCCATTTCGCACTACGGCACGGCGCTGGACATCGCAGATTGGAAAGGCTATACGGAGCTGAATGTGTCCGGCACCAGCGACCTTGCGCCTCTGGACGGCCAGGCGGAAATGATTCAGGAGCTTTTCCCCGATGCAAAAAAAGTCGGCCTGCTTTTCTGCTCCGCAGAAGCAAATTCAGCCTATCAGATTGGCGTGATTAAGGAAGCGCTAACAGCCCTTGGCTACACCTGCGAGGAATATGCCTTTACTGATTCCAACGATGTGGCCACCATGGCGCAGCAAGCTACCGAGTGTGATGTGATCTACATCCCCACTGACAACACCGCCGCCGCCTATACCGAAACCATTGCCAACGTAGTCATTCCCGCTAAGGTTCCCGTTGTTGCAGGTGAAGAGGGCATCTGCCGCGGCTGTGGTGTGGCAACGCTGACCATCAGCTATTACGACTTGGGCTATAAAACAGGCGAAATGGCCTATGACGTGCTGGTAAACGGTGCAGATGTATCCACCATGGAGATTGCATTCGCGCCTAATTTCACCAAGAAGTACAACGCAGCCAACTGTGCGGAGCTCGGCATCACCGTTCCGGAAGGTTACACACCCATCGACTGAAAATGAACAATCAACAGGGCCATGAAAGGGCTCATTCCCCTTCATGGCTTTGTTTTGTAGGTTAGCAAGATTTTTTCTCATTGCAAAGGAGGAACACCCGTGGACATTGTCAAGCTGCTCAACGCACTGCCAGGCGCAGTTTCGCAGGGCGTTATCTGGGGCATTATGGCCATCGGCGTTTACATCACCTATCGTGTGCTGGACGTGGCCGACCTGACCGTGGACGGTTCCATGGCTACAGGCGGCGCAGTGGCTGCTGTGCTTATCGTCAACGGCTGCAATGTGTATGTGGCGCTCCTGGTTGCCTTCCTCGTGGGTGTGCTGTGCGGCCTTGTGACCGGCTTTCTGCATACCGGGATGGGGATACCGGCCATTTTGTCTGGCATTCTGACACAGCTTGCGCTGTATTCCGTCAACCTGCGAATTATGAGCAGCAAAGCCAACCTGCCCGTGAGCGTAAATAAGTATCGCTTAGTGGTATCGCTGCGCAACGCGAAGCTGCTTTCTTTGGAGAACCCCATCGTCATCCTGCTTGCTTTCACGGTGGTTCTCATTGCCCTGCTGTATCTGTTCTTCGGCACAGAATATGGCTGTTCGCTTCGTGCAACAGGAGCCAATGCGCAAATGGCACGGGCGCAGGGCATCAATACAAGCACGGCCAAGGTGGTTGGCCTGATGCTTTCCAACGGTATTGTCGCTTTTTCCGGCGCATTGCTGGCTCAGTATCAGGGCTTTGCTGATGTCGGCATGGGGCGCGGTGCTATTGTCATCGGCCTTGCTGCTGTGATTATCGGCGAAGTGGTGCTTGGCAAACTGTTCCGTTCCTTCTGGGGCAAACTGGTCACCGTGTCCATTGGCGCGGTAATCTACTACATTGTAATGCAGCTTGTGCTGTGGCTCGGATTGAACACCAATGATCTGAAGATGATCACGGCGTTGGTTGTGGCGTTGTTCCTGGCTGTGCCTTACTGGAAAGGCAAACTCTTCACCATGCGCGGCAGGAAGGGAGGCAGCGCCCATGCTTGAAATCAACCACGTTGTAAAGACATTTAACCCAGGAACCATCACGGAAAAGCGTGCCTTGACGGATTTGGATCTTCATTTGGAATCGGGTGACTTTGTGACCGTGATTGGTGGAAACGGTGCCGGCAAGTCAACAATGCTCAATGCTGTGGCCGGTGTATTTCCGGTTGACCAGGGTAACATCACAATCGACGGTGTGGATGTGACACGCCTGCCGGAATACAAGCGTGCAAAATATCTCGGCCGCGTGTTCCAGGATCCTATGATTGGTACAGCAGCTACCATGGACATCGAAGAAAATCTTGCCCTCGCTTATCGTCGTGGGCAAAAGCGCACGCTGCGTTGGGGCATCACCGCCAAAGAACGTGCCGAATATCGTGATAAGCTGGCTATGCTGGGGCTTGGTTTGGAAAACCGCATGGCAAGCAAAGTCGGCCTTTTGTCCGGCGGCCAGCGGCAAGCACTGACGCTGCTGATGGCAACGCTGCAAAAGCCCAAGTTGTTGCTGCTGGATGAGCATACGGCTGCCCTTGATCCTAAAACTGCCAAAAATGTATTGAATCTAACGCGGAAGATCATTCATGATAACCATCTGACCGCCATGATGGTAACCCACAACATGAAGGATGCCCTGCAATACGGCAACAGAACCATTATGATGCATGAAGGAAAAGTTATGCTGGACATCAATGCCGATACCAAACAGCGCATTGGGGTGGAAGATTTGCTTGTCATGTTTGAAAAAGCCAGTGGAAGCGCACTCAACAACGACCGCATGCTGCTTGGTTAAACCATCCCAAAGGAGGAGAAACAGCTCTCCTCCTTTTTTTCATATTTCCGTGCACTTGTGCGGAAAGCCGAAAGCGTGTTATAATGAACTGGAACATCCCATAGATGTGCAAATGTTGAGGTGGAGTATTGTGAAAATCAGCAAAAAGGACGCACTCATGTGGTTTCAATTCTTTGCTCAGCTGCCTGAAGATGAGCCGCTCATGTGCCATCAGCAGGAAATTGTGCTAGCAGTTATGGCTCAAATTGAACGTGCGGTAGATGTGCGCCGTGCAAAGTTACAGAAGGACATCCCTCATTTGAAATCATTAGCAGGGCGCACGTTGTATGTAGGCCCTGAGGAACGGTTCCCGCGCGGCTGCAAAAGCTGCTTGTTTGGAACAGGATTGAGTGCCATCCGCAAAACAAACAAATGCAACATGAACTGTCCTTTCTGCTATGATTACGGCGTGCTGGACTGCATCCCGCCCATTGGTGATGGCATGTGGGAAATTGGCGGTACCAAATTCTATGAAAAAGATATTCCGCTGCTACTGTCCATTCAAAAAAAACCCACGGGTGTAGCCTATGTGTATTTGGAACCATTCATGGAAATCGAACTGTATGAGAACATAATCCGTCAGTTCAAAGAAGCTGGCGTATACCAGCACATGTATACAAACGGCACCCTTGCGACAGAGGAGACACTGAAAATGCTAGGCAATGCCGGGCTGGACGAGCTACGCTTTAACCTTGGCGCCTCCAACTGTGCAGATAAGGTAATTGAAAACATCCGCCTAGCCAAGAAATATATTCCCATGGTGGGCATTGAAACACCCATGACGCCGGCATTCTTCGAAGCATTTGGCCAAAAAAAAGACACCATTTTGGCAACTGGATTGGACTTTATCAACTGTGCTGAACTGCACCTGAACGCGAACAATCTGGATAATTACGCGGGTGAGAATCTCTATTTATGCAGGCAGGGCTACCTTTCACCTGTTTGGAGCCGGGAATTAACCATGCGTTTCATGCGCATGGCCGACGAGGAAAACTGGGGAATTGTAGTGCATGATTGTTCCAACGACACCAAATTTGCCCGAGACTTGAACCTCAAGGCAAAAGAGGGTGGCTGGTTTGGTGCAAGCAGCTATGCCTGTGAGTTTGACAGGCTGCCTTTCGAGGCTTTCTTGCCAGTATTGGAAGACCCCTCCTTCGCTTTCGTGGAAGAAGAGCCTTTGCCAGCTGGTTATCGTCCCGGAGACATCGTTTTGTAAAGCAATCAAGAGGTCTGTGTGTCTTGCACAGACCTTCTTTTTTAGACTTCGGTTTGTATTTTTAGACTTTGGTCGTTTATCGGTCTATAATTATGTTTTTAAAAACAAAAAGTGAAACCTTATTTCAGGCTTCACCTCTGTGCCTTAAATGATATGGCTACGCTTTATGTTCCATAAGTTTAAGCAGTTCACGCAGGTCTTTTTCGCTGAGGCTTCCATCCTCAACAAGATTTTCTACAAGCAGCGACGCTTTTCCAGAGAACATTCTTTTGAGGAGCGACTGTGTTTGCTCACGGGCAATTTCATCCTTGCACAGGCATGGCGAATAGTGGCGCACAGACCCGGTATCATCCATGCAAATCGTTTTTTTCTGGAGCATACGTTTCAGCAGCGTAGTCACGGTATGCTTTGTCCAGCCAGTTTCAGCCTCCAGCGCATGGGTGATTTCCATCATTGTGCGGGGTGATTGTTCCCAAAGCACGTCCATAATTCTTTCTTCCGCTTCTGTGAGTATTTTGCCTGGCATATGCCCACCCCCTCCAGCCTTAATGGCATTGTACATTTGTCTAACCTATCTTGTCAACCCTTTTTTCAGAATTCGTTATCACATTTCGATCCATCAGCAGGAAGTACCCGGCATTTGCCGAACATGAGAGCATATTCGTTTTCAACAATGGGGGAGGTTTTTCCATGGCATATGGCAAATCCGTATCGTTATGATGCAATGTCCTATGCTTCATACGGCAAAAGCTCCCAAAGCTCCCACGAGTCTTCCTTGCCTTGTAAAACAGTTTTGGCACAACAGCACCACTTTCTAATGCCTGGGAAATGCCGCTCGGTGCGTTTGATTTAGGTGTGACGCACTTTGACCTGGCCAACAACTATGACCCCATTCCAGGCGCAGTGGAAGAAACCATGCAGGCATTGGCGGATATTGTGCATCAGGTCAAAGCGCTGTATGTGGGTGTTTCCAACTATCCGGCAGAATTGACTGAGCAGGCCGGCAATGTGCGTGCCTCCATGGGGGGAAAACTGACGGTATATCAGCCGCGCTACAACATGTTAGATCGTCGGATTGAAGGCGGGCTGACGGATGTACTGTTGCGCAAGGGCATTGGTGCAGTCGCATTTTCTCCCCCGATGCAAGGACTGCTTGCCGGATGATATCTCAATGGCATACCCGCAGATTCCCGTGCAGCAGGGGCAAACCCATTCCTGAACGTGCAGAACCTGACGCAGGACAAGCTGAACACCGTGTGCAGGCTCAATGAAATCGCCCACGCCCGCGGCGAAACCATGGCACAGCTTGCACTTGCGTGGGTGTTGGAGAATCCAGCCATCACAAGCGTGATCACAGGCGCCAGCAAGCTGGAACAAATCCGTAAAACGTGCAGACCATTCAGCGCTTTGTGCCGCTGGCAGAAGAAGAGCGTCAGGCTATCCGTGTTATTTTGAAGAACGTTCCAACGGCGTAGCATCTTCGGCAAAAGGCAGCCACAAATATAGCAGATTGCCTTTTGCTGATCACTTTGCCGGAAAAAACATATTGTCTGCAATAGCAATATCGCTATCTGCCTGCACCTTGGCAAGAATGCGCTGCGCATCCTGTCCAGTGGCCAAAATGGGGCAAAAATCGTTCACCGGGGCGGAGCTGCTGGTGAGCACTGGCAGCAGGGACAGTGTGGCGCCTTCATAGCCATTTGCACCAAAGCGGAGGCGCACCTGTGCCAGCATCGCATCGAAGGTGGTCATGTCATGCGTGCCGCCAAACATAAGATTGCCCAAGCTATAAAGAATCAACGTACCGTTTCGATATTCTATCCCCTGCACTACATGCGGGTGTCCCCCTACCACAATGTCTACCCCCGCATCTATTGCGGACTGCGCCATGGCCTTTTGCAGCTCACTGTCATGTGCCGGGCTGTATTCGGTTCCCCAGTGACATGTATAGATAACAACCTCGCAGCCCAGTTGGCGCAGTTGCTCCACTTCCCGGTGAATGATTGATGTATCCTGCCGCCAGATGGTTTCACGGCATCCGCCAAAGCCAATGCGATGTCCGTTCTTTTCCCAGATGTAAAGTTGACCATAACCGCTGGATGGAATGTTGGCTGCCCACAACGCTGCACGGGTTGTCTCACGGCCTTTTGTACCATAATCAATCACATGGTTGTTGGCAATATTAACCTGGTCCACACCGGCACGCCACAACACTTCCGTGTATTCCGGCAAACCGCGGAACCGATAAAGTTTTTCCTTATCTTCGCCGCTGCTATCCGCTTTCAGTACACATTCCAGATTCAGCAGCGTCATATCGTCCTTTTTGAAAATAGAAACGAGATTGCGGAACGGGTAATCATATCCCTCTCGCGCCAGCACAGCCGGAAGCGCATTCTGGGCGGATTGCCACTTTTCCCTTGTACCGAGCACAACGTCTCCTCCAAAGGTCAAAAGCAATTCATCTTCCCCGCTCGCAAGGTCAGTAGGTGAAGCAACAACTGTAAGCGCACGATACGGATCAGTTCCCGCATTAGCCGACGCCATTTCCAGCAATCGCTGTTTGGGATCGTCCACAATCATGATACGTGTACCTGCAGGAATATGGGTATATATCCAATAAGCATTGATTTCTCCATCACCGGTGCAGCCTTCTATGCGCGTACACCCATGGGATGCTTTGCGCCCAAGATAGGGCGTCTGCTCAGAAAAATCCAGCTTTCCGCCAACCCGTTTCCAGCCAAGCTGGTGAATGAGATTGCCTCCATCATAGCGGATAGGATAACTGTAGGTAAAGCCGCTGTCGCTAAAATCCTCCATATGTTCTGCCGTTATGAACGCACCGGCTGCCGTTTCACGGATGAGTTTATCTTTGGCCATCAACCCTGTGGAAATTTTCATTTGCCAGATGCGCTTACCGCGTTCAAAGATGGTCATGGTCTGATCGCGTTTATCTATCAGAATACCGTATTGCGTGCGTGGCTGAACCACTGTCAGTCGATTTTTCGGCACGTAGCCCACCGTGTATGACCCATCCTCATG
This sequence comes from uncultured Clostridia bacterium, assembly GCA_934647165.1. GTDB lineage: Bacteria > Bacillota > Clostridia > Christensenellales > Aristaeellaceae > CAKUFA01. The sequence goes on along the minus strand of CAKUFA010000011.1, from coordinate 22,410 downwards.
ATTCCAAGCACCAATGCGGCACCAACCGCTTTCAGTGATATCCATAACCTCCACTGCCTGCGTGTTGCAGTGCAGTGTGCCAAGTACTTTGGAATTCTTATCCGCAGCAGCATAAATGTTATAATGGGTATGCTTTGCTGCGCTGGATGGGGCAACAACAACAGAAGGTGCCATCATCAGCTTCCAGATTGCTGCATCATCCATATCATCCGTTGGCATGATTGCTCCCGTAAGGCCGACAGGCAGCATTGGCGAATTTTCCCCGGCTACATGCACCAATACATCCTGTCGATAGTCCGGGTTATCAAAGGCGTAAAGCCGCAACACATAGTCACCTGGTTCCACCGCTTCACCGTTCAGCGTACCATCCCAGGTATAGGTGCACACTTCGTTTGTGGCATCCCTGCGACGGGTTTCCAAAAGCGTATTCATATCTTCGGCACGATAGAACTCTATGGTCATCCGCCCGGCACGCACCAGCCGATATTCGATATACCATCTGGTATCAGCATAGAGCGTATCGCTGCTGGAAAGTGCAAAACGAAGCGCCTGCCGGCTTCGCTTCAGTTCAAAGGCAGCGCTTGCTTCCTGCGTTTCGCCCGTATCGGTTTTCAACACAGCACACACGCGATATTGTCCTTGTGGCATCGGTTCCTGATGGTCGCCCAGCCCATCCCAGGCAATGTGATTTTCCCCTACCTGCGCGTCCAAAGTCCAGCTTCGATATGTGTTCAGTTTGTCTTCCACTGTGACGGTAAGCATACCAGATTCCTTGCAGGAAACAATCAGCGGATTATCCTGAAAGGAGCGCACATCGCTCTCTAACCGAATCCCAGGAGCGCTTTCTGCAAAAGCAGGGCAAAGGAACAGCAACAACAGGGACAGCATCGCCAACAGCTTTCGTGTCATGTTCAATCCTCCGATAGGTGTGCAGCATGCAGAGGCGCTTCTGCATACCACCGCTGTATACTCATGATAGCAGGTTATAATTTCTACGTCAATGGATCATGCGATAGCGAGAAATGTTTTACATTTCCCTCAAACCCCTTGACAAGTATCTTTTCATTCGCTATAATATATCTTGCTGTTTGACCTGCGACCGTGGCGGAATTGGCATACGCGCACGTTTGAGGGGCGTGTCCAGCAATGGGTACGGGTTCAAGTCCCGTCGGTCGCACAGCGGAGCTTCGATCAATATCGAAGCTCTTTTTCTTTTCCCTTCATATAAAATTTCCCTCCCATTTTTCTTGCAGGGCACGCTGCGAAACGTCCTTTTCCATTCCGCAGCGTGCCGTCCGTCATGCTTGTTTTATTGCAGCTTGATTTTTCTCGTCATGTCCGGTTTTCCGCTTTCATCCAGCGGGCACAAGTACAGTGTCTTCGCTGCATCCTCCATCGGCGGCAGCAGATACCAGATTTGCTGATCCCCCAATCCCTGCAAGCCGTCTATCGTTGCAGGCGTTGAATCGAATACCCTTTCGCCCGATTCATCCGTCACCACCAGATCATAGGCCCAGCTGGTCACCAGATCCGCGGCCGTATACGGGAAAAGCACCGTGCCGTTTTCATCCGTAAAGCCCGGACCATTTTGCGCAATGTATGCGTCCATCGTTTGCTGCGGCACCTGGTAATCAAGCGTCACATAGGTCTTCACCGGTGAGAAGGTCGCTTCGCTCACTCGCACTGCGGTACCATCCGGGAAAACCGTTTCCTCCTTCATGGCTGTTTTGCGAACACCGCTCAGCGCATCCGTATCCAGTGCAAAAGACAAAACACCCTTTTCCGGCAGTGCAAAGCCCCCATTCTCATTGCGCTTAAGAGTATCCATCGCCTGCCGTTCACCGATGGGCAGGCTGAAAGTTACTTGGCCATGCAGCGTCAACGGTTCGCCGCCCACAGGCCAGCCCAGAGGCCACAGCTGATAGAACAGCACTTCACCAGGCTTATCGCCGCCATATTCATACCATGTTGTACCGCCGGGAATGTCTACATCCTCCCCGTTAATCCAGATGGTATCCGTCCACCAGCCAACATTCTCGAAACGCTGTGTTTCCTCTTCGGACAGGTAGCGGCGGCCGCTTGGGTCGTAAGCGCTTTCCTTTCCCAGAAGCGTGGTACAGGTGTTGTCCCGGATACTGTAGAGAACGTAGAGCGATACGCCGTCCCATGCAGCTTCTTCGATGCGCACAGTATAGTTGCCAATCGTTTCACCCGCAAGATTCCGCCGGATGATGCCTCGCATATCTTCTGTGACATTTACCTCACCCCAGAATGCTGTGAGCACATCCGGCCGAAGCACTGCGGCAACAGCCACTGCAACTACCAGCATGGCAGCCACCAACGCCACCGCAAACCGTTTGCGAAGCCGTGGCGTCGGTTTCCGTGCAGGCAGGGCACCTGTTTCCTGTGCAGCAATGCGTCCAAGGGTTTCTTCCATGGTCTGATGAAACACCTCTGGCACATCAGGTGTTGCTGCCTTCAGTGCATCATGAAATCTTCGTTCTGTCATGATTTCACCTCCACTTCATCCGCAAGGAAGCTGCTCAATTGTCGCCTTGCATACAAAAGACGTGTTTTCACCGTTCCTTGAGGCGCTCCCGTCATTTGCGAAATTTCCTTGATGGACAATCCCTCAAGATAGTGCAATACAACGGCTGTTCGCTGCTGAGGCGATAAGGCGGCAATCGCATCGTTCAAAAACGAAAGCTCGCCGCTGATTGCAGCAGCCGGGATGTTATCACTCAGTTCTGCAAAGGCACATGCAGGCTTTTTTCGCAGCATGTCGTTGCAGGTGTTCACCAAAATCCTGCAAATCCATGGCCTGAATGCATCCATGCTCCGCAGGCTGTCTCGCTTGCGCCATGCGCGCAAAAGCGTTTCCTGCACAGCATCCGCGCAATCTTCATTGTGACGAAGCATGGCATAGCTGATGTGATACATGAGCCGTTCATACTGCATGGCCTTCTGTTGGAAGGTCGCTGCATCCACTTTGATCACCCTCCTTGCTGTTGGAAAGGCGTTTGCTAGCACCGCCTTCCGTGGAGCTCCATTCTATCAGACGCAATCATGTACGGTGAGGTTTTGTTGAAAAAAGATTTTTGCTTGCCCCGCATCCTTTCCCGTGCTAAAATGGCATGGAAAGGGTGAGAGATATTGACACGGGTTGGCATCATCACATTCCTGCACAATGAGAACTATGGTTCAACCCTGCAGGCATGGGCACTTGCACAAACGGTGGAACAGTTGGGGTATCAGGCAGCGGAAATCGACTACGCCCCCGGCGGTAGCGAAAAGCTGAGGAACCTCCTATATTGTGGGAATTCCCCATCGCTTTTGCTGGACGGGCTTCGCAAACGTTTGGTTAAGGCAAATCAGAAAGGCGCGCAAGAAAAAGCAGCAGCGCTTTCGACTTTCCGCAGACAACAGCTTCCAATGACGGCGCCTTGCCATCACGAAGCCCAGCTTCGGCATGAAACGGATCAATGCGATATTCTTCTGTCAGGCAGTGATCAAATCTGGTCTCCAACATGGCTGAATCCGGTTTATTTCTTCGATTTTGCAGCCACGGGACAGCCCCGTGTAGCCTATGCACCATCTCTTGGTGTATCAGCATTGGCAAACGGACGTAAGGCGCAAATGATTCGCCGCATGGCTGGTGCATACACTGCCCTTAGCGTGCGCGAGGAAGCGGGTGCAGCTATCCTGCACCGTTTAACCGGACGCAACGTCCCCGTTATGCCGGATCCGGTGTTTCTCATTTCACCAGATGTATGGCGGAAGTTTGCAACAAAAAGCGAACTGACCCAACCCTATCTGCTATGCTACTTTATTGGTGAAAATCCGTCCTACTGGCTTCAGGCAAGCCGCGAAGCCGCGTCTGCTGGTCTTGCAATGGTGATTGTGCCTGTCACTGCAGAGGCATGGCGGCAAACCGGCATGCTGCAAGGCGGCGTTACACCTGAACAGTGGGTTGGTTTGATTGATGGTGCAGCACGATTGGTAACCGATTCATTTCACGGTGCAGCCTTCGCCTATATGCTGAACACACCGGTGACCGTGCTGCGCCGCTATCATGACGGCCATCCGAATTCCAGAAACAGCCGCATTGACCAACTGAACCAGAACCTTGGCGTAGACGGGGATGATATTTCTCCAGAACGCCTTAGTCAAAGAATGGCTGCTTTGCGTCACCACGGATACTCGTGGCTCAAGGATGCGCTTCATCAAGCAGAAGAGCAAAGCTTGCAGGCAAGGGAGAAGAAATGTCCAGCAGTTTCCCGGTAAACGGGTGGATCAACAGCAGCTGGGCAGAATGCAGAGCAAAACGTCCCGGCAGCAACTCCAGCTCCTGTCCATAAAGAAAATCCCCGCAAATCGGGCACCCTACATAAGCCATGTGCACACGGATCTGATGCGTGCGCCCTGTTTCCAGTTCCAGCTGCACAAGGCTTCGGTGTTTGCACTGCTCAAGCACCTGATAATGCGTTATGCTCTGCTTGCCCTCCGGGCACACCAGCCGTCGGATGCTTGCAGCATTCTCCTTGGCAATGGGGGCGTCAATCACCCCTTGCTGCCGGGGCAAAGAACCTTCCACTACAGCCAGATAAATGCGGCGAAACGCTGGTGTATGCAGCAGCCTTTGCAGCTGATACTGGGCATGGGCGGATTTAGCTACAACCATCAGCCCGCTGGTTCCCTTATCCAGCCGATTGACCGGACGATAAACAAACTGTTTCGGACAGCCGAAATAAGCGAAAAGCATGTTTTCCAGCGTATCGTCCGGCTGACGTTCGCTGGATTGACTGGCCAGCGGCGCATCCTTATCCACCACAAGCAGATATTCATCCTCATAAACAATATGAACAGGACGATTGCAGGGCTTTGGCTGATAGGCCGGCATGACCTCCGCAGGCAAAAACAACACCGTCTCCCCCGCATGCACAGGGCGGTCGACAGTGCGCGTTTGACCGTCAACCAAAATGCGTGCTTCCCATTTGGCAGACTTCATAGCTGTATAACTCACATCCATCACGCGGCGCAACATATCCCGCAGCCGCATGCCGTCCTCCTGTTGGGTCACAATGTGTTCCATGGCAAATGCCTCCCCCCAGCACGTTGATAACAGTGTAGCATTTTCACGGTTGTTTTGGCAAGCATTGAGGCAGTCAAGCAGTCGTTTTGCGCACAAAAATGCGATATTTGAACGCCACCCATTGCGATCAAAAGAAAGTCGTGCTATACTTCATGCAATCAAAAGGAGTGAGTGATTATGAAGTGCCCGAGCTGTGGTGCAAATATGAGCAACAGCACGCATCGCTGTGAGTATTGCGGCACATATGTTGAACAGGCACAGCCTGTGCAGGCCGCACCTGAAGCACAGCCTCAAACCGTGGTTGTTCAAGTGGTGCACCAACATGAAAGCAGCCCGCGCTATCGGTATTCGGACAGCTCATCCCGCAGCAGAATCGTTGCGTTGCTTTTGTGCCTTTTCTTCGGTTGGATTGGCGTACATAAGTTCTACCTCGGCCGGGTAGGGTTGGGTCTTGTGTATCTGTGCACCGGCGGGCTTTTTGGCATTGGCGTCATGTACGATTTGTTGGTGCTGCTCTTCGGCTCTCCCAGAGATGGCCAAGGCGCGCGTGTTCGTTGGTGCAGATAAGCACTTCCGCCATCTGAAAAGGCACGGGGAAGAGCCTTAGCTTATTCCCCCGTGCCTTTTTTTCAGTTGCCGCATTCGATGCTAATCTCATTAAACACGCTCAGCAAATCGTCTACGCAAAGCTTTTTCTTTTCTTCCCCAGCTTTATCCATCACGGTATGCCCCTGATGCATCATCAACAGCCTGTCCCCATAGGTGACGGCATGTCGCAGGTTATGCGTTACCATCATGGTCGTCAAGTGTTTTTCCCGCACAATGCGGTTGGTCAGTTCCATCACCGTTTCGGCTGTTTTGGGATCCAGTGCCGCAGTGTGTTCATCCAAAATAAGAAAATCAATGGGTGTCATGGTTGCCATCAGCAGCGCCAACGTTTGCCGTTGCCCACCGGATAGCGAGCCGACCGTTACATCCATTTTATCTTCCAGTCCAAGACCCAAGGGTGCAAGCATCGCCCGGTAGTCCTCCAGGCGTTTTCGATTGGTTCCACGCTTCAGCCCAAAGGGTTTTCCCTTGTTGTCTGCCATTGACAAATTTTCCAGAATCGTCATGGAACCGCAGGTTCCCATGGCCGGATTTTGATAAACCCGACCCATGCGCTGATAACGGCGGAACTCTTTCAGCTTGGTAATATCCTGACCATCCATGAAAATTTGTCCGTCCTCCACTGGAATGGAACCACACAGAATATTCAGCAGGCTCGTTTTGCCGGAGCCGTTGCTGCCTACAACGCTCACAAAGCTTCCCTTATCAATCATCAGGGAGAAATTTCTGAACAGGCAGGTTTCCTGTGCCGTGCCGGGATTATAGATTTTCGTCACATTCCGCACTTCAAGCATGAATACGCACCTTCTTTCGCCTGGTATTGGACAAAAGCAGGATAGCCAGGAACAACACGGAAATCACCAGTTTCATATCCGTGGCTTCCAGCCCCAAAGAAATAGCAATGGATACACACGCCTTATAAATAATGGAGCCGATGATCACCATCGTTGTGCTGCACATGAAGGATACCCGTTTGAACAAATTGGTACCAATGATAACCGACGCAAGGCCGATAACCATTGTGCCTGTCCCCATGGAAATATCGAAGAAGCGCTGCTGCTGGCACATCACCGCACCGGACAGCGCCACAAGCGCATTGGCGATCACAAGGCCAAGAATCTTCACCGTTCCCTGGTCACGGCTAAGCGTTGTCACAACACCTGGATTATCCCCTGCTGCCCTGAGGAGAAAGCCTGCCTTTGTGCGCAGGAACCAGTCCAGCAAAAACTTGGCCAGCAAGGCAATCAGCAGCACAATAAGCACCGTTGCATAAGGCGCAATCCACGCAGGCAAGCCTTTGGTAAAAGCGTTTTTGAACAGTGTTTCGCCAGCATAGAGGGGCACATTTGCCTTGCCTGCAATGTGCAGGTTGATAGAATAGAGCCCTGTCATGGTGATGATACCGCTGAGCAGATCGCGCACCTTGCATTTGACATGAATCAATCCCGTCACAAGCCCGGCCAACGCACCTGCCAGGAGTGCGCACAGCAGTGTCAGCGCCGGCGGCATACCACGCAGCGTCAGCACAGCGCTCACCGCTGCGCCCAGCGGGAAAGAGCTGTCTACCGTTAAGTCCGGAAAGTCCAGAATACGATAGGTAATCAGCAGGCCAAGGGCAAGGATGCCGTAAATCAGCCCCTGTTCCAGGATGCCAAGGATCATGCCAAGCGTCATCGTTTTTTCCTCACTTGTTGCGGCGCTGCCCCGGCACGGCATTCCATGTCCGGGGCAGCGCTGTTTTCCTGACCGGTTGCAATTCTTACTGTGCCGTCACATCATTGGCGCGTTCGCTGAGCTCTTCAGGCATCTCCAGCCCAAACTGTGCCATAGCAGCAGTGTTTATATACAGATAGGAATTGCTGATGGTTTCAAACGGAATGTCCTTTGCATTTTCTCCTTTCAATACGCGGGCAGCCATGCGACCGGTTTGACGGCCAAGCTCCACATATTCCAGGCCTTCAGAAGCAACGCAGCCATTCTTCACTTGCTCAATTTCACTACCGAACACAGGCTTTCCATATTCAGCGGATTTTTCCAGCACAACCGCCAGATAGTTAACCACCGTGTTATCCGTGAGGTTTGTTGTGCAGTCTACATTGGGCAGTAGCGCATCCAGTGCCATCGGCAGATCAGCGCCGGAAGAAATACCCTTGTCCACAATTTCAAACCCATACTGCGGCGCCAGTGCCTTGTAGATCGCCAGGGTAGAATCACTATTGGTCTCGCTGGTGGTGTGCAGAATGCCGATGGTCTTGGCCTGCGGCATCATGGCGCGAATGAGCTTCAGCTGAGCTTCCACAGGCAATGCATCGCTGGTGCCGGTAATTTGCCCAGGGTTGGTTCCGTCGCTATTGGCCAGGCTTGCCGCCACAGGATCGCTCACAGCAGTGTAAATGACAGGGATACCGGCGCCTTCTGCCACATTGTAAGCAGCCATGGCAGCAGGTGTGGCAATGGCGCAAATCAGGTCACATTTTTCAGCCTGCACACTGGCAATCTGTGCGGTAATAGCGGTATCAGCCTGCGCGTTTTGGATGTCAAATTCAACATTGACGCCATCCGCAAAACCTTCTTCTGCCAATCCCTCAATGAAGCCCTGCCGGCAGTTATCCAGCGATCCGTGCTCTGCAAATTGGATGATACCAATACGGTAGGTTTTCTCTCCATCCGCGAAAGCGGAGGCAGCGGTCAACAGCAGGGCAATGGTCATCACAAGGGCTACGATCTTCTTCATGGTCATGGTTGGATTCCTTCCTTTCTCATCTCGTCTGGTCTCGTCTCTTCTTGGAATAACAAAACGCCTCAGTCGTTTCCGACTGAGGCGGTATTCCCGCGGTGCCACTCAGCTTTGTTCCCGTAACAAGGAACAATCTCTTTTCCGCATACCTTTGATATGCGCCGCTCTGATAACGGGTGCGTTCCCCGTTTTACCCTACTGGCCGAAAACAATGTTCGGGTAAACCCTCAGGAGCCCATTCACTTCATCCGCATGCGCTGCCGTTCCACTCTCGGCAACTCCCTGTACCATGCTTGACGGAGCTACTCTTCTCCCTCGCCGGTTTATGCGCCTACTATACACCCGCTTCCCATCCTTGTCAAGTGCTTTAGCGTGTTTTTTCCCTGTTTTTTGTTTTCCTGTTTCTTGGATAAATTTCTTCCTTTCATGGCACACTTTTCCTGATTGCTTTCCATCCGTTGACGTACCCGCGCTTCATGGCTATAATAAATAAGTGTTTTGAGTGTGAAAGGGGTTGAGATGATGCCCGACAGCCGGTATATTTTTGCATCGCTTCCGTGGTACAGCGTGCTGATTGTCACGGGCTTCTGCGCTGCGATCTTCTGGGGAGCACGGGAAGAAAAAAGGCTGCGTCTGCCCAAGGATACGGTGGTCGATCTGGCGCTGTGGGTCATTCCCCTGGGCATCGTCGGCGCCCGGCTTTATTATGTTTTCTTTGCCTGGGATACCTTTGCAAAAAATCCCCTTTCCATCCTGTATATCTGGCGGGGCGGACTGGCCATTTACGGCGGCATTATCGGCGGCTTTCTGGCAGCGTTTCTGTTCAGCAGGCATAGGCATATCAGCCTGTGCACAATTCTGGATATGCTTACCCCCGGTGTGCTGCTGGCACAGGCCATTGGCCGCTGGGGCAACTTTTTCAACATGGAAGCCTATGGGCTGCCGATCACTAACCAGGCGCTGCAATTTTTCCCTTTGGGTGTGCAAATTCCGGAAAATGGCGTGCTCGTGTGGCATATGGCCACTTTCTTCTATGAATCTGCCTGGGATTTGGCAGGTTTTGTGATTCTTGCGCTCTCGCGCAAAAAGATGCGCCGCCCAGGCGACATCACCGCATGGTATTTTCTTTTGTATGGCAGCGGAAGGCTGATTATCGAGGGATTACGCTTGGACAGCTTGATGACCACCGGCGGTTCCGCCCGTATAAGTCAGCTGCTCAGCGTCCTGTTGTGCATGGCGGTCTACGGCTATTTCGCTGTACGCGCACTGCCAAAAATCACAGGACTGCAATTTCTCAGCGGTCTGTTTTCCGCCGGGGCAGCGCTGTGTGCAGCGCTGCTTCTGCCGCGTCCCCAGGCAGCGTTTCTTGGCTATGAGATCATATACTCCCTCAGTGTCTGCGGGATAATGGCAGTATCCGTCATGCTGGCACTCTCGCCCGGGCACACCTTGCGTGCTCGTTTTATGTCCCTTTTGCCCGCGCTTGCAGCCGTGTTCACCCTTGCCTGCCGCCGCTATTTAACCCTTTATGCACCGGCTGAATGGGTGAATGCGCTGGTGCTGTGCGCGCTGTTCTCGTTCCTGCTGCTGTGCGGCGCGGCATGTGTCTACCCCGCTGCCAATGCACAAGAAACGCACCCGCACCTTTCCACCCTCTGAACCTTTACCAAGGAGGCATCCCATGCCCACCACACGCCTGAAAAATATCGCGTATGCCGCGGCTTTACCACTTTTTGCACCGTCGCCCCGCTGGAAAACGCAATACACCTGCACCGGACATGCAATGACGCATTTGAAAGAATATCAACGCATTCTGAATCACCGGCATGTGCTCGGCAGTACGTTGCTGCTGCGCCGCGGCGATGTCGCGGCCACCATTCATGCCTCCGTGAGCGGCAGCATTGCCCATTTTGCAACCGATCACACCATTTATCGTGTAGCCTCCATCACAAAAATAGCCACGGCGTTGGCTATTCTCCGCCTGACGGAACAGGGGGCATTCACGCTGAGCACCCCTGTTACGCAGCTGCTGCCACAAGCGGCGCATGAGCCTTTCCTTGCAGACGTAACGCTTCTGCACTTGCTCAGCCATCAATCCGGCCTGCGTGACGTTCCGTCCATGCAAGCGGCATTGGAAACTGGCGCCACGTTTCATCAGGTACTGCAAGCTCCCGGCGCACATGTTGGCCACCCCGGCGAACGATTTGCCTACTGCAATTTTGGTTTTGGCCTGCTTGGCTGCGTTATTGAACAAGCGACCGGCCAGAATGTTGCTTCCGCCATGGACTCGCTCGTTTTCCATCCGCTTGGAATGAACGCGACGCTAGATGCCTCCACGCTGGATAAATCGCGCATCATGCCTATTCGCCGTGTACTCAGCCGAAAAAAATGTGCAGATGTGCGCGTCACGTCATTGGGTGAAAAGCCGTTGATTCACCCCGATCCACAGCGCCATTTCGGGCATACGGCTGGCGCAATGTACACCGAAGCAGCGTCTATCAGCCGCATGCTATCGCTCATTCAAGGAAATGGCGTCTTGGATGGAAAACCGTTTTTATCGCCGGAAACGATTCGGCAAATGACCCACCCCCATGCCTGCTATGGTGCGATTTCTCCCGGCATGTATTACGGTTTGGGGCTTGTTCTGCTGGAGGACAAAACGCTCCCGGGAAAAATCTTATTTGGTCATCAAGGTTTCGCCTACGGCTGTGTGGACGGCGCATTTGGAATTTTGGGCAGCAATGAACAGGTGGTTTTCCTGAACGGCGGCGCGAGTGAACAGCGCATCGGTCGGCTGGGTGCAGTTAACAGGGACGTGGTGCGTCTGGCCTTTGGGAAGGAGCTGCCCCAATGGACGTGATTACCGCCATCAGGCGTGAGCGCGGCAAAATGCGCATTACAATCAATGATGCAACAGAAGTGCTCGTTCCTCTTCTTCTTTTTCGTGAACGACCACTTTCCGAAGGACAGCCGCTTAATCTGGAGGAATACGACCAGTGGCTGATGGTGCGGCAGTATCGCCATGCGCTGGATAAAGCCGTTGCAGCACTGGCGGCACGGGCATGCAGCCGCAAAGAAATCGAGGGGAAGCTGCTTCGTATAGGCTATCGCCCCTGCACGGTTGAAATGGTGCTTTACAAGCTTGAACGGGAACATCTGCTGGATGATGCGGACTTTGCACGCCAGTGGGTAGAAGCCAGATGCAAAAAACTTGGACGGCGTCGTATTGCGCAGGAGCTGCGGCAAAAAGGCATTTCTGCCGAGCAGACCGGCGAAGCGCTTAAACAGGTGGATGAGGAAGAGCAGCTTGCCTGTGCGGCATCGCTGGCGTCAAAAGCCCTCGGGCGGGCAAAATCCGGTGAGGATCCGCGCAAAACAGCTCAGCGAATTATCGCAGCGATTGTTCGCCGCGGTTATGGTTATGATGTGGCACGAAAGGCACTCCAGCAAGTCATGGATTCCATAACAGAAGAAATGTGATTGATAACAAACAGGCTGCGAAAGCATTGCTTTTTGCTTTCGCAGCCTGTTTGTTTTGCTCACAGATTCTTGGCCAGCAGATGAAGACGACAGTAGTCGTCCGTCAATAGAATCCCTTTATCCCTATAACCATGGCGCAAAAAAAACGGTAGATCGCCATTGGGGAATACGCTTTCTTCATCCGCCACAACCAGTGCATACCGATATGTTTCGGACAGATAGCCCTCCAATGCTTCCAACGGCGCACTTTTGTAGTCAAACGTTTCATCCGAACCATATACACAAGTAATGAACGCCGTATCCTCTTTATGCGGAATAGCATAGGGCACAAACATGGATGGATAGAATTCCGCTCCTCCAAGGAGACGATTTCCCTCCCTGTGCACAAAGCCAAGGATACGTTCGCCCACTGCATCATACATACGAAGCTTTGTATTGCATCCACCGCAGCTCTTGCGCCCTGTGCACTGTTTCGCCAATGCATAATTATCGCGCGTAATCGGTTCAATCGTCGCGGTATATACCGTTTGTCCAAGCTTAGGACAGTAAGGCCTTTCCACGGGAAGTATTCCTTGCTTCAGTTTTTCCATAAAAGACCCTGTGATAGGCGCATAATACCGATGAATATGATCCACCACGGTCAGGAATGGAAAAAACACTTTCTTTTCTCTAGCCAGAGCGAAATTTGTCGTCAGGTCGTGGCTTTCAACCGTCAACGTTGGCGTACTCAAATGCACAAGATTGATGAACTCGTCTGCCAACGGGCACATGCCGCCCCAATGATAAAAATCAATCTGCATCTTTGCAGCTCTCCGTGCATTTCTTCTGCAAATATTCATCAATGGCAGCAGCAGCCGTCTTGCCAGCACCCATAGCGAGAATGACGGTGGCAGCACCGGTTACCGCATCGCCGCCGGCGTACACACCCTCGCGTGAGGTTGCGCCTGTGTCTTCCTTCACCACAATACCACCCCACTTTTGGGTTTCAAGCCCCTCAGTGGTCGCTTTAATGAGCGGGTTGGGCGAAGTACCAAGCGCCATGATGACGCAATCCATGGGAATGTCCTGCTCGCTTCCTTCCACTGCCACAGGACGACGACGGCCGGATGCATCCGGTTCCCCAAGCGTCATTTCCTGGCAGCGGATACTCTTCACCCAGCCTTGTTCGTCCCCGGCAATGGACACCGGATTGGTCAGGAATCGGAACTCGATGCCTTCCTCCATCGCATGCTCCACTTCTTCATGGCGCGCAGGAAGCTCTGCCGCGGTTCGGCGATATATCACCGTTACTTCCGCCCCAAGGCGACGGGCGCAACGCGCCGCATCCATGGCCACATTGCCGCCGCCAACCACTGCAACGTGCTTGCCATGCTGGATGGGCGTAGCACTATCCGGCTGATAAGCCTTCATCAGATTGATGCGAGTCAGAAATTCATTTGCAGAGTATACGCCCTTCAGGTTCTCACCCGGAATGTTCATAAATTTGGGCAGTCCTGCGCCGGAGCCGATAAAGACCGCTTCAAAACCGCCTTCACCCATCAGTTCATCAATGGTCAATGTACGGCCAATCACAACGTTGGTCTCTACTTTTACGCCAAGCGCCTTCAGCGTATCAATTTCCTTGCGCACAATGGCCTTGGGCAAACGGAATTCCGGAATGCCGTACACCAGCACGCCGCCAGCCAGATGCAGTGCTTCATACACCGTCACCTCATACCCTTTGCGTGCCAGATCGCCTGCACAGGTTAAACCTGATGGACCGGAACCAACCACCGCTACACGATGTCCGTTGAGGGTGGGACGCTGGGGATTCTGCGTGGCATGCGCATTGTGCCAATCCGCCACAAAACGTTCCAGCCGGCCAATAGCAACGCTCTCTCCTTTGATACCCCGCACGCACTTCTGTTCACACTGGCTCTCCTGCGGACATACGCGCCCGCACACCGCCGGCAGCGAGCTGCTTTGGCTGATGATCTGATAAGCGCCCTCGAAGTCGCCCTCACTTACCGCATGGATAAACTCCGGAATATGAACCCGCACAGGGCAGCCGCCCACACAGGGCTTGTTTTTGCAGTTCAGGCACCGCTTAGCTTCATCGATTGCTGTCTGCGCATCATAGCCCAATGCCACTTCCAAAAAGTTGTTCTTGCGCTCATCCGGCGCCTGGTTAGGCATCGGATGCTTTTCCATCATCATGTTCGGCATGGTCAACGAGCCTCCTTCTGGCGGAACAGATTGCAGGTTTCCTCATATGCGTGTCTCTCAAATTCGCGATAGGACGCCCCACGTGCCATGGCCTCATCAAAGTCAATTTCATGGCCGTCAAACTCAGGTCCATCCACGCATGCAAAGCGAGTCTTTCCGCCCACTGTCAGTCGGCAGCCGCCGCACATGCCCGTCCCGTCAATCATGATGGGATTCATGCTTGCCACCGTTTTCACGCCAAATTCCTTCGTCAGCTTGCAGACAAATTTCATCATCGGCAGCGGGCCAATCGTGATAACCTCGTCATACTGTTCGCCGCTTTCAATCAATCGACGCAGCGCATCGGTCACCAGTCCCTTTTCACCCCAGGAGCCATCATCGCTCATGCGAACAAGCTTGGTCACATTCGCCGCAAATTCATCTTCCAGAATTACAAGATCTTTGTTGCGGAAACCGACAATGGCATGCACCTCACACCCATGGATATGCAGCTTCTTTGCCACAGGGAACGCAATGGCGCAGCCGACGCCGCCGCCAACCACTGCCACTTTGCGGAGCCCTTCCGTATGCGTTGCACGGCCAAGCGGACCCACAAAATCGTGGATAAAGTCGCCTTCCTGCAAGTGGTTCAGCTTCTCCGTTGTTGCGCCGACAATTTGGAAAATAATAGTTACGCTGCCCGTTTCCCTGTCGAAATCGGCCACAGTCAACGGAATGCGCTCTCCCTCTTCATCCACCCGTAAAATAATAAACTGACCAGGTTCAGCCTTACGGGCCACCAGGGGTGCTTCCACCCGCATAAGCGTCACAGTGGGATTCAGCGTCTTCTTCTCAAGAATTCTATTCACGTGCGTTCCTCCCTCTTTGATCCCTTGAATCATCCTGTTTAGCATACCACTTGCTTGCAGTGAAAAAACGACAATTTCAACATGAAAATCAGCGATTTTGTGTCAATTTTCGCTGCAAACGGCTGTAAAAATCACCTGCACCAGTGCGCACAAACTGCACATTTTCACCGCGAAGGCAACAGGAAACCGTATCGCCATTGTGCAATGGATAGCGATCACAGCCATCAATAACCAAAAGCGGTAAATCGCCGGTTTCCCCGTTCATGCCAATGGTCACAACAATTTTCTCCGTTCCGGATACAACCAGCGGCGCGCACAGTGCTGCGTGTGGGCAAATAGGCGTCACCACTGCCTGCTGAGACTCCGGTAAAAGAATCGGTCCGCCCGCCGACAGGTTATAAGCCGTGGAGCCCGTCGGTGTACTGACGAGCACACCGTCCCCCGCAAAGCGCATAATGGATGCGCCGCCCACGGACAACCGCATCTTCAGCGTGCGCGCATAAGCGCTTCGATGGATCACCGCCTCATTCAGTGCAAAGAACGATTCCACCTGACCATCATGCTTCCATTCGCCCTCCAGCGTCACACGATGCTCCAGGCGATATCCGCCGGAAAGGATCTGCCGCAGCACCGCGCTGGCACGTCGCGGTTCACAATCCGTTAAATAGCCCAAATGGCCGCAATTCACTGCCCAGAAAGGGAAATGATACTTGTGCATTTCACGCACTGCACGCAGTACTGTTCCGTCTCCGCCAACAACCAACGCCATGTTGGTTCGGCTGAGATAGGCAGCGTCCGCATTCTGCGCAAGGCATGCTTCATGGCCCATATTGCAGATGTCATCCATCAATTGCATGGCACATGCCATAGCTTCGCTGCTGGTCACATTTGGCGCAACCAAGAACACCATCCGGTCTTCCTCCTTTGCGCATAATATAATTATTTTACCACACTAAAGCAAGACCGTCAAGGCAAAACGCCGTCCGTTGCGTTGCAAACACTTTGGGTGTATACCCCTTCAAGCGGTCTTTGCCGATTGTCCGGAACATTTCATTTCTGTTTAAGGTTTTTATATCAAAAGAGCCGGAAATCCCTTTCGAAATTTCCGGCTTGCAGATCATGATGAGCTCTTAGGCTTCATCATCGTGGTTCGTTGTGCCACCATTCTCATTGTTGGGATGCTGTACACGGCGGCGCGGCGTATACGCTATGCTCTGGTCGCCATCCTGGCGGTAGCTAGCCGTGTAGGGAGTGGCTCCGTCGTTCTGGCGATAGCTTCCGTTATAGGGCGACTGGGTGCCTTGCTGCCTGGGCTGTGCAGGGCGATAACCTGCATAGGGGGCAGCTTGCTGGGTGCTCTGCTGCTGCGTCGCATCCGGTGCCGGCGTAACCTCCGGCCGGCGGTAGGTCGAGCCAGTGGAGCCAGGCTGTGCAGCCGTGCGCGCATAAGGAGCCTGGCCGCCCTGCTGCGGCGCATAGGGTCTGCGTGCCTGCACAGATGCGTTGCTCTGACCCTGATGCTGCTGCGGATTCGCCGTGCGTGCATAAGGCTGCCGTTCTGCACCGCGCTGTGCCGCTGCGCGCTTGGCTGCCGCACGCTGCTGTGCTACGCGGCGTTTGTTCTGCCGATACACTACATAGCCATAGACGCCGCCGCCAACGCACACCAGGGCGATCAGCACACCGATAATCCAACCGATGGAGGAACCCGTGTTTTCCGTGTCAGTGGGATAAGTGACATCCTTGGTGGCAATCGGTTCAATGGTGGTGGTAGCTTCCGGCGTCGGCAGCACACTTGCGGTAGGCATAGCACTTGCGGAAGGCACAGCACTCGAAGATGCAGTCGGCGTTTCCGTGGGCTGCAGCGGTGCCACCGTCCCAAAAGGATTGAAAGGCACATAGCTGACTGTCAACCCGCTGTTGGGATTTTGCCAGCGATTGACCGTATCATCCTCCGCAGAGCCTCCATTGGCCACATTGCTGCCTGTATTATCCGTCGTCGTGGTGGTGTTATTGGCAATGCCCTGTTTATACTCATTGCTGGTCAGGAATCTGGATACCTCCGCCATGGTCATTCGCTTGAAGTAGTCGCCCATGACATAGCCAGTCGTTCCATTATAGCTGATTCTGTACCAGGTCTTGCCGTTGATCTCTTCCGTACCCAGGATCAGGCAGAACGCATATTTCTTCAGCGTGCGAATTTTCGCCCCGCTGGTGGAAGCGGTTTTGCGGAAATTCACAGACGAGGACGACACGTAGCCATAGCTGGACATCGCCGTTTCATCATAGGGCTGCGGTGTGCTGCGCGGCACAGGCGTCGGCGTACCCTTTGTCAGGTTATTAATGTAATCCAGTGTTTCCTGGGCGGACATCATGCGCAGCATATCTGCGCGAATGTATCCATATCGCCCATTGTAGTTCACAATGTGCCAAGCAACGCCATCTTTATAGAATTGCCCCATCACGTACAGAGGAATCTTCTGACCAATCACATCGAAAATTTCACTCATCGTGTCGGGCTGAGAACGGAAGTATACGCCATCGCCCACCGTATAGGCATAACCAATCTGTTGGGGCGGTTCTGCCGTCACCTCCGGGGTGGGCGTATTATGTATATCCTCCCACTGACGAATGTAGTAATCGGCTTCCTCGTTGTTGATGTGCCGCAAGGCGCTGTCCGGCACAAATCCCTGCTGCTTATCCAGCGTTGTGCCGCGGCTCCATACCGCGCCGCTTGCGTCAATACTCTGGGCGTCTACCAGCAGCAGCGTATCTGCCGGAAGGGTCATAATGATGCTTTCGTCCTTCGTGCTGATCTCCGTGCGCAGGGCAACGGTGCTGCGGGTAAGCGCATACCCGGTATACGGCGCAGGTGTAGCTGTCACTTCCTCGTTCTTTCTGTACACGAAGATGACCGGGTTCTGATCAGGCGTACCATTTGCATCTACCGTTACAACTTGCTGGGTAGTAATCGGTGTGTAGCCATCCATTGCAGACGCGTAGATGGTAGTCTGCTTACCGGTTGCACAGTTTTGCGTGGACGAAGCAATCTCGTTCCCCTGCTTATCCTGATAAAGCACCGTTACATTTATACTGTCAGGAATAACAGGAGTGGCCGTGTAGGTAAACACAACTTCCTGATCAGGCTTTCCCGTTTCATCCACAAACACCGTGATCGTTTCGTAATCCGGAGTGTAGCCGGGATACGTGCGTGCAGGAATGGTGGACTTTTCATTTACTTTGCAGGAAACATTTTCCGTTTCTTCCGCTTTGCCATCGGTAAAGCGATAATATGCGGTCACGTTCACTTCAGTCAGGGCAGGCGCTGCTGTAGGCGTTTCCGCCGCAGACGGATCGCGCGGCACAGGGGTAGAGCACTCTTCCTGTTCGAACTGATTGCTCTCCGCCTCAGTCATCACCGTCAGGAACTTGCTCATGATATAGCCATTCTGACCGTTGTAAATGACACTCGTCCAGCTTTCGTCTGCACTGTTGAGCTCTTCCTTCACCATCCACACAGCCGTTCCCTTGTTCAAGCTGGCCAGAACGGTCTTTGTCCCGCCGGACGTAGACGGTTCGGAGCGGAGTTTTACCTGCTTGTCATTGGTACGGCCAAAGCGGTTAATGGTTTCTCCCATCGGAATGGGCGTCTCAATCACAGCAACATCGTACACAAACTCCACGCTGTCCGTGCTGGAAATGCCGTTTGCATCCACCTTCACTGTCACGGGTTCCGCCTGGTAAGGGGTGTAGCCCTCCGGAACATGGGATGCATCCGGTGTAATGGGCTTCTCCGTGCCGGCCTCAATTGTCACAACTACGGGTTCTGCAATGTTGCGCCCATCCCGGTCATGATAATAAACCGTTACCGTGGCATTGACGGGTTCGGCAGGCGCACTGGCCTTGGCATAGTAGAATACAACCTCGGCCGGATCTGCCACGCCTTTTGCCACATCCACCGTCACATTCGGCTCACTAACAATATGATAGCCTTCCTCCAGATTTTCCGGTGCAGCTGAAATGTTGTTGGGTCCCTCCGCCAGCACATTGCTGACTTGTGCTGCCGCAATCTCGTGATAGTCGCTGCTGTCTTCGTAGCGAATAACCACGCGGATTTCCGGCGCTGCCGTAGGATCGCCTGCCGGTGTTTCCGCCGCATTCGCCGTGTAGGTGAAAACAATCTCCGCAGGATTTGCTTCCCCATTTTCGTTCACTGACAGCAGAATCTCCTGCTGATCCGGGATATAGCCTTCGATTTCGCGGGCAGGAACCGGAACGCTCTCCCCTGTCAGGCATACAGCGGTGTCCTCCTGCTGCCAGGAACCGTCCGCAGCCCGATAAAGAACCTTTACCGATACCTCCTGCGGCACATAAGGAGCATCCGTTTCAACCGGTTCTTCCGTCGTCACAGCCTCTTTGGTATAAGTGAAAATTACGGGATTCGGATTTGCTTCACCGTTTTCATCCACATCAACCGTCTTTTCAGTTTCATCCGCTGTGTAACCATCGAAGCTCTTCGCGTAAAGCGTTGTGCTCTGCCCAACCTGCACCATGCACGTTTCGTTAAAGAGCTGTGCGCCGTCATTGCCTGTGTAGATGACGGCAATCTCCACCTCCGTCGGCACGGGAACGGGCGTAGGTGTTTCATTCTTCGCATACGTGAAGATCACAGGATTCGGGCTTGCGTTGCCAAGGGTGTCAGCACTCACAGTTTGTTCCTGCACATCTGCGGTATATCCTTCAATCTCCGGAGCAGAAACAGTAATGCTCTGACCAGCTGGAACCGTCTTTTCTTCCTGGCCAAGGATATTGCCGTCACGATCCTGACGTACAACCGTCACCACAGCGTCCACAGGCGCAGGCTCAGGCGTGGTAATTGCAGTGTAAACAAACGTAATCGTCCACTGGTCAGGCGTGCCGTTCGCGTCAACGGTCACATTCTTCTGCTCTGCATCCGCCACATACCCGTCAAAGGACGGCGCATAAATCGGTGTAACCATGCCTGCCGGACAATGCTGCGTCATGGATCCCAAGGATTCGCCGCTAGCCGTCTGATACTCAACCGTCACCACGGCGTCCGGCACCTCGGTGGGTGCAGGCGTGTCTGTCGGAACTTCTGTCGGAACTTCTGTCGGAACTTCTGTCGGAACTTCTGTCGGTGCTTCCGCAGGTGTTTCCTGCGGCATGGGTAAACTGGATACATACAGTAAATACGTATCAACTGTTTCGCCGTTCACCATAGCGGTGATGATCACCGGCGTACCATCCATCGAAGCGCCGGCATCTATTGCGTTTACAGGTTCACCCTCGGCAGGGCTGAAGCTGTACTCCGGGTGTTCAGGATGCGAAACACTGATGGTCATGGTGCCATTAAAGGCAGATGCATCCACCTGCGCCCAAAACGCCTGAGCCGCATTGCCGGTCACAGGTTCAGCAAGCATGCTGAAGGGCTGCCCATTGGCATCTGTCCAGTTCAGCATAATTTGCAGCTGATCCCAGTTTTCAGCCGCCAAGGCCGGAAAAGTAAAGCTTGCCAGTAGCATCACCAGTCCCAGCAGCAGTGACAGCGCCCTTTTATGCGCCTGTGCGGGATATTTCATCGTTGCATTCCTCCTTGCAGCGTGTGTTGACTCCTGTCTTCCCCTGTATTGTATCGCCTTCTGCTATCCTTGTCAATCAAAGCCGCCTGTAAGCTTCTTCCACCGTGTTTTTCGCATGTGAGAAGGATTTTTTCTTTCCCCCGTCGAAGCATAACGCCGATGCTGGGCATCAACCGGCATGCATGCAAGGGCGGCCAAATGTTCAAGGAAGCGAGGCGTTGTTACCATGGATGATTGTGCACTAAAGGAAACCATTGTCTCCCGGGAGCTTATTTTCCCTGGTCATGTAATCCGTGTAGAGCAGTGGCAGGTAAAACTGCCTGACGGCGGCATCGCTCCCCGTGAGATCGTGCTGCATCGCGGTGCGTCCGCCGTGGTGGCGCTGGACGAGGAGAATCGCATGATCCTTGTGCGCCAGCACCGCGTAGCTGTTGATCGCGTGACACTGGAAATCCCTGCAGGCAAACTGGATACGGCTGATGAAGATCCCCTGCTGTGCGCAAAGCGCGAACTGGAAGAGGAAACAGGCCTCCGCGCTGACCAATGGAGCAAGCTCTTTGTGCTGGAAACCACACCGGGCTTCTGTAATGAGCGCATCCATCTGTACATGGCTTCCGGCCTGCATGAAGGGCATTCTCATCCGGATGAGGACGAGTTTGTCGCCACGCAGCGCATTCCCCTTTCAGAAGCGCTGCAAATGGTGATGCGCGGCGAACTGCACGACGGCAAAACGGCGCTCGGTATCCTCATGGCTGCACAGCAGCAACACCTTTCGTCCATTTGACGAATCATTGACAGAATTTGTTCCCGCTGTAACAAAATTTTTTATTGAAAGGAGTGCGTTCTCCATGACCAACATGTCCTGCTGGTTCAAGGTTTTCCTGTTTATCATGGCGCTGTGCTTTGCGCTGGGGCTATACTTGCTGCTTTCCGGCAGCGCCATGCAGCCACGTTTGCCCGCAGGTTCTTCGTGGATGATCGCGCACACCGCTCATGGCTGATAGACACGGTTTTTTCGACCGTTTTAAGGACATGCCGCCTGCCACGCAACCCGCTGCAGCCGATATTTTCGCCAACCTGCCGGTGCTGGAAACACCGCGCCTGAAGCTGCGTCCGCTTCGCATGCGCGATGCAGCGGACATCTTCGCCTACTCCCGTGACCCGGAGGTTGCCCGTCACGTGCTGTGGGACGCACATCGCTCGCTGGCAGATTCGCGCGCCTATCTTCGCTTTATTCACCGGCAATATCGCAGCGGAATGCCATCCAGTTATGGCATTGTGCTCAAAGAAACCAACTGTGTCGTCGGAACAATCGGTTTCATGGCATACAGCGAAGAAAACCGATCTGCTGAGGTTGGCTATAGTCTCGCCCGTTGGCTGTGGGGTCAGGGATTAATGCCGGAAGCCCTGCACGCTGTGCTGAACATGGGGTTCCGCACCTTGCAGCTGCACCGCATTGAGGCCATCCACGAAACCAGCAACCCTGCCAGTGGTCGTGTGATGCAAAAATGCGGCATGAAGCATGAAGGCACGCTGCGCGAACGTGTGCTAAACAAGGGACACTACGCGGACGTGGAGATTTATGGAATTCTTCGCAGTGATTGGAAGTATTGAGTTTTCTCAGTCCAAAGGAGCTGTATAGATTTCTTTGGGCTTATTGTTTATACGCTTCTTGCGTTTATCTTAATTTATCTGGAAACAGGACAATTTACCCTTGACAAATTCACCATTGTTTGTTATAATACCTTCCGTTGGCTTGCTTAGGGGCATGGTGTAATGGTAACACGTGGGTCTCCAAAACCTTTGTTGAGGGTTCGAATCCTTCTGCCCCTGCCAAAA
>CAKUFA010000010.1 GCA_934647165.1 uncultured Clostridia bacterium | reverse complement strand
ACCTACCACGACAAGCGCGTGTCTGTAATGGCTTCCGGCATGGACATGCCCTCTATCGGCATCTATTCCTACGAGCTGTTTAATTTCTATGATGTGGAAAATATTATCCGCATCGGTTCCGCCGGCATGCTCAGCACCAAGCTGAAGGTGCGGGATATTGTGGCGGGCATGAGCGCCTATACGGACTCCAATTTCTCGCATCAATACGGGTTTGCAGGAACCGTTGCACCCTGCTGCTCCTTTGAACTGCTGCGCAAAGCCGTGGAAACGGGTGAAAAGATGGGGCAGCGCGTGATCCCGGGCGCCATCTATTCATCGGACGTATTCTATGATGAATCCAACAGCAACGCAACGCTGCAAAAGTTGGGCGTGCTGGCGGTGGAGATGGAAAGCGCTGCCCTGTACATGAATGCTGCGCGTGCGGGCAAAAACGCCCTGTGCCTGTGCACGATTTCCGATAATCCGTTCACCGGCGATGGGCTGACGGCGGAAGAAAGACAGAACTCCTTTACCAAAATGATGGAGATTGCACTGGAAATTGCCTGAGCATAAGTTGGCAACGAAAGACGAAAAACCAATAGCCTATGTTCTTTCTTTTCAAGTGGCAGTAAACCGGAATGACTGATGCGAAGCGGCATCCTCTGCATAGAGAGGGGATGCCGTTTTGCCATTTTGGGAAGCGCATTGCGATAGATTTACACCCAAAATCGAAAAAACAGCATAATTGATGAAGAGAACGTCTTTCTGGCAACAACGCACAAGAAAGTATACGGAAACTCGACAGTGTGACAGTTTTCAGTAAAAAATGAAAAAAGCAAAGAAAAAGGAAGGAGAGAACAAGAAAAACGTCGAAACAAAAGAAGGATAGTCAAAACAATAACAAAGTGTGGGGTGCTTGAACTGTGGCAAAGTTTGATACCAATGTTCAGGAATTGAAATATGAAGTGCTGCGCGAGGTGGCTCGCCTGGCCAAGGACGACAAGCTGGCTGAGGGGCTTCTCTCTATTCCGGAGAAGATTGTGCCCGGGCCGCAGCCGACCATGCGCTGCTGCATTTATAAGGAACGTGCCATTGTGCAGGAGCGTGTACAGATGGCGCTTGGCGGACATCCGGGCCACACAAGCGAGGTGGAAGTGCTGCCCATTGCCTGCGACGAGTGCCCGGTGAGTCAGGTAACGGTAAGCGACGCCTGCCGCGGCTGCATTGCGCACCGCTGCGCCAATGCATGCCCTAAGGGCGCTATTTCTTTCCCGAATCATCATGCGTTTATTGACCACAGCAAGTGCATCGCCTGCGGCAAGTGCGTTGCGGCCTGTCCTTATAGTGCCATCACCAAGAACGTTCGCCCCTGTGAACGTGCCTGCAAGCCCGGCGCAATCAAAATGGATGAAAACAAGAAGGCGCACATTAACGAGGAAAAGTGCGTCAGCTGCGGTGCATGTGTGTATCAGTGTCCCTTCGGTGCTATTGTGGACAAGAGCTACATCACCAAGGTCATCAAGCTTTTGCATGAAAGCAAGCAGCAGGATACGCCGCTGTATGCGGTGGTTGCCCCCTCCATTTCCGGCCAGTTTGACGGGGTAACAACCGGTCAGGTAGTATCTGCCTTGAAGCAAATCGGGTTCACCGCGGTGATTGAAGCGGCGCTTGGCGCGGATATGGTGGCTTATTTTGAAGCCAAGGAGCTGGTGGAAAAAGGCTTCCTGACAAGCAGCTGCTGCCCGGCTTTTGTGAGCTACATTAAGAAGAATTTCCCCACCATGGTGGAACATATCTCCCACAACCTTTCGCCCATGGCTATGATTGCCAAGATAATTAAAAAGGCGCATCCGGACAGCCATGTGGTATTTATGGGGCCCTGCGTGGCCAAGAAGGGCGAAGTGAAACAGGAGCACGTCAAGGATCTGGTGGACGTGGCCATGACCTTTGAAGAGCTGCAGGCCATGATCGATGCATATGATATTGATTTGAAGGCAATGGAGGATGACGTACTGAACAACGCGTCCTATTTCGGACGTATTTTTGCCCGCAGCGGCGGCCTGAAGGATGCTGTAGCAGAGGCGCTTAAGGAGCAGGGCGTGTCAGGAGACGACTTCCAGCTCAAAGCGTTGTCTTGCAGCGGCTTGGAAGAGTGCAAACTGGCACTTCTGAAGGCTTCCAAGGGGTTGCTGCCGGAGAATTTCATCGAGGGCATGGCCTGCGAGCAGGGTTGCATTGGCGGACCCGGCTGCCTGACCCATGGCCCCAAAGAAAAGGCCGAGGTGGATAAATACGGTCGGCTAGCGCTGGAAAAGCGCATTGATGATTCACTGGTCATCATGGATGTGCTGGGAGCAGACTAATCATCACGGAATCACGGCAGGCGAACGCGCTGCCTGCTTGTGCGTGCAAAAACGGGGATCGGCCGCTGCCATAAGGGGCAGCCGCTCCTTGAAAAAAAGAAAGGTAAAGGAGGAAGCACCATGGTTAAGGTGAGCATTTGTGTGGGATCTGCCTGTCACATGAAAGGAGCCTATGCCACCACGAAGCTGTTTCAGGACGAAATTGCCAAGGCGGGGCTGAAAGACAAAGTGGAGTTGAGCGCCAGTTTCTGCATGGGTGAATGCAAGGACGGCCCCTGCGTGAAGGTGGATGGCGTGAAGTTCCATCATGTGGATCAGGATCGCGTTGTGAGCCTCATCCAGGAGGAAATCGCGCCGCGCGCCAATGCATAAGGCAGGTGGCGAGGCATGAGTATCATTCAGCTTAAGGAAGCGAACTGTAAAAACTGCTACAAGTGCATTCGTCATTGCCCAGTGAAATCAATTACTTTTCATGACGATCAGGCACGCATTCTGGAGGATGAATGCGTGCTGTGCGGTACCTGCACGCTGGTGTGCCCGCAAAACGCCAAGCAGATTCAGTCCGACCTGCAAAAAGTGCATGCGATGATTGACCGTGGCGAAAAGGTGTATGCATCGCTTGCTCCATCCTTTGTGGCGGCTTTCCCGGAGGGAACGTTTGCCTCGGTGGTCGGTGCACTTAAACGGCTGGGCTTTGCCAGTGTGGAAGAAACTGCCATCGGCGCAACAAAGGTATCGGAGAGCTACTGTGAGCTGCTGGAACAGCAGGCGTTGGATAACCTGATTACCACTTGCTGCCCAACGGTGGTGCTGCTGGTAGAAAAGTACTATCCGGATCTGCTGCCGCAGCTGGCAGCGGTTCCGTCACCGGCGGTGGCGCACGCGCGGCTGCTGCGTAAAGCGCATGGCGCAGAAGCAAAGGTCTGCTTTATCGGCCCGTGCATTTCCAAAAAGCAGGAGGCGGCGGAAAGCGGAGAAATTGACGCGGTGCTGATGTTCAATGAAGTACGCGATTGGCTGCGCCGGGAAGGCATTCCGCTGGATGGCCCTGAGGATTTGCAGGCGCGGGAAATGCATGGAACGCTCAGCCGCGTATATCCGGTGCCGGGCGGGATTCTCAAAACCATTCCACTGGAAAAACGGCTGCACTACAAGGCAGTGGCAGTGGATGGACTGGATCGCTGCATCCAGACGCTCAAGGATATTCAGGAGAATCATATCACCGGCTATGTGCTGGAGATGAGCTCCTGCGTGGACTCCTGCGTTGGCGGACCGGGGCTGCACGATATTACGCATCCTTTCCTGCTCAGCAAAGATCGGGTGTATAGTTTTTCGCGCCGTAAACCGGTGGGCGTGCAGCCGGAAAGCGAAACGGTTGAGGCCGACATGGGTGCCGCATATACGGCCAAGCCCAAAACACGACCTAATCCCTCTGCAGAGGAAATCTGGACAATCCTGCGCTCCATTGGCAAAAGCACAAAGGAAGATCTGCTCAACTGCGGCGCATGCGGCTATAACACCTGCTGGGATAAGGCCATGGCGGTGTATGAAGGCAAAGCAAACCTTAAAATGTGTCTGCCTTATATGCGCCAGCGGGCGGAATCCATGTCCAACACCATTTTGGACAATACGCCCAATGGCCTGCTGCTTCTGGACAGCAAGCTGCGCCTCCTCAAATCCAACCGTGCGGCGGATCAGATGCTGAATTTGGATAACAGCTGTATCGGCATGGACATCGACAACTTCCTGGTAATGGATGAACTGAAGCAAATTTGTGTGGATGGGAAAGACGTAATGAATGTTCGCCGGAAGACCGCCATCTATGACGTGCTGGTGGAGCAGAGCATTGTAGCTATTCCCAACAACGAATACTTGATTGTGCTGAAGGACATCTCTGCGGAAGAAGAGAGCATGCGCGAAATGGATAAGATGCGCCGGGAAACCATTGAGACAGCACAGCAGGTGATTGATAAGCAGATGCGTGTTGCCCAGGAGATAGCAAGCCTGTTGGGAGAAACCACAGGTGAAACCAAGGCGGCGCTGCTGAAGCTGAAAGACAGCATGCGGGACAGCATGGACAGGGGTGGAAACGCATGAACTTCTTCATCGAAACCAGCTGGGCAAGCCTGAACCACTTTGGCGAGGAGCTGTGCGGCGACAAGGTGGAGATCGTCAAGCGGGACAACGGCATTCTGTTGGTGCTGTCAGATGGGCTTGGCAGCGGTGTGAAGGCGAACATCCTTGCATCACTGACGAGCAAGATTATCTCATCCATGGTCAGCGCGGGGGCGGATATCAGCGATGTGGTGGAGACCATTGCATCCACGCTCCCAGTGTGCAAGGTTCGCAATGTGGCCTATTCCACATTCACCCTCATGCAGGTGGACAAGGACGGAAACGCCTACTTTGTGGAGTTTGATAATCCGTCGCTGGTGCTGATGCGGGAAGGCAAGCGCGTCTATGTTCCCTGGGTAGAGCAGACTATTGCCGGCAAGCAAATTCGCCAGGCGCATATGAAGCTCAAACTGGGCGATATAGCCATTACTTTTTCCGATGGTGTGATTCACGCAGGCGTGGGACAGGTGCTGAACTTTGGCTGGCAGCATGAAAACGTGGTGAAGTTTCTGGAAGAAACAAGCTGCCCGGATGATAAAGCCAGCGATGTGCAGCATCGCCTGCTGATGAAAAGCAACGAACTGTACAACGGTCAGTGCGGCGATGATACCACGGTGGCGGTGCTTCGCGTGACGGAGCCCGTGCCTTGCTGCGTCATGGTGGGACCGCCTGTTAATCCTGCGGATGACGAAGATGTGGTGAACGACTTGATGAGCTGCACGGGCATTCGCGTCATCTGCGGCGGAACGACATCGCAGATTGTGAGCAAACGCCTTGGAAAAGAGCTGCAAATTGACCTCAACTACATCTCGGCCGATGTGCCGCCCATTGCCCACATGGAGGGCATTGATTTGGTAACAGAAGGCGTTGTAACCATCGGTAAGGTTCTGGACATCCTTGAGGAATATGCTGCGACCCGTGATCCTGCGGTGCTCACCGGCGCTAAAGACGGTGCATATCTGCTGGCAGAGGTGCTGGCAGAGAAATGCACATCGGTCAAGTTCATTGTCGGCCGGGCGCTGAATCCGGCGCATCAAAACCCGGATATGCCTATCTCACTATCCATCAAATTACGGCTGGTGAAGGATATTTCCGATTGCCTGCGGCGGCTCGGCAAACCAACAACCATTCGATACTGCTGAACATATGCATAATCTTAAGCGCAGGGGCCTTTCGCAAAAAAAAGAGTTGTCCGAAAGCAAGCGTTTCTGCCATGCGTATATGAAAACAGAGAGGCGGTTTCCTGACGAAGAAGGAGCCGTTTCTCTGTTTTTTACTGAAACAAGGAGAACTTCGCTGCTGATGCGGAGAATGCCCGTGCATCAGGGATTGGCAATGTGCGCGATGGCGTTTCGGAGCTGTGCGGCAGAGACGTGAGATACTTCAGGCGCGATGTGTCCAACACGGTGCCGGAGCCAAGGACTCGGCTGGCGGGATAGCCGCTCAAACGCTGCGCTTCAAAGGTGAGGATGTCTACCGGGCTGCTGACAATGAGAAGAATTCCCGGAAAAGCGGTTTGGGTGATGCAGCCAATGATCTGCGAGAGTATGCGCACATTCCTGCCGATAAGATCAAGACGTGATTCAACGCTTTTTTGCATGGCGCCGATAGTGATGATGACGAGCGAGCAATCGACCAACGAAGGATAGCTGCCGGCCTCAATGGTCATGGCTGCAGCATAAGGCTGAACGCAATGGACGCGCCGACATTGCCGCAACCGATAATGCCAACTTTTCTGGGATTCACAGGTCATTCCTCCTTTGCTGCTTCCGGTATGTCCGCAAAAGCGCTGGGCAAAACGGTATGATGCGCAATGAAGTGGGGGTGGAGGAAGATTGCTGCAACGGAATGCTTGAAAAAGCCTTGACAGATGTACTTTAGACCGATAGAATTGATGCAGTGTGTTTTCAATGGC
The DNA here is from genome assembly GCA_934647165.1 of uncultured Clostridia bacterium. Lineage (GTDB taxonomy): Bacteria > Bacillota > Clostridia > Christensenellales > Aristaeellaceae > CAKUFA01. Next base: position 68,598 of record CAKUFA010000010.1, on the reverse strand, counting down.
AAACATGCGAGCGATGAAGGTAAGGAGCGTTGGCAATGGCAACGAAGTTTGTGTTTGTAACCGGCGGTGTGGTTTCTTCATTGGGTAAAGGTATCACAGCGGCATCCCTGGGGCGGCTGCTGAAGGCACGGGGCTATAAGGTATCCATGCAGAAGTGCGACCCTTATTACAATGTTGATCCGGGGCTTTTGTCTCCTTTGCAGCATGGCGAGGCGTTCATCACGGATGACGGTGTGGCCGCTGACCTGGATCTTGGCCACTATGAGCGCTTTACGGATGTGAATTTGCGTGGCGAAGCCAGTGTGACCACCGGCAAGGTGCACAAGAGCATTGTGGAAAGAGAGCTGCGCGGCGAATATCACGGCGGTACTGTGCAGGTAATTCCGCATGTGACGGATGAAATCAAGAATCGTATTCGCCTGGCAGCAGCACATAGCGGTTCGGATGTGGCGATTATCGAGATCGGCGGCGTGGTAGGGGATATGGAATCCGCTCCCTTCATGGAGGCAATCCGCCAGATGAAGTGGGAACTGCCTGAGCATGACACTTGCTTTATCCATGTGACGCTTCTGCCCTATTTGAATGCGGCGGGTGAGATGAAGACAAAGCCGACCCAGCACAGCGTGAAGGCGCTGCGCTCCATCGGCATTCAGCCTGATGTGATTGTGTGCCGCACCGAAATTCCGATTACAACGGAAGCCAAGGATAAAATTGGCCTGTTCTGCAATGTGAAAACCGGAAATGTGGTGCAGAATGCGGATGCTCCCACCCTCTATGATGTGCCGCTGATGATGGAGGAGGAAGGTCTTGGCGATATTGTGTGCCGGGAGCTGGCGCTGGAGGATCGCACGCCGGATCTGAGCGACTGGAAGGAAATGGTGGAGTGCTACAAGCATCCCGAGGGTGAAGTGTCCATCGCGCTGGTGGGCAAATATGTGGAGCTGCACGACGCGTATCTTTCCGTGGCGGAAGCGCTCACGCATGCAGGCATTGCCAACCGAACCAGCGTGAAGCTGGCATGGATCAATGCTGAGGATGTGAAGGACGAGAACGCTGAAAAAATGCTTGGCGGCTATCAGGGCATTATCCTTCCTGGCGGATATGGCAAGCGAGGCGCTGAAGGTATCATTAGTGCAGCAAAGTTTGCGCGTGTGCATCAGGTACCTTGCCTGATGATTGGCTACGGCATGCAGTTGGGTGTGGTGGAGGCCTGCCGCAACCTGCTGAATCTGAAGGGCGCCAATTCCACGGAGGTGGCGCATGATTGCGATCCGGCGGTTGTGCGCATTCCGGCCGAACGTGTGACCGATGTAAACGACAGCCGTCAGGCGGCGCGTATGGGCGGAAAAGATGTTGTGCTGACGCCCGGCATTCTGCGCAATGTGTACGGCGGGGCTGAAAGTGTCCATGAGCGGCATGGCAACCGCTATGAGGTGGAGAAGAGCTTTGTGCCGATGCTGGAGAACAAGGGGATACTCTTCACCGGCATTGCAGCCGAGGGCGGCTATCCGGAGGCATTTGAGCTGGAGCACCATCCTTTCTATGTGGGCGTGATTTATCATCCCGAGTTCTCTTCGCGTCCAAACAAGGCGCATCCGCTTTTCATAGCGTTCATCAATGCTGCCAAGCAGTAAGGTTCTGGAGGCGTAAAACGCATGGCTTCGGCATTTTTAATTCCCTGTAAGGAAAAACGCGTATATGGCGGACACCCATGGGTATTCCGCAGTGATATTGCCAAGGTGGAAGGCGATTTTGTTCCTGGCGATATTGTGGATGTGATGTCCAGCAAAGGGCGCTTCCTTGCTAAAGCCTATTACAATCCACAATCGCAGATTGCTTTGCGCATCATGTGCCTGAAGGATGAACCTATCGACCGTGCATTCATTTTCCGGCGAGTGAAGGAAGCGGTGGACTATCGCCGCACCTTTGCGGACTTACACTCCTGCCGTGTCATCTTTGCCGAAAGCGACCGGCTGCCTGCCCTGATTGTGGATAGCTTTGGCGATGTGCTGGTGCTGCAATGTCTGGCGCTTGGCATGGAACGCTTCAAGCAAGATGTGGTGGACGCGTTGGTGGAAGAGCTGCATCCTGCCGGGATTTGGGAGCGCAACGATGTGCCGGTGCGTCGTCTGGAAGGGATGGAGATGACCACAGGCCTGCTGTATGGTCAGGTGCCTGATCGGGTAGAAATGGTAGAGAATGGCGTGCACTTCTGGGTGGACGTTAAGGAAGGACAAAAGACGGGTTTCTTCCTGGATCAAAAGGAAAATCGTGCTGCCATTGCACCTTTTGTAAAGGACAAAACCGTTTTGGATTGCTTCACACACACAGGAAGCTTTGCCTTGCATGCGGGTTTTTTCGGTGCAAAGGAAGTGACCGGTGTGGACATTTCCGGTTTTGCTTGTGAGTTTGCCACGGAGAACGCAAAGCTGAATCATCTTGAAGATCGGGTACATTTTGTAGAAGCCAATGCCTTTGATCTGCTCAGCCAACAGAGCAGGGAAGGCGTGAAGTATGATGTGGTGATTCTTGATCCGCCTGCATTTACCAAAACGCGCTCGGCAGTGGCCAGCGCTACCCGTGGTTATAAGGAAATTAATCTTCGCGCTATGAAAATGGTCAAACCAGGCGGATACCTGGTGACCTGTTCATGCAGCCAGCATATTTCACCTGATGCCTTTATGGATATTGTGCGGGATGCTGCGCATGATGCACACGTGCAGCTGCGGCAGGTAGAATATCGCACCCAGGGGCGCGATCATCCGATTCTGCCTGCTGCGCCGGAGACACAGTATCTCAAGTGCGGTATTTTTCAGATTTTTGACTAATCGTATCGATATCTATACGCCCGATGGCTAAGCGTCATCGGGCGTTGCATTTATCTGATAAAATACAGTTGGCTTCATATGATTTTAAACCCGGGGGAAAATGAATTCTTTTGAGGAAAAAACACTGGAAACAATGGGAAGAAGTACTGGCGGGAAAGAAGGATGATCCTTATGACATTGTCGCGGGAAGAAGCAATTCTGAATTTTCTGGATGAGGTAGAGGAACTGAACATGCACGGCGTATTGCTGACACTGAAGGGCGAAACGCTTGCAGAGGGCTACTGGAAGCCGTGGCAGCCCGATCAGATGCATCGCATGTATTCGGTGAGCAAATCTGTTGTCTCGCTGGCCATTGGTATGCTGGCGGACGATGGCCGACTGTCGCTTAACGATCGGGTGGTAGATTATTTTCCGCGATGGACGAATGCTGATACCAACGAACTTTTGCGCCGCGTAACCATCCGTGATATGCTGCGCATGGCTACCTGTTATGATCGTGCCATGTATGCACCCTTCCGGGATGAGGACTGGACGAAGCCGTTTTTCTTTGGCCAGCCGACGCATGTGCCCGGCACGGTATTCAGTTATGATACATCGGCCTCACAGGTGATGTGTGCATTGGTGGAGCAACTGTGCGGAATGCCGATCCTTGCGTGGATGGAGGAGCGGCTGTTTCGCCCACTGAATATGGACGGAAAGAAGAAGTGGCTGCGAGACGGCGCTGGAACATCACAAGGAGGAACGGGCTTACTGCTGACGCTTCGGGATTTTTCGCGTTTGGCGAATTTCTGCATGAGTGATGGACAAGGATTGATTTCCACCGAATATTTGCGCGCGGCAACCGGTTGGCAAATTGCTACGGATGAACGTTCCGGCCTGGAGGAACGACACGGCTACGGGTATCAGTTCTGGCAGATGCGGCAGGGCTTTTCCATGTATGGCATGGGCGGGCAAATGGCCATGTGCTTGCCGGAAAAACAGCTGTGTCTGTGCACAACGGCCGACCTTATCATGGATGCAACAGGTGTACAGCCGCTTTATGACGCGTTCTTCCGGCAGCTGTCGGCGGTGGACACATTACCAGCCAATGCATCCATGGCACACAAGCTGCGGATACGATTGGAAGCACTTGAGGTATCTTCCCTATGCAGCAAAGCATCGTCTCATCCGGATACTGTGGATGTGCAGCTGAACCATGGAACGCTGCCGTTTGATCGCCTGATTGTGCGCAAAGGAGAAATCGCTTTTTATCAGGATGATCATGCACAGACGCTCCCTTATGGAAATGGAAACTGGATCCCTGGAACATTTCCCGGCACAGGAGAGGCATGCATCACCAGCGGCGGCTGGACAGAAACAACGCGTTTTGTGCTGCACTGTGAACTGAACGGTGACAGCAGCTGCGGCATGACGTTGATTGTTGTCTTGCGGGGACAGGAGGCAACGGTTCGGGTTGTTTCGTCTTTACGGGAAGTAGTACAAGGATGGCAGGGACAGGATTGGGGGCAGGCAACGGTTTGCTGAAAAGCCAGCAAACGAAAGCCGCAGGACTTAGTGCTCCTGCGGCTTTTCTGTATTGCCTGCTGTGTTGCTATGCTTCTGCCTGGATGGTAAAACCACTGCAAAAGTGGTGCCGGCGCCAAGCTTTGTGCGCACGCGCAGCTTGCCGCCATGTGCAACCACAATGATGCGCGCGATGGACAGACCAAGTCCATGCCCGCCACTTTCGGATTTTCGGGCGGCATCGGCACGGTAAAAACGGTCAAAAATCCTGGGCAAGTCATCGGGGGTAATGCCGGGGCCGTTGTCACGCATGATCAGTGTGCAGCCGCCAGGATAGCTTTCCACACCCATGGTGATGGTGCCGCCTTTTGGGGTATACTTCACGGCATTATCGCACAGGATGCGCATTACCTGTTTCATCATGCCGCGATCTGCCTCAATGGTGGTATGCTCCAGCGGATCGAGGATGAAATGATCTTCAGGTGTTACCATGGCGGCTTCGCGATGAACCTCCTGCACCACATCACATGGGTCAAAAAGCTCCATTTCCATCATCAGCGTTTTCTTGTCATGCCTGGCGAGGAAAAGCAGGCTTTCTACAAGCTCCTTCATGTTGTCCGTTTCCTGGGCGATGGCGTTGATGCCCTCATCCAGCACGGTTTTATCCTCTTTGCCCCAACGGCGGAGCATATTCACGTAGCCCTGAATGACGGCAATGGGGGTGCGCAGTTCGTGTGAAGCATCAGATACAAACTGTTTCTGGCTGTTGTAGCTTAGCTCGATTCGATCCAGCATGGTATTGATGACCATTGCAAGATCCTTCAGTTCATTCTTGGTTCCGGCAATGTTGATGCGATTGGACAAGTTGTTGGCTGAGAGTGTGGCGGCCATATCCGTAATGTCGCGAATGGGAGCCAGGACGCGCTTATCCAGCTGGTTGCGGCGGCGGATGAAGCCGAGCATACGCACCGTGTCGCACACGAACACCGAGGTCATGAGCCATCCCCAAACGGACAACATGTCCTCCAGTGCAAAAGTAACGCGCAGGAGGTATCCCTGCACTTCCATGGATGGTACAGTAAGATAAAACGGGCGGTGCACAAGTTCTTGCGAAAAAGCGGTTCGGAAAAATTCCTGTATCAGCTCCTTGCTGTTGGAAGGAAGCGCACGAAGACCGGTTTCCTGGCAGTAACGCTCTCGGGAAAGCACAACGGCAGATACGTGCGCATCCTGAATTACGTCCTGTGTGTATATGCTGTTTTCAGGTAGGGGAGCACTTGCGATGCGGTGGATCAGACGAAGCATACCGGGGAGCTGCGCACCGAAAAAGAACAGTGAAACAATCAGCGCCATTGGCAGTGTGGTGCGCAAAAGCTGAAAACAATAGTGAATGGCAATGCGGAAAGTGAGCGACAAACGGAGATTACTCAGTGTATGGCTCACTGCGCCGTGCAATGCGCCGGATAAACGATTAAAGCCCTTCATATCGCCCTGCTGGCGTCTTCGTGTGGGGCGGAGAGCCTTTTTTTTATCATGGTTCTGCATAGCTGAACATATAGCCCACAGCGCGGATGGTGTGGATGGTTTTCACGCTAAAGGGCTCGTCGATTTTGTGGCGGAGATATCGGATGTACACATCCACGATGTTCGTGTCGCCCATGTAATCATAACCCCACACATCGCTGAGCAGCTGGTCGCGGGTGACGGCTTGCCCCTGGTGTGCCATCAGATAGTGCAGCAGGTCGAATTCTTTTTTTGTGAGGGCAATGGGGGCACCGTCCCATGTAACGGCATAACTGCCGGGGTCAAGGCGTAGGGCTCCCGCTGTGAGCGTGGCGGGAACATCAGGCGCGGCATAGCGGCGCTTTTTTAATCCCACGCGAATGCGTGCCAGCAGCTCTTCAATAGCAAAGGGCTTGGTCATGTAATCATCTGCGCCCATATCGAGCCCCATTACTTTGTCGGAAACATCGTCCTTGGCGGTGAGCATGATAATGGGCAGATCGCTTTCGTGGCGCAATCGGCGGCAGACCTCAATGCCGCTGAGCTCGGGCAGCATCAGATCAAGGATCATCAGATCCGGCTTCCATTGCAGCGCTTTTTCCAGCCCCGTCCGCCCATCGGCGGCTGTTTCCACTTCGTAGCCTTCATGGGTCAGCTCCAGCTCCAGAAAACGTGCAATCTTTTTTTCATCCTCAACAATTAGGATTCGACTCATGGCAGGGGACACACTCCTTTTGGCAGGGTGCATTCAGTATATCACAAAACGGAAGGAAGGGAAAGCAACACGTGTTACTTTCCCTTGGGGCAAATTATTCGATGGATGCATTGGTGAAGCCGTCCTTATCCTTTTCCACTTTCACACTGCCGTCCTGGCTTTCCACCTGCACGGGCACTTGCAGCGTAGGGGCGGATGCAGCTGTGTAAGCGGCATGGTAGGTGGTGGCGGCAGGGTTGCTTTGATAAAAGCTGCGATCATCGGTCGCTTTCTCCTCTTTTGAATCGGCAGCGGGTTTCTCTTCTGTCTTTTCCTGTTGATCGGAGAAGCTGTGCGCAAAGCCGCTGACGGAAGATTTCACGTTCTGTGCGGCGGAACGCACCATTCGTTCCAGATTATCGCCTGCAAAGTCCGGATCGTTTCGGTTAAAGGAAATGCGATAGCCGAGGATCAGTGAAACGATGATGGCAATAATGGTTAAATGGGGACTGATAAGCACAGAGAGCAGGGCAAAAAGCATCGATAGATTAAGAATGATAATATTGCCTTTTTGAACCTTCAGGCGGAAGTGATACAACCGGCTGACGAGGCTGGATAATCCGTTTTTGCCGCGGTGACGCTGCGTGGAAGTATCGGAAGCACGCTGCTCCTCCTCCGGCTTGATGCGGCCGTTGCGTTCCAGGTCAATCAACGCGCGCGCCACGTTGCCGTTGTGATAATCCAGCAGTGCGACGGCTTCCTGATAGCTGATTCCGCTCTTGCGGCGAATGAGTTCGATATCTTCGATGGTGTAGCTTGCCATAGGCTCTTCTCCTTTCATCTTGCCGGGCTTCCCGGCTGACAAGGATATCATAGCACAGCCCTGCCCGCATTGCTTGAGAAAGGGCGGAAGAAATCATGAGAAAATCATGAGAAATTTACTGCGAAAGCGATTGACAAACACGGGAAAAGTGATACAATCACCTAACGGTAGAAAATTGCCGAATAGGGGAGGTTTTATCATGCAGTTTTTCGTGCTCGTGCTTAATCGCGAAGAGTGCCTGGAACCCATTTTGGAAGAAATGCTTGCACAGGGCTTCAGCGGTGCGACCATTCTCAACAGCACCGGCATGATGCGCGTGCTGGAAAATGACGATAACGTTGACATGCCCATGCTGGGTCTGCTGCGCCATTTCTACAGCCCGGAACGTAAAACGTCCAAGACGTTGTTTACCCTCATTGAGGATGATAAACGGGATAAGCTCATGCGCATTATCAATGAAAAAACCGGTGGACTGGATCATCCTGATACCGGGATTGCATTTGCGTTGCCTGTATCCTTTGTGGGAGGTGTGAACAAGAAGTGAACGTGTTGTTGGCGTTGGCCATTGCTTTTGCCATGGGGCTGTTATTCAGCCGCCTGATTCGATATATCCATTTGCCGAATGTGACCGCATATCTGATTGCCGGTTTGGTGGTGGGGCCGTTCTGCCTCAATGCGCTGACCACGGATATGAATGCGGAACTTGCCATCATTTCCGATGTGGCGCTTGGCTTCATTGCCTATTCGATCGGCAGTGAGTTCAAACTTTCCTATCTCAAGGAGATTGGCATCAAGCCCATCATTATCACGATTTTCGAGGGCTGCGTGGCATCACTGTGCGTGTTTGCCGTGCTGTGCCTGGTGGGGCAGCCCATGCCGCTGTGCCTTGCATTGGGCGCAATCGCTGCGGCAACGGCTCCTGCTGCTACACTGATGGTCATCCGGCAGTATAAGGCAAACGGCCCGGTGAGCAAGATGCTGCTGCCGGTGGTGGCCATGGATGATGCTTTGGGTCTGATCCTATATGCAGTGATGATGGCGCTCGCCCGCACCATTGAACGCGGCGAAGTGCTGACTGTAATGACTCTCGTGATTAAGCCGCTGATTGAAATTGTCGGTTCGCTGGCATTGGGCGTTGTGCTGGGATTGATCCTGGTGTATGTGCTTCGCTTCTTCCACTCTCGCGGCAACAAGCTGTCGCTGACCATTATGATGGTGTTTGCAGCGGTTGGCTTGAGCAGCATGTGGGGGCTGAGCTCGCTGCTTGTGTGCATGATGGTGGGCGCAACGATGGTCAACCTGTGCAACTCCACACAGAGCGCAGCCATGCTTGAGCAGTGCGACCGCTTTACACCGCCTTTGTTCCTGCTTTTCTTTGTGCTCAGCGGCGCAAACCTTGATTTGTCCGTGCTGCCGACTGTCGGCATGGTGGGTGTTGCCTATGTGTTTGCGCGTGCGGTGGGTAAGGCACTTGGCGCAACCATCGGTGCGGTGGTGGAAAAGTGTGATAAGAATATCGTCAAATACCTGGGGTGGACGCTGATCCCTCAGGCTGGCGTGGCGATTGGTATGGCGCGTATGTCCATGACAGCGTTGCCTGAGTATGGCACGGTGATCAATGCGGTGGTTCTGGCCGGTACGCTGATTTATGAGCTGACAGGCCCTGTGATTACCAAGATTGCGTTGACCAAGGCTGGAGAAATCAAGCCTGAAGTGAAAAAAGCTGCTGCCAAAGCAACCGCTGCATGATTTTGCTGATATAGTGAGGTGCCGCATGTCAGTTCCCTGACGCGCTGCTTCATGCATTCCATACGGATGCCGGAATGGTAGTTGCACTGACAGGAGCATCTCTTTGTGAGAAATGTCCGCTCCGATTTGCCAAGATATACTGCAAGTCCCCAGCAGGAAGCCATCTTCCTGCTGGGGACTGTTTTTATGCGCTTCTCCGGCGATTAAAACGATGACAGACAGTCTGCTGCCGCCTGTTCCACCGGCAGGCATGCACGATATTTTTGCAGCCATGCGCGGAAACCGAGGATGTCCGCCTCTTCTGGTGCAAGCCGTACAGCAGGCATGCTTGTGAACACAGCACGGTCAAGATACTCCTCCAGTGACTCGCCGTCTTTACGCTGCATGCTGAACATGGCCAGCAGCGCGATACCCCATGCACCGCCTTCGCCTGCTGTTTCCATCACTGTAACGGGTGCGTTGATTGCCGCGGCCAAGATGCTTTGGCCGACCTTTGGCGTTTTGAACAGGCCGCCGTGGCCAAAAATACAGTCGATTTTCACTTGCTCTTGATGGAGAATGTCCATGCCAATGGCCAGCGTGGCAACGGCGCTGTTGAGGTTGGCTCGCATGAAGTTGCCAAGGGTAAAGCTTGCATCCGGCTGACGGAGCATCAGCGGGCAACCTTCTGCAAGACCGGTGACCGGTTCTCCTGCGTAATAATTGAAGGCGATAATGCCGTTGCAGTCGCGTTCGGCGGCCATGGCTTCACGGAATAACAGGCCGTAGAGTGCATCCGGTGTCAACGACATCCCTGCGCGTTCGGCAAACTGGCGGAATAACCCAACCCATGCATTCAAGTCAGACGTGCAGGAATTGCAATGCACCATGGCAACAGGGCTGCCGGTTGGCGTTGTTACCATATCAATCTCAGGGTAAACTTTGGAAAGGGGTTTTTCCAGCACGACCATGGCGAAAATGGAAGTACCAGCAGATACATTGCCGGTTCGCTGGGCAATGCTGTTTGTGGCGACCATGCCGGTGCCCGCATCGCCTTCCGGAGGGCAGAAAGGGATACCGGATTGCGTTTCACCGCTCGGATCTAGCAGCAAGGCGCCTTCGCGGGTCAGAAAGCCTGCCTGTTCACCGGCACGCAAGCAGCGAGGAAGAAGCTGCCGCAGCTTCCACGGATATCCTTTAGGGGCAACAAGCGCATCAAAGCGTTCGATCATTTGATCGTTATAGTTCGCTGTGGCGCTGTCCACCGGCATCATGCCGGAAGCATCTCCTATGCCAAGCACCTTTTCACCGGTCAGTTGCCAGTGCACATAGCCTGCCAGTGTCGTCAGAAACCGAATGTCCTTCACATGCGGCTCATCGTTCAGGATTGCCTGATACAGGTGTGCAAGGCTCCAACGCTGGGGAATATTGAAGTGCATCATTTCCGTCAATGCTGTTGCCGCCGCACCGGTGCTGGTGTTGCGCCAAGTGCGGAAAGCAGCCAGTTGCTTTCCATGCTCATCAAAGGGGAGATAGCCGTGCATCATGGCGCTTATGCCGATGACGCCAACACGGGTGAGCGGTACCTGATAGCGTGCAAGTACATCGGCTTTCAGTGCGCGATAGCAGCTTTGCAGGCCTTGCAAAACCTGTTCCATGCTGTATGTCCACAGCCCGTTTTCCAGCTGATTTTCCCAGTCAAAACTGCCGGAAGCAAGCACTTTGTGGTCATCGGAAATCAATACAGCTTTGATACGTGTGGAGCCAAACTCAATGCCAAGGGCGGTTTTTCCTTCGCAAATCTTACTTTTCATGAGCAAAAATGCCCCTTTCTGTGGTTGCTTTCTGCATCTATCATAACACATTTGCTGCCAATATGCTAGCATCTTCGCATGCATAGCGATAGATTCTTTCGCGCATGTTAGGACAAAAGAGGGGGCATGTGGTTGATGAACATTCGAACGGATTTGGCGATGGAACGTGCGATGAGATTGCCATGCGACATGAAAGGCGTGACCGTGGAGCGTGAAACGTGCCATGGGCTTGAAACAACGCTGGTGCGTGTTCGCACAAATCAGGCTGCACAGCGCCTTGGCAAACCCATAGGGGATTATTGGACGTTAATGCATCCAGAGCTGCCGCGCCTGTCGCCGGAGGAACGGATGGACATTGCCGAAAAAATTGCGCAAACCTTGCGTCGCCTTTTACCTCAAAGTGGTGATGTACTGGTGCTGGGGCTGGGCAACCGGCGCATGACGGCGGATGCACTGGGGTCGCGTACTGTGGAAGGTATCATGGTGACGAGACATTTGCATGAAACGGCGCTGCGGAACGTGTGCGCTCTATCGCCGGGTGTGCTGGGCGTGACGGGAATTGAAACGGCAGAAATGGCAGCGTGCCTTGCGGATAAGCTGCGCCCGGAGGCTGTGATAGTGATTGATGCGCTGGCTGCTATGGAAACCAGTCACATTGGCACAACGGTGCAGGTGACAGATGCCGGCATCCATCCGGGGAGCGGCGTAGGCAATCATCGACAGGGAATCACGGAGACAACGCTGCATGTGCCGGTGATCGCCATAGGAATCCCTATGGTGGTGTATACATCGACCATTGTGCGGGACGCGCTGGAATGTATCCTCGCCGGGGAAAACAACGAGGAAGAGGCGGGACGTATGGCCAAACAGCTTGCGGGACAGGCGTCGCAGTGCGAAATGGTCGTGACGCCAAGGGAAGTGGATGAAACCGTGCAAAATCTTGCGGACATGTTGGCACTTGCGATTAATGCGGCGCTTCAGCCAGCTTTCTCTATGGAAGAACTCAGCCACTGCCTGCACTGACATGACAAAGCACGTATGTGCATATCATTGCAGTGCAGGGAAAGAGAGGGCGGTGCAAAGATGAAGCAGGGATTCAGACGCCTCTTTCTGCTGGCGATGATGAGCGCAGTGTTTTTTCTATTGGGTACTGGCGCTCAACCGGCAGAGCACAGAGAAGAACCGGCGGTGGCGGTCTTCTCCGGCGGCGTTTTTAGGGATGAGGAAGTGGCTGAAATGCCGACGTCTGATGCGGCCATAACGACCGAAGCGGCGACAAATCCCGAATTTCAGATGGAGATCATTCATGCAACGCCATCTCCCCGGGCAGAAAAGAGGATCCTTATCTATCATTCTCACACATGGGAGGCGTTTGCGCAAGTAGAAAGCGCGCCATATGCCGCAACGGAAAAATGGCGTACAAAGGATAACAGCGCCAATGTGGTGGCTGTGGGGCGGGCGCTGGCAGCACAACTGACGGCCTTGGGTTATACGGTTGTGCAGGATGAAACAGCCTTTGAACCGCCAGACCTTGGCACAGCATATAAGCGTTCGTTGGGCATGCTGGAAGCGCGGCAGCAAAGCGGAGAACAGTATGACCTGTATATTGATTTGCATCGGGACGCTTTTGCTGCTACGGCAGGGGTTACAAGGACAGTGGCCATCGCCGGGGAGAATGTAGCACGTTTTATGGTGCTCATCGGAAAAGGAACCGGGCAGACGGGAAACGGTTATGCCGTAAAGCCGGATTGGCAGGCAAACCTGCGCATTGCCCAGGCGATTACAGACAACCTGAACAAACAACATGAGCGGCTCTGCCGGGATGTAAAAATAAAAACAGGCCGTTTCAATCAACATATTGCGTCGAAATGTGTGCTCATTGAATGCGGCTGTAACCTGAACACGCTGGAAGAGGTGCTGCGGGGAATTCCATATCTTGCTGTAGCCATTGACGAAACGTTGATGAGCATGGAATAAGAGCATTCCCAAAGAAAAAAGCGAGATGAAAGCGTTCCGTTGAAGTTATCTCCTGGACATATCCAATATAGGTGGATGGCATACGGAAACCGGTCATACAGAATAATAAAGGCCAAGCTGTAAAATACAGCTTGGCTTTGTGAATCTTATGAATACCTTCTTGAGGAACAGCTTCCTTTGCGCTGCCAGGCAGCAGGCTTAGAAGTTTTTCGAGGCAAAATGGAAGTATTTTTTCGCGTTCTCGTAGCTGACGCCGCGTACAATCTCGCTGAGCAGTTCCATGTCATTGGGGAACATGCCATCCTCCACCCACTGTCCCAGCAGGCGGCACAAAATGCGGCGGAAATATTCATGCCGGGGATAGCTCAGGAAACTGCGGCTATCCGTCAACATGCCAACAAACCCGGCCAGGTAACCCAAGTTAGCCAAGCTGGTCAGCTGTTCGGTCATCCCCTGGAAATGGTCGTTGAACCACCAGGCAGAGCCATGCTGCACCTTGCTCACCGCTTCATCATTCTGGAAGCATCCGCAGATGGTGTCAATAGCCTGGTTGTCGTTGGGATTCAGGCTGTACAGGATGGTGCGGGGAAGGTTGCCTTCGCTTTCCAGCGCGCCAAGGAAAGCCGCGGTCTGGGCGGAAGGAGCGTAATTGTCAATGCAGTCATATCCGGTATCCGGACCCAATTTGCTGTACTGCGTGGGATTGTTGTCCCGGCGGCAACCATAGTGCATCTGCATTGTCCAGTCCATTTCACGATATTTGCGGGCGACAAAGAGCATGAAAGCGGTTTTGAACACAGCCTGCTCGTCAGCAGAAATCGTGCCGCCGTTCAGTCGCTTGTGGAACACGGCTTCCACTTCGGCGTCCGTGGCGGGGGCATACATCACGTAGTTCAGCGCATGGTCGCTCAGGCAGCAGTTATTCTTGGCAAAGTAGTCCATGCGGATGGCGAGCGCTTGCTTCAAATCAGCGAAGGAGGCAATCTTCATTTCTGCTGCGGCTTCCAGCTTGGCCAGATAGTCGAGGTATTCGGGCTTTTCCAGGTTCATGGCTTTGTCAGGACGCCAGGCGGGCAGCACGGCAGTCTTGAAAGTCTTATCGGCAGCCAGCTTCTGATGCCATTCGAGCGTATCCACGGGATCATCGGTGGTGCAGATGGTTTCCACGTTGCTCATGTTGATCAGACCGCGGACGCTGTAGCCGGCACTACGGAGCTTCTCATTGCACAGGTTCCACACTTCATCGGCGGTTTTGGCGCTCAGCGCACCCTGATAGCCGAAGAAATTGCGCAGTTCAAGGTGGCTCCAATGATACAGGGGATTGCCGATGGCCTTACCGAGCACCTCAGCCCATTTGCAGAATTTTTCATAATCACTGGCATCACCGGTGATGTATTTTTCCGGAACGCCGGCACAACGCATCAGCCGCCACTTGTAGTGGTCACCGCCCAGCCAAACCTGCGTGATGTTTTCATACCGCAGATCTTCCCAGATTTCCTTGGGGCTGATGTGGCAGTGATAGTCAATGATGGGGCACTTGGCAGCCACGTCATGATACAGCGTGCGCGCGGTAGAGGTGTTCAGCAGAAAGTCCTTGTCCATGAAAGCTTGCATGTTCCCTTGCTCCTTTGCAAAAGATTTTCATATATGATCCATCGCCTGGATAGGCGAGAGGTCACAGGGTACTGCCACGCCGCACAAGCTCGGCGGTGAACACGGTGCGCTGGGGCATTTCACGCCCTTCCAGCACGCCGAGCATGGTGGTCACACAATGGCTGCACAAAGCGTTCAGGCGGTTATCAACGCTGGTCAGCTCCGGTTCGCAACACAGGCAAAAATTGGAGTTGTTATAGCCGATGATGCGAAGTTGTTCAGGGATGCTATGATGCACGACCCGGGCGTATTTGGCTGCGCCAACGGCAAGGATATCCTCCGAGGAAAGCACTGCGTCAAAGCGCAGCCCGCTTTCGTGCAGCCGCAGAAGATAGTCGCGCACCAAAGGTACGCTCATCTTATCCTCGTTGAACAAATGAATCAATTCCTGCCGTACGGCAACGCCGCGGCTTTCCAGACCCTCACAGTAACCCTGCAATTTTTTTCGGCCTGAATAGTTGTTGCTGTGGTGCAGATACAGTACATCCCGGCAACCGGTATCCAGCAGGAAACGGCAGGCTTCTTTCATGGCGCGGCGGTCATCACACAAAACACAATAAACATTGTCATTGAGGAAGGAACCGTTGAGGATGATCACCGGCATCATTTTGGCAGCCTGACGGATATATTCGTTATCGGCATCATTTTCTTCGATAAAGCTGGATCCCATCAGCACAAGGCCGTCCACATGGCGGTTCATCAGCTGTGCGACGCCTTCTTCCCGCGCGGCTAATTCCTTGCCTGTGCAGGAGAGAACACAGTTGTACTGATGACTGCGGAAATCCTGTTCCAGATAGCCAAGCGCCTGTGCCAAATAAGAATCTGCTGCGTTGGGGCAAAGCAGACCGATGGTTTTCATTGTGTTCAGCCCCAACCCGCGGGCAAAGGCGTTGGGCACATAACCGCTTTCGTTGATGACGGCCATCACCTTGTCCTTGGTCTTCTGGCTCACATGGGTGCTGTTGTTCAGCACTCGGGATACCGTGGCGATGGAAACGCCAGCCCGCCGGGAAATGTCATAAATATTCATGGCGTATCCTTTCAGAAAGATGTAAAGACTTACATTCCATTTCCATGAACTATTATACGATATCCAGGCATTGTTTGCAACTGCTTTTTACCATTCAAAGCATTGAAAATGGTGAAATTCCAGTTTTCTTGCTTTTCTCGGCAAAAATGCGGGAAAATGATTGACGGAAAGAGAAAAATGGAGTAAGATAAAAATGTATCGTGTAATTGTTTACACGGCATGAAACCCCCATTGGATGGAAAATGGATTCAGGAGGGAAGAACGGATATGGAACGTTTGACTGCTGCAATGAAGAGCGCACCTGTGCGCCCTGTGCGCGTGCTGCAATTTGGCGAGGGCAATTTCCTGCGCGCTTTTGTAGATTACATGATTGACATTGCCAACGAAAAGACCGATTTCAACGGCGATGTGGTGCTGGTGAAGCCCATTGAAATGGGCACGCTGTTTCCAGCGTTCAAAGAGCAGGATTATCGCTACACGGTGCTGCTGCGCGGCCTTGTGGACGGCAAGCCCGTGGAACAGAAGCGCATTGTGTCCTCCGTGACGGATGCGGTGGACGCCTATGCTGATTATGACAAGTATGCCGCCTATGCTAAGCTGGATACCCTGCGCTTTATTGTGAGCAACACCACTGAGGCCGGTATTGTGCTGGATGAAAGCGACAAGCTGGAATATTGCCCGCCGCACAGCTATCCAGGCAAGCTGACCAAGCTGCTGTATGAGCGTGCGGAGCATTTCAACTATGCGGCGGACAAGGGCCTTATTATTCTGCCTGTGGAGCTGATTGACGATAACGGCATTATGCTCAAAAAGTGCGTGATGGCGCTGGCCAAGAAGTGGGAGCTGGGCGAAAAGTTTGAGCAGTGGCTGGAAAATGCCTGCGTGTTCACATCCACTTTGGTTGACCGCATTGTGACCGGCTATCCCCGCGGTGAGGATCAGGCAATCTGGAACAAACTAGGTTATGAGGATCGCATCCTTGTGACAGCGGAGCCTTTCGGCCTGTGGGTCATTGAATCTTCCAAGGATATTTCCAAGGAGCTGCCGCTGCCTGATTGCGGTCTGCCCGTTATTTATACTGATAATCAGAAGCCCTACAAGCAGCGCAAGGTGCGCATTCTCAATGGTGCGCATACCTCCTTTGTGCCCGCTGCCTTCCTGTGCGGTTATGACTATGTGCTGGACGCTATGAATGATCCTATGATTAAGACGTTCATGCAGAAAACACTTTACGATGAAGTGATTCCCACCCTGTCCCTGCCCAAGGATGACCTGATGGCCTTTGCCGAGGCGGTGACGGGTCGGTTTATGAACCCCTACATCAAGCATGCGCTGCTTTCTATTTGCCTCAACAGTGTCAGCAAGTGGCGCGCCCGCTGCATGCCTTCTCTGCTGGGCTATGTGGAGAAAACCGGAAAGCTTCCTGAACATCTGACCTTCTCCCTGGCTGCGCTCATGGCGCTGTATCATGGCGGCAAGATTGAGGAAGGCAAGCTGGTGTGCCAGCGAAATGGCCAGCCCTACACTTTGCAGGATGATGAAGCCGTGGAAGAGTTCTTCGCAAACAATTCCGATAAGTCCGCCCGTGAAATGGCGCAGATGTTCCTGTCCAACGAAGCGTTCTTCGGTCAGGATCTGACGAAGATCCCCGGCTTGCTGGACAGCGTGGCAACAAGCTTGGAGGACATCCTCAAGCGCGGTGCGCGCACGGTGATGACCGAGCGCTTCGGAGGCTGAAGATGCGAGAGCTGCTGAGAATCACCCCGGCGGACAATGTGGCTGTTGCCCTTATGCCCTTGCAAAAGGGTGAAAAGGCCGAGGCGGACGGTGTGACCGTAACCCTGCTGGAGGATGTTCCGGCAGGGCACAAGGTTGCGCTTGAAGCTATTGCGGCGGGGCAAAAGGTCATCAAGTACGGCTTTCCTATCGGTGAAGCAAAGTGCGACATCGCGGCAGGCAGCCATGTGCATGTGCAGAACCTTCGCACATTGCTTTCCGGTGAGCTGAGCTACACCTATCATCCAACACACCCGCAGGTAACGCCTGCAACGCCTGCAACATTCTACGGTTTTCCACGCAAGGACGGCCGGGTGGGTGTGCGCAACGAGCTGTGGATTTTGCCAACGGTCGGTTGCGTGAACGATGTGGCACGCGCCCTCGAACGCAAAGCACAGAAACTGGTTGGAGGCGGTGTAGAAGGTGTATTTGCCTTCCCGCATCCCTATGGCTGCTCCCAGATGGGCGATGATCAGGAGAATACAAGGCAAGTGCTGGCAAATCTGGCGACGCACCCCAATGTGGGCGGCGTACTGGTGCTTGGATTGGGCTGCGAAAACAGCGGCGTGGAAGAAATCCGCAAGCATATGGGTGCCTATGATGAGCAGCGCGTGCGGTTCCTGATTTGCCAGCAGGTGGAGGATGAAATTGAATCTGCCATGACGCTGCTGGAGAAACTGGCCGCCAATATGCGCGATGAGAAGCGCGTTTCCTGTCCGGCCTCCAAGCTGGTGATCGGTCTCAAGTGCGGCGGCTCGGATGGCTTCAGCGGTATCACGGCTAACCCGGTTATCGGCGGCTTTTCTGACCTGCTGATTGCCCAAGGCGGTAGCACCATCCTCACGGAAGTACCGGAAATGTTCGGTGCAGAAACGATTTTGATGGATCGCTGTGAAGATGAAGCGCTGTTTGAAAAAACGGTGGCGCTTATCAACAACTTTAAGCGTTACTTTGAGGAGCATCACCAGACCATTTACGAGAATCCGTCGCCGGGCAACAAGGCAGGCGGTATTTCCACCTTGGAGGATAAGGCGCTCGGCTGTACGCAGAAGAGCGGCTTCGCGCCGGTGAAGGACGTGCTTCGCTATGGGGAAAAGGTTCGCACCGCTGGGCTGAATCTTCTGTCTGCTCCCGGCAATGATCTTGTAGCGGCTACGGCACTGGCAGCTTCCGGCGCGCAGATTGTGCTGTTTTCGACCGGGCGCGGCACGCCGTTTGCATCTCCTGTGCCAACGGTGAAAATTTCCAGCAACAGCCGCCTTGCCAATACCAAGAAAGGCTGGATTGACTTCAATGCCGGCGAACTGCTGGATGGACGCAACCTGCCGGAGCTTTCTGAGGCATTGATGGACTTTGTGCTTGCCACCGCTTCCGGACGCGAAGTGTGCAGCGAACGCAATGGCTATCACGATATGGCAATTTTCAAAACAGGCGTAACCCTATGAACAAAGGAGGAGCATCATGGAACTGCGTACCGCATCCAATCCGCGCGACGTGAAGTATTACGACACTGACCGGCTGCGCGAAGAATTCCTGATTGACGATCTGTTTAAGCCCGACGAGGTGAAGATGGTCTACAGTCACATTGACCGTATCATCACCGGCAGCGCGGTGCCGGCAACAAAGGCGCTGACTATTGATGCAGGTGCTGAGCTGCGTGCGGAATATTTCCTCCAGCGCCGCGAAATGGGTATCATCAACATTGGTGGCGAGGGCACGGTCACCGTTGACGGAACGGTCTACACCCTGCGCCATAAGGATGGCATCTATATTGGTATGGGCTGCAAGGACATCCGCCTGGACAGCTGCGATCGCTCGAATCCCGCCAAGTTCTACTTCAACAGCGCTCCTGCACACAAGACCTATCCTACCGTGTATATTCGCCCGGAGGATTGCGTCAAGGTAGAACTCGGTACGATGGAGGAGAGCAACCATCGCACGATTTGCAAGTACATTCTGCCCGGCCAGGTGGAAAGCTGTCAGTTGGTGATGGGCATGACCAGCCTGTGCCCCGGCAGCGTATGGAACACCATGCCTTGCCACACGCATGATCGCCGCATGGAAGTATATCTCTACTTTGACCTGCCTGCGGATGCGGTTGTGTTCCATTACATGGGCGAACCCACTGAAACGCGGCACATCGTGATGCGCAATGAACAGGCGGTTATCAGCCCTAGCTGGAGCATCCATTCTGCGTCGGCCACACGTGCGTACACATTCATCTGGGGCATGGTTGGCGAAAACCAGGATTTTGATGACATGGATGGCGTGGCCATGAAGGACATCCGTTAAAACAACAATAGAGGAGGAAATATCTATGGAAAACATGTTCTCTCTGAAAGGGAAAATTGCGCTGGTAACCGGCGCAAGCTACGGCATCGGTTTTGCTATTGCTTCCGGCATGGCGAAGGCCGGTGCAACTATCGTGTTCAACGATATCAAGCAGGAGCTGGTGGACAAGGGTCTGGCTGCCTATGAGGCAGAAGGCATCAAGGCGCATGGCTATGTGTGCGATGTGACCAACGAAGAGCAGGTTAACGCCATGGTTGCTAAGATCGAAAAGGAAGTTGGCGTGATTGACATTCTGGTGAACAACGCCGGCATCATCAAGCGCATCCCTATGTGCGAAATGAGCGCTGAGGACTTCCGCAAGGTAGTGGATGTTGACCTGAACGCACCTTTCATTGTGTCCAAGGCTTGTATTCCTTCCATGATCAAGAAGGGACACGGTAAGATCATCAATATCTGCTCCATGATGAGCGAACTGGGACGTGAGACCGTGAGCGCTTACGCAGCGGCTAAGGGCGGCTTGAAGATGCTCACCCGCAATATCTGCTCCGAATATGGCCAGTACAACATTCAGTGCAATGGCATTGGCCCGGGCTATATCGCAACCCCTCAAACTGCGCCGCTGCGTGAAAAGCAGCCCGATGGCAGCATGCATCCCTTTGACAGCTTTATCCGCGCCAAAACCCCTGCGAACCGTTGGGGTGAAACCAGCGATCTGGTTGGGCCGGCCATTTTCCTTGCTAGCGAAGCCAGCGACTTTGTTAACGGCCACATCCTGTATGTGGACGGCGGCATTCTGGCTTACATCGGAAAGCAGCCCTAATCAGTAAGATGACGCTGCGTGGGAACTCCTTCTTGGAGGAGTTCCTACGCTTTTCTATTTCAAAAAGCTCCATCCAATGATCGGATGGAGCTTTTATTCGTTTCATTATTCACGAATCAGCTGCTTACAGACACTGTCCACCAAGACATCAATGCCATCGTTGTAATACTCGACCCGTTCGGCATTGACAAGTGAAAGCATGAGGATGCACACTGCCGCTACTGCCGTGTGGTCAGGCACGGTGAGATGAACGCCAACCTGGCGAATGATCCGCAGAACAAATTCTTCCTGGCTCTGATAATGCTCTCGAAGCGTACTTTCTGGAAGGCGGCTCAGCATAATAGGCACTTCATCGGCTAAAAAGCGACCGATCGGCTGCTCCATAATGTACTGAAAAGCAGCACGAAATGCCATGGACGCACGAATAGCGACGGGCAAATCTGCATGTGTGTCAAGTACTTGCGCAGCAGCATCATAGGCATGCTGCTGCCATCTTTCCAGCATGGAAAGGAAAAGCTCCTCCTTGCTGGCGTAGAAGTGGTAGAATGCACCTTTGGAAATGCTTGCCTCCGCGGCAAGGGTATCTACTGTAGTTTTACGCATGCCTTCACAACAAGCATGCCGCCATGCGCCTTGTAGCAACTTTTCTGTAATCAGCTGTTTTTCTGCGGCGCTGAATGCGTTTGACATAGGATGCTCACTTTCGTTCCAGATAAATGGATGCACTGGCACCTAGCATGGCTTTGTTGTGGTCGATAGACACATGTACTGCGTAGTAGGCCGCATTCTGTTGTGTTACACCGAGCTTGGAAATTTCCGTCACGGTGCCGTCAAAATCTTTGGATTCATCAATATCCAGTGTGCAGGGGATAATATCTCCAACACGAAGACCATTCAGATCCATTTCGTCTACCTGTGCGACAATCTCCAGTTCATCAGTCAGGTAGATGCGAGTAAGCAGCGCACCTTTCCACACCTGTTGGCAGGGAGAAACAGCCACCGAAGCAACAACACCGTCTGTAGGACAGAGCACTTCGGGCACAGCATCCACGTCCGCATCCTGGGCAAGGAACGTCATCAAGGCCTGGCCGCGGGTAACGGTGTCACCTTCGTTCACAAGCACATTGGCCACGCGGCCGCTGCCGGGAAGCATTACCGGATCACGATTGACTACGACGCCTTTGCCAACATTGTCTTTGTTGTTGCGATTGCTGGAACGATAAAGGGTCATGGTACTCTTGCTGTCAAAGGAACCGGAAAGAATATCCACCACATAATTGCTGCCGCTGACAGCCACTACACGGCCGCTGCCTTCATCACCATTGGTTTTGCTGGACTTGAAGTACAGCGTTTCGCCCACGTGGATGGTGCGGTTCTTTTCATCATTATAAGCGCCGGTGGTGGTGGCTGTCAGCTGTTGGCGGACGTTCCCTTCCAGCGCCAACACAGCGCCGTAGCGATTCATAACCAACTGCGCATCATCACCGGGCTGCGCGTAAATGGCGCCTACAATGCCGTCTTCGCTGGCATAGAGCGTGTTCACCCGCATGGTGAACAGCGTGCTGCCGACACTCACACTGTCACCAGCATTCAGGTCAAAGCTTTCGAGCGTACCGGAACAGGGAGCGACAACATCAATAAAGTGTGTGGCGGTCACGTTGCCATTGGCAATGTTATATTGGTTTAAGTCGGTTTCCGCCAGTGCAGGGAGGGTGAAAAGCATGCTCGTCAAGAGCAGTATTGCGGCCAGCTTCTTCATTCAAATCATCCTTTCAACATCATTCAACACTCTTGAGTGCTTCCACCATGTCAATAGAACGCACCTTGCGGGTCAGAACCCATTCAATCAACCAGGTGAACACAAAGGTGATAGCGCTTGCAAGGGCAATGGATTGCCAGGTTATGTTGGCGGCAAATACCATGGATTCAAACTCACAGGATTTGAGAATCACATCTACCAGGAGCACACCCGGCGGAATGCCAAACGCAACGCCAAGTAAGGCGGTGATATCGTTTTCACGCAGCATCAGGCGACGGATTTCCTTCTGATGATACCCCAGGACCTTCAAGGTGGCGTAATCTCGCGTGCGCTCGGTGAAATTCATCAGTCCCATGTTGTAGCAAATGACAAACGCTAGCCCCAATGCTGCGCCTGAGAGAATGGAGAAGGCTGTGGAGGTAGAGTCCATGATGGTCATGGTCTGCTTAAACTGCTCAGGCGGGTATTTGAGGACAGATACTTCGTTCATTTGATTCAAACGATAGACGCATTCCTCATCAGGCGCGGCCAGCAGCAGGGAAGTGACGTGGAAAGCACCTTTATGCAGCTTTTCCCATGCGCCTTTTCCCATGAAGATGCCTTGCCCGATGTTGGTATCCGCCGTATCCATCACCGGAAGATGAAGCGTATCTTCATCACCGGCCAGGGTAATTTCTACTGTATCACCAATGTTGATGTTCATGACACGGCAGAGCTTTGCGCTGATTACAATGCCTTCATCGGGCATTTCAAGCAGCGTTCCGTCAGTACCCAGATACAGGGAAAGCTGATTTTCCGGCAGCACGGTAAGCAGTGTAGCGCGGCTTTGAGAGCCATGGCGCAGGCTGATACTCTGTTCCATGATGCCGTCCACACGCTCGGCTAGGCTGTTAAGCCGTGCCTGGTAGCTTTCCAGCGTACCGCTGGAGGTGGTATTCAAGTCGGCACGCAGGTCATAACGCAAGGTTGATGTGTAATACTGACCGATGAAATAGTCAAAGGAATCCAACAAGCCGAACGTGCAGATAATCAGCATGTTGCAGCAGATGATGCCAATAAGCGCCATCAGGGTGCGTCCCTTGTTGCGCATCAGGTTCCGTACAATCATTTTGGCATTGAAGGAAAAGTGCTTCCACAAGGGAGTGATACGCTCCAGCAAAATGCGGCTGCCGGATTTGGGCGGCTTGGGTCTGAGCAGATTTGCCGTTGTCTCTCGTGCCGCTTTGTTGTAAGAGTGCAGGCAGATGAGCACGCTCAGCATGATGCTGACGCCCATCATGCCCCATGTGAGCGCTGAAATGGGCGCGCGCAGCTGCTGCGGATAGCGTGCATTGTGGGTTACGATCTGCCAGATAACGTCCGGCAGGGTATATTGCCCAATCAGCACACCGGCAAGAGAACCCACCAGCGAGGGATAGAACGCGTAGGCCAGATAGTGAAAACGTATTTGCCGGTCTCGGTAACCCAACGCCTTGAGCGTGCCCATCTGCACCCGCTGGTTTTCCATCATGCGGGTGAGGGTAGACACAACAATCATAGCGGCCACGGCAAAGGCAAGCACCGGGAAAACATAGCTCAAGTTATGGAACATGCTGGTATAGTTGCGCGCCATCACGGTTGATGAATGGGTTTTTTGCGTTAACACCAGCGATGTTGGCAATAATTCTTCGATTTCTTCGATTACTTGCGCTTCGTTCGCGTCATCTGCGAGAGCCACAAGCACGTCGTTGAACGGCATCATGGGAACCGCTTGGGAGGAAATCAACGCGAAGCCGAAGTGCTCCGGATCGGGCGTTACATCCTTGGTGGTCACCATGTATTCAGCGCTCATAACAAGGCCGCGGATGATGAAATTCTGCCGCAACGTTCCATAGGTTAGTGTGATGGCGTCGCCTACAGACAGATTGTGTGCCTGCGCAAACTGTTCTTCAATCAGGCAACCCTTCACATCGGTTGCGCGAAGGGCACTTCCTTCACGAATCAGCGGTGTGTTCAGTACCATTTCGCCATCGTAGGCGTGGACGTTCAGCGTCACATCCGCACCCAAGTCAGGCGCATCATATTCCAGGGATGAACGCGCCTGAATCTGCGTTACACCCGGAAGGTTTCTCAGCCGTGATAGATCCTGCTTGGTAAACCCGGCAGCCTTAACCCATAGATCGGCCAGGTTGCATTCGGCAAAGTAGGTTTCGCCGGAGCGATCCAGCATCCGCCACGTGGCATCCAATCCGCTGAAAACCCAAGTGCCCAATGCACACAGGAGCACCATGGCAATGAATTGCATGGCACTGTGGCGCATGTCGCGCACAAGCTTGCGTGCAAGGATATTTCGGCGCTTTCCGGCGGGGACGGCCTGCTTTGCCATAACAGGGCCAGATGTTACCATGTAATATCCTCCACCTTTGCGGGATGTTCATTGATTTCTACGCTCTGCACGCTGCCATTGCGGATGCGGATGACGCGATCACCCAGCGGCGCGATGCTGGCATTGTGCGTGATAATGACGACCGTTGTGCTATAATCATGGCACAGCCGGGTCAGTAAATCCAGCACCTGCTCGCCGGTTTTACTGTCCAGCGCGCCGGTTGGCTCATCGCAAAGCAGCAGGGCAGGGTTTTTGCACAACGCCCGCGCGATGGAAACACGCTGCTGTTCACCGCCGGAAAGTTGCGCAGGAAAATTGTTCATTCTTCCGCCAAGTCCCACTTGTTCCATAACCTGCCGCGGATCAAGCGCTCGCGGGCAAACCTGTTGGGCAAGCTCCACGTTTTCCAGTGCCGTCAGGTTAGGCATCAGGTTGTAAAACTGAAAAACAAAGCCTACGTCTAACCGGCGGTATTCCGTCAGCTGCGGAGAACGCATGCCGGTAATTTCCTTATCACCTACAAGAATCCGCCCGCTGGTGGCCTTATCCATGCCGCCAAGCAGGTTCAGCACCGTCGTTTTCCCTGCGCCGCTGGGACCGAGTACTACGCAGAACTCACCTTTCTCAATGCTGAAAGATACGTGATCTGCCGCATGCACCACCGTGTCACCGGTTGGATAATCCTTGCACACCTGGTCGAAGGTGATATAGCTCATAATCCCCTCCATTGCTGTGACTGAAATTTCCTTTTCGGTCATATGATACAGCGCGGTTTCTGCACTGTCAAGACTCAGTAAAGCACGATTTCATGAACAAATTGTGAATCCATGTGCACGATGCCCAGGGTGCAATTTGGCAAGGAAAGCAGGATGGGGGGAATAGCAGAAAAAGGAAGAAACGTCCTCCTTTTTTACAAGAGACGTTTCTTCCTTAAGCCATGGATTTTGCTTTTACTCTGCCGCGGCGGCAAAGGCATCGAAGAATTCAGGACAGCTCCATGTTCCGCAGGCACTGAAACGGTCATTTTTTACTGCCAGCTGTACTGTTAAGCCATTATCGAGCGCCAGCAGCAGCGATTGCTTGCCGCTTACGGAGCCGCTGGATTTGTAGGTCGCATTTTCCAGCAGGGTATTCATCAATGTGGTAATGGTATCGGGGTCTGTCACCGTGCCGACATCGCTCAACTCCATCATGGTCACATGGCCGGAAATTTGCAGTGTGTCGCTCAGCCCTTCGCCGCCATTCAGTGCATGGTTATTGAAACCAACCCGCTGGAAGACACGGTTTACACCGTCCACCTGGGCAGCTACCAGTGTTCCGCCCATGCTGTTGATTTCATACACGGCGGTACCTGCCGGGCAGCGGTTGCTCAAAATCACATCCGTACCGGAAAGCGCCGGCTCGGTGGTGTATTCTTCCACCGCACCAAGATTTGCTCCCAGCAGGCTGTCATCCACACTGGCAGGGGTGGTCAGCATGCGGTAATAGCTGCCCTGAATGCCCACCATGGGGAAGTTGCCGTTTTGGCCGCTTTCCCAAATGCTGCGGTAACTGGGCGCGCTTTTGCGTGAGGAAACACTGCCCCCCACAATGCCGCCGTTGGCGGTCAAAAGCGGTGTATCCGTTGCTTGACCGGCTGGCTGGCTGGCAATGAGCAAGCCATTGTTCTCTGCATGGCGTGTCCGTAAACCGGGCAATGCCACTGTGCAGGCAATCACCAGCACCAGCGCACAGCACACCGCAGGTATCCACGCATGGTTGTGTGTGCGATGCTGAGGCTGCTTAGCTTCGTTTAAAATGCGATACTTCAGGTTTTGCCCGGCCGTCAATCCGGCAAGGCCGCGCTGTGCCGCTTCCGGCAGCTGATTGAGATCCTTCACCGGGCATCGCCTCCTTTCAGGATAGATTCCAGTTTTTTTCGCCCGCGGGATAATCGGCTGGAGATGGTGCCCTCGGGAAGCTCCATCATCTCGGCGATCTCTGTGATGCCATAGCCCTGGTAGTAGTGCAGCAGGATGACCTCTTTGAAGCTTGCGGGCAGTTGATTCACGGCGCTCATAAGCTCCTGCTGGTCGGCCAGCTTGTCAATTTCATCCGGGGCGGGCACCAGTTCAAAGGCAGGGGATCCAAGCACCACACGCTTGAGCCATGCGCCGCGCCAAAGATCGCGGCAGCGGTTCAGCGCCACTTTCAGCAGCCATGCTTTTTCACGGCCATCCTGAAGGTCTGGGGCATTCGTCAGCAATCGCACGAACACGTCCTGACACACATCCTCCGCTTTTTGCCGGTCGCCAAGATAGAAGTAGCTGACCCGCAGCACATCGGTGGCGTATTTTTCATATAGCTCTTCAAAATACGCCGCGCCGTTCCGCTCAATGGCTTGAGCCTGCTGCACTGCCTGACCCTCCGCTTCTTTTCTTTGGGACTGTTCACCCATATTAACGATAATCCTCCACATTTCATTCCAGCAAAATTGTAACAATTCAAAGAATTATTGCTACGTTTATGTGACATGGATGCCGCTGGCGTATACGAAGCCGCATTCGGTCATCACACCGCTATTATACATGAATTGACCGGCAAGGTAAACCCCAACGGCGGAAGTTGGCAACAGAACCAATCATACAGGGAAGAAGTGACGCCAGATGAAGCTGGAGAGGAGTGTGCATATGGATAAAGCGCATATTAGGTCGTGTGTTCATGGACGCACAGCAGATTTATCATTTTTTCAATAAGTTTCCTCGTTTGAAGCGCTTTTGGAAAATTCCTGTATTTGGCGCGGAAATCGTTGCAAAAAGCGAATGTACAGTTTTCAGGTACATTCGCTTTTCTCTTTTTATCGCAAAGGCTCAACAAAGCGCTGCGCAGTGCTGTTAACGAGTCCACGGTCTGTGATGACCATGCCTGGCATAGCCGGCAGGCAATAGACGGAAATGTCCAGCAGGGAGAAGGGCTTGCTGCACAGCGCCTGCATAGCATCCACCATGCGGTCTATTTCCGGGGCAAGGGTTTGGCAGTCATGAAGGCTCATCAGCCCGGCTACAGGTAAGGGCAGCAGTTGGGTGACCTGTCCGCATTGTGCTGCACACATACCGCCGCCGCATGCGGCCAAGGCTGTCAGGCACTGCCAGGCGCTTTCAACATCACGATACACAAGGGTGAGGTTATGACTGTCATGGGAAACTGTGGAGGCAATCGCGCCTTCGCGCAGGCCAAAGTCCCTGGTGACGGCGATGGATATGCCGCCCGCGCCGTGCCGATTGATTACGCAGATGAACGCCAGCTCCGGATGATCGTCCAACGATACAAAACCGTCCTTTACCGGCAGGGTAATCCATGTGCCATCCCGCAAAAGTCCTTGCCCAACACGGCCCATAACCAGTGCCTCCACGGTGTTGCGTCCGGCAGGAGCTTTCATGCGGAGATCCTGTGCATCATGCACGTGAGAAACCTGCATGGTGTTGCGCGGCTGAACGTGGCATACGTCGGATTCATCTTCCAGCACATACTGTCCTTCCTGTGCTACCAGCTGGCCATGGACATATACCGCATAAGGCCGACTTCCATCCAGACGGTCGTTTAACTGAAAATCTGCCTGATAGCCGGGAGCGATGGCGCCCAAATCCTTGAAGCCAAACTCCTGCGCTGTGTTGAGCGTGGCCATACGGATGGCCTGCACAGGCGGCATACCGTCTGCAATCAGCCGCTGCACGGCTCGGTTCACGTGCCCTCGGCTGATGAGATCGGAAGCGTGCACATCATCCGTGCAAATGGATACGCGATCCAGCAGCGTCATGTCCCGAAGCGCATCCATGGGATTATCCATATAGTCCACAATGGAACCGGCACGCAGGTTCACGCGCATACCACATCGGAGCTTTTCACGAATTTCGGCAGCCGAACCGCTTTCATGGTCGTTTTCTGGCCCGGCGATGCGATAGGCAGCCAGCACCCCGCCGCTCAGCTGTGGTGCGTGACCCTGCAAAAGTACACCGTGCTTGCGCCCCTGCGCAAGGATATCCATCATGCGCGCATTCCCGGCGAGGATGCCTGGATAGTCCATCAGTTCCGCAACGCCGACAACATCCGGCCAATCCAACATTGTGTCAATTTCCTCAGCGAAAAAAGCCGCGCCGGAGCGTTCAAAAGCAGGCACCGCAGGCACGCAGGAAGGGGTCAGCGCATATTGGCGAAGCGGTGCAAGGCGGCTGTTTTCCAGCATGAAACGAACGCCTTCCAAGCCAAGCACGTTGGCAATTTCATGCGGATCTGTGCAAATGGTGGTGGTACCCCAGGGCAAAATGGCGCGGGCTGCCATTTGCGGCAGCATCATGGTGCTCTCCACATGCATGTGCGCATCTAGAAAGCCCGGGTAGAGATACCGTCCGCCGCCGTCTACTACTCGTTTGGCAGGCATAGGGGACGGGCAGTCCGCCTCTCGCACACGCACTACGATGCCGGAGAGTACGTCTACCTCAGCAGGATAAATTTCGCCTGTGAGCACATTGACAAGCTGCACATTGCGTACCGTCAGGTCACAGGGGATGCGCCCCATGGCAGCGTTCATCAGGGAAATGCGGTCTATATCCAATGGCATGGAGCTCCTCCTGTGAAGATTTTTACAACAGTCCTTTGTCGGCAAAATAGCGCAATTCCTCGCGCAGTGCCATCAGTTCCTTGCCGAGCATGGAAAGGCCGCTTCCGTCCTCGCCGATGCCCCAATAGTAGTCCACCATAGAGTTTTCGTGCAGCACCTTGTCGCCTGTATCCAGCAGCAGCTTGCGCAAGTCAGCATGTTGGGTAAACTTGCAGAAAAGCGCCTTGCGCATGGCCATCAGCTTCCAGGTGTCCCAGTCCGGGCGCTTAACGCATTCAGGGCTGTTGCCAAGGGCCTTGGCGTCTGCAGGGGTTGCCGCATCATGAATGCGCTGCTGCATGGCAGGGTCGAGGGTTTTCTGCGCTTGATAGTAATGCTCCACCGCCTGCCAGGTCATGCCATCCACCACCATGGGGCGCATGTAATAGTTGCACAGTTCGCCGTAGGGTTCCCATTCGTTGTAAAAAAGCAGCTGATCGGCCATGATGGTTCATCCTTTCATGAAGTATGCGTTACAGAGCAACGCAACATGCGCCCGCCACATAGCAGGCAAAACTGAGAAACAGGTATACGTAAGCGCTTTTAGGTGCGCCTTTGAATTCGCCATATCCCAAGCCCCACAGCTGTGTCCACAGCGCGGAGGTCAGCCCAAGCGGATAAGAAACCGCTGCGGAAAGACCACGGGTGGCAAATGTGTGGATGATGTTTCCGCCATAGTGGCATATGCCAGAGAAGATGGACCATTTGTGGATGGAAAATGGAGCTTCGCGGATTACATGCCATTGCTGCTTCCTGGTCAGCACCGTGCCGCAGGTGAGCATTACGCCAAGAAACGCGCCCGTGCACAGCAGGCACATGAAAGGCAGCACCTTCAACCCAATCGGCTGGGTGATGGTTTCAAGGCCGTAGGACATGGCTGCATCGTAGCTTACCGTCAGCAGGGCGGAGAGCACAGTGAGCCCCACCACCGTGCGCAGCGGCGCGGCAGCCTTCGCGTCTGCTGCTTCCGACGCACCACGCTTCTGGTCAGCCATGTAAACGAGGAAAGCAGCTGCAAGCAGGAAAAGCACCGTCAGCACAATTTTTGTATCCGTAAGGGATTCGGGACGGCCACCCAGCACTAACGTGAGCAGCGTGCCGGTAATGAGCGTGATGGATTGCAGCAGCGGCTGGGATAGAGCAAGCCCCACTTTGTCCATCACTTTCAGCGACACCCAAAGCCCAGCAGCGTATAGCATGCCGCCTAGCAGCGTGAAAAAAATTTTTGATGGGTATCGGGAGAAAATGAAGGCGATGTTGGCAAAAATTTCGTTGCCTTCCAGCAGGAAACTGACGCCCCAAACGAATACCAGGCAGAAGGAGAACATCACCACGTAAAATGCTTCGATGGGATAATCCTTCAGGTATTTAAGGGAAATGAACCATGTGCCCCACATGATGGCGGCAGTCAACGCTACCATCACGGCAGGAAAACCGGTGAGATTGTTCAAAAAAGCCATCGGGAACGAACCGTCCTTTCGCTTGTCAGAACAGCCGGAAGGGCTGATCGCTCAGAAACATGGCGCGGCCTTCTTTTTCTGCAAGTCGTTGGGCAAGAGGCAGAAGCGGCATGTACAGGAACAGAGGATTCAACGCTTCCGGTACATGCAGGGAGAGAAATACATGCTCGTCCGCACCTGCACGCAGCGCATCATCTGGTGTAAAAGCACTGATTAACAATGTTCTGCGCCCGGCACGATGAGCAATGTTCATCACACTCAATGCTTTTTCCCGGTCGCAGGCACTGCCAAGCAGAATGATTACCGGTGCGTTCAGGGGATAGGCCATGCTTTCCACATGACACCACTCTTCCATTTCCTGCCCGGAGGCAAAAACACCGCTGGTTTCCACAAGCTTGGCTGCGGCAAAATGGGCGCACCCGAACAGGCCATCGCACCCAAGCACAGTGCACAGCGGCCAATCCCAGTGAGCGGCTGCTTCTGCTGCACGTACGCTGTCCGAAAGTATGCCGTCCAGCCGGGGCGCTTCCGTCTGCAGCACACAGCCTGCATGCAGCAGGCGGTCTTCACACTGACCCAGGCGGCCTGCCAGGCAGAGCAGCCCGCATAATGAAGCGGCGTAGGTGCGGATTCCCGGAGAGCGGCCTTTTTCCGTGATGATGGTAGACAGTGTGTATTCCGCGGCCTGATCCATAGCACTGCCGGGTTTGCCCGTCATGGACAGGGTCGCACCAAGGCCACGGCCGCGCACCTCGCTCAGCGCACTGACAGCCAGCTTTGAGGAGCCGGAGGCAGAGATGCACACAACCAATGTTCGTGCTGCATCCTGGGGACGCAGGCGGGGCAATTCATGCTGCACAAAGGTATAGGCAGGCATGGGGCGATAGTCAATATCTGTCCATGCAGAGAAAGCCTGGGCGGCAGCCAGCGCCGCATGGTGGCTGTCGCCATTGCCGAGGGCATAGACACGTTGAATTCCTTCAGGCAATGTGGGTGTTTGTGCAACAAGTCCAGGCAGCTCCTGGGCGTACAATTCGCTAAGGGTAGCCGTTTGTTGGGCTACCATGGAGGGGCTCATCATACTTCGTTACCCTCCTTTTTCAGGCGGGCAAAGCTTTCCATATAGGTGCGCACGGCATCCTCATCAATTTCGCCACCCCAGCCCTTCTTCTCAAAGCAGGTGCCCACCAGCGCCATGTTGGCATAGCGCATGCGGCGGCACACGTTTTCGGCGTTGGTGCTGCCGCCAAGCACAACAGGGATCCCCATTTTTTGCACAGCCTGCGCCATGCGATTGTTCTTTTCTTCGTCCTTGTCCACAATCTCCACGGCGTCTGCACCGGCATACTGGGCAAAGAATGCACGGTTTGTGAGTTCTTTCAATTCGTCCATTTCACCTTTGAAATGGTATCCCTGAATCTCGGTAATCATGGTCACGTCCGAAGCACCAATCTTGCGGCGATATTCCTGCACCTTGAGCGGCTGCGCTTCCACCATTCCATAGGGAGATTCGCTTACGCCTACCATAGCGGTGCAGCGAATAAAGTCCGCTCCGCAGACTTTGGCCACAGCCAGGGAGGGCGTAATGCAGTTCCACATCAGCTGAACACCTACCAGAAAGGAAGCCGGCACAGCCTGTTTTACGGCGTTTACAACCAGGGTGATGGCTGCAACGCGTGCGTAGTCCGTGTCGTCCGTGTTGGAATAGGCGCGGTCAACGGTCTGAATCAGGCAGCCGTGTGCGCCGCCGCGGTACAGGGCGGAAGCATCCCGCACAGCTTTGTCAATGATGGGCTGGAACTCCCCGCCGTAAAAAGGCGTTCCGGGCAGAGGAAGCAAGTGCACAAGCCCAATGATATACTTTTCCCCGCTGGCAAAGTTAATCATGCCTGCTCCTCCCTCTGCCGGCCGTCTTCATCCAACAGCTGCAAAAGCGTTTCAATGTTTTCGGCCACAAGCAGGCGCTTGTAATCCTTGTCCTTAAGGAAATTGTCCCGGTGCATGCGCTCGGCCTGCATCAGGAAACCATCGTAGAAATGATCCATATTCAGCACACCGAAAGGTTTGTCAATGATGCCGAGCTGCGCCAGGGAAAAGATCTCCGTCGCTTCATCCAGCGTGCCGATGCCGCCCGGCAGAATGATGCATGCGTCGCCGCGCTCCATCATGGTCACCTTGCGTTCCTGCATGGTTTCCGTCATCACATATTCGCTCACATCCAGCGTATACACACTTTTTTCAAAACGGCGGGTGTTGACACCAACCACATAGCCGCCTTCGGCCAGCGCGCCGCGCGCAGTTTGTCCCATCAGTCCGCGGGAACCGGAACCATACACCAGTGTGCGGCCTTGCCGTGCAATGGTGCGGCCGACATGATCTGCCATTTCGGTATATTCGGTAGGACAGGTGCTGGCAGAGCCGCAGAACACCGTGATGGATTTCAACATGATACATTCTCCTTTCGCTTAAACCAGATGGGGTTGGAAATCAGCCGCGCGGATTGATAATCGCGGAAGGCCTGCCCATGGAACTTTGGCGGTTCTTTCACTGCGTGAAATTCCATGCGGATATATGATTCGCCGCCTTTGGCAATCCAGCTTTCGGGATAGGTGAGAGTGTAGGTATCCGTGCCCGGCTGGTCATAGTAGATGACATCCAGCTGCATGCCGTCACTGTAAAGGAACAGGTTGCCGCGTGGATGATCGATCATGGTCATGGTCACGGTGAAGCTTTCGCCATGAGGAACAAGCATGATATCGCCCATCATAGCGCTCTGTCCGGCGCAGGCAGCATGCATGTCCATGCGGACGCCTTCGATACCAACATAGGCATGCCCGGCCTTGAGACCGCGCAGCAGCGCAGGTTGGCTCAGTGCATCAGCATAGATCCATGTGCGCACATGTCCCAACTGCCACGGACCCTTCAGCGTTGGGTGGTGTGAATCGGAGGAGCCGACCCCTGTCAGATGATAGCCATGGGTCAGCAGCAGATCCCAATGGGTGGTATAGAGCATACATGTCTGAATTTCAGAAGTGCAGTGCACTTCATACAGGTCTGCTTTTTCAAAAGGGAATTCCCGGTAGCGCCAACCCATGATACCGCTCAGCGCATGGTTGATGCACATCAGCGCACCTTGCGCATGGGCTGCGTCGGCGATGGATTCCATGCTGGGGCGTTCCTTAAGACCGAGGAAGTCTACCAGGTCGGCGTTGTCATCCACCAGAGGATTGAGCCATGTGTGCAGCCCATGCACATTGGCATGTCCATAATCACCGGAAATTTCCATGCTTTGAAGCAGCAGCGGGCGATGATCGTCTGCAATCTCCTGTAGCTTCAGCCAATGGGAGGCGGTAAAGTGATCTGTCAGGGCGATATAATCCAGCCCGAGCTTGCGGGCGGTATGAACAACGGTCTCCAGCGAGGTATGGCCGGTGCTTTCGGAAGAATGGGTGTGCAGTTCGCCGCAGTACCAGCCAGGATTTGCATCGGGTACATTGGCGGAGAAAGGATGCTCGTTCAGCGCGCGCACGGTGGGGAACTCCACCTGCGTGGAGGCAGGCATAGCGCAGGATGCTTCACACTTCACGGTGATATGGGCGATGACATCCTCGTACATGCGGCGCTTGTACAAAAGCAGCCGCCAGCTTCCTGCTGGAATTGAGCCGGGAATACATCCTTTGTCAGCTGCGGCTGGGGTGATGGTGTAAACAGTGTTCGCTTCGCCCTTTGTGGCGTTGGCAGCGCGCATCAGCCGAATGTGGTGCTTGGAATCGAAAAGGATCATCGGAATCTGCGCGCTCTGTTCCGTGTTTACGTCCATGGATACAGACAGCATGCCGCATCCTTCAGGCACGTTGAAAGCAAGGCGTGCATAGCGGGCGGATTGTGTTTCGTCCGCGCGCAGGTTCAAAAGCGTCAGGTCGGTCTCCACAAGCGTTTGCGGCATGGTTGACTCCTTCAGAATACAGGGAAAGGGAAGGGCAGAATGCCCCTCCCATCCCCAAAGCGGTTTGTTGAGAGAATCTTAGTAGATGTAGCTGTCGTTTGCTTTTTTCTCGTCGAATTCATCCTGGAACTGCTCGTTGTACTCCTCCAGGGTGGACTCGATGTCGTCACCGTTATAGATCAGGCGAACAACCATGTCGCCAACGGCAGAGAACACGTTGCCAACGTTCTTGGTCACGCCGGAAGCGTTGCGTGCATAGTCCATCTGGCTGAGCAACTTGGTGGTGTAGGGATTGGCAGCCATGAAGTCCTTCACGGTGTCCATCTCCAGCACGCTCTTGCGCACAGGCAGGTTGGAAGTTTCCACAAATACCTTTGCACAGTTTTCAGGGCTGGTCACATATTCGATGAACTTCTTGGCGGCTTCCTGCTCCTGTTCAGTGGCAGCGGTGGTCACGGCCAGGTTGGTGCCGCCGATGGTCACAGCGTGTCCGCCTTCGCCGGCAGGCACATACTCAAAGGACCAGTCGCAATCCAGCAGCGTCTGGGCGGAAGGAATGAAGGAAGAGGACTGGAACACGGTGGCAACCTTGCCTTCCAGGAAGGTGGAATGCTGATCGGAGAAGCTGCCGGAGGTGGTGGGCACCATGCACAGCAGATCCTCTTCATACATCTTGCGGAAGAACTTGAACAGATTCACCATCTTGTCTTCGGTCATCATAGCCGTGCCGTCAGCCGTGGCAATGGTGCAGCCGAAGGAATAGGCGATGGCTTCGAAGATATACTGATTGAAGTAGGCATAGCTGTAGTAATAACCGTCGCCCATGGCAGCCTTGAAAGCCTTGGCGTCCTCATAGAACTCATCCCAGGTGGATGCAACGCGGTTAATGCCGGCCTGCTTGAGCAGGTCCATGTTGACCACAAAGCCCTGGGTGGTGCGGTTGTAGGGCACCGCATAAACCGTGCCGTCCACCGTCAGGTCCACCAGCATGCCGGGGAAGAAGTCGTTCAGCACATCCTCGGACAGAATTGTGGACATGGGCACAAGCACACCGCGTTGGACATACAGCGGCACATCAATGTAGTCAGCCAGCACCATCTGGGGCATATTGCTGGCATTGGCGGACGCGGCCATCTTCTGGCGAACCACATCGTAGCCGCCCTGATGGATACAGGTCACAACCACATCGCTCTGGCTCTGGTTGAAGCCTTCCACCAGAGCGTCGAAGGTAGCGGCCTTCGCACCGGTCAGGGGGCTCCAGATCTCGATCTGGGTGGGTTCGTCGGCAGAGGCGGTGCTGACAACGGACAGCAGCAGCGTCAGCGCCATGAGGATGCTCAGAATGCGCTTCATGGGGGGATACCTCCTTCAAAAAATCCGGGCAGTTGCCCATCTATCCAAAACCGCGTTATGCGGCAGAGGATCGAAACAGGGGATGCTGCTCAGCCTTTGATGCCGCCCGCGGTCTGGTTGCTGTTCAGCGCTTTCTGAATCAGCAGATAGATG
Organism: uncultured Clostridia bacterium; assembly: GCA_934647165.1. Taxonomy (GTDB): domain Bacteria; phylum Bacillota; class Clostridia; order Christensenellales; family Aristaeellaceae; genus CAKUFA01. The sequence goes on along the minus strand of CAKUFA010000010.1, from coordinate 32,485 downwards.
ATAATGATCGGCAGGATGACCAGCAGCGTTGCAGCCATGATGAGATGCCACTGATTGCCGCCATCCTCTACCTTCATCATCACAAGGCCCACAGGGAGCGTGCGCATGTGGGTGGACGAGGTCATCATCAGTACCCAGAAATAGTCGTTCCAGCGCCACTTGAACGCCATGATGGCGAACGCAACAACGGAAGGCTTGGCGAGGTGGAACAAAATCTGGAACAGAATGCGCAGATGGCCTGCGCCTTCAATCTTGGCGGCTTCGATAAATTCCACCGGGATGCTTTTGAAAGCATTGGTGATTAGGTAAATGCCATAGGCATCTGCTGCAAAGGGAATGATGAGCGCCCAATAACTGTCCAGCCAGTTCAGCTTGGAAATGGTAACGTACAACGGAATGATGGATACCTGCGAAGGCAGCATCAACACCGCAAGTACCAGCAGGAACAAAAGCTTCTTGCAAGGGAAGCGCAGATAGGCGAAAGCGTAACCGGCCATCAGCGCGGTAACGGTTGATATAATGGTAACGATCGTGGAAATGAAAATGCTGTTGAACGCATAGGTGTTAAAGGGCTGCATATTCCACGCTTCAATATAATTGTGGAAGTTGGGCGGCCACGGCAGCTTGAAGGGACGCAGCAGCAGCGAACGGGCGTTGGGCATCAAGCTGGTAAGGATCATCCATGCAAAAGGAAGAATAACAAACAGCGACATCAGCACCAGGAAAATGGTGCACAATACCTTAACCAGCAGGGAAACAGGGGTCAGCTTTTCCTGCATCAGCTTGGTTTTAGCCATTCTTTGACCCCTTCCTTTCTGTCAAAAGGCGCTGGAAGATGGTGCACACCAGCAGAATCATGAACAGCACTACGGAAGCCGCGGCTGCGCGCCCGGCGTGGCTCTTCACAAACGCCTCGGTATAAATGTACAGGTTGATGACGCTGGTACCGTTATTGCCGCTGGTCATTACCTGCACGGAGTCGAACACCTGCATGCCGGTGATGAAGGTGGTGGTGCCAAGAAAAGCCACCGTGGGCATGAGCAAAGGAATGGTGATGCTCACTGCCTGCCGGAATTTGCTTGCGCCGTCAATTCGCGCGGCCTCGTAGATGTCTTCGCTGATCTGCGCAATACCGGAGGAGAAAATCATCATGCTGTAGCCCATGGAACGCCACACACCCAGGGCAATGATCGCCCACCGGGCATACTTGGCATTCAGCAGCCAATCCGGGCTTTTTGCTCCAAACAGGCTGTAGATGATTTCCATCAAACCGTTGGAAGGGTTGAAAACCCAAATCCACAAAATAGCCACAGCGGAGGCGGTGGTGATGTTCGGTACAAAGAACAGCGTTTTGAGGGTGCGGGCGCCAAAGCTGTTGCGCTGGGCAAGAATCAGCGCCAGCAGCATGCCCAGCAGCAAAGAAAGAAAGGTAGACCAGATGGTGTAATGAAAGGTATTGCCCAGCACCTTCCAGAAGGTGGAGCTTTTGAACAGGCGGGTATAATTGTCAAAGCCAACGTAATGTTTGGGGCCGAAGAAATCCCAGGATGTCATGCCAATGGAGAAATTCTCAATCAGCGGATAATACTTGAAAACGATGAACACAACAAAAGCCGGCAACAAAAACAAAAAGGCTGTTGCCAAATCGTGCGTGCTGTAGGAACCGATTTTCAACCGGGGGGTCCGCTTTTTTGCGGAAGATTTCTGCATACGATCACCTTTCGTTACGAGTTAAAAACCGATGCTTTGCATAAAAAAAGCCTAATAGCCAACGTCCTCCATGACGCATGCCGTGTGCATCAACCGCTTGCAAGAAAAGGACACTTTGCTAATCCCCTAAGCCGTATTCAGTTTAGCTGAAACTCTATGGTTTGTCAATAGAAAAGGCAAAGGGAATGATGCGTTTTGCGGATTTTATTCGGTTTTTCGCGAATGAGGGTATTCCCCCAAATCGCCTTGTGATGAAAGAACAAGGAAATGGAAATTTTTTGAACGAAAGGGATTGTATTTTCCTGCAAAAGAAGGTATAATGCCGCTGTCTCAAATTATGCGAAAGATGAAAGGAGCTACTCAAATGAAGAAGTTTACTGCTCTGCTGCTGGCACTGTGCCTGAGCCTGTGTGCTTTTGCTGCCCTTGCTGAAGAACCTGCGACAGTGGAAATCACCAACGAGGTGTCTTATGAAGCTGTGACCGTGCCTATGGGCGATACGGGACTGACTTTTCAGCTGCCGGCGGATTGGCAGGCGGTGAATCCCGTGCCTGAGAACGCTCAGTTCTGCTTTGTCAATGCGGAGAATACTATCTCCGTGACCGGCATACTCTGCGCAGATTTTGACACCGTGATGGCGGCCATTGATGCGTCCGTGGCAAACGGCACGTATAAGAATGAAGTTGGCGCTGCAACGATCAACGGACTGTACTACGTGATGGCAACCTCCGCGGACGGCCTGTATTCCTATGCGTATCTGTATACCAGCGAAGAAAATATGTACTGCTTCTGCTTCGGTTCCACCGATGCTGAAATGGATGCGCCTGCCTACATTTATGAAATGCTGGGCAGTGTGGCTGCGGCAGAGTAATCGGCAGACGATGAAAATGGAAGGGGCGGCGAAAAGATGCGCCGCCTCTTTTCCATTGCATGAAAATCGTGTATACTATACGCATTGTAGAAAAAGGAGGAAGAAAAACATGCAGGAACACAAGCACCATCACCACGAGGACGGCTGCGGCTGTGGGCATGAGCACCACCACCACGAAGCAGGCTGCAACTGCGGACATGAGCATCACCATGACGGACAACTGACGGCAGAGGAAGAGCGGCTGTTGCATGCACTGCATCACTGTCATTATCTGCCGATTGCACGCTTTACCATCACCTCCAGCAAAGAGGATGAGCTGTATGCCGTGGCTATGGAACCGGTGTATTTGACGGATGAAAGTACCTCTATGGAGGATGCGCGGCTGGACAGCGCACCTTTTGCCTCTTTGGAGGAAAAGGGCTTGATTACCCTGGATTATGATATTCCACTGACAGGCTACGACTACGGCGTATACGAACGTTCTTCATTATACCGCTATTTTTGCGACACGGTGAAGGAAAACGCATCGCGTCCGGATGCGCTTTTCGATACGCCAAATCTGGAAAAAGGCAGCGTCGCATTGGCTCAAGATGAGTAAAAAATGATCTTTTCGGCACGCGGAGGGCAAAAAGCATGGCTGCAAATGCTCTCCACGCGCTTTTTTCTTCCTCCTGAATGCAACCAAACGCACCTGACGGGCATCAATAAAGTGTAATCCGGATTACAGGAAAGAGTGAAAAGCCTTTGGCATGGAGGGGCTTCAATGACACATGAGGAATTTGCGGTGCGCATTGTGGGTATGCAGGGCACGCTTTACCGCGTGGCATGCAGCATCCTGAAGCAGCCCTGCGACCGGGAGGATGCCGTGCAAAGCTGCATCGAGCGTGCATGGCGAAACCAGCAAAAGCTGCGGGACGAAAGCCGCCTGGAAGCGTGGGTGACACGCATTCTCATCAACGAATGCTATGGGATTTTGCGGGCGCACAAGCGGGAAACACCGGTGGAAACGCTGCCGGAAAACCCTGCACCGGCGGGGTGCGACATAGACTTGTACCGTTTCTTTTCCTCGCTGCCGGATAAGCTGCGCGTGCCGATGGTGCTGTACTATCTGGAGGGCTACGATGTGCGGACGATTGCATCCATGCTGAGATTGCCCGAAGGAACCGTGAAGGCCCGTTTGAAACGCGGGCGGGACAAAATGAAGCAGGATGACGCATTGAAGGAGGTGCAGGGACTGTGAAAAGGCTGGAGGACATTGATTTTCGTAAAACCTACGGAGATGTGCCGGAAAGCTTCCAACACCGCGTGCAGTATGCCCTGCGCCGAACGGAGGAGGAAAAACCTGTGAAACGAAAGGCAATGAGCAGCCTGGTGGTGATTCTGTACGCTATTTTGGCAGTGGCGGCGGCGGTTGCGGCAAACATCCCGGGAACAACGGAATGGTTCCGTCAATTCTATGGCGATGCATTTGGTGATAAGGCGGCACAAGGCGTTTCCGTTCCGGGTGGACAAAGCCATTCCTTTGGCGGTGTAACGGTAACGCTTGGCGACGTGGTGCTCACCAATATGGGCGAAAACGGAAACGGCTATGTGCTGGCTACTGCGGTGATTTATCCGGAAGCCGGGAAAGTGCTGCTGTGCGAGGAAGCCATGCCGGACGACCTCTTTGGTGTTGATACGCTAAGCGGCGAAGCATTGCCTGCAGGAACGCCCAGCTATCAGCAAAAAGCCACGGAAAGCGGAAGCCGGCTGATGCGGGTGATCTGCATTCCCAATGGTCTTGCGACCCAAGACGGTGCACTGCTTGGCGGCACGGTGGGCTATACCGCAACCCCCATGCAGGACGGCGGGGTGCATGTGTCCATGGAAATTGCGCTGGATGAAGAACTTCCTGAACAGGCTGCGTATCAAATAAGCATATACCTGGCCACGGGCGAAGTGAATGAGCGGGGCGAAATGATTCAGGAAAGCATGCAGGCTGAGGACTGGATGGCGGCGATTGCCAGGACAGAACCGGAAGGAGAGCAGACCAGGAAGGCGGTGCGCTATGCCAACTGGTATGACACGGTTGCACCTTTGTGCGGCGAGGAAACTGAGGTGACTGTGGCAGACGCAGCCACGGAAACGCAATGGCGGATGCGCATCACTGCCGGGAAAGACCATGCGGAAGCTGTACCTGTAACAGATGCGGACAAGGAAACCATGGATGCCTGCACGAAAGAGTATCTTCTGGGGCTGTATCCGGAAACGGAAACAGATTTGGAGCGTGACCCGGATACTGTGCAGCCCGGCGAAGGCTGGACGCCGATGGCCGTGGTCGTGACATTCCCCAATGGAGACTGCTATTTGGCAGGGCTGGCGCCTTATGCCCATGGCGAACAGAGGCGAGAATACTGCATCCATTTTCCACGGACACACGAGCAACTGGAAGCCATCAGTGAAGACGGCTATGCATGGAAACAACAAGAAGCGATAGATGCAGCATGGAAACAAATGCAGGAAAGGTAATGCTGGCGGATAAACACTGAACAGGGAAGCGCCCCTTCGGTCAAAGAGAGAATCGAAGGGGCAACGCTTCTACAAACAAGGCATGGAAAAGTCACGGCGCGCCGCTTGAAGAAAAGGAGATGAACGAGCTATGCGAAAACGTCTGTATGCGATAATCTGCTGCTTGCTATTGCTTGTGCAGCCCCTTGCGGCGCAGGCGGTAGAAAAAGGCTTCACAGTGTTCCATGGCGATCGGAAAATGCAGCGGGTTGCCGTGACGGTAGACGATTGCTATAACATTGCGCGGGTGCAGGAAATCCTTGACATTTGCGATCGGGAGGACGTGCCGGTAACCTTTTTTGTGATTGGAAAAGCGCTGAAACGGAAAGATGGCGAAACATGGAGGCGGGCGGTGGATATGGGATGCGAAATCGGTAACCATACCTGGGGCCACCGCAACATGGGCCGCATGAGTGGAAAGAGCATCCGCCAAAGCCTGCAAAATACACAGAAAAAACTGAACGAGCTGTTGGGTTTCGACTATCCCATGCAGGTGATGCGCCCGCCCATGGGCAAACTGGCACGAAATCCCAAACACATGAGCGACATGGTTGTGGTGGAGGCCATTGAGCAGGCAGGCTATGCGCATGCCGTGCGCTGGGATGTGAGCCAGACGGATCCTGACGAAGCGCTGAAGGAAACGCAAAACGGCAGCATCCTGCTTTATCATGCCCGCGCAAGGGACGTGCGTTGCTTGCAAAAGCTGATTCCGGAGCTGAAAAAAGCAGGATACAGGCTGGTGACGGTGAGCGAGCTGCTGGGGCTGGAAGAGCAGGACGGCGAGGTGCAGAAACGAAGGCAGCGACAGTGGCTGGTGCAGGAGGAAGCGGAAAACAACAATGATTCCTGAGCAAAAGAGGAGCTCAGGAATCATTGCTTTTTGGCGGAGCTTAGGTTATAATCGAAAAAACGCACAAGGAGTTGAGGTCAGGATGGCAACGGACTTAGAAATTGCACAAGCTGCGCAGCCGCTCCCTATTGCAGAAATCGCGGCAAAAGCAGGCATCCCCGGCGAGGCGTTGACCCCTTATGGCAAGCTGATTGCAAAGGTTAACCCCGCCATGCTGCCCAAGCGGCAGAAGAAAGCGCGGTTGATTCTGGTGACAGCCGTGAATCCGACCCCTGCGGGCGAGGGCAAAACGACGGTGAGCGTGGGGCTGGCCGATGGCATGACAAAAAACGGCAAACACGCCATGCTGGCGTTGCGTGAGCCGAGCCTTGGCCCTGTGTTTGGCATGAAAGGCGGCGCAACGGGGGGCGGCTATGCGCAGGTGCTGCCCATGGAAAATATCAACTTACATTTTACCGGAGACCTGCATGCCATCACAGCGGCAAACAACTTGCTGGCCGCGATGGTGGACAATCACATCCAGCAGGGTAACCGTCTGGGAATCGATCCCCGGCAGGTGACGTGGCGGCGGTGCCTGGATGTGAACGACCGCCAGCTGCGGCAGATTACCTCCGGCTTGGGCGGAAAAGCTAACGGCATGCCGCGGGAGGACGGTTTTGACATCACCGCCGCCAGCGAAGTGATGGCGGTGTTCTGCCTGGCAAACGATTTGGAGGATCTGAAGGCGCGCCTTTCCAGGCTACAGGTGGCACGCACCTTTGATGGGCGAAGCATCACGGCGGGTGATCTGCATGCGCAGGGCGCAATGACGGCGCTGCTGCGCGATGCGTTTGAGCCGAATCTGGTGCAAACCATTGACGGAACGCCCTGCTTGATGCACGGCGGTCCTTTTGCCAACATTGCACATGGGTGCAACAGCATTGTTGCCACGAAAGCGGCCATGGAGCTGGCGGATTATGTGGTGACAGAGGCCGGTTTTGGCGCGGACCTGGGCGCAGAAAAGTTTATGGACATCAAGTGCCGCCAAAGCGGGCTGTGGCCGGATACGGTGGTGCTTGTGGCCACGGTGCGCGCATTGAAGCATCATGGCGGATGCCCCAAAGAAGAGTTAAGCAAAGAGAATGTTCCCTGCCTGCAAAAGGGAATGGAGAACCTGCTGGCGCACATCAGCCATGTGCAGCATGTGTGGCATCGGCCGGTGGTGGTGGCGATCAACCGATTTGTGAGCGATACACAGGCTGAAATGGAATGCCTGCGCGCGGCGTGTGAAAAGGTTGGCGCACCGGTTGCCTTATGCGATGGCTGGGCGCACGGTGGTGAAGGCGCCAGGGCACTGGCTGAGCTTGTGTGCGCCACGGCGGACAAACAGGAAACCGTTTCTCCGTCTTATACGTATACGGATGATACGCCCCTGAAGGAAAAAATTGAAGCGGTGGCCATGCGCATTTATGGAGCCGGGGATGTGAGCTTCGGTGCAGGCGTGCTGAAACAGCTGACGAAGCTTACGGACGAAGGTTTTGGTCACTGCCCTGTATGCATTGCCAAAACACAGTATTCCTTTTCGGACAACCCCAAAGCGTTGGGGGCGCCGACCGGCTTCACGCTGCATATTCGCAGCGTGCGGCTGAGCGCAGGAGCAGGATTCATTGTGGCCTTTGCCGGGGACATCATTGCTATGCCGGGGCTGCCGAAAATTCCTGCCGCAGAGAACATTGACGTGGATGAAAACGGCAGAATTACCGGGCTTTTCTGAGTTGAAAACCCATTGTGTTTCGTTTTCTTTCAAAAAAAGTGCTTCATGCCGGTTTATTCGGTGTACTGCGGCGTTGACAACACCGTGCAATCCTGCTAGAATGTGCATGTGTGGCGGTGATGGGAAGAGCGTTTGTGCTTTTTCGCCTTGAAAGAGAGGGAGTCTGAGGCTGAGAGCTCCCGGCGGACGACAAGCGGAGACACCCCGGAGCCATCCGGTGAGAACTGGACGCATGCCCTGCGTTATAGGGGCAAAGAGGCGGCGGAGAAATTTGCCGCGAAGCACGGGTGGCACCGCGAAACGAGCATTTTCGCCCCATGCAGAAACGCTGCGTGGGGCTTTTGTGCACCCATGCGAAGGCAAAGGAGGAAAAAACATGTTGACCCAGGCACCCAGAGGCACCCGAGACGTGCTGCCGACCGACAGCTATCGTTGGCAGTACTTGGAGGACAAAATGCGCCGTGCCGCCGCCGAGGCGGGATATCGCGAAGTGCGCACGCCGGTGTTTGAACACACGGAATTGTTTTTACGCGGGGTGGGCGACACAACGGACATTGTGCAGAAGGAAATGTATACCTTCAAGGACAAGGGCGACCGCTCCATCACCCTGAAACCGGAAGGTACGGCAGGTGCGGCGCGCGCTTTCCTGGAAAGCAACCTGTATGCCGACGCACTGCCTTGCAAGATGTATTATCTTGATGCGCCCATTTTCCGCTATGAAGCGCCACAGAGCGGGCGGCTGCGGGAGCATCACCAGTTTGGTTTGGAATGTTTCGGCGCGCAGGAAGCTACGGCGGATGCGGAGCTGATTTTGCTGGCTTATCGCCTCTTGAGTTCACTGGGGGTTAAGAACCTTTCGGTGAACATCAATTCCATTGGCTGCCCGGAGTGCCGGCCGAAGTACCATGCCATGCTCAAGGAATACCTGGCGGGAAAAATTGACCAGATGTGTTCCACCTGTCAGAGCCGCTTTGAGCGCAACCCCCTCCGCGTGCTGGATTGCAAAGAGCGCAAGTGCCAGGAGCTGGTAAAGGACGCGCCCAGCATGCTGGATGTGCTGTGCGATGATTGCAAGGCGCACTTTGCACAGCTGCAGGAGTGCCTTGCGGCCAGCGGTATTCCCTATCAGGTGGACAGCCGCATTGTGCGTGGCTTGGATTATTACACCAAGACGGTGTTTGAGCTGATTACAACCACCAAGGACGGCAACCTGACGGTGTGCGGTGGAGGCCGTTATGACCATCTGGTGAAGGAGCTGGGCGGCCCCGACCTGCCGGCGGTAGGCTTTGGCATGGGGCTTGAGCGCGTGCTGATGCTGCTGGACAGCGAGGGCGTTGTGATTCCCAAGCCGGATCAGTACGATGTGTTTGTTACCTTTATGGGTGAAAACAAGCTTAGCGCCTTCAAGCTGGTGCAGCAATTACGTGAGAGCGGACTGAAGGCTGATATGGATCATTGCGGCAGGAGCCTGAAGGCGCAGTTCAAGTACGCCAACAAAACCGGCGCGCCCATTACCGCGACCCTGGGCGATGATGAGGTTGCAAGCGGCGTGGTGAAACTGAAGAACATGAACACCCGCGAGGAGCGCACCGTGCCCATGCAGGAGGCGGCGGACGCTGTGCGCACAATGAAAAATACAGCAAAAGCTGAAAGATGAAAGGAGCTGCAAACCATGCAGAACCGAACCCATACCTGTAATGAACTGCGCCTTTGCGACGCAGGCAAAACCGTGCAGCTGTCCGGTTGGATGGAGAATATCCGCCTGGTCAGCGGGAACCTGGCCTTTCTGGTGCTGCGCGATTTCTACGGCACAACGCAGGTTGTCATCGAGTCCGAAGAGATGATGAACGCAGTGCGTGAACTGAACAAGGAAAGCGTCATCTCCGTGACGGGAACGGTGCGCGAACGCGCCAATAAGAATCCCAAGATTGACACCGGCGACATCGAAGTGGTGCCGGAAAAGATCGAGGTTCTGGGACGCTGCCGCTACAATGCGCTGCCCTTCCAGATCAACCGCAGCCGCGAGGCGGATGAGTCCATTCGCCTGAAGTACCGCTATCTTGACCTGCGCAATCCTGATGTGAAGAAAAACATTGTGATGCGCTGCAACGTGGTATCGGCACTTCGCCAGGCCATGACGGCACATGGCTTCCTGGAAATCACTACGCCTATTCTCACCGCTTCTTCGCCTGAGGGAGCACGGGACTATCTGGTGCCTGCCCGCAAGCATCCGGGCATGTTCTACGCTCTGCCGCAGGCGCCCCAGCAGTTCAAACAGCTGCTGATGACCTCCGGCTTTGACCGCTATTTCCAGATCGCGCCTTGCTTCCGTGACGAAGATGCGCGCGGCGACCGCAGCCCGGGCGAGTTTTATCAGCTGGATATGGAAATGGCCTTTGCAACCCAGGAAGATGTGTTTGCCGTGCTGGAGGATGTGCTGCCGCCCATTTTCGCCAAGTATGGCACATATAACATTGCTTCCAGCGCTCCGTTTAAGCGTATCCCGTATGTGGAAAGCATGGAAAAGTACGGCTCCGACAAGCCTGACCTGCGCATTGACCTGATTTGCCAGGATGTGACGGCGCTGCTGGGAGATTGCGGCTTCGGCCCGTTTGAGGGGAACCTTGTGAAGGCTGTGGTCGTCAGCGACATGACCGCCACCCGCAAGCAGATTGACAAGCTGTGCGCAGATGTAGAGGTGGTTTCCGGCAGCAAACCCTATTGGTTCAAGATGGATGAAAAGGGCGATCTGGCAGGCGGAATTGCCAAGTTCCTGCAGGCGAAAAAGGATGAAATTATCGCAGCGCTGGATCTTAAGCCCAACACGTTTGTGGGCCTTGCGGCAGGCAAGAAGACCGCGGCACAGAAAACGGCAGGCGTTCTGCGCAAGCAGCTGGGTGAGATGTGCCCGAACCACATGGATCGCGAACGCTACGAGTTCTGCTGGATTGTGGATTTCCCCATGTATGAAATCGGAGAAGAGAGCGGGGAGCTGGAATTCTGCCACAACCCCTTCTCCATGCCAAACGGTGGCCTGGAAGTGCTGCAAAAGGCGCAGGCAGGCGAAGTGGATCCCCTGAGCATCACCGCCTATCAGTATGATCTGGTCTGCAACGGTGTGGAGCTTTCCTCCGGCGCGGTGCGCAACCATGATCCGGAAATCATGATTGAGGCGTTCAAGCTGGTTCGGCTGGGTGAAGAAGATGTGAAGGCGAAGTTCCCGGCAATGTACAACGCCTTCTGCTACGGCGCACCGCCGCATGCGGGCATTGCTCCCGGCGTGGATCGCATGGTGATGCTGCTTGCGGGCGCTGATACCATTCGCGAGGTCATTCCCTTCCCGATGAACAAGAACGCCCAGGATGTGATGATGGGTGCACCGGGATATGTGGAGCAAAAGCAGCTGGATGAACTGCATATTGCCATTGTAAAGGAAGAAGAATAACAGGGCACAGGCGCGCGCACAGCCCGGCAGAAATATCTTGCTGGACTGTACGTGAACGCCTTGTTGCCAATCGGGGAAAAATCTGATATACTAGAACCGCGTTTTGAAAAAATACCCACAGGGGCAGCAAAACGCTGTTCTAGGCAAAGAAACCCCAAGGAGGTGCAAAGTCAATATGGCAGCAAAAAAGGATAACCTGCCCGTGAACATGGAGCAGGATATGGAACCCTCCAGCAGCATTACCTATGCCAACGAGGTGGTGTCCATCATCGCCGGGCTGGCGGCGGCAGAAGTGGAAGGCATTGCGGGAATGTGCAATGTTTCCGGCAGCATTTTGAGCAAAAACCGCAACATTACCAAGGGCGTGAAGGTGGAGATCGGCACGGAGGAAGCTAGCGTCGATCTGTATATCATTGTGGAATATGGCACGCCGATCCAGAAAGCCGCCCAGGACGCACAGGAGAACGTTCGCAAGGCGATTGAATCCATGACGGGACTGCATGTGGTACGCGTGGATGTGCATGTGCAGGGCGTGAGCTTCGAAAAGGAAAACAACGCTGCTTTGGAAGCAGGCAAGGAAACTGCCGCACTGGCAAGTGGGACAGAGGAACCGGCAAAGGTGGCCGCGCCCGAAGCACCCGAACAGGATACGCTTTCCAATGAGGAGAAACCGCAGGAAGAGCCCGTAACCGAGGAGAAGCCGGAAGCATAATGCGCCTGGCAGAACAGGAATGTTCCACGGGCGAAGGGAGGCTTTCGCATGAAAATCAGGATTACGGATAGGTTGCTGGTAGCGCTGGCAGGACTGGTGCTGCTTGCGCTGTGCGCTGGTGTGGTGGCGCAGGCGTTTTTCCATGTTCCGCTAACGGAATATTTGACCACAGCGCTTTCCGGCGAAGGGCAGACAACAGTGATTGTGATTGTGGCGGTGGCTGCGGCACTTTTGCTGGTAGGTATATACTGCGTGTGCATGCTTTTCCGCCATCGCAAGGGAAAGCGCGGCTTTGTGATGCAGCAGACTGAAAACGGCGAAGTGAGCATTGCCGTGAAGGCCATGGAGGGGTTGGCACGCCAGTGTGTAGAATGCCACCCTGAAATGAAGCTTGCAAGCGTGACGATTGATCCCGGCAAAGACGGTGTGCTGGTTGAAATGCATATCAACCTGGCCAGCGGGGTCAGCATTCCGCTGGCGGTGGGGGCGCTGCAAAAGCAGGTGCGCACGTACCTGACTTCCTGCTCAGGCGTGGATGTGCGCGAAGTGCGTGTACAGGTGGACACTACTTCCGATAAAGCGGCGAATTCTCCCTATGCGGTGCCGGAACTGACGAGCGCGCCAATGCCCCTTTTGCGCGAGGCTGAAACGGCTGCCGGAACTGCGGAAATATCTGCGGAAAAGAAAGATCGGCCGCTGCATCAAAGGATTTTTGCACAGGAAGAGCAACCTGCCACAGTGCCGGAGCCGCCGCTTGAAGAACCTGGTATGGAAACAGCGGCAAAGGCTGCTGAAGAAGCAGAAGATTCTGCGGTGGAAGCGTGCGAAACCATGCAGGCTGCGCAGGAAGCGGAACAGGCAACGGAAGACATGCAGGAAGCGGCTGCTCTTGAAACGGAGCCCATGACCGACTGTGGCGAGGAAGCCGAACAACAGGCGGAGGATGGCGAACATGAAATCACTGAATGAATGGGTAAAGGAAATGACGACCTGGGGCACGCCGGCTTGCGGTGTGCTGTGCGGTATACTGGGTGCGTTGCTGGCCATACTGCTGCTGACCATCGGATTTTGGAAAACACTGCTGGTGGCGGTGCTGTGCGCCTTGGGCGCATTTATCGGCGGCGTGAAGGATAAGCCTGCTGCCGTGAAGAATGCGATTAACCACCTTTTTCCACCCAAAGAATGACTGACGCATGAAAGTACATTGACAATAACGATAGAGAACGGAGCGCTTGACTTATGGCACGAACGACCGCGCGAACGGCTGCAATGCAGATGATCTTTGAACATCTCTCCGGAGGTGAGGGCGGCGAAGAAACCCTTCGCATGGTATATGACGAACTGCGTGACGAAACTGCGCAGGACGCCGATCCTGTGGGGGAAAACGAGCCGGGCAAAAGCGACCGAAGCTATATCGAAAAACTGCTCAGCGGCGTGCTGGATAACCTGGACGAACTGGATGAGAAAATTGCTGCCGCAAGCCGAGGGTGGAGCCTTGAGCGGATGCCGAAGGTTGACCTGACCATTCTGCGCATGGCTTGCTGGGAAATTCTGCATGAGGAAGACGTGCCGGGCAGCGTGGCCATCAATGAGGCAGTGGAATTGGCCAACCGCTATTCCGACCCGGACAACAGCGGTCGTTTCATCAATGGCGTGCTTGGCACTATCCTGCGCGAAAAAGAGGAGCAGGCATGAAACGGGTGGTCATCGGGCTGGATACCAGTTGCTATACCACCTCTGCCGCGGCGGTAACGCTGGAAGGTGAGGTGCTAGTGTCCAGCAGGCGGCTTTTGCCGGTGCCGGAAGGTCAGCGCGGCTTACGTCAGAGCGAGATGGTGTTTATCCACACAAAGCAGCTGCCCGAGCGCGTGCAGGAAGTGGGTGAGCAGATCCGCGGGTGTGAGATTGCGGCGGTGTGCGCCTCACGCTGGCCGCGGGACGATGAAGAATCCTATATGCCCGCCTTTCAGGTTGGGGACGCACAGGCACGCAGTATTGCTGCGCTTCTTGGCGTCCCTTGCTTTGCGTGTAGCCATCAACAGGGGCATGTGCGCGCAGCGATGCTGGATAGCGGTATCTTGCCGGGCGATTTGCTGGCAGTACATCTGTCCGGAGGCACAACGGAAGTACTTGTGCAGCGAGACGGCTGCCTGAAACTGCTGGGTGGATCCCGTGATTTACATGCAGGGCAGCTGGTTGATCGTACCGGCGTGGCGTTGGGGTTGCCTTTTCCGGCAGGCCCACACCTGGAAAAGCTGGCTTCGGCTGGCACAAGCAGAGCTTTGCTGCCGGTGAGCATGGAAAAGGATGGGCTGTGGTGCCATCTTTCCGGAGCGGAGACACAGGTGCAGCGTTGGATTACAGCAGGAAACCTGCCAAACGAGGATATTGCCAGGGAAGTTTATGATTTGCTGGCACGATCGGTTGCGCGTATGGTGTTTGCGGCGGCGAAAAAAACGGGCATCCGTCAGGTGCTCGTGGCCGGTGGCGTTGCCTCTTCGGCATTGTTCAGAGAGCTGTTTAGGGCGCGTGTTGGCAAACAGGATGCGCATTTCCATGTATGCTTTGGTAAGCCTGAATACAGCGGCGACAATGCGGTTGGCGTGGCACTTCTGGGTGCAGATAAGCTGCGAAATGAGACCAAAGTTTGACAGACGAAAAGAGGGTGAGCTCATGGCTGCACAGTTGCTTAGCGGAAAAGAAATGGCTGAGGAAGTCCTTACCGAGGTGGCGGAACGTGTGAAAGCACTGACTGAACACGGTATTGTACCCGGCCTTGCAGTGATTCTGGTGGGAGACGATCCGGCCAGCCAGATTTATGTGCGCAACAAGGGTCTTGCCTGCGAAAAAGTGGGCATGCATTCCTTAACCATTCGCATGCCAGAGCATACCGACCAGCAGACGCTGGAGACAAAAATTCGCGAGCTGAACGCGGATGCTTCCATTCATGGCATTCTGGTGCAGCTGCCCTTGCCGAAACAGCTGGATGAAACGGCGGCTCTTGCGGCCATCACCCCAGAGAAGGATGTGGATGGATTTCATATTCTGAACGCAGGCAGGCTGTTTACAGGACAAAGAGGCGTTGTGGCCTGTACGCCCAAGGGTGCAATGGCTATGATTCGCCGCACAGGGCTTGAACTGGCAGGGAAAGAAGCGGTTGTAGTGGGTCGCAGCAATATTGTCGGCAAGCCCATGGCCATGCTGCTGCTGGATGCAAACTGCACGGTGACCGTGTGCCACAGCCGAACCTGCAACCTTGCTGAACATACCCGCCGAGCGGATATTCTTGTGGCGGCTGTAGGCAAACCTCGGATGATTACCGCGGACATGGTGAAGCCCGGCGCGGTGGTCATTGATGTTGGCATCAACCGCGTGGACGGCAAGGTGGTGGGCGATGTGGACTTTGATGCTGTGAAGGAGGTAGCCGGGTGGATCACCCCGGTGCCCGGCGGTGTCGGACGCATGACCATTGCCATGCTGTTGGAAAACACCCTGGAGGCCGCGGAGAAGGCGGCAGCGCATGAGTGAATGGATTCTCGAGGTTAGTGACCTGAACGAATACGTGCGGAGAATGCTTGCTTCTGACCCTATGCTGCATCAGGTTCGGCTGCGTGGAGAAATCAGCAATTTCAAACGGCATCCGTCGGGACACTGGTATTTCACCCTGAAGGATGACCGTTGCCGCATTGCCTGTGTGATGTTTCGGCAAAACGCTATGCGCATGAGCCTGCGTCCCGCAGACGGGATGCGGGTGATTGTCTCCGGCAGTGTAAGCTTGTATGCGGAAGGCGGTACCTATCAGTTTTACGCGGATGCTATGCGTCCAGACGGACAGGGTACGCTGTATCAACAGTTTGAGGCGCTCAAAGCCAAATTGCAGGCAGAGGGATTATTCGATGCATCCCGCAAGCGCCCGCTGCCGATGCGGCCTGCAAAAATTGCCATTGTGACGGCGCGCACGGGCGCAGTTTTGCAGGATATACGCAGGGTGAGCACGCGGCGGGATCCAGGTGTACCGCTGGTGCTGCTGCCTGTGAAGGTTCAGGGTGCAGGCGCGGCGGAAGAAATTGCTGCGGCTGTGCGGCATGCAGGAACGCTGCCGCAGGTGGAAGTGATAATCGTAGGGCGCGGCGGCGGCTCCATGGAGGATCTATGGGCGTTCAATGAAGAATGCGTTGCCAGGGCGATTGCGGACAGTCCTGTGCCGGTGATTTCAGCTGTGGGTCACGAAACAGACTTTACCATTGCGGACTTTGCTGCGGATGCGCGGGCCTCAACGCCTTCCAATGCGGCGGAGCTGGCAGTGCCGGACAGGAACGAAACGCATGAGGCGCTTGACCTGCTGCGGCGGCAACTTCGACAGCAGGCGACAGGCGCTATCCAACATGCGCGTTTGAAGCTGATGTGTGCGCAGCGGCAGCTGGAAAACGTCCGCCCGGAAAAGCGGATACAGGAAGCGCTGCGATGCTTGCAGTTGGACAGGCTTCGCTTGCAGCGTGCAGTAGAGGAGACTGTGCGGCGGCAAAAGCCCCGAATCGCAGTGGCGAAGCTACGCCTTACGCATGCCATGGATGCACGCATGTCGAGCCTGACACAGGCTATTTTGCGAAAAAGTGAGCGGCTGGAGGCAATGAACCCTCGCCAGGTGCTGGAACGCGGCTACGCCATGGTGTTGACGGGAAAGGGCGTGGCAGATAGTGCGGCAAAGGCGCGAAAAGCACAGCAAATGCGGCTTGTGTTCCATGATGGAGAAGTGACGGTGCGCAACACCGAAGGAGTGAAGAAGGATGGCAGCAAAGAAGAAGGCGTCCTTTGAGGAACAGTTGACGGCGCTTGAAAGCCTCCTGAGTGCCATGGAAAACGGCGAGATGCCGCTGGAAGAATCCATGAAGCGTTACGAAGAAGGAATGGCACTGGTGGACAGGCTGGAAAAGGAGCTGGAGTGTGCGGCCCAGCGCTTGACTGTGCTGCGCCGGGGAGCAGATGGCACAGAGACGGAGGTTCCCATTGAGGAGGATGCGCCATGAAAACCATGGGTGAATATGCAGCAATGGTGAATGCTGCGTTACCCGAGCAGCTTCGAAGTCTGGGAAAAATGCCGGACATTTTGCTTAAGGCCATGGATTATTCGTTGGAAGCGGGCGGCAAGCGACTGCGGCCGTCGCTGCTGCTGGCAAGCTGCGATGTGCGTGGCGGCAATCTGGATGCTGCCATGCCCTTTGCCTGTGCGCTGGAAATGATCCATACCTACAGCCTGATTCATGACGATCTGCCGGCAATGGATAATGACGACCTGCGCCGCGGCCGCCCAACCAACCATGTTGTGTTTGGCGAGGGCATGGCCATCCTGGCAGGTGATGGACTGTTGCATGCGGCCATGGAGCTGATGCTGCGTGCAGCCTGCCGCATGAGTGACTTGCGTGGAACACGGGCGGCAGAGGCGATTGCCAGACGTGCGGGCGTGACCGGCATGGTGGCTGGCCAGGTGATGGATGTAACCGGTGAAGGCGGTGAGGTGACGGAAGAAAAGGTCACTTATATCCATGCGCACAAAACGGCCGATTTGCTCACTGCGTCTTTGGAAGCAGGGCTTATCCTTGCCGGTGCGGATGATGCGGCCATTTCCGGCAGCATTCGGTATGGCTATCATCTGGGAATGGCCTTTCAGATGGTGGACGATTTGTTGGATGTTGTGGGCGACGCGCAGGTGATGGGAAAAAAGACCGGCATGGATGCTGTGCAGGGAAAACTGACCTGGGTAGCGCTGCGCGGCGTTGAAGGCACGCGGGAAGATGCGCGGGCGCATATTCTTGCGGCTTGTGAAGAAGCGCAAGAGTTTGACCAGGGTGTGAAATTTTTCCGAACGCTTGCGGAAAGTACTCTGATGAGGGTACAATAAGAAGCGGAAGCGAGGCGACGAGGGTTGCATTCAATTTTGGATATTTTCAGCAACCGGATTCTCGGCTGCGCGCTGACGGCATGGTTTATTGCCCAGGCGCTGAAGATTCCAACGTATTGGCTCATAGAAAAAAAGTGGGATTGGCACAGAATCTTTGGGGCAGGGGGTATGCCATCCTCCCACACGTCCTTTGTGGTTTCCCTTGCGCTGATGGTAGGCATTGTGGAGGGCTTTGATACGGCAATCTTTGCCACATGTTTCACATTGGCCGCCATTGTGATGTATGATGCGACAGGCGTGCGCAGGGAGACAGGCAAGCAGGGACAGGTTATCAACGAAATATTGCGCAACGTGTTCATTGACGGCAAGCCCATTTCCGACGATAACCTGAAGGAGCTTGTGGGGCATAAGCCTATTGAAGTGGCAGCGGGCGCGATCATCGGTATTGTTACGGCAGTGTGTTTCATGCTGTAAGCAGGCCTTTCTCCCCGGAGCGGCGAAACAGCTTCGGCGGCAAAAGATAAAACGGCAAAAGAAAAACGCGACGGAGGGACAAACATGGATCGGTTTACGGAACAGGTGGTTGTGAAAAAGAACCGCGTTGGCAATGAGGTTCTCTATGTGATGTCATGGATTATGCTGGTATTTTTCGGCCTGCTGGCATTGTATGGGCTGCAGCTGGTTTTCTATCAATTCAGCGTGCCGCTGCTCATTGAGGTCGCACTGTTTGCAGGTATTGCGGTGTTCCTGTTTTTCTATCATGATCGCCTGCGTACAGAATATGAGTATACCTTCACTAACGGCGATTTGGATTTTGCTATGGTGTTCAACAACCAGAAGCGTAAGAGCCTGGGTTCGCTGAAGGTGCGTAATGTGGAGGCTTTTGGCCCTGTCAACTCCCAGGCCTTCCAGCGCTATATTTCCATGAAGGACGTGAAGACTAACCGTTGGTTCCTCAATCGCGGCGCAGAACTGTATTACTTCTATTTTCAGAAGGAAAGCAACAAGCGCATGATTATTATTGAACCCAATGAAGAGATGATCAGCTTTATCAAGCAGTATCTGCCCCACGGTGCATATCAGGCATAAGAAATATGGAAGTATATCTTGATAACAGCGCTACCACCCGCCCTGCCCACGCGGTGGTGGACGTGATGACGAAGACGCTTGCAGAGGGATGGCATAATCCTTCGGCACTTTATCGCCCGGCCATGGAGGCTGAAAAACACCTGACAGCGGTGCGTGAAATTTGCCTGAAAGCCGCAGGGGCTGCCGGACAGCGGCTCATTTTCACTTCAGGTGGCACGGAGGCGGACAATATTGCCGTATGCGGCTATCTGCGTGGAGTAAAGCAGCATGGGCGAGTGCTGATGCTCAGTGTGGAGCACCCGGCCATCCTTGCCTGCGCACAGGAAGTGGAACGCATGGGGCATACCGTGCAGCTTATTCCCGTAGATCACCGCGGGGTGCTGGACGTGCATGCTTTTGAAGCCATGCTGAAGGAAGATGTGCGGCTCATTTGTGTGATGCAGGTAAACAATGAGTCCGGTGCAATCCAGCCCATTGAAGAAGTCGTGCGACTGCGAAATTCGCACTGCCCGGGAGCTGCTGTCCATGTGGACGGGGTGCAGGGTTTTTTGCGGGTACCCTTTGATTTCAACCGTTTAGGTGTGGACAGCTACGCCTTCTCCGGACACAAGATTCATGCCAGCAAGGGCGTTGGTGCGCTGATTGTCCGCAAGGGGCACAAGGTGAGTCCTATTGTGTTCGGCGGCGGACAGGAGGATGGATACCGTTCCGGTACGGAAAATACGCCCGGCATTTTCGGCTTGGGGGAAGCGGTGCGCATTTATCCGCAGCAGGCGGCGCAGGACATGATGGCAAAGAAAAAGCGCCTGTATGAGGGAATTCTGGCGGCGGTTCCGAATGCGACGCTCAATGGGCCGGCGCTGGATGATCCGGCCTGTGCTCCGCATATTTTGAACATGAGCCTTGCACCGGTGCGAAGTCAAACCATGCTTTTTGCGCTGGAGGGCGACGGCATTTATGTGAGTGCCGGGTCAGCGTGCGCCAGCCGAAAGCAAAAGGTTTCCGGCGTGTTGACGGCCATGGGGCTGTCCACGCTTCAGGCGGACTGCGCGCTGCGTTTCAGCCTGTGCCCCGGCATCACGGAAGAGGAAATTGACTACGTGATCGCACGCATCAAGGCGCACTATGCCTTGCTTGCCAAGTATACAAGACGATAGGAGAAGATGTATGCGGGAACTGCTGCTGGTACGCTTTGGCGAAATCTTTTTGAAGGGGCTTAATCGCCCTTATTTTCTGCGGGAACTGGTTAAACGGGTGCGCCATGCAGTGAAAGACGTTGGCGGGCAGGTATGGCTGCATGATGGCCGTATCTTTGTCAGCGATTTTACGGACATGGAAGAGTGCATCCGCCGGGTGACGAAGGTGTTTGGGGTGCACAGCGTGTGTCCGGCGGTGGAGATGCCCAAAGATAACTTTGATGCTATCTGCAACCAGGCCATCAAGATGATGGAGGGGATCACGGGCACGTTCAAGGTCAGCGCCCGTCGCAGCGATAAACGCTATCCCATGAATTCCCCGGAAATTAATGAGGAAATGGGTGGCCGCATTCTGGATGTGCGCGATGACCTGAAAGTGGACGTGAGGCATCCTGAACATGTGTTGAATGTGGAAATCCGCGACCTGTGCTATCTGTATGTGCGGGTGGTGATGGCTGTTGGCGGCATGCCTGTTGGAACCAATGGCCGGGCAACGTTGCTGCTTTCCGGTGGAATTGACAGCCCAGTGGCAGGGTGGATGATCGCCAAGCGCGGCGTGCAGATCAACGCCGTACATTTCCACTCCTATCCTTACACGAGCGACCGGGCCAAGGAGAAGGTGCTGGAGCTTGCGCGTATCCTCAGTGAAAGCTGCTGTGGTATCCGCGTGCATATTGTACCGTTCACCCATATTCAGATGGAAATCCACGAAAAGTGCCCGGAAGAGTACACAACGTTGATTATGCGCCGGTTTATGATGCGCATTGCTGAACGTGTGGCACAGAAAGAGCACTGCGAGGCACTGATTACCGGAGAGAGCATTGGCCAGGTGGCAAGCCAGACCATGCAAGCGCTGGGAACAACGGACAGTGTGGTTTCCATGCCGGTGTTCCGCCCGCTCATCGGCTTTGACAAGAGCGAAATTATTGATATTGCCCGGAAGATTGACACCTTTGAAACGTCTTCCCTGCCTTATGAGGATTGCTGCACAGTTTTTACACCCCGCCATCCGGCAACCCATCCAAAGATGGAAAAAATTCTTATGGGTGAGGAAAAATTGGATACAGAAGCGTTGATTCAGGAGGCGCTGGAGGGTATCGAGCTGGTCACGGTGTAAGAGACAGACAGGCCAGAAGTGCCATGCCCGGCAGGCCAAGGCTGCCGGTTGTAAGCATGGACAGCGGGTTGATGCCAAGGTGCAGCGGCGGAAGGAGCGCATTCCAGGCAAGGAGCATAAACAAACCTGCCACACTGCATGTGAGCAGTTTGCCTTGCGTGCGTTTGGGATCAAAGCACATGGCGAACGGAAAAGCCAGCCCCATGGCCGTTAAAAGCGGAAGAATTCGCATCAGGCTTACCGTGACCATTTCACCATCTCCTTTCCGTGCATTCTATGCGCTGCGGAAAAGAAAGATCATCGTGACAAAAGTTTATCAATGTCCAAGGAAAAGGGCTTGCCTTTGCAGGCACTGTGTGATATTATGAAAGGGCTGGAAGGATGCGGAAGAAAAACCGTTTCCGTAAAGGCGCCAAAGGATTGCACGCCTTATAGCAAGGCTTTTGCAATAGACTATCGACGTGAGAAATTAAAGGGAGTGTGCATCATGGCAAAGAAAACGATTGACGACATCCAGGTTGCCGGCAAGAGGGTTCTCGTCCGCTGCGATTTCAACGTTCCTATGGTGAATGGTAAGATCACCAGCGACAAACGTATTGTGGCTGCGCTGCCCACCATCAAGAAGCTGATTGCAGACGGCGGCAAGGTGATTCTGTGCAGCCATCTGGGTAAGCCGAAGAATGGTCCGGAAGCGAAGTTCTCCCTGGCACCTGTGGCGGAGCGCCTGAGCGAACTGTTGGAAAAGCCCGTTGTGTTCGCTGATGACGACAACGTGGTGGGCGAAAAGGCCAAGGCTGCTGTAGCTGCCATGAAGGATGGCGATGTGGTGCTGCTGCAGAACACCCGTTTCCGCAAGGAAGAAACCAAGAACGAGGAGAGCTTCTCCAAGGAGCTGGCTTCGCTGGCGGACTGCTATGTGGACGACGCGTTTGGTTCCTGCCACCGTGCGCACTGCTCCACCGAGGGTGTGACCAAGTTCCTGTCTCCCTGCGTGGCCGGCTATCTGATCGGCAAGGAGCTGTCCGTGATGGGCAAGGCGCTGGAAGATCCGGCTCGTCCCTTTGTGGCGGTGCTGGGCGGCGCGAAGGTGTCCGATAAGATCGGCGTAATCAACAATCTGCTGGACAAGGTCGATACCCTTATCATCGGCGGCGGCATGAGCTATACCTTCCAGGTAGCGCTGGGTGGCCATGTGGGTAAATCCCTACTGGAAGCAGACAAGGTAGAACTGGCCAAGGAGCTGATGGCTAAGGCCAAGGAAAAGGGCGTGAAGTTCCTGCTGCCTGTTGACAACGAGGCAGGCGACAGCTTCTCCAACGACTGCATGCGCATCACCGTGCATTCCAAGGAGATCCCCGACAACTTTGAAGGCATGGACATCGGCCCCAAGACCCAGGTGATCTTCGCCAATGAAATCGTCAATGCCGGCACTGTTGTATGGAACGGCCCCATGGGCGTGTTCGAGTTTGACAACTTTGCTGTTGGTACCCGTGCCATTGCCAAGGCCATGGCTGAGTGCAAGGGCGTGACTATCATCGGCGGCGGCGACAGCACCGCGGCTATTGAACAGATGGGCTTTGCCGATAAGGTGACCCACGTGTCTACCGGCGGCGGCGCGTCCTTGGAGTTCCTGGAAGGCAAGACCCTGCCCGGCGTTGCCTGCCTGGACGAGAAGTGAGGATTTTCCTTCGTCCCTGCGGCCATGGTGCCGCGGGGACGTTTCAACACAATTGATGAGGTGATTGGCGATGCGCAAAGCAATTATTGCCGGCAACTGGAAAATGAACAAGACCCCTGCGGAAGCCGCAGCACTGGTGACCGAGCTTAGGCCGTTGGTCGCTGATGCATCCTGCGATGTGGTTGTGTGTGTGCCTGCTGTGGACTTTGCAGCAGTGAGCGAGGCCATCAAGGGCAGCAACATTCATCTGGGCGCACAGAATGTGCACTGGAAGGAATCCGGCGCCTATACCGGCGAATTAAGCGCGGACATGCTCAAGGCTTCCGGTGTTGAGTACGTGATTATCGGCCATAGCGAACGCCGCCAGTATTTTGGTGAGACGGACGCCACTGTGAATCAGCGCGTGCTGGCTGCGGTGAAGGCCGGGCTGAAGGTGATCCTGTGTGTTGGCGAAATGAAGGCCGACCGTGAGGCAGGCTACACCGACGCGCTGGTGGAGTATCAGACACTGATTGCTCTGACAGGGCTGACGAAAGAAGAAGTCGAGAACGTCGTTGTGGCTTATGAGCCTGTGTGGGCCATCGGTACTGGCCTGACTGCCACCGATGAACAGGCAAATGAGACTATCGGCGTGATTCGCAAGGCGTTGGCACGCAGGTATGGCCAGGATGTGGCTGACAAAGTACGCATTCAGTATGGCGGCAGCATGAATCCCAAGAATGTCAAGGGTTTGATGGCGCAGCCGGAGATCGACGGCGGCCTGATTGGCGGCGCGTCTCTGAAAGCTCCTGATTTCTCTCTTGTTGTGAACTACGACAAGTAAGCGCAAGCAAAAGTGCGGGACTACTGTTCGCATTATGGCGAAAGCAGTCCCGCTTTGTATTTTTCCGTGAGAGGAGGCGATAGAACGCTATGAACACACACACGACAAAGCTGGCAGCACGGCAAGTAAGCAGCACACAGTTGCTGATGCTTATGCCGGGGGAACGTCTGGCAATCCTGCGTGAAAGCACAGAGGAAGACGTGTCCGAGCTGCTTCGCGAATTGGTGAACACGGATGCGGCGGCACCTTGGCCGGATAAGCCGCTGCCATGGTGGCGCACACCCTGGCACCTGGTGATGAGCGCTGTGCCGGCTGAGATGGAGGATCGTCGCGAATGTGCACGCAATGCACTGTGGTTGACAGGCATGACAGACTATGCCCATCATCTTATGCGCCATCTGCCACAACGACTTCACGAGCGAACGCGCATTGCATGCATGCTGGCTTCGGGGGTGCGCGTGACTCTGCTGAGCGCTATGCCGGATGAAGCAAGTGCAAGTGCTTTTAAGGCTGCGGGTATGGCCATTGTATACCAGACATGCAGCAGGAAACAGGCTGAACAGGCTGACCGCATGGTTGTGTTCCGCAATGGACAGTTGACGGACATGAGCATGGTGGAGAAGGCACAGTTAGCAGCGTTGCCGGATAATCGCCTTCGGGTTCGGGTGGCAGCACGGGGAAAAACAGGAAAACTTGCACTGGACATGCATGGATTGACGATCCCGGCAGTTGCCGCTGTTCCGCCTCCGCTTGGTGCGGATGGGTGGCTGTGGGTGGATGCAGGCAGCATTGTTGTGACGCATCGCATGACGGGCATGTTTCACTTGCTGGCAGAGGTAACGCAGGTACACCCGGACGGTATGCTGACGCTTCGACTGATGGACGACCAGTGCCTATGTGCGGCCTCCTCGGAAGAAACTTTCACAGTGGGTGAGCATGCATGCATCCGCTGGACAACGAATGCTGCACGGTGGGAACAGGAGGATGAAAGATGCTGATTGAACATGCAACAGCCTATGTGGATGGGTATTTTGAGGAAAACATAGATGTACGACTGCGTTCCGGCCTGATTGTACAGGTGGGGCGAGGCTTGACGCCAGCAGCGGGGGAACAGGTGATGGATGCGCAGGGACAATACTTGCTGCCAGGCTTTGTCGATGTACACATTCATGCCTATTGCGGACATGACACGATGCGAGGCGAAGCTGATGTACGGCAGATGAGCCTTGGCTTGTACAAAGAAGGTGTCGCTGCCTTTTTGCCGACAACCATGAGTGCATCGGTTGAGGAGACGAAGCGTGCCATTGCAGGCGTTCGCGCGGTAATGAACCGGCAGGAATCGCAAGGAGCAGTGGTCCTCGGCGCTCATATGGAGGCTCCTTTTCTGGCAGAAAAGAAATGCGGTGCCCAGCGGAAAGAATTCTTTATGGATCCATCCATGGAGCGGCTGCTTCAGCTCACCGGCGGTGATGTGGATGCTGTGCGCATGATTACGATTGCGCCGGAGCGTACAGGCAGCGAAGCGTTTATTCACGAGGCAACCGCAGAAGGTATTGTTGTGTCCATCGGCCACACCGAGGCAACGGCAGAAGAAACCCACCTTGCGGCAGAATGGGGTGCAACGCATGTGACGCATACCTTCAATGCACAGCTGCCGCTGCATCATCGCGCACCCGGAGTGCCGGGCGCTGCGCTCACGGATGACAGGCTATATTGCGAGATGATCTGTGACGGCGTGCACCTGCATCCGGATATCATCCGGCTGATTGTCCGCGCAAAAGGAACGAAGCATGCAGTGATGATTACTGATTCCATGGAAGCAGTCGGTATGGGAGAAGGCCAGTATGACCTTGGCGGCCAGCAGGTATCGGTTCATCACGGGGAAGCCAGGCTTGCCGACGGAACCTTGGCCGGATCGGTGCTTACCATGCCGCAGGCGCTGCGAAATATGATCCATCGTTTTGGTTTCCAGGCAGAGGACGCGGTTCGCATGTGTACGCTGACCCCCGCAGAATCCATTGGCGAAAAGCATGCGGGGCGCATTGCCGTGGAGAGCCCAGGTACGCTGACACTGTGGGATCATACCTGGAATCACATGCAGGTGATTGGCGAGACTGTGTGAATGGCTTAAAGAGGAGTGCCCGACACAAAAAAAGGAGACCCTGCAAAAAGTCTCCTCAGACTGTCGACAAACCCTATGAGAAGGTGTCGGAGGGGCATCATGACCCTCTGACTGGATTCGTATCGACCGGCTATGCCGGTCTGGCGGGGTGGTTTCGGTCAAAGGCGAAATCATTCCTTCCATTTTTCACGGCCGTCAGCTTCGCTGACAGTGAAAAATGCAAACTCGACAAAGTGGCAAAGCCACTTTGTCGACACGCTTGGAGGACGGCGCTTTTCAGGTCGTCCTCTTTTATATACTCATCCTTTTGCGCTGCGGCTGAGCGCATCCTGTACATAGCCCGCCAGAATGTCAACGATTCGTGCGTTTCGGCCGCCGTTGGCCACAATAACGTCTGCCTGTTTTACATAGTTGCGGATATATTTGTCGTACATGGGTTTCACCGTTGTCAGGTATTGCATGGAAATACCGTCGATTTCCCGCCCACGTTCCTTAATGTCTCGCTGAATGCGCCGCAGGAGGCAGATGTCCGGTTCCACGCTCATGTAGAGCTTCAGATACATCAACTCACACAACCGTTCATCGTGGAAGCAATGGATCCCCTCCAAAATCATCACATCTCGAGGATAGATCAGTTCCGTGCTGTCCGCGCGGCGATGCTGCGCGTAGTCATATTGCTTGCGGGTGATGGGTTCGCCAGCCATGAGTTTTTTAATGTCTTCCAACAGAAGATCATGGTCGAAAATTTCCGGCTCGTCGTAATTGAGCAGTACGCGTTCCTCAAACGTCAAATGTGGATGGTCATGGTAGTATGCATCCTGTTGCAATACGCAGCACTTATTGCCAAGCTTTTCCCGCAAAGCCTCTGCCAGGGTGGATTTCCCGCTGCCGCTTGCGCCGCAGATGCCGATGAACAGCATTCGCTGCACCTCCTCTTTCCATTCCACAAAGATACCGCACATAGCGAAAACTGTCAAGTCTTGCAAAGGAAAGAAATATATTTTCCAACAATCTCCGAGTGAAAACACACAAAAGATATGCTATGATGTCCCCTGTAATAGCAAAACGGAGGTGTTTGCGCGGTGCATCAGGCCACGCAGCACACAAAAGAAAAAAAGACGAAACTTTGGCGTATTTTGATGGGTATGACGGCGCTTTGCATGGGTGCGGTCACGGTTCTGGCAGCTTTTGCAGGTGGAGGGGAGAATGACAGTGCTCAGGCTGCTCCGCTTCGCACAGGGCGCATTGTGTTGTATGCACAGGATGCGCCGGGATTTTCTATCAGCAAAAAGGAGGCGAGTGCTGTTGACCAGCTAAACTATGCCTTTGCCCTTATCCGCAATGGTGAGGCTAGTGTGAGCCACATGAAAGGCTTGCAGGGGATTAAGCGAGTGATGCAGCAATATCCCGAGCTAGAGGTGTTGCTAAGCATCGGCGGTTGGGGAGCGGACGGTTTTTCCCAGGCATGCGCTACGCCGGAGGGAAGAAAAAAGCTTGTCGACAGTATCCTGCGCATTGTGGATGAATATGGTTTTCAGGGGGTGGACGTGGATTGGGAATATCCCGCAAACGCCACGGCAGGCATTGTCAGCGCAGAGAACGATATGGAAAATTGGTACGCTTTGCTAAAGCTGCTGCGGGAAGGATTGGACGAGCGTGCCGAACGGGAAGGACGAATGTATCGCCTGAGTGTTGCCCTTGGCGCAGGCGAAGAGCATATTGCAAAGGTGGATGGTGTGCGGCTGAATGCATTGGTGGATCAGGCCGTGGTGATGGCCTATGACTTGAGGGGCTTTGATAAAACCACCGGTCACCATGCCGGATTGTATCCGGATGGAAAAACAAAGCTCAGTGCAGCATGGGCAGTGCAGGCATATAAGCAGGCAGGGTTGAAGAATGAAAAAATTCTGCTCGGAATGCCGTTGTATGGCCGCATGTGGCGCCAGGTGCCGGAGAACGGTGGATTGAATCAGCGGGCTGGTACAAGCGGCAACCGTGTTCTTACACAGTTGGAGGTAACGCAGCGAATGCAAAGCGGTGCCTATACCCGGCACTGGGATGACGACGCAAAAGCGCCTTATCTGATTGGCGAAGGAAATTTCATCAGCTTTGATGATGCGCAGTCCGCGGCAGAAAAGGCTGCCTATCTGACAAAGCATG
This sequence comes from uncultured Clostridia bacterium, assembly GCA_934647165.1. Taxonomy (GTDB): domain Bacteria; phylum Bacillota; class Clostridia; order Christensenellales; family Aristaeellaceae; genus CAKUFA01. The sequence continues at coordinate 4,513 of CAKUFA010000010.1, read as the reverse complement.
AGCTTCAAGGCGTGGCCTTGTGGGCAAAGCATCAGGATGAGGACGGTTCGCTTTTGCAGGCTGTCTCGTTAGCGTTGACTGCTCCGTGATTGCCTGGCGAAAAGGGGTTGACAAATCCAGGCGAAAAGGCGTATACTAAGAGCGTTCCTGGTGAATGAAGGAGAACACGTCCGCAAAGAAGCCGCGCAAAGAGAGCGTACGCCACAGGCTGCAAGCGCGCGCCGCAGGCATTTGCAGGATACCATCCCCGGACACAAGGCGTCTCATGCCCGTTATCGCATGTTTAAGTGGTTGCAAAACAAGCAGGGTGGAACCGCGGATGCGTTCATGATGATGGCATTCGTCCCCGCATGACGGGGGACGGATGCCTTTTTCTATATAGAAAGCGCATTTTCGGCCTGGGCTTGGAACATCCATAAGGAGGAGAACAGAATGAAGGTCATCTACAATGACGGTCACGTGGCGGAATGCCCGGCAGATGAAGAGCTGCATGTCATCCGTCACACAGCGGCGCATATCCTGGCACAGGCAGTCAAACACCTGTATCCCGATGCGCACTTTGCCTATGGCCCTGCAACGGAGAAGGGCTTCCACTATGACATTGACTTGGGCGATGTGAAGCTATCCGATGAAGATCTGCCTGCCATTGAAAAGGAAATGCAGCAGATTGTGAAGCAGAATCTGCCTATTAAGCCTTTTACCCTCAGCCGGGAAGAGGCTGTGAAACTGATGGAGGAGAAGAACGAAATTTACAAGGTGGAGCATATTGGCGACCTGCCGGAGGATGCCGTGCTTACCTTCTATCAGCAGGGCGATTATATTGATATGTGCGTGGGCCCGCACCTGTGCTACACCAAGGCGCTCAAGGCATTCAAGCTTACAGCGCTGTCCGGTGCGTACTGGAAAAACGACAAGAACAATAAGATGCTCACCCGCATCAGCGGCATTGCCTTCCGCACCAAGGAAGAGCTGGACGAGTATCTGAAGATGATGGAAGAAGCCGAAAAGCGCGATCACCGCAAGATCGGCAAGGAAATGGGTCTGTTCATGCTTTGCGATGAAGGCCCCGGCTTCCCCTTCTTCCTGCCCAATGGCATGGCGCTGAAGAATGCCCTCATTGACTATTGGCGCGATATTCACACCAAGGCGGGCTATGTGGAGGTTTCCACCCCCTTGATTATGAATCGCCATCTGTGGGAAACAAGCGGCCATTGGGATCATTACAAGGATAACATGTATGCCACCAAGATTGATGGCGAGGACTACTGCATCAAACCCATGAACTGTCCCGGCGGCGTGATGGTTTATCGCAGCCAGCCCCACAGTTATCGTGAATTGCCCATGCGCGTAGGCGAGCTGGGCATTGTGCACCGTCATGAACTCAAGGGTGCGCTGCACGGCCTGTTCCGTGTACGTTGCTTCACGCAGGATGATGCGCATATCTTCATGACGCGCGAACAGATTCCTGAAGAAATCGCCGGTGTGGTGCATCTGATTAATCAGGTGTACAGCAAGTTTGGCTTTGACTATTTTGTGGAGCTGTCCACCCGCCCGGAGAACTCCATGGGATCTGATGAGGATTGGGAAGATGCAACCAACGGCCTAAAAGCTGCGCTGGAGAAGCTGGGCATGGACTATATTGTCAATGAGGGTGACGGCGCATTCTATGGCCCGAAGATTGACTTCCACCTGCGCGACAGCCTTGGACGCACCTGGCAGTGCGGCACCATTCAGCTGGATTTCCAGATGCCGCTGAATTTCGGCTTGGAATATGTGGCGGAAGATGGCACAAAGAAGCGCCCGATCATGATTCATCGCGTGTGCTTCGGCTCCATCGAGCGGTTTATCGGCATTTTGACCGAGCACTTTGCCGGCAAGTTCCCCACATGGCTTGCGCCTGTACAGGTGAAGGTGTTGCCTGTGTCCGATAAGAGCATGGATTATGCCCGCGAGATTTATGAAGCCCTGCGCGACGAGAAAGTACGCGTGCAGTTGGATGACCGCAACGAGAAGATCGGTTATAAGATTCGTTATGCACGCCAGGTGGATCGTGTGCCGTACATGCTCATCATCGGTGAAAAGGAAATTGCCGACAAGACAGTTTCCGTGCGCAATCGCGATACGGATGAAACCACGGTGATGTCTCTGGTGGATTTCACAGCAAAGGTGAAGGATGAGATTGCAAACCGCAAGTAATCCGGCAAACAGTGTGTCAGAAAGATAAACCGGCACCGGGAGAACCGAATTTGGTTTTCCCGGTGTTTTCTGTTTACTAAATAAAAAAGAGCCTTTTAGAAAGACTCCTTTTCTTGTTTGGTAACTAATCAGTTTTTTTCGGATATCAGGTTGCAAAGCGCATGGAACGTTTCATCGGAAAGATCATGCTCCATCTTGCAAGCATCTTCTCGCGCTGTGTCCGGGCCAACACCCAGGAATACCAAAACGGCTGTTAATCGTTGATGGCGATCGTAGATTCGCTCTGCAATGGCGCGCCCGCTATCCGTCAAACGGATATGGCTTTCTGCGTCCATGGTGATATATCCCCGTTCGCGTAGGGTTTTCATGGCAATGGATACGCTCGGTTTGGAAAAATTCAGCGCAACGGCGATGTCGATGGAACGCGCATAACCGCTTTGCGATTGCAGAATCAGGATCTGCTCCAGATAATCCTCGCCAGATTCGCGAATTTCCATCCTGCATTCGCCTCCTTCTCTCTTTTATTTAGTATACCTGCTTTTTTCAGAAAAAGCAAGGGCTTGCCAAAAAGTAAGCGATTGCTAACCGAATTTCCCATTGCACAAGTAGGAAAAATGTGATAAAATTATTTAGATAGTGAGCAATAAAGGAGCGATTGTGGACGATGTCCAAAAGAATGTATCGCGCGTTGAGTGCCGTTGTGCGAACGATCACGCCGAGAATGAAAACCATTTGGGATAAGCCGTTTAACGGCGAGGCGTGTGTGTTTGTTGGCAATCATGCCGGTGCGTTTGGCCCTATTGATATGTGCACAAAATTTCCCTTGCGGGATGACTGCCACCCATGGATGAATGCCTCCGTGCTGCATGCAAAAGAGGTGCCGGCCTATGTGCGGCAGGACTATTGGTGGAAACCGGGATGTAAACTCGAGCCGCTGTATAACGCCACATTGCCTTATCTGGCTGCTGTGGTGCTGCCGCCTATCCTGCGCCTGGTGCCCGGCGTGCCGGTGTATCATGACATGCGGGTGATGACCACCATGCGCCAGAGCCTGCGCTTGCTGAAGGCAGGACAGCATCTTGTCATTTTCCCGGAGCAGCCAAGCGGTTACCAGAGTCATCATGATTGGATCAATACCGGCTTTCTTCAGCTTGCACCCATGTACTATAAAATGAGCGGTAAAAAGCTGTCCTTCTATCCTGTGCATCTGGATTATCACAAACATACGTTTCATGTGGCAAAGCCTGTGATTTTTGATCCGGAACGCACCTTGGAGGAGCAAACACCGGATATGGTGGCAGCATTGGCAAAAGGACTGCGAGGTTTATGAGCAAGACCATCCAAGGGCTGCTTTCCTTCGACAAGGGCGAGGGAGATCAAGCACCCACGAGTCCGGTGCAGATGCATGTGTGACCTGCCAGGACGGCGTTGTCCACGTGACCATTGATGGTGGGCGCACGAGCTGCATGAAGGTGAATCGATTGTTGTTATGCCTGCCAAACATCCGCATGCTGTCTATAGCCAGGAGCAGTTTAAAATGCTGTTGGTTGTGATTTTCTGAAAAAGCTTGCACAAAGAAGCCTTCTCCATTTGAATGCATTTTATCCAAGACACGGCATACCCGATAGAAATTATCGACTATGTCGTTTTTTGTTGGTTTTTTTGCCCATGCAAGCGAAACGTTACAATAGCTGCTTTGAGAAAAAAGATCAAGTCTCTTGGCCGATAGCTGCATGCAAAGGTAATGCGGAAAGATTCGGCGTGGCAGGTATCATTGCCTGCATTGGTCTGTATGTAAACAGTTAGTTGCGGTGCTGCGGTGACCAGGAGCTGGTCGTTCGTTAAACAGCAATTGTCGCACAGCTCACGGCGGCTTGGACATTCTATTACAAAAGTTTCACCGATGGTTTTATTTTTTTTAGTAAAGTACAGGCCGGTCATCAGTTTTTCACAGAAAGAGAAAGCGCCCGTCTCAATTTCTTCTGCATTCACAACAAAGGAAGTCAAACCGGAGAAATTGAACGCATTGGCGGCTATTTTTTTTCACATGCGCACCGAGATACAGATTTTCCAGTGTCTTCGTATAATCGAAAGCGTAACCGTTAATCACGTGAATGGTTTCGGGCAAAATCAGTGTACGCATAGAAACTCAAAGGGATCGATCACTGGCCGTTTCGATGTTTGTATAGCCGCGGCAGGCTTCAAGGACGCTAACATACCCCAAAAAGAGGTGGTATATATTAGACACGGGCGGATAACGAAGTTTTTATGTAGGATACGGTGCAGTCTCTGAAAAGAGGCTGCACCGTGTTCTGCT
>CAKUFA010000009.1 GCA_934647165.1 uncultured Clostridia bacterium | reverse complement strand
GCTTCGCCAGCTCCGGCACGATCAGCTCCATGCTGTTTCGTGCCGCTTCGTCAATCTTAGCGCAATACTGTCTTACATACACCCAGCCATGCCGCGTTGCCTTCCTTTTTTTGATTCAGTTTTTACGGGTTGAAAATCTCTTTCACCCTATCCATAAAGGACTTCCGTCCCTCATATTCTTTTCCCGTCACGGATTCTTCAAACTGGCGGAGAAGATCCTTTTGTTTGTCGCTAAGCTTGCGGGGCACTTCCACACGCACACGCACCAGCAAATCGCCCTTACCGGGCGCATTCAGTTGCTGCACGCCTTGTCCCTTCAAGCGGAATTCCGTGTCGTTCTGCGTCCCTTCAGGAATGCGATATTTCACCGTGCCATTCAGTGTGGGGATATCCACTTCTCCGCCCAGCGCTGCCTGTGTGAAACTGATGGGCAGCTCCAGCCGCAAATTATAGCCCTCGCGGCGGAACAGCTTGTGCGGCTTCACCAGCACGTTGATGTATAGGTCACCGTTGGGGCCGCCGCGCAGCCCCGGCTCGCCCTGGCCGTTCATCACAATGGTCTGGCCATTGTCAATCCCTGCAGGTACCTTCACCGTGGCCGTGCGGCGTTTGCGCACCCGTCCGGAGCCACCGCAGCTTGTGCACTTGTCCGTAACCACCTTGCCCGTGCCGCCGCAGTTGGGGCAGGTGCGCACGGTGGTCATCCATCCGCCGCTCTGGCGAATCTGACCCGTGCCATTGCACGTCGGGCAGGTGGTGGGGCTGGTGCCAGGCTTTGCGCCAGTACCATGGCAAGTTTCGCAGTTTTCATTGCGGTAGAATTCAAAGGATTTCTCGCAGCCGTTAGCCGCTTCTTCAAAGGTGATGCGCAGCTCGTAGCGCAAATCGTTGCCCTGCACAGGCGCATTGCGCCGTGCGGACGCGCTGCCGCCCATGCCGCCGTTGAACAGCTGGTCGAAAATGCTGTCAAAGCCGCCCATGCCGCCAAAATCAAAACCGCCACCGGCGCCGCCGAAGGGATTGCCGCCCATGTTCGGCCCATCAAATCCATACTGGTCATACTGGGCGCGCTTTTCCGGATTGCTCAGCACTTCGTTGGCCTCGTTCAGTTCCTTGAAGCGCTCCTCGGCCGTCTTATCGTTGGGATGCAGGTCAGGATGGCATTCCTTCGCCTTTTTCCGATAGGCGGATTTAATTTCATCCTGTGTGGCCGTTTTGCTCACGCCCAGCACCTCATAGTAGTCACGCTTGGTTGCCAAAGTTTCTTCACCTCGCGAAATATGACTGGCAGACGCGCTTCTTCATGGCGTTACCGCGCCTGACGTTTCTGCCTTGAAAACCCCGGAATAAACCGGGAAAGCCCCGGGCGCGGCCAAGGCGGTCATGCCCGGGGTCTGACTCATTCAGGCTTAGTGCACGTCGCCGTCGGCGTTCACGCTGCCGTCGGGGTTGGTGGTGCCGCTCTGCGCGCCTGCATCGGCCGCACCTTCGCCGCCCTGCTGCTGATACAGCTTACCAAAGATCGCGTACACCTTCTGCGTGAAGGAGTCCATCGCGTTCTTGATTTCCTCTGCGTTGTTGCCCTCACGGGTCTTCTTGAAGGCGTCAATTTCGCTCTGGATGGCGTTCTTGTCCTCATCGGACAGCTTGTCGCCATTGTCGCGAAGCTGCTTCTCCGTTTCGTAGATCAGGCTGTCGGCACGGTTCAGGGTTTCAACCTCTTCCTTGCGCTTCTTGTCCTGCTCAGCAAACTGCTCAGCTTCCTTCACGCGCTGGTTGATTTCCTCTTCCGTCAGGTTGGTGGAAGCAGTGATGGTGATCTTCTGCTCATGGCCGGTGGCCTTATCCTTGGCGCTCACGTTCACAATGCCGTTGTTGTCAATGGAGAAGGTAACCTCAATCTGCGGTACGCCACGGGGTGCGGGCGCAATGCCAGTCAGCTGGAAGCGACCCAAGGACTTGTTGTCATACGCCATGGGACGTTCGCCCTGCAGCACGTTGATTTCTACCGTCGTCTGGCCGTCCGCCGCAGTGGAGAACACCTGGCTCTTGCTGGTCGGCACGGTGGTGTTGCGTTCAATCAGCTTGGTGAACACATGGCCTTCGGTTTCCAGACCCAGAGACAGGGGCGTCACGTCCAGCAGCAGCACGTCCTTCACATCGCCAGCCAGTACGCCGCCCTGGATGGCCGCGCCGATGGCAACGCACTCATCGGGGTTGATGCCCTTGAAGGGCTCCTTGCCGGTGAACTTCTTCACAGCTGCCTGCACCGCAGGGATACGGGTAGAACCGCCCACCAGAATCACCTTGTCGATCTGGTCAACCGTCATGCCGGCATCCTTCAGCGCATTGCGCATGGGGGTGATGGTCGCGTCCACCAGGTCGGCGGTCAGTTCATCAAACTTGGCGCGGGTCAGCGTCATATCCAGGTGCTTGGGGCCGTTTGCATCTGCGGTGATGAAGGGCAGGTTAATGTTGGTGGTGGTTGCGCCGCTCAGCTCAATCTTCGCCTTTTCCGCAGCATCCTTCAAGCGCTGTGCAGCGGTTTTGTCCTGCAGCAGGTCAATGCCTTCGCTCTTCTTAAAGCTTTCTGCAATGTAGTTGATGATGCGCTGGTCAAAGTCATCGCCGCCCAGGCGGGTGTTACCGTTGGTGGCGCGCACTTCAAACACGCTGTCGCCAATGTCCAGGATGCTCACATCGAAGGTGCCGCCGCCCAGGTCGTACACCAGAATCTTCTGGTTGCCGTCCTTGTCAAGGCCGTAGGCCAACGCAGCAGCTGTGGGCTCGTTGATGATACGCTTCACGTCCAGGCCGGCGATGCGGCCTGCATCCTTCGTAGCCTGACGCTGGCTGTCGTTAAAGTACGCCGGCACGGTGATGACGGCCTCCGTTACCTTTTCGCCCAGATAGGCTTCAGCGGTTTCCTTCATCTTGCTCAGGATCATGGCGCTGATGTCCTGGGGGGTGTAGTCCTTACCATCAATGGTCACCTTGTAGCTGGTGCCCATTTCACGCTTGATGGAAATGACCGTGCGGTCGGGGTTGATGACCGCCTTGTGCTTGGCCGTCTGACCCACCAGGCGCTCGCCGTCCTTGGTGAAGGACACCACGGAAGGCGTGGTGCGGCTGCCTTCAGCGTTCGCAATCACAACAGGCTTGCCGCCCTCCATCACTGCAACGCAGCTGTTCGTCGTGCCAAGGTCGATACCAATGATCTTACTCATAGTGTAATTCCTCCTGAAATCAAACTGTTCGTTTGGGAAATATCTTTTTATTTATCAGGAAAGAGCGTCCGCTCTTTGTCCTGCTGTTGGGAATAGCCACCCGGGGGCAGCATCCGGTAAATCAGTCCTCCGGCACAACCTTTACCATGGCGTGTCGCAGCACTATTTTACCCATCATGTAGCCCTTTTGCAGCACCTGACACACTGTGCCCGGCGCGCCGTCCTCCGCCGTGCCCTGCAGCACAGCGTTTTCCAAGTGCGGGTCAAAAACCTCGCCCTGGCGGTCAATGGGCGTCACTTCCAGCTTTGCCAGCGCATCCCGCAGCTGACGCAGCGTCAGCTCCACGCCGCTTTTCAGCGCATCGCCTTCCGCGGTTCCTGCCGCGTCTACCGCACGCTCCAGGTTATCCAGCACCGGCAGCATGGCAGCGGCAACATTCCGCTGGCCTTCCGCATAGGCATCGGCACGGGCGCTTTCGTTGCGGCGGCGGAAATTGTCAAAGTCCGCCTGCACCCGCTGTGCCAGGCCAAGGTATTCCTCAGCCTTTGCCGCAGCGTCCGCAAGCTGCTTCTGCATCTCGGCAACATCCTGTTCGGCGGCCTGCTCCGCGGCATCCTGTTCCTGCTCGGGCACAGCCTGTTCCTCGGTGACTTCAGGCTGCGTCACGGGGTTCTTTTCTTCTTCCATCATTGCCTTTGCTGCCTTTCTCTTTTTCACTACTTATTCGTCTCTTTTCCTTGTGCCTGCGCTTTTTCAAGGTTTGGCATACTGCCGCTTTCCTCGCCGAACAGGTGGGAAAGCTGCTTGCCCATGCTGCCCAGGATGGACAGCACCCGGCTGTATTGCATCCTTGTGGGGCCAATCACCCCAATGGTGCCCTGCTGGCCTGCATGCGTGGAGTAGGTCGCCGTCACAATGGAGCAGTCCGTCATTTCCGGCACGCCGGTCTCGGGGCCAATGCGCACGGTGAACGCCATCTCGCCATGCTGTGCGATGATGTCGGCCAGTTTGTCTCGGGTTTCAATCAAGCTCACAAAGTTCCGTGCTTTCTCCACATCGCTGTATTCGGGATAAGAGAGCATATTGCTCGTGCCGCCCACAGCCACGTGGGGACGGCCGCCCTGGGCACTGTCCATAAAGGAGGAAATGCCCTCCAGCAGCCGTTCGTTGTTCTGCATGTTCTGCGCCAGGTGGGGCAGAATCACCAGTGCGTCAGCCAGCGTGTGTCCGGCCAGCTGCTCTGTCAGTGTGCGGGAAATGGCATAGAGCGCGTCGCTGTCCAGCTGCTCGCTCACGCGAATCACCGTGTCGCGCACAATGCCGGTATCAGTCACAATCACCACCAGGGCGCTGTTCGTGCTCACCGGCACCAGCTGCAACGTGCGGATTCTTGGCTGCACTCCTGCCGGGGGCAACACCACGGCCGTGTAGTGCGTCAGGTCGGACAGCACCTGCGCCGCGTGGTCGATCACATCCTCCATTTGCCGCATCCGTCCACGGAAGTGCTGCTGCACCGTTGCTGCATCGTCCGATGGAATCTTGCCGCTTCTGAGCAGCTTATCCACATACAGCCGATAAGCTTTGGCCGAGGGAATACGTCCCGCGCTCACATGAGGCTGATCCAGATATCCCAGTTCCTCCAGGTCGCTCATCTCATTGCGGATGGTTGCGGAGGACAGCCCCATGTCATACTTCTTGGAAATCGTTCTGGAGCCCACCGGCACGGCGGTCAGGATATAATCGTCAATGATCGCTTGCAGGATCCGGAACTTTCGCTCATCCATCATGCTCATTCAGGTGCGCTCCTTTCATCCAGTTTTGTTGTTAGCACTCGTTTGCTTTGAGTGCTAACTACGGTTCTTATAATAGTCTCCGCTTTTCTCTTTGTCAAGCCTTTTTTCACTTTTTCTTGTAAATTTTTTGTGAACAACAGGCAACTCCTATTGCGGCCAAAAACAGCAGGAGGGCGGCCCGGAACGCCTTGAAGTCCTCCTTCAAAGCGCCAGGCTCCCTCCCGTTTTCACTGCAATCAGCCGCCCGTTTTTTGTTCGGCCACGCGGTTCGTTTCCCTGTTCTTCATTTAATAGCCGTATTTCTTTTGCTTCGCCCAAAGGAACGCCGCCGACACCAGCACTGCCATCACTTCTGCTGCAACAATCGACCACCAAATACCGTCCAACCCAAACACATGTGGCAGCAGCAGCACCGCCCCTGTCTGAAATACCAGCGTGCGCAAAAAGGAAATCAACGCACTTGTCAGTCCATCGTTCAACGCCGTGAAAAATCCAGAACCAAAGATAGCAAATCCCATAAACAGGAAACCAAATGCATAGATCATAAACGCGCCGTGGGTCATTTCCAGCAATTCCGCATCATAGCCCACAAACAGGTGCGACAGCGGGTAGGCCAGCCCCTGCGCCAGCAAAAACATGCCCACCGAGAACAGCAGAATAATCGCCAGGCTTTTGCGCAGCAGGCTGTGCAGTTCCCGGTGATTCTGCGCGCCATAGTGGTAGCTTATCACCGGCGCAGTGCCAATGCTGTAGCCAATGAACGCCCCGGAAAAAATCATGCTCACATACATCAGCACCCCATAGGCGGACACGCCGTTCTCCCCGGCATATCGCAGAAGCTGCACGTTGTACAGCATTCCCACCAGCGACATGGAGATATTGCTCATCAGCTCCGAAGAACCATTCGCACACACTTTGCCCAAAGTACGCATATGCAGTTTGGCGCGGGTCAAATGCAGCAAGCTGCTGTTTTTGCGTGCAAAGTATACCAGCGGAAACAGCCCACCCACCGTTTGGCTGATGGCCGTTGCCGCCGCCGCGCCAACCAGTCCCCAGTGGAGCACCCCCACAAAAATCGCATCCAGCACCATGTTCGTCACGCCCGCCGCTACCGTGACGCCAAGACCCATGTGCGGCTTTTCGGCCGTCACAAAAAAGCTCTGAAATTCCATCTGCAAAATGAAAAACGTCAGCGCCAGCAGCACCACTCGGCCATAGGCAACACAGTTTTCCAGCATTTTTCCCTGCGCGCCAAGCGCTCCGGCTATGGCTGGCAGCAGCGCAATACCCAGTACCGTGAGCGCAGCGCCGCATGCAACGGACACATAAATCAGCATGGAAAAAACGCGATTAGCTTCCTCCGGCCGCTTTTCACCCAGGTGTTTTGCCACCAGCGCACTGCCGCCGGTACCCAGCATAAAGCCCAGCGTTCCCAGAATCATCAGCACTGGCATGATGAAATTGACCGCCGCAAAAGGCGTTTTGCCCACGAAGTTCGACACAAAAAAGCCGTCAACCACACTGTAAATGGAGGTAAAAATCATCATTACAATAGACGGCAGTGTAAAACGCAGCAATCGGCCATAGGTGAAATGATCGGATAAACGGATTTTCATACATTGCTCCTTATGTCCTGCAGCGCTTGCTGCATGGCTTTTTGCAATCGATCGTTAAATCGATCAAAGAGAGTCAAAAACTGCTCCTGTTCCTGTGCGGGCGCCGTGTCAAACACCGCTTGTTCAGCATGGCGAACCACATCGGCAGTGCACTGTGTAAGCTTTTCACCCGCTTCGGTGAGCGAAATACGCTTGCTGCGCTTGTCTCCGGGTGATCCGGAAAGCGTCACATAACCGTCCTGTTCCAACCTTTTCAACGCTGAGTTGACGGATTGTTTAGGCTGAAGCATAGCGTCACACAGGTCGCTTTGGGTATGGATATCGCTTTCTCTGAGACAATAAAGGATCCACAGAGAGACCTCCGGGATACCCATTGCCCGGCATGCCTGGCGATATAGATCATCATTGCGCTTTATAAGGCGATTATACCTTGCCAGCGGACTATCTCCTGAATAGGGCATAAAATTCTCCTTTCGTCCGAAAACAGACGATTTCTATTTTAGTCCGATTTCGGATAATTGTCAATGGAGATTTTCCACATTTCCGCCACAGGCTGTAGAAGTTTTTCGCACCTGCAAAAAGTGATTACACATGGCAAGCTTTTTCCTTGCCATATGCAGTGCCTGCTGTTTTCCATGGCGCTTTTTATCATGTCCGGAAAAGCCTCGTGTTTTTTTTCGTGCAAAATAAGATGAGCAGTTTTTGATGAGTAAACGCTTTTAAAAGAAAAACCCGTCTGTCGCACAACAGACGGGTTCATTATGCGTGTAAACTCAGGCTTCTTCCTGGGTCTTGGGCAGAGCGCGCTGCACATTGCCGCTGCGCAGGCAACGGGTGCACACGTTCATCCGCTTCGCCGCACCGTTAACCATCACGCGGACGCTCTGCACATTGGGCGCCCAGGTACGGTGGCTCTTGCGGTTGGAGTGACTCACATTGTTGCCGTTCATCGTGCCCTTTTCGCAAATCTCACAAAACTTTCCCATGAAATCCACCTCCTCAGGGAGATTACACACATCAAAGCTTAATTAGTTTATCACACCCCGGCGAAAAAAACAAGCCCATTTTTGCCCTTTCCCGTGGTTTTCCTCCAGGAATTACGAGAACATTTTCTCCAGCTCTTCATATTTTTCATGGGTAATGAGCGCATCCTGTGTGGTTCCGTTGAGACGCACAATGTACGTCCATCGGCCATAGGGCGTAATATTGCTGATCTGGTTCAGGTTAATAATGTAGCTTTTGTGGCAGCGGAAGAACACTGCCGGATCCAGTTTCGCTTCTGTATCCCCCAGCGAATCGCTCGTCACATATCGTCCGCCGCCGGTGGTGTAGATCACCGTGGCACGATTTTCCCGCTGCACAAGCAGAATATCGCTCATGGTCAGAAAGCTGACCCCTTCCTTGTAGTGCAGCATCAAGCGGCCATTGGCCACGCGCTGCGCCGGATGGGGCATGGCAATGGTGGGATCATCCTGCTCTGCCAAGCGGCAGATGCGGTTCCTCGCACGCTCGAGGGTTTGCAGCACACGCTCTGTCTTGAAAGGTTTCAGCAGATAATCAAACGCATAGACCTCAAAAGCGTCGCCCATGTATTCATCATGCGCCGTGGCGAAAATCATCACAATGGACGGATCCATATCCTGAATGCTGCGGGCGCACTCCACCCCTGTTTTGCCGGGCATTTCCACATCCAGGAACACCACTTGCGGCCTTTCCTTTTCAACCATTGCCAGCAGCTCTTCGCCGTTCTCCGCTTCCCCCACCAACCGAAAGCCATCCACACGTTCGATAAGCTTGCGCTCAACAAGGCGCATGCCCGCATCGTCATCAGCAACGATCACCTTGATCGGTTCCATCCTTTGCGTCTCCTTCGGCGTTGCCACGCCATTTTCTTTCCTGTCCCTTGCGGCATTGCGTTTTATGCAGTGCGCTTCACCTTTTCAGCAGCGCTTTGAAGCAATGCAAGGCGGTAGCCCTGTGTGTTCCAACGAGTTGTCTCACGCAAGGGGATTCGTTCCGCTCCTCCCGTTTTCCTGCAAGCACGAAAAAAAGACCCGCCAAGCGGATGCCTGGCAGGTCTTTGGGTTTCTTAGTAACGGTTCTGACGCTGAGCCTCGAAGCAAGCGCGGCAGTACACGGGGCGATCTCCACGGGGCTGGAAGGGCACCTGGGTGGTGCAGCCGCAGCCGTCGCAGATCACTTCGTACATCTGACGGGGGCCATTGTTGCCGCCGTTCTGAGCGCGACGGGCAGCACGGCAAGCGGGGCAGCGGCTGGGCTCATTCTGGAAGCCCTTTTCCGCGAAGAAAGCCTGCTCGGAAGCAGAGAAAACGAACTCGTTGCCGCAGTCACGGCAGGTCAAAGTCTTGTCCTGATACATGGTGGAATACCTCCTTTTATTTTGCACCCATACCATGTTGCCATTCAGTTGCTTCTATTGGGGTCCCGACAAAATTGAGTATGCGTGACAACCAAAGGAGGAATGATGCCTGGCTGGGTTACAGCAGGTATTATACCATGCCTGCACCAGATTGTACAGCCCTTCAGGGAAATATTTTTCAAATTTGTCCCTCAAGCGTTCGGTCTGCAAAGATGCGGCAAATAACGCTTTGGCATATTTTTTGCCGTCCCATCATACTATGAGAAGGAATCCGTGCTCGTGGTGCGTTCAAATGCTTTGCCGCAATGTGTACACTAGAAACAGGAAGGGGACGATTGAATGAATTACGCCGATTTTGGCGCGCGGATTCGCGCACGCCGCAAAAAGCTCAAGCTTACGCAGGAGCAGCTGGCGGAATTGGCCGGCATTTCCGCATCGTTCCTTGGGCATGTGGAGCGCGGAACGCGTATAGCCAGTCTGGATACGCTGGTGACGCTGTGCAACGTGATGCAGATTTCTCCCAATGAGCTGCTATGCGCCAGCCTGGATACAGACGCCGGCCACATGCCGGAGGGACTGAACGACCGTGATCGCTCCCGGCTGCGGGAATTTCTCCGTCTGGCGCAGGATACCGTGCAGAAATGGGATGACGGAGACTAAATCCCGGATAAACCACACCCCACGAATCCAAAATCAATCAAAACGTCACGGAAGAGGTTGCCTCCTGCTTTCGTGACGTTTTCCTTTTCCTTGCTTCCGGTATTATACAAAGAAACCCCCTCCCGTTTTCCGAGAGGGGGAAAACTTGCTTTCGCTTTGTTTTTTACTTGGTGGCGGAAGCGTACCAGGCACGCACTTCGTCAACCATTTCCTGCAGACCGGAGGCGTTCATTTCTTTGATGTACGCGTCCCAATCCTTGTCCACATCTTTGGCGCCCGTGATGAAGTCGATCATCCAGGTATCCTTCAGGTTGGTCAGGTTGGTCTGATATTCAGCCATCAGCGGCAGAGAGAACTGCACCAGGTTCACGATGCCCTTCTCGTCATAGTGGATGCTCTTGGCCCACAGGTTGCCGCGGGTATCCTTCAGGATGGGCAGGCTAGGACCCCACTGGTTGGGACCATACTCGTCCACAGAAGCGAACTCCGGATACTTCACGCGGAAGATGTCCTCGGTCACAGCTGCGATGTGGTTTTCGGGATCCTGCCAATACCAGTAGTTGTTCACTTCGCCATAGATCTCTTCCCACCACTTGGTGTACAGATCCAGATCGTTGGAATACTGGTAGTCCATGTACTCCATGATCGCGCAGATGCGCTCCCACTTGTCGGGGTTGGAGGTGGCGTCCTCAGAGAAGCAGTAGAACTGCGCCAGCATGTTCCAGCTCTTCACGCCCGCGCCGTAGGGGCCTTCCACAGGCTGACCCAGCACAACGGACTCATCCGGGTTCACGGCCAAGAATTCCTTGGTCACGTTGCCGGGTTCGCAATCAACCAGCTCGCCAGCTGCATTGTAAATCTGATACTGGCCTGGCATCACCCAGTGATAGTAGTTGCCGCGCACGGTCATACCGATGCGATGGTTGACCACACTGTTGGAGATGGCCCAATAGCCGCCGGTGTTCTCACCGGTGATGAATTCGGGATCAATGATGCCCTCTTGGTACCACTGATGCGCAACCTTCAGGGCTTCCTTGTACTGGTTGGAGGTGGCAGCGTACTGCACTTCGCCGTCCAGCAGCTGGAAGTAGGAGTGGTCGGTGCGGCCGTCGCAAGCGCCGGGGTTCACACCATAGGCGCCCCACAGCACACGCAGGCCGTCGGAGGACAGGCCGTAGGTGTTATTCACGCCGTCGCCGTCAGGGTCTTCCTTGGTGAAGCGAACCATCAGGTCGTGGAACTCATCCAGCGTGGTGGGGATTTCTGCATTGAGCTTCTTCAGCCAGGTCTCGTTGTAAACAACGGGCAGGTGGAACAGGTTGCCGGAAGCAATGGCAGGAATGCCGTACTGCTTGCCATCCACAACGCCATAGGCCCAGAACTCGCCGTCCTTATAGCTGTCGATAGCCTTGCAGATTTCCGGAGCGACACGGCGCAGGGTGTCCATGTCAATTTCGCCAAGCGCTTCCTGATCCACATAGCCCATGAACTGGCCGGGATCCTTCAGGCGGATAACGTCAGGCACGTTGCCGCCCATGATGTAGGTGTTCAGCACTTCGTTGAAGTTGGCGTCGTCAATGGGGAGCATATCGATGTCCACATTGAACTTATCTTCAATCTTCTTGATGATGACTGCATCTTCAGCAGGCGGGGCAGTATAGTAGGTCGTCCAGGTGATCTTGATTTTGTCCTTTTTGCTCCAATCCGTCTCAGTGGTTTCTGCCATCGCGGGGATAGCAACCACGGACAGGAGCATGCTCAGCGCCAGGATCATGGAAACGAGTTTACGCATGGGATCTCCTCCTTTTTTATTTGCTCAAAAGGGTGAATCTCAACCCTTCAGAGAACCAACCATAACGCCCTTCACAAAATACTTCTGAATGAAGGGGTACACGCACAGGATCGGCAACGTAGCCACCATGATGGTAGCAGCCTTGATGGTATCGCTGGTCATGTTTGCGTTCACTTCTTCACCGGACATGGACACAACGCTGTTGGAGCCCTGAAGCACGATGCGGCGCAACGTGATGGCCAGCACCTGCTTGTTGGTATCCTGCACATACAGCATGGCGTCGAACCAGGCGTTCCAGTGAGAAACCGCCGTCCATAAGGCGATGGTTGCCAGAATGGGCATTGACAGCGGCACAACAATGCGGTAAAGAATCACAATATCGTTTGCACCGTCAATGCGTGCGCTTTCCTCCAGCGAATCCGGCAGGGACATGAGGTAGTTGCGCATGATGGTGATATTGTACGCGCTGATTGCCGTGGGCAGAATCAACGACCAAATGCTGTTAATCAGCTTCAGATCGCGGATGAGCAGGTAATCCGGCACCATGCCGCCGGAGAAGAACATGGTGAACACCAGCAGGCTCGTCCACAGCTTCCGGTTGGGGAAATCCCGCTTGGACAACGCATAGGCGAAATGGAAGCCCAGCACCAGTGCCACCAGGGTACCCACCACCGTGCGCACAATCGTCCAGAAGTAGCCGTAGTAAATATACTTGGAAGAAAGCACGTTAGCGTAGCTTTCAAGGCTGACGGCAGATGGCCAGATGTACACCTTGGAGATGGCCACCTTATCCGCATCGGCCAGGGACAGTGCAAGCTCGTACCAGAAGGGATACAGCATGCTGAGCGCCAGAATACCCAGGAAGATCACATTGATTACATCAAAGATTTTTTCGCCTCTTGTACGCTTGATGTGCCTCTTTCGGGAGAACGCACGCCCGGGTTTTTTGTTCGCTGCAATACTCATAATGGCAACGTCCTCCTTTCTCACCAAATACCGTTGTCGCTGATTTTCTTGGAAATAGCGTTGGTAAGCAGCACCAGCGTCAGTGCGATGACGTTCTTGAACAGTCCCACTGCCGTGGCTTCCGCCAGGGACGTATTGGTCATGTTCTTCAGGCCCAGATCGTAGGTATACACACCCAGAACGTTAGACACACGGTACACAGCACTGTTCATCATGTTGTACACCTGGTCAAAGTTATCGTTGAGGATAGAGCCGGATTGGAGAATCAGCATGACCGTCACTGTAGGCACGATGGACGGTAGCGTGATGTACCACACACGCTGGAAACGGCTTGCACCGTCAATCAGCGCTGCTTCATACATTTCCTGATCCACGCCGGAAAGCGCAGCAAGATAAATGATGGAGCCCCAGCCTACGCTCTTCCAGATGTTCGTGACTACCAGCACCCAGCGGAATGTACTCACTTCACCCATGAAGTAGTAGGGCGTCATGCCGAAAGTTCTGGCCAAGGCTGCAAGGGGACCGGTGGACGGAGACAGCAGCTGAATGAACAGCCCCGACAGCGTAACCCACGAAATGAAGTGCGGCAAATAGGAGAATGTCTGGATAAGTTTCTTGTAACGCTCGTTGCGTAGCTCGTTCAGCAGCAGTGCCAAGATGATGGGCATCGGGAAGCCAATGATGAGGTTCATTAGACCCAGTATCAGCGTATTTTGGAACGCCTGCCAGAATACCGGGCGATTGAATACCTTTGCAAACACACCCCAGAAGGGATCGTACCACGGTGAGCCGGTGATGCCCAGCTTGATTTTGAAATTCTTAAAGGCAATAATTACGCCGTACATGGGCTCATATTTGAAAATAAGTAGCACCACAAGGCTCGGAATCAACAGCAGCAGCAAATAGCGATAACGCCAATAGCTGCGAAGAGTCCGCTTAACCCGGCCGACCTTCTTTTTCGGTTTGGTAGCAATGGTACTCACAGGCGTTCACTTTCCTTCCTGAATAGCATCATTTTAATCGCGTTTGCTGCTGCCCCGCAGTTCAGGAGACATCACAGGCTTTGCGCCAATGTGAATCACTCGATCGATGGGTGTAAAGTCCGTCATGTAAATGGTGAAATGATCGGGGCTCTGCGGATAGGATTCAGTGCTGCGCCAAAGCATTCCGTGCTCGCAGAAGCCGGGCGACAGGGTGATGGTATCTCCCGCAGCATTGGTCATTTCCACCATGCCGTTCATCAGCACAATGCTCGCGCCGGCTTTGCCGTCCATCAGGAACTGCTCGCCACGCACCCGGCAAGGCAGAATGCCTGCTTCTACGCGGAAAGGCAGTCGGTCAATACCGGTGGTGGTGATCGCAACATCAATGCCGTCGCCGGTGTCGGTCACCTTCACGCAGGTATCCAGCGGCAGACCCTGCACGCGTTCGCGGGTGTGCGGGTTATCCATAGCCCACCAATCGCTGGTTGCAGGCAGGTTTGGCCAGAAGGGCTTATAATACCAGCCAGCTGCATGGGACTTCATCGCATACCCGTTTTCAATGGTCTCGATCTTCTCGCCCAGGAAGTGACGGCGATCGCAAATGTTGGAATAGATCACCAGATACATGGTGAGCGCTCCGCTCTGGAAATACAGGAAATTGGGACGGTTTTCCATCATCGTCCAGGAATAATTGCCGTTGCGCGTGCGGGCAATGCGGCTTGCAGGGAAAACGCGGCTGTAATGTTCCACTTTGGCCAGGTCAAAGCTTTCCTCATCGCCATAACCATCCAGATCGTCATACAGCAGCAGCCACTCAATTCCGTTGGGCACAATGCCATGCTTCCGGGATGTCTGATACATGTACTCGGCCGCGCGCGCCAGCTTCTTATCCTTGAGCAGATAGCCCGTGAGCAGGAACAGGATATAGTAGGTGTTCAGATACACCTTCTTGCCGTTGTCCTGTCGGGTCGAGTTGTTGGTGAACACGGAATCGTCCGGCTCAATGTAATCAAACATCATTTCCAGGTTGGCTTTGCTGGCTTCCAGGAAACGCTTTTCGCCTGTAGCAATGAAAAGGCGAATCATCTGATCGTCGTTCACCTGATTGTAGTTGCCTGCGCTGCGTTCAGCAAACTCGCCATCCTCGTTGATGTCCAGTCCTTCAGCCAGGTATTGATCCGCGCGCTCGGAGAACTCCTTGCGCCCTGTCGCTTTCGCGGCGCACTTGAGGCAGGCAGAAATTGCCCAACGGTGATTGGGGGTATGGAAGCCACCTGCTGCAATGCCTTCGGCACAGGTCTCAATGAAATGCAGCACGGGCTTCTTCAGCCACTCAGTCGTTTCATCACAGCGCTTTTCCATCAGCCACCAGGCATTGAAAATGGCATTGGTCATGAACGCGGTATCCGGTGGAGAAGCAAAGTTGCAGCCCGAGAGGTCGAAGCAGCCGTCCGGCCGCTGATGACGCTCCATGTAAACCAGCACCCGGCGGATGGCATCAGCAACCGCTTCATCATGGAAATGACAGCTCTCCTTGCAAACATAACCTTCGATCAGTTCCGAGAGATTGAAGCCGCTTTCACGCGGTTCAACTGCCATGGCTTCTCTGCGCAGGAAGCCGCCAAAGTCAGGGCTTTGTTCATTCTTCACCTGGCATGCAATCAGTCGATCGATCAGTGCGTCGTGATCCGCCATCATTTCCTGAAAGTGAAGCATAAAAGGTACCATCCTTTCTCATGCGTAGATAAAAGCTTTTAAAAGTTGCTCATTTCTTTTGCATTCCATTGACATATTGTTAGTTCCTTGTCGACTGGTTAAAGTTTACCACAACTTATCCACTTTGTCAACACATAAATAGATTTTCTGGCACTTTTTTTGACGCTTCATCCATCTTTGCATTTGCTACTATATTATATTATTTATTCTATGATAAATGCATAGTGATTTCCTCTTGTTTTTTGCCGCTGTTCGCTTCTCTTTTTTTCTCATCATTTGAGCAAATATCGCAATGCTTCAAAAAGTTTTGGATAAGTTTTGATTTACTATTGTACTTTTTCATGACATGATATATAATGCTTTTGACCATTATCGTTCAACAAAAGCAAAGGAGTGACCATAACATGCAGGCACAAAATTCCACCAAGCGAGCGTACATTTCTTTCCTGATATTCAATTTCGCTTTCTTTATGATGGATACCACATCCAGTTACTTCACCATCTACCTGAACGAAATCGGCCTGAGCAAATCGCTGATCGGCATCATCAGTGGTATCTCTGCCATGGCGGCCATGCTGGCACAGCCTGTCATCGGGATGTTGGCCGACCGCTCCCGCAGCAAAAACCAGCTGCTGCAGGGACTGATTCTTATCACCGCACTGCTGTATCCGCTGATCCTGGTCAATAAATCATTTATTTTCATCCTGTTGGTTTACACTGCCTATTGCTGTTTCCGCCGTGCTCAGCCATCGCTGAACACCTCCATGAGCGTAGAATTTGCTGAAATTTCTCGCCGGGATTACGGACCCATCCGCATGATGGGTGCATTGGGCTACGCCATCGCCATGTACTTTGTCGGGCAGATTGCTGGACTTCAGGACGGCACTCGACTGACCTTCTTCACCTATGTTGGTTTCTGCGTGCTGAACATTCTGCTGATTTTCCTTCTGCCTCCCATTGAAGGCCACAATCGCCGGGAAACAGGCCGTCAGCTGCCCATGCGCGCCATTCTCAAAAACAGGCCCATCCTGTTGCTCATCGTTTACATGATGTTCTATGCGCTTGCTCAGGGACTGTACTTCTCTTACTTCTCCATCTATTTCACCGACAATCTCGGCGGATCGAAATCCCTTTACGGCACCATGCTGTCCGTAGGCGCCATGTGCGAGATTCCCTTCCTCTTCCTTGCTGATTGGCTCGTTCGCAAAGTTGGCACGAAACGGATCCTGTTCATTCTGGGCATCCTCAGCGGTACCCGTTGGCTTTTGACTTATCTTGTGCCTTCGCCTGAAGGGCAGTTTGCCGTGCAGCTGATGAATTGCATCAACATGTTGAACAGCGTTGCCGTTTCTATCACCCTCAGCCGCATGGTTGCTCCGCAGTTCAAAACCACCATTCAAACGCTTCTGTACACCTTCGAATCGGTGGTATCCATTATCATTTCCTCTTTCCTCGGCGGTTTCTTTGCAGATTGGGTGGGCATTCGTCCCATGTTCCTGATTGCCGCCATCATCTGTTACTCTGCCACGATCGTGTTCCCCGGACTGCTCATCAAACAGCAGGATCTGGAACAGCAGCAAAACATTACAGCATAACAACCATACGTGGTCAAAGACACATCGGCACAGACAGCAAAACAGGGGCGCTGTTCCTTCGCATCGCAAGGATCAGCACCCCTGTTTTTTGCAAGCAAAAGCCACAGGTTGGTCGCTCCAGAAGCTCCAGCCTGTGGCTTGATTGTTTCATGCTGCTTATCTGTGCTTTTTCGTCTTTGACGAAAATTGCTTGCGGCGTTCTGGGCTTCTCTCAGACCTACAAGGGCGCCGCCCTTGACCCGCGAAGGGACTTCGTCCCTTTCGAAACCCATTTTTTGATCCCTTGGGGTGTTGGGTGAGCTCTTTCAGCCTTCGGCTGAAAAATCGCCTGTGAGGTTTCTGGGCTTCGCCCAGACCCACAAGGGCGCCGCCCTTGACCCGCGAAGGGACTTCGTCCCTTTCGAAACCCATTTTTTGATCCCTTGGGGGGTGGGTGAGCTCTTTCAGCCTTCGGCTGAAAAATCGCCTGTGAGGTTTCTGAGCTTCGCCCAGACCTACAAGGGCGCCGCCCTTGACCCGCGAAGGGACTTCGTCCCTTTCGATACCCATTTTTTGATCCCCTGGGATGTTGGGTGAGCTCTTTCAGCCTTCGGCTGAAAAATCGCCTGTGAGGTTTCTGGGCTTCGCCCAGACCTACAAGGGCGCCGCCCTTGACCCGCGAAGGGACTTCGTCCCTTTCGAAACCCATTCCGGTGCAGGCTTATGCTTTTCTTGTGGCGACATCCGTCACCAACGCAAGCGTATTCATCATCCCTTTTACATGCGTTCTTTCGTACCCATGGGATGCAAACACACCCTGTCCGCACAGTGCAAACCGTGCATCCATGCCTGCGCGCAGGGCAGTCGAAGCGTCTGACGAATAGCGCGGATAAACATCCACCGTGTAGTCCAGTTTCAAGTGCTCGGCACGCTGCACCAACTCGTTGGTAAAATCGTAATCATAAGGGCCGGCGCTATCCTTGGCGCAAATGGATACCTGCGTTTCGCGGCAACTGAGATCGTCGCCGACACATCCCATGTCCACAGCAAGCATATCCTCAATATCCATGTGATACAGCGGCGACGCGCCATGGCCGACTTCCTCATACACGGTGAACAGAAGCGTTGTTTTCCGGCACAGCTTCGCGCGTCCTTCCGCAACCTCCCTGGCAAGGGTCAGCAGCACGGCGCTGGAAGCTTTATCATCCAAGTGACGGCTCTTAACAAAGCCGGTCTCCGTCACCACCGTGCGTGGATCAAAGGACACGAAATCTCCGGCATGGATACCCAGCGCCTCGGTTTCGGCCTTGCTCCAGGTCTCCGCATCGACCACAATCTCAAGATATTCATCGCTGCGCGGCTTATCCGTCTGGCTTCCCCACACATGCAAGCTGGCGTGAGAAGACTGCACCGTGCCGGTGTAAGTCTGGCCGCTGCGGGTATGGATCACCACATTTTCATTTTCAATGGCATTATCATTGTAACCGCCAATCTGGGTATAACGCAGGCAGCCGTTTCCCTTCACGGCACGCACCATAGCGCCGAGGGTATCCACATGCGCAGAAAGCAGCAGCGGATGTCCGCATCCGCCCAGCTCGCACAGCACCGCGCCCTTGGGGGTACGCTCCGGCTTAAAGCCAAGCCGGGTCAGCTCCGCCAGCAGATAATCTGTTGCCTGCCGCGTCATACCGGTAGGGCTTGGAATATTCGTCAGGGTTTTCAATTGCTCCAACAGGTAAGTTTGCTGATCCATCAGAAATACGCTTCCTTTCAAACTGCATTTGTGCCTTTTGCCCGCATCTGCCTTACCAGACGCCGGCTTCCCTGCGCAGTTCATCCCATGTCACATCCGTAACGGCTGTCTCTCCATCCTCCGTTACGTTCAGATGCACCCATGTATTATCCTGTGTACCCACAGTACAATCAAAGTAGCCGCAGCGAGCATCCGCACCGAAGAAATACCTCTCGCCATACCAGGTTTCGCCCACCGTGAAATACACTCGATAGCTGCCGGGTGTAAGCCGTGTTTGCAGCCGCACGCCCTGATGGATGAAACCGGAGAGTACTTTGACGCCATTCCGCTCCACAAGCACATAGCCATGGAGCTGCGTGCCTTTGGTATCAAAGATTACCCGACTTCCTTCCGCATCGGATGCGCCGGTGAGCAGCGTTGTGTCGATCAACGGCACATCGGGATAATAAGGCAATGTCGCTGCATAGGCCGCCAGGCGGTCTACCGCTTCATCCGCCGCCTGCATGTATTCACGGAAGAAATCCATCAGCGCCGTCGCACTGGCCGGGCCATCCGAAGCAAGAGCGTTCAGATCCACGGTCATGCGCAGCACACTGGGCGTTTTGGTGCTGTAAGCATAAGGCAGAAAGGCCGCCGCCAACTGCTCACCCAGCACGCGATCCAAATCGTCCCGGGAAAAATCCGGCGCGCCAAGCATATCCTCCATAGCGGTTTTCGCCTGTGCTTCCGCGTCTTCCAGCATCTTTTCCCATTCGCCCACCCGGATGCTTACATTGAGGGTCATTGCTTCTTCGCCCGCTTCTGCTTTGGCAATGCTCATCAGGAGCATCAGCGGCGTCAGGCGGCGTGCGGCGCTGCTTTCCGATACCCGCAGTGTTTGTGCTGCCTGCGCGCAGTAATCAGTCAGTTCGCGCAAGGCAGGCGCTTCCTGCGGCTTCTTTTTCGGCAAGTCCGCCGCTTTGGGCAGCATCATTTCTTCCAGCGCCGTTTTCACACCCCTGATGTTAAAGCTGGAACGTGCCGCTGCCGCCAGTTTCTTGGCAGAGGACAGAAGCTTTGTCGGATTTTCATCACCCGACCACTTGAGCGACACGCTGCCGTCCGCATCTGCATTGACAGCGGCCGTAAGCTTGCGCTCCGCCGTTTTTCCGCTCGCCACAGCCTGCTGCATATAGGCAGCAGGATCCGTTACAGGCGTTTTCTGGTCAACGCCTGCGCTGAATGTCGGCAGGGTCACGGTCGCCGTCACGCTTTTGCCGCTTTCGCTCACGCGCACATCCGTCACCTGTGCACCCTCAAGGATGCCAGCGGCCCATCCTGTGGCTTTGGACTGCAATTCCGCCACAGCTTCCTCCGCTTTTTGGCGCATCATGGCCGTCACATCGGTTTCTTCCGCTACGGCAGGCAAAGCGCACAGAATCATGCACAGGGTCAGCAGCAAGGCCAGCAGCTTTCTCATGGGTCGGTCATCCTCCGTCCGTTTCTGTGAAAAAAGCTCCGGGCATGTGCATTGTCCGCCATGCCCGGGTCATTGGTTCAAAAAAGAGTGTCAGGCGTCCAGCAGCTTCTCGCTGGCCTTGCAAAGCTCTTCATTCAGCGCATGCGCCGCATCGTCGGTCTTTGCATTGGTGTTCACATACAGCTTAATTTTGGGCTCAGTGCCGCTTGGGCGCACACACACCCAGCAGCCGCCCTCCAGCTCGTAATACAGAACGTTGGAAGCAGGCAATCCCGTGGGCTCCGTCTTTTCTCCGCAAGTGCGCACGCCTGTCAGATAGTCCCGCACCGCCACAACCTTCATGCCGGCCAGTTCCTTTGGCGGATTGGCGCGCAAATCACGCATGATCTCCTTCATGCGGCTCAATCCATCCTTGCCCGGCAGGGTCTTGCTCACAACCTTCTCCACAAAATAGCCGTATTCGCCGAAAATCTGCTGCACACGATCATAGAGCGTAATCCCCTCCGCCTTGCATGCGGCCGCCACCTCAGCAATGAGCAAGGAGGCGTTCACGCCGTCCTTATCGCGCACAAAGGTGGAGGACAGGAAACCATAGCTCTCCTCAAAGCCAAAGAGGAAGGTGTGGCTGCCCGTATCCTGGAACTGCTGAATCTTTTCACCGATGAACTTGAAGCCTGTAAGCGTTTCAAATATCGTCACGCCATAGTGTTCGCAGATGCGGTTGGCAAGCGAAGTGGAAACAATGGACTTCACCGCCGCGCCGTTTGCAGGCAGCGTACCCTGCTTGGCTTTGGTGGATAGAATGTAATGCAGCAGCACGCAGCCGATCTGGTTGCCCGTCAACAGCTGGAACTTGCCTGCCTTGTCCCGCACGGCCACGCCCAGGCGGTCGCAATCCGGATCTGTGGCAAAAATCACGCTTGCGCCCACCTGGTCGGCCAGCTTGATGGCCAGGGTGAACGCGCCCGGATCCTCCGGATTGGGCACCTTGATGGTGGAGAAGTTGGGATCCGGCAGCTCCTGCTCTTTGACAACCGCCACGTTGGTGATGCCGATTTCCTTCAGGATGCGGCGTACAGGCACATTGCCGCTGCCATGCAGGGGCGTGTATACAATGGACAGGGACGCGCCTTCCTTTTTGAGCATTTCAGGCTGGATGCACAGCGTCTTCACCTGCGCGATGTAATCATCATCCACTTCTTTGTTGCCGATGATATGGAGCAGGCCCTTTGCTTTGGCTTCCTCTTCCTCCATCAGGCGGCAATCCCGGTAATCCAAGGCGCGGATAAAGCCGGTCACGCCGTCAGCCGCATCCGGGCCAAGCTGCGCGCCATCCTCACCATAAACCTTGTAGCCATTGTATTGGGGCGGGTTATGGCTGGCCGTAATCACCACGCCCGCGGCGGCATTCAGGTGCCGTACCGCATAAGAGAGGATCGGCACCGGCCGCAGGGCGTCAAACAGAAAAGCTGGAACGCCCTCCTTGCACAGCACCAACGCGGTATCATGGGCAAATTCTGCCGAGCAGCGACGGCTGTCGTAAGCGATGACCACACCGCGCATGGCGTTTTCACGGTTTTGAAGCAAATATTGCGCCAGCCCCTTGGTTGCACGGCGGACGTTATAGCGATTCATGCGATTCGTACCCGCGCCGAGCACACCGCGCATGCCAGCCGTGCCGAAGGACAGTTCCGTGTAAAACCGATCCTCAATTTCCCGAGGATCATTGGCAATTGCCTTGAGATCCGCAACGGTATCCGCATCAGCGGCAAACTCCTCCAGCCAGTGCTGATAGGCCTGCTGAACATCCATCTTGCAATCCTCCTTTTACGGTTAAGCCGAAAGTCACTGCCTCCATTATAGTAGCAATCACGGTTTTTGACAAGGGGACGGGCACGCGGGTTTTATAAGGACGCTGACAAGCCTGCAAAACCATAGGCCATTCTGTATTCCCTTATTGGACGTTGATAAAACGTCTTCCGTTTGCACATGCTGGTTGTATCCGCAAAATCAAAGGAGGTTTTCACGCATGGCACCGCATCCGCCGCTCACGCTGTTCCGCATTCCCCGCAGGAAAAAATCCATGGCACGAAAAAAAGTTCTGCAATAGTCGTTTCATCTACAAGATATAGTGGTATAATAACCCCATCAACGCAAAGGAGATGAGCTTTCATGGCCTGCAATGTGCATGTGATTGGCGGCGAATTGCCGCAGGAAGAGATCAACGCCTATGTAGCGCGCGCAAAGAACAAATTTGGCCGCGAACCCTTTGGCATGGATATCAAGGTAGACGGCGAGTATGTGGAGCTGTCTTATGATTTCGGCACGCAGCCGTTCCAGCGCATCCGCCGCATCACCGGCTATCTGGTGGGCACGCTTGACCGCTTCAACAACGCCAAGCGTGCCGAGGAGCATGACCGCGTGAAACACGGCATGTAAACAAAGCGGGAAGCCTTTTCCCCTGCAAGCAAAAGAAAGCGGACAAGCAATGCGATACGGCCTGTACGGCCATCGGCATTTGCTTGTCCGCTTTTGTTCTGCAAAAAGCAGCATCCCTGACGCGTCGTTTATTCTTTATAATCCTGCAAACTGACGGAGACCATTTTGCTCACGCCCTGCTCCTCCATAGCGACGCCGTAAAGGGCGTTGCAGCGCTCCATAGTGCCCTTACGGTGGGTGACCACCACAAACTGCGTCCCCTTGCTGTACTCCGCCAGATAATCGGCAAAATAGCCAATATTCGCATCATCCAGCGCAGCCTCAATTTCATCAAGGATACAGAACGGCGTAGGCTTCAGCTTGAGCGTGGCAAAGAGGATAGCGATAGCCGTCAGCGCCCGCTCGCCGCCGGAAAGCAGCGACAGCAGCTGAAGCTTCTTTCCCGGCGGCTGGGCGTTGACTTCAATGCCGCAGTTAAGCGGATCATCGGGATCCATGAGTGTCAGCTCCGCATGTCCGCCGCCGAAAAGCCGCGTGAACGTCTCAGCAAAATACCCTTGCAGCTTGGTGAAGTTTTCCACAAAGGTAACCTTCATCTGCTCCAGGAGGCGTTCAATCAGCTCATGCAAATCTTTCTCGGCCTGCTTCAGATCCTGCTGCTGCCCCGTCAGTTCATCATAACGGGCCTTCGTGTCGGCATATTCCTCCACCGCGTTGACGTTGACCGGCCCCAGCGCACGAATCTGGCTCATCAGCTGTGCCGCACGGCGGTCTGCGCTCACCGGATCAAAACCTTCCGCCTGGCGGAACTCCTCTGCGCCGGCATACGTCACCTCGTAAGTGTTCCAAATGCGATCCTGCATCTGCTTCAGATCGCTTTCCACCTTGGCGCGGTTCAGCTCCGTGCGATGCACGCGGTCGCTGTCCCGTGTGAAGGCCTCATGCAGGTTTTCCATATCGGTTAGTGCTTCTTTGAGCTGCGCCTGCGCCTGGTTGCGCCTCTCTTCCAGGGCTGCAATGATCGCTTCCTGGCGCTGCTGGTCAAGCTTGCGGATTTCCACCTGGGCGGATACGCTGGCCGCTTCCTGTGCGTCGCGGCGATCCTGCTCCTCCATCTCCCGCAGCTGCTGGGCACGCTTTTCCTGATCCCGCAGCGCCTGCTCGCGATCCTGTTCAAAGCGGGCGCGATCCTTTTGCAGACTGTCCAGCTCATGCTTCAGGTCGGAAAGCTGCAAGGTGCGCACCATCAGGTTATCGCCTGCCTTTGCCGCCGCATCGCGCGTTTCAGCAAGGTGCTGCTGCAGCTGTGTGGTCTTCTGTTCCATGGCAGCCTGGTCAGTTTCCACTTCCCCGCTCTGCTGGGCAATTTCATGCAGCTGCCGGTCAATCTGCTCAATAGATTCCCGAAGCTGCACGCTTGCCTGCTCCGTCTGCGCCATGCGCGCACGATGGTTATCCAGCTCGAATGCTGCGTTATCGCTCTTTTCCTGTTCTCGCGCCACAGCAATTTCCTGCTGGTGCAGGGCATTCAGGGCTTCCTCGCCTTCACGCCGCAGCTGCTCCTTCTCGCCTTGGGCACTTTGCCACTGGCTCTTCAGCTGCTCCAGGCGATTTTGCCCGCGGTTCAGCATCTCGGCCAATTCTTTCAATTCGCGCTCGCGTCCCAACAGATTAACCGCGCGGGACTGGGTGGAGCCGCCCGTCATGGAACCACCGGAGTGCATCACATCGCCTACCAGCGTCACCAGGCGGAAGGAATGCCCGCCCGCACGCATGATGGCAATTCCCTTATCCAAATCCTCAGCAATCACGGTGCGCCCCAGCAAATTTTCCACAATGCCGCGATATTCCGGCGCACAGGAGACCAGTTCACTGGCAACACCCAGGCAGCCAGGCAGCCGCAGCGCCTGCCGCTCCCGGTCGCTCAGCAATTTGGAGCGCACTGCGGACATGGGCAGGAACGTAGCGCGGCCAAAACGGTTCTGCCGCAGGAAGTCAATCAGTTGCTTTGCCGTTTCCTCATTGTCGGTCACAATATTCTGCTGCGCCGCGCCAAGCGCCATGTCAATGGCCGTTTCAAATTTCTGCGGCACGGAAATCAGCTGCGTCAACACACCCTTGACGCCCGCCATCCGCCGCTGCGCGGCATACTGCACCGCCCGGCGAACGGACTGATTGTAGCCCTCCATCTCCCGGGTCATCTCCGCCAGCAGCTTCTGTCTGCTCTGGGCGCTTTGGTTTTCAGCGGTTTGTTGTTCTACCTGGGCGCGGATGGCAATAACCTTTGCGTCCTTTTCACGGAAGCTCTCCTGCTTTTGCCGCAGTGCCGCCGAAAGCGCAGTCTGCGTCTCCATTTCTTTTTGCAGGCGCTGGGCGGCAAGGCGACTTTCCTCCGCAAGCCTTGCTTCTTCCCGGCTCAGATCATCGCCCGATTGGCTGATTTCCGCCAACCGCTGCTCCATCTGCGTGCGCATGGTGGTCAGTCGAGTCTGGTCATTCTGCACGGCAGATAGACGGTTCATCGCCTGCATGATGGCCTGCTTATGGGCTTCCAGCTCCTGCTCAGCCTGCGCTGCCTGTGCGTCCGCCGCATCAGCCTCTTCCTTGGCTTTTGCCAGCACATGCTCCGCCTTTTCCACCAACGCGTCCTGGGTTTCCGTTTCATCGGCGCTGTGGGCAAACAGCTTATCCAGTTCCAGCAGCCGTTCCTCGCCCTCATGCTGTTCCTGGGTCAACCGGGCCGTATTCTCCTGCCGTGTTTCCCTGCGGCTGACAAGGCCCGCCAGGGTATTTTGTGCCTGATGCACCTGTTCGGCGCAATCCATCAGCGCGCCGCGCGCACCAGTGAGCTTTTCCTCCAGCTGCGCAATATCTGCCTGCACGCCGTCCCGCTTGCGTGTTTTTTCCGCAAGGGCAGATTCCGCGTCAGCCAGCAGGGCGCGCAGGTTCATCAGCTCCGCATCCAGCTCCGAAAGCCGCTCCTGCGCCTTGTCTGAGCGAATCAGGAACAGGTTCATGTCCAGCACCTTCAATTCGCCGGACAGCTCAATGTACTCTCTGGCGGCCTTGGCCTGCGCTTCCAGTGGCGCAAGCTGCCGGCTCAGCTCCTCCAGGATATCTTCCACGCGGTCGGCGTTTTCCAGCGTACGCTGAAGCTTCTTATCCGCCTCTTCCTTGCGCGCTTTGAATTTCACAATGCCTGCCGCTTCCTCAAACACCTGCCGGCGATCCTCGCCCCGGCGGGAGAGGATTTCGTCAATGCGTCCCTGGCCGATAATGGAATAACCTTCCTTGCCGATGCCCGTGTCGCGGAAAAGGTCGATCACATCCTTCAGGCGGCAGGCGGCACGGTTGAGATAGTACTCGCTCTCGCCGTTGCGGTAGACGCGGCGTGTGACCATCACCTCGGCAAAATCCATTGGCAGCGCGCGATCCTCATTGTCAAACACCAGGGACACTTCGCAGTAGCTCAGCGGCTTACGCTTTTGCGTGCCGTTGAAAATCACATCGGACATGTTGGCGCCGCGGAGCGTCTTGGCGCTTTGTTCCCCCAGCACCCACCGCACTGCATCGCCAATGTTGCTCTTGCCCGAGCCATTGGGTCCCACAATGCCCGTGATGCCCTCGTTAAACACGATCTCCGTCCTTTGCGCAAAGGACTTGAAACCGTATAACTCCAGTTTCTTGAGCCGCATATTTCCTCCTAGCTGACAAAACCCTGAAACGCTTTATTATAGCACACCTTTCGCAAAAACGTCTACAGGAAACGGCGAATCGGCTGCAAAATGAAAAATCGTCGCTTTTGCTCAGCAAGCATTCCCATTTTCTGCAAATTCCCATGATATTCGCAGTCCCAGCGCCAAATCTTTCCGGCATGCGGCGCGCCGCCTTTGTGCAAGCTTGAAACAGGCTGAATCAAGGGAGGTCTTTCGTTGATGAAAAAACAGCGCGGCGCATCAACGCTTCGAAAATCCGTTGGGCTTCTGACAGCCCTGCTGCTGTGCCTTTCCTGGTTTTCCCCTGCACAGCAGACGCTGCGTCAATTCCCTGCACGGCTGTCGCTCACCGCCGGGCAGATGCGCACGCTGACCCTCGGCGCACCACTGACGCTGACCCCTGTGACCGGACAATTGGCCGTAAACGCCTCGCAGGATGAGCGTCTGCGCAACCAGGGCGCTGTGGAGCTGCTCAGCGAAGCCTCCGGCACCTCCGAGCTGCTGCTAAGTCTATTTGGGCTGGTGCCCATCAAGCGGGTTGAGGTGGATGTAAGCCCGGAAACCCGGCTGATTCCCGGCGGCCAGGCCGTCGGCGTTGCCATGCAGCTCAACGGCGTGCTGGTGGTTGGGCTTGGGGATACGGACGGTGCATCCCCTGCGAAGGCCAGTGGCATTCAGCCAGGCGATGTGCTGCGGCAAGTGAACGGCGTGGATGTGACAAGCGCCCAGCAGCTTGCCCGATTGATTGCCCAAAGCGGCGCGCAACCACTGCCCATTGCCTTTGACCGAAACGGCACGCTATTGCATGCAACGCTGACCCCCGCACTGGATGCAGCGACAGGCACGGCGCGCATGGGCGCATGGGTGCGGGATTCCACCGCAGGCGTCGGCACGCTGAGCTTTTACGACCCGGCCAAGGGCCGTTATGGCGCGCTTGGGCACGCCATCACTGACGGGGACACCGGGCAAGTGCTGCCAGTTGGACAGGGACAGGTGCTTGCCGCGCAGGTGGTCGCCGTGCAAAAGGGCAAACGTGGCCTGCCCGGGGAATTAAAGGGCAGCTTTCTGCGCCAGGCTCAGGTGTTGGGCGACATTCGCACAAACAGCACGCTGGGGATTTACGGCACATTGGATACGCCCTGCGTGAACCCGCTGTATCCTGACGGCGTGCCCATTGGCCTGCGCGGAAGTGTGCATACAGGGAAGGCAGCCATCCTTTCCACCGTGGATGGTCAGGGTGTGCGCGCCTATGAGGTGGAAATCACCCGGCTGTTCGATCAGTCCTCTCCTGCGCCAAAGAGCATGATTCTCCGCGTGACAGACCCCGCACTATTGGCAAAAACCGGCGGTATCGTGCAGGGAATGAGCGGCAGCCCTATTTTGCAGGATGGGCGCATCATCGGCGCAGTAACCCATGTGTTCGTCAGCGACCCGACACAGGGTTACGGGTTGTATATTGACTGGATGCTGGAACAAGCCGCACAGTGACGCTTGCCTTTCATCATTAAAAATCGGTCTGCTGTTTCTTTCCCGCCATGGTTCCCGCTTTCAAATTTGCAGGATTTTCCTTTTTATCTTTCACTTGTATGCATTCCTCATGGTCGTTTCAGAAGAAAATTTTCCGTTTTTCGCATTTCCCTATGGACTATTTGCTTTTCTTCCTGTACAATGTTCAAAATTCACTTTTTTGCACGCATGGGCAGCAAAAAGGCATTATACGGAAGGAGCGATGGAGTATGCAAAAGAAACTGACCTGGCAGGGGTATATGTCGGTAGCCATTATGCTCTTCGGTCTATTCTTTGGCGCAGGAAACCTTATTTTCCCCGTTCATCTGGGACAGATGGCGGGCAGCAACATTGGACCGGCTATGGTGGGGCTGTTGATTACCGCCGTCGGTCTTCCTCTGCTGGCGGTAGCCGCGCTGGGCAGCAGCCGCAGCGAAGGGCTGTATCAGCTCAGCTGCAAGGTCGGCAAACCCTATGGCATGTTTTTCACTTGCCTGCTGTATCTCACCATTGGCCCATTTTTCGCTATTCCCCGCTGTGCTGCCACGTCCTTCACGGTAGGTGTGGAACACCTGCTGCCGCCCGACAGCGGCAATGCCGCGTCGTGGCTGTTCTCGCTGTGCTTTTTTGCCGCGGCGCTGGCTTTGTCGCTTAAGCCCGGCAAAATTCTCATGTGGGTGGGCAAAATTCTCACGCCTGTGTTCCTGGTATTCCTTGGCATTCTGGTTTTTGTGTCGCTTTTTGCCCCCGGCTTGCCCATTGCGGAAATTGCGCCTGAGGGCAACTACGCCGCACAGCCCCTGTTCAGTGGTTTCCTGGAGGGCTACAACACCATGGACGCGCTGGCTGGACTTGCCTTCGGCATTGTGGTAGTGCAGGTCATCCGTGATCTCGGTGTGCAGGAGCCCGGAGCCGTTGCCGGTGCGACCGTCCGTTCAGGCATCTTCAGCTGCCTGTTTATGGGGCTCATTTATGTGGCGGTTGCTTTCATGGGCGACAAAAGCCGCAGCTATCTTGCTGTCAGTGAAAACGGCGGTATCGCGCTGGCGGAGATCGCCAAGCACCAACTGGGCGATTGGGGCTACTGGGTGCTGGCTGCAACCGTAACCCTCGCCTGCCTGAAGACTGCCGTGGGTCTCATCACCAGCTGTTCGGAGGCATTCAAGGCCATTTTCCCAAAAGGACCCAGCTATCGCCTGTGGGCCATTCTCTTCACGGTGGTTTCCTTCCTCATCGCAACAGTGGGACTGAGCAGCATCACCAGCTACTCTGCTCCGGTGCTCATGTTCCTGTATCCGCTGGCCATGGTGTTGATTCTATTGGCGCTGTTTGGCCGTTATTTCCACAACGACCGTGCCGTGTATGCCTGGACGATCGCCTTCACCCTCATCTCGGCGGTCTATGACCTGCTTTTCTCGCTGCCCGCAAATGTACGCGAAACCCTGCATCTGAATGGTTTCATCACTGCAATCGGCAACTTCCTTCCCTTGTCAGATCTCGGTCTTGGTTGGGTTTGCCCGGCACTGATTGGCCTTCTCATCGGCCTGGCAGTGCACTTCGGCCGCACGCGCAAGCAGCAAGCAGCATAAAAAACAATCCCCTTCCTGTCTCATCAGGAAGGGGATTGTTTTACAAAGACGCGTATATTTTCCGAATTTCCTCCAGCACTTCCGGATGGTCAAAGTCATCCTGGCAGAGAATGTTGATTTCCCGAATCATGCGCATACCCTCAATGGGAACGGCCACCAGCTTGCCGGCAGCCGTTTCCTCGCGGCAGGCACTGTGCGCCATAACCGTTACCCCCAGCTGATCCGCCACCAATTCCTTGATGGCAGTAATGCTGTCCATCTCCAGGCGCACATCAAAATTGCGAATATCCTCCAGGTGACCGGTCAAGGCGCTTTCAAATAACCGGCGGGTTCCCGCTTCCTCGCGCCGCAGGATGAGACTTTCCTGTTTCAGCTCTTCCAGCGTTATCGCGCTGTGATGCGCCAGGCGGTGTTTCGGCGACATCACAACACACAAATAATCCATATCCAGCAGCTCCGCATGGCAATGCTTTGGCGAAACCGACCCTTCCACAATGGCCAAATCCAGCTCATAGCTTGTCAGTTGATCGCACAACTGTTCCAGCGTTCCTGTCACAAGGCTGATGTTGGTATGCGGATGTGCGCTGCTGTAAGCCGTAAACACCCGTCCAATCAGTGTCTCGCCGCATGTCGGCGTAACGCCAACCGTGAAATGCCGAAGCTGGCCGCGGCTTTCCGAAAGTGCACGCATGGCGTTTTCGCTGATGTTCTGCAATCTTGTGGCATATTTTACCAATATCTTGCCCTCTGGTGTAAGGATAAGTTTTTTTGTATTATGATAAAAAATTTTAATGGATAGTTCCTGTTCCAAACCGCGAATATGATAACTCACCGCCGGCTGCGAAAGCGCCAATGTCCGTGCAGCAGCGGTATATCCGCCCTCCTTCACCACGCAAAGGAGCGTTATCAGCCTTGGATCTGTAAAGGTCATTATTCTCACCTTTCTTACTATTTATAAAGTGCATTTATCATGTTATCAATTTTTATCATTTGATTTTATCATACTTGTTTGCTAAAATCAACCCCATCTTCTCAAGGCACTTGAGTTTTCAGGAGGTTGTTTTATGCAGACATACTTTATGCAACTCTCTGCCACTGCACAAATTCTGCTGTCGGTCACCATTCTATGGCTTGCGGGCTTCGGCATGTCCCGTATCACAAAATTGCTGCACTTGCCCAATGTAACAGGCTATATTCTGGCAGGTGTGGCCATTGGCCCTTATGCGCTTAATCTGATTCCATCTTCGATTGCCGGGGGAATGGAATTTCTTACGGATGTGGCGCTATCCTTCATCGCTTTCGGCGTGGGTCGCTATCTGCGAATTGATCACCTGCGCGGTCAAGGTTCCCGTGTGATTGTTCTCACGCTTATGGAAGCGCTGGTTACGGCTGCCGTCGTCTCCATGGTTATGCTCACCGTGTTCCGGCTTTCTTTGCCTTTTTCACTGCTGCTTGGCGCCATCGGCAGTGCCACCGCGCCCGCTTCCAGCTTGATGACCATCCGGCAATACCGTGCAAAGGGCGATTTTGTGAACACCCTGATTCAGGTTGTCGCCATGGATGATGCGGTTGCGTTGCTGGCCTTCAGCGTATGCGCCGCCATCTCCGCCGGTGCGGAGCAGAGCGCAAGCTTTCAGTGGCAAAGCGCGCTGATGCCCCTGCTGATGAGCCTCGGCGCCATGCTCTTAGCCTATTTGCTTGGGCGCGCACTGTGCGCTCTCCTTCGTGGCCGTTCCACGGATCACCGCCTGGTTCTTGTTTGTTCGGCGGTGTTCCTGCTTGCGGGTGTTTGTGCGGCCATGGATATTTCTCCCTTGCTTGGCTGCATGGTGCTTGGCGCCACTTGTGCCAACGTTACGCATGATAAGGAGCTCTTCAAGCAGGTGAACCGCATCACGCCCCCTATCAACGTCCTGTTTTTTGTTCTTTCCGGCATGCGGTTGAATCTGAACTCCCTGGGCACAGTCGGCATCATCGGCATCGCCTATTTCGCAGTGCGCATTGTCGGCAAATTCCTCGGTTCCTATCTTGGCGCGCGGATGACAGGCTGCACAGAAAGTGTTCGCCGCTATTTGGGACTGGCATTGATTCCGCAGGCCGGCGTCAGCATTGGCCTGGCTGTGTTGGCACAGCGCATTCTGCCGGAGTCCTCCGGGTCGCTGCTGAGCACAATCATTCTTTCTTCCTCTGTGCTGTATGAAATGATCGGCCCGGTGTGCGCCCGCAAGGCATTGATACTGTCCGGCTCCATCAAAACGGATCATTCCACCGGCAAGCCCTCCAAACCCGCAGGCAAAAGCAGCAAAAGGGAGAAAAAAACGTGCAAATCGCCCTCTGTTCCCGCAGCACGTTTTGCAAGCCCCACGCCCCGTGCTGCAACGCAGCACAACGGCACGGATATTAAATGGAATGAATCCAGTCAACGGTTATGGCCTGTTCGTCGCGAACATTCGTAAACACAGCTTTTTGTGGATGCTTGAATTTCCTTTTTCATGCTTTTTCGACAGCCGTTGACATTTCCATTCTTCGTCTTATAATGTAGCCATACGCGCCGGTACGCGCTCGGGAGGGAAATAGAATGAACACTGTCAAACGGGTTCTTTGTCTCGTGGTCGCCATGATGCTGCTATGCACTTCCAGCGCATTGGCCTCGTCCCATGCGTCGTAAATCAGCAGCGTTATGTCCTCCTTTTCCAACCAGAATATGCAGGCGGACAACATCTACCAGCAAAGCTGCAACGGCACCTACCGCACAATCGAGTTGGCCGCCATTGTTGCCTACGAATTGGATAACTGATGTCAAAGCACAAAAGGCATCCCCGCGGGGATGCCTTTTTGCATTTAGATTTCCGGCATATCCTGAAGCACAAACCGATTCTTCCGCGTTTCTAGCACACCTTCTTTTTGCAGCCGGGACAGCTCCGCTGACATGGCAGCCCTGTCCACACACAGGAAATCCGCCAGCTGCTGGCGATCATAGGGTATGGCAAACTTCCGCGTTCCCTGCTTCTGGCTTTGTGCGGATAAATAGCTCAGCAGCTTTTCTCTTGTGGTGCGGCGGCTCATATGCGTCAGCTTTTCGTTAAGCTGCAACGTTTTTCCGGCCAGCACCGCCACCAGATTGCTCACCAGCCGATGATGGTGCGTACAGCCGGAAGGGCACACGTGCAGCACCCGATCCATATCCAGCAGCAGCACGCTGCAATCCTCGTTCGCCGTAACAGTCATGTTCAGCGGTGTACCCGCCGCAGCAAAGGGTTCGGCAAAGGAATCCCCTGTTTCCACATAATGCATCAGGTGGCGGCGTCCCCACACGTCCGTCTGCATCACCAGCGCGCACCCCTTGAGGAGCACGCCCATGCATCGCGTTGTGTCCCCTTCACGAAGAATGATTGCATGCTTCGCCCGGAAAACGACCTGTGCGCTCAGGCAATGCAGGCTGGACAAAATTTCTTCATCCATCATGCCGGCAAACACAGGCGAGCGTCGCAAAACAGGCAAAAACTCCTGCATTTTTGTTCCTCCTTGTTGGATTTCCAACAGACATTCTGCCCGCATTGTACTATAATCATCCCGAAAACACAAGGAGGTGTTCCCATGAAACGGAGAATCATTCATATAGATGAAGAAAAGTGCAACGGCTGCGGCG
Source organism: uncultured Clostridia bacterium (assembly GCA_934647165.1). Lineage (GTDB taxonomy): Bacteria > Bacillota > Clostridia > Christensenellales > Aristaeellaceae > CAKUFA01. Next base: position 44,450 of record CAKUFA010000009.1, on the reverse strand, counting down.
CCTGCGCAGCTGCCTGCCATGAAGGTGCCATCGGCATGGTGAACGGCAAAGCGCACCTGATGCGTGATGACTATTGCGATGGACTGGGCGACTGTTTGCCCGCCTGCCCCACCGGCGCCATCACTTTTGTTGAACGCGAAGCCGCCGCCTATGACGAGCAGGCTGTGCTGGCCAGCAAACGTGCCAAGGCACACCAGGGCGGATGTCCGGGACATCAGCTGCATCAATTCCGCCGGGAAGCGCAATCTCCTTGCACACAGCAGGCCGCACAATCCTCGCAGCTTGCCCAGTGGCCGTGTCAAATCAAACTCGTCCCGGTAAACGCGCCCTACTTTGCGAATGCCAAGCTGCTGATTGCGGCCGACTGCACGGCGTTTGCCTATGCACAGCTCCATCAGGACTACATGCGCGGATGCGTGACGCTCGTCGGCTGCCCCAAACTGGACAATGTGGACTACAGTGAGAAGCTGACGGAAATTCTTGCGCGCAACGACATCCGCAGCGTGCATGTAGTGCGCATGGAAGTGCCCTGCTGCGGCGGATTGGAAATGGCCGTTCGCAAAGCCATTGATCAAAGCGGAAAGACGGTCCCCTGGCAGGTGACGACGTTCACCCTGGATGGCCGTGTGAAGGAGGACTGACCCCATGCCGCGCACAGAAGCCGATGCGCTTATCGGCGCATTGATTGGCCTTGCCCGAGCCATGGAAAGCGGAGAAGCATCTCCTGTACCGGAAAGCTGGCGCATCCTCCGGGATGGTCTTGCCGCCGCTTCCGGGGCGGATGCCCCTGCGCTCCACCAGGCGCTTCGGCAGGTACAGCACGAGAAGCTTCGCCTTCTGCCGGATTGCGCATCCTGTCCGCACCCCTGCGGTCGCACGGATGATTATGATATGACTACCCTTGGCGATGACGGTGAGGAGGTGCGCCGAATCAAGCTGGCTATCCTCCACCGCCTGCAGGCCATGGCGCAATCCGGTCGCGGCTCCCCCCGGCTGCTCTGCGACGGGCTAAACCAGATTGGTTGGGGATATCAGGCAGTACCGCTTGAAGCTTTTCTGCAAAAGCTGGAAGCGTCCGTCTCCTCCACGTGACTGATACAATTTCAGCTTTGCCCGGCCGCATCGCCTGATGCTTCCTTGCGGCAACGGCAACTTTTCCTTCGCCTCAGGGGAAAAAACCTTGCATCGTTCCCGGTTTCCTGCATAAAAAAACGGTCATGCAAACAGTCCGGCCGTCTCAGACTGTCGACAAACCATATGAGAAAATGTCGGAGGGGCATGATGCCCCTCTGACTGGATTCGTATCGACCGGCTATGCCGGTCGGGCGGGGTGGTTTCGGCCAAAGGCGAAACCCTTCCTTCCATTTTTCACGGCCGTCAGCTCCGCTGACAGTGAAAAATGCAAACTCGACAAAGTGGCAAAGCCACTTTGTCGACACGCTGAGACGGTCAGGCAAACAGCCCGGCCGTCTTTTTTGTTCACAATGTATGGAAACACACTTCCAGCAGCTCCGCTTCTCCTTCTTCCGCAAAGAAGCTGATCTCTCTTCTTCCGTTCAGCTCCGGATACACATGTGCCGTCAGCGTCTGTTTTCCGCCGCCTACGAACGCCTCCACGCTGCTCACATCCAGGAAAATGCAAAGTTCCAGCACATCTCCCGTCAGGCATGCGTCCACAGTTCGCGTCTGCTTATCGCGTTCTTCGCCGCCCATCGGCAACCCTGAATCACTTCGGTCAAGGGTCAATGTGCCTGCCTCGCGGTCGCAAACAAGGCGCGTTTCGTGTTTCCCATCCCCCATCAGGGTCACACCGGCACGTTTGGCGCTGCCCATGTGCAGGAGCAGCTGCAACTGCGCCACATCGCCTTGCACATCCGGCAGTTTTCGACTGTCTGTGAGCGGCATCCGTTCATAGCGCGTGGTTTTCGTCCACAGCTGCTCTGCTTCCCGAACGGGTTTCTGCACCAGGCGTCCATTCTGCACATGCAATTCTCTCGGCAAGGTGAAGCTTCCCGCCCAGCCATCCGCTTGGGTTGGATAATTGCGTCCCCACATTTCCTGCCATGCAATCATCACCGTGCGGTCATCCGGCAAATGCATCGTTTGCGCGGCATAGAAGTCGAATCCGCCGTCAATTTCGTCCAGCCTGTCACAAGTAAAGCGCCCGGTTTCCGTGTCCAAATGTCCGATCATGTACACAGTGGAGCTTATGTTTTGATAGCGATACCCCTGCTGCGGCAGGTTCTGTGGGCTGAAAATCAGCACCTCCTGTCCGTCAATCACAGCATAATCAGGGCACTCGCACACCCCGTCCGGCAAAAGAAAATCGCACGCACTGCCATCCCCCTGCTGGGTAAACAGCGCGCCCACGTATTCCCAGCGCGTCAAATCCTTCGCGCGATACAAAAGCAGGTTGCCGCCCCGCGCGTTTCTTGTGGCAGCAATACAATAGAAGCAGCCATCCCTGCAAAAAAGCTTAGGATCGCGGAAATCACCCGGCGCATAGCCTTCCGGCAGCATTGCGGTGGAAATCACAGGATTTTCCGCCATTTTTTCAAAATGTTCCCCGTCCGTGGACACGGCCAGGCATTGCTGCTGCCTGCCGTTCAGCGCACCGGCATACATCAGCCATAACCGATCATTCCACGCCAGCGCCGTGCCGGAAAAACATCCAACCTCCCGGTCGTAAGGCATATCCGATGCAAGCGCCTCATCATGGCTGTGCCAGTGCAGCAGATCCGTGCTGCTCATGTGCCCCCAGTGCATGGTATCCCATCTTGGCGCATAGGGATTATGCTGATAGAACAGATGCGCCTCGCCCTGATACCAGATCAGCCCATTGGGATCATTTGCCCAACCGCAAGGTACGCTGGCATGATAACGCGGCTTATAGGCGCTTTTCACTTGAGGCGTATGCGCCTGCATCCACTCATTGGCGCGCCGCACCGTCTTTGCTTGCTCTTGCTGCATCTTGCATCACCCTCCGGTAAATTCTCTTCGCGCCGAAGCATGTGTTTCCCTGCCGCGTCATCCCTGCACACAGATGAATTGCAGCGTCGGTTCCAATCGTGAGGCGGTTATGCGAATCGTCACGGTGGATGCCTCTCTCGCTTCAATCGAACAAATGCGTTTATGCCCCACCACAGTGAAGTCCGCCGCATGTGTGCCATCCAGCAAAATTTCTCCTGCTTCAATGCGCTGTCCGACAGTCAGCTGTTCCATCAATGTCACATAATGAACCGGTATCTTTTCCGCAAAATGCAGGGTAATGCAGGCGGTCTCATGTCCGCGTTCTGCCTGCCACCAGTTGTTTTCCCCATCGTCCAGTGCCATTTCCACAGGATGCTCCTCCATCCATGTGTCTGCCATGATGCGATCAACCGCCATCCCAGGCCCTTGCTGCAAATCGCGGACATAGTTGCCTAGCGTTCGGAGACATTGCACGTCAGCGTCCGCCAGCAGTCCTCTCCTGTCCGGCGGAATGTTCAGCAGGAAAGCTGCGTTGCCGCCCACGCTTTTCAGATAGATATCAAACAGTTCTTCCGGCGTGCGCACCTGTGCATCCTCTGCCGAATGATAAAACCATCCCGGGCGGATAGAGGTATTGACCTCCGCCGGATACCACACCAGCTCTTTTTTTTCACGGATGGCCTTGCGGCTGCCTAAATCCTCTTCTTCACTGCGCACAAGGCGTGCAAAAGCACGATCATCCGCTTGCTGGGAAAGAGACGCTATGCGCTCCGCATCTCTCAGCTGAGCAGGCACAACACTCCATTCGCTTGGCCGGCAATGCCCTGCCTCATTACCGCACCAACGAACATCCGGGCCGCACACACTGATGACAGCTCCCGGCTGAAGACGTCGGATAGTGGCATAGTAGCGTTCCCAGTCATAATACTGCTTGCGGCCGTCTGCACCCTCGCCGCAGGCGCCATCAAACCAAAAGCAGAAGATGTCCCCATAGTCTCCAGCCAGTTCCTCTAGCTGGTGCACAAAAAAGTCATCATATTTCCTTCCGGAACCATACGTTTTTTCGTGCCTGTCCCACGGTGAAAGGTACACCCCAAAGCGCAGCCCTTCTGCACGGCAGGCCTCCGCCACTTCCCGCACCACATTTCCCTGTCCGCCGCGCCATTTGGAAGCACGCACACAGTGATCCGTATAGCGGCTTGGCCACAGGCAAAACCCATCGTGATGCTTGCATGTCAGGATGATTCCCCGCATGCCGGCATTCTTGATTTCCCGCGCCCATTGCCGCGTATCCAGCGCTTCCGGGCAGAACACATCCGGCTGTTCCGTTCCGTCGCCCCACTCGCTGTCTGTGAATGTGTTCACGCCAAAGTGAATAAAGGCATAAAACTCCAGCTGCTGCCATGCAAGCTGGCGTGGACTTGGCGCAATGCTTGCCGCGCGCTCCCATGCTGCTTTTTTTGCCATGATTTCTCCTTTTCCCCGTTCGGCGCTGCCCTTTCCCGCTATTCGCAGGCATAGGCAGCGCCGCCGGTTTTTGTTATGCTTTTTCCGCTTGTGCCTCCAACTGCTCAATCAAAGCAGGCCATTCCGCCGGTGTTTTGGTCAGATAGGTCGGTTCCTCGTCCGGTTGACTTGCTTCCTTCACATAGCGTGGGCTGTAATCCAGCAGCACGGAAATCATTCCCACACCGTTTGCGCCCTTGATATCCCGCAGCCGGTTGTTGCCAAACATCACCATCCGAGAAAAATCCGCTTCCGTTAGCCCCATGGCTATGCGAGCCGTATTGAACATTTTGGGGCTCGGCTTCAGTTCGCCCACTGCCTCAGAAATGGTATGGGTTTCAAACAGATCCCACACACCTAACTTGCCCAGAATATTGCGGAAGGACTGCACGCGTCCGTCTGCCACCAGCGCAATGCGGTAGCCTTCAGCATGAAACTGCTTCAATGCTTCCAGCGCTCCGGGAATCGGCTGTGCTTCCAATACATCTCCGTTTTCCGCAAACACCTGGGTACTTTCGTCTACCAATGTATCACCGCAATCAAAGCACAGTATCAGTTTCTTCATGGTTCCTTTCTCCTTCATTTTTTCTGCGTGCACGGAAAGTGCGCACCTTAAAAGGACCAAAGGTCAGTTGAAAAGCGCTTCCTTCGCCCACAGGATTTCCTTCCGCTTCCGGAAGGCCGCATTCCTCCAGCTCCGCTGCGCAAGGCAGGCGCAGGGTAACCGTTTCGCTCGTTCGTTGGCTGTTATACAGCCGCAAAATGATCCCGCCGTGTTCTTCATCCGGCTTGATCGTTTCCAGCAGTACACCGCTATCCTCCGTCGTATAACCCACTTGATTGGCCGGCATGCAGCCTTTCTCCAGCACCAACGGCATGTTGAGCGCATACCCCTGCTTCACGACGCCGCTTTGCGCAAACCCTGTTGCAAATGGATACAGCGCATAGGTCAGGCAATGATGTCCTTCATTGTTTTGAGCATCCGGCACAACGGGGGCGCGAAGCAACGTCAACGCCAGTTCGCCCCGGTTGCTGCTGATGCCATAACTGCCGTTATTGAGCACGGCAAATCCCCGGTTCGCCTCGCACAGGGCTGAATAACGATGATTGCACACCTCATACCGGTCGGATGCAAAACGTGTAGAACGGTGTGCCGGGCGCGCCACGAAACCGAATTGAATCTCATGCAGCGCTTCTTCCGACAGGATATTGCTTTCAAAATGGGTTTTCAGCATGCGATGCCGCTCATGCCAATCAATCTCCGTTTCAAATTCTACCCGGCGGCAGGAAGCATACAGGCGCATCACCTGCACGGACGCACTGCTACCAAAGCGCCGTGCAATGCGTACTTCGCAGCATTTCGGCGTATTTCGGGCAATGGTCACTTCCGTTTCCATCTTTCCAAGCCGTTGTTCCTCCCAGCCACGATCCAGCTCCCATGCATCATACACAACCTGCACATTGCGATACAGCCGCCAATCGTTCATTTTTTGACCGGGGTGCATCAGAGGTAAGCCGTTTTCCAAGTCCACCAGGGACGTAATGACGCCCTGCCGATCCACCAGTACGCGCAAAAAAGCGTTTTGCAGCACAAATCCTTCTGCTGTTTCCTTTACGGACGCATCCTGCGGCTGCAGAATTTCCTCCACATTCGCCGCGCCGTCCGCCGGTACGCTTATAAGGCGCGGTTCGCCATCCAGCATCACCCATTCCGTTCGGGTCCAAGGCAGGGTGTTGTAAGCTACCATTCCCTTCGCAGCCGTATTCACCCGATAGAACGCATGCCGAAGCCGCGCAGTGATCTTTCCTGTTTGCTCAATAATATTCTCCAGCTGCTGCTCCATCTCCGCATTAACACGATGGATGCCTACGCCGCCCAGCACATCATGGAATTGACAGAAAAGCAGCTGTCTCCAGCACTCATGTACCATTTCCGCATCGCCTGGAACAAGGCTTTCAGGTGTTTTAGCCATCATGGCTTCCACATCATGCAGGGATTCCTGTGCGCGGCGCATCAGAGCTTTGGCGCGTCTTTGAGAAGTGTAGACGCCACGGTGCCAGCTCAGATACATTTCCCCCACCCAACGGTTGGTAACGCCCTGTGCTGCAATGTGTTCAAAATATTCCCGTACACCACCGTATTGCGAACGCGGAACCCCCTCCAGGTCGCCAAGGCGCAGGCTCAATTCCACCATATCCCTAGTGGGACCCCCGCCGCCATCTCCATACCCGAAGGGATGAATCAACGTGTCAATATCCGTATCCTGCACGCGGTTGTTTTCCCAGCGTTCCTTGAAGCTTACCGGATCGATGGGGCCGTTATCCTTCATGAAGGATAGTCCCAGCACCTCCGAGCCATCCATCCCCTCCCAAATAAAGTGATGGTAGGGGAATTTTTCGCATTCCGGATCCGCGCGCTGCAGCTTCTGCGTGCCAAAATACGGTATGCCAAGGCCAATGAGCAGCTGTGGCAGCGCTGCGGAAAAGCCAAAGCAATCAGGCAGCCATCCCACCTGTGTGTCAACGCCGAGCTCCTCTCGGAACCATCGTTTGCCCCATTGCAGCTGGCGAATCAGGCTTTCACCGGAAGGCAGGTTGGTATCGCACTCCACATAAAAACCGCCCTCTGGCAAAATTTGTCCCCTGGCACAGGCTTCCTTTACCCGCTGCCAGGTTTCCGGGCTCTGCACCTTCAGCAATTCCAAAAGAGCCGGCTCACACAAGAAATAGCGATAATCCGGATATTCATCCAACAGCGTCAGTTGATTGGAGAAGGTTCGTACACTCTTGCGATAGGTGTCTTCCAGCGGCCACAACCACGCAAGATCAATGTGCGACTGGCCAATGAGCCACATCAGCGGCGCTGTTGAACCGTTGTGACAGCCAAGCGCAGCCCGAAGCGCTTCTCTCGCCTTTCGAAAACTTTCGTGCCGTGCCTGATAGGGCAGTTCAAAATCCGCAATATCCGCATACGCCTGCAACGCCGCGCCTACCCGCTGATAGCGCAGGCTCTTTTCCGGCAACACCTTCAGCAGCTGTGTGAGGGTATACACATCCATCAGCAGCTGATAAGCGTCCTCATTCCATACGGCCAGAACATTTTTCCCCATCACACACTGCTGTTCCGGTGTCGGCGGAATCGGCGGCCGTTCCGGAGGGCACGGTGTAGCAGCCTCCAACCGAGCGCCGTGGCCGGCATAGCTCTCCGCCAGCAAATGAACGGTTTCTCCCGCCTTGGCGCATCGTGTCAGCGTCACATAATCGTGCCCTTTGTCAATAGAGCCAATTGCCTTGCCGTTCAGATAATACAGCTGTTCGCCGCCAAGTTTTCCCAACAGCACGACACGCCTGCCATCACACGCATCCGGCAGTGTCACATCTGCCCGAAACCAACCATATTCCCAGCACCCGCCCCATGCCGTTCCCTCCGAGAAAGGCAAAAAGGAATGTGCCTGCGCCTGTTCAACTGAAAGACGTTCCTTTGTCACAAACCCCTCCATGGCCACTTCTGCCACAGGGGTATACAAGTGCTGCTTCAGTTCCTCTTGCCAGGCCCACTGGCGCTGGCGGAACTGTCTTCCCATGTTCATCATAAACGGTCACCTGCGTCCTTTTCAGCATACAGCGTATGCAATCGATCACATTCCCGGCGAATGCGCACCGGAATTTCCTCTTTCAGCTGCAGCCACGGAAGATATACCGGAGCGTCGGCTATAAAATCATCCACCGTTTTTGTGAAACGCATGGTCGGCATAAACCGCAGCGTTTCGCGAATATAGCGCCTGCTCAGTGCGTTATCTTCTTCCGTTGGCTGATAAACACCACCAAAGGGACCGCCAATGAGCACCGGGCCACCCGCCTGAGTGCTGCACGCCTCTTTCCAATCCGGCAAAAGACGAAATAGTTGTCCATCCGGCATAAAGGCATGCTTTCCCTGCTGGCAAAAGGCATGCACGTGTCCTTTTTCCGGCGGGATAACACAAGAAAGCGCCGGCAAAAGCTTCAGGTATCGTCCATGGAAGCTGCCTTCCGCATCCATTACTTCGCCCTTTTCTCCCACCGTAATCCAAATGTGCTCTAAATCGTACATATGCTGGATATCATAATCCCAGTAATACGCATATTCAATAACGCAGGATGCCCCGATCGGTACTGTCAGTTCACGCTTCGGGAATGAATCGCTACGCATGGTATTGTGCGCAATGGTATATCCCACTGCACGCAGAGGAATTGTTTCCGCTTCATCAAAGTGGATAATAGGCGCATAAGCAAGCGCTAGCTCGCGGTCGTTCATTTGCTCCTCTCCTTTTGAAAAAAGGGATGCCAGCTGTCCGGCATCCCTGATGATATTCATTTTGGTCTCACAGTCCGGTCTTTTCCGCAATATACTTGCGCGCCTTCACCGCATACTCAAAGGGATTGGCCTTGGCAGGATCCTGTTCCGCCTCCACAACCACCCAGCCTGCATAGTCATGCTTGGCCAGGGTATCAAAGATGGGTGCAAAGTCCACGTCGCCATCTCCGGGCACCGTAAACACACCGTTGCGCACTGCCGTGAGGAAGCTCCAACCTTCCCTGCGCGCCTGATCACGGATGGGCAGCCGCACATCCTTAAGGTGCACGTGCCACACCCGGTCAATGTATTTTTCCAGCACCGGCACAGGGTCAACACCTGCGAAGGTCAAGTGACCGCTGTCAAACAGCAGCCCTACATACCGGGGATCGGTTTCAGCCATGAATCGGTCGATTTCCTCCACCGTCTGCACACCGGTGCCCATGTGATGGTGGCAGGTCAAGCGCATGCCCTTTTCTGCTGCCAGTTTGCCCAGGCGGTTGAAGCCTTCCGTCACCTTTTTCCATTCTTCCTCGGTGTACACGGGCTTTTCATTGCCAAAGATATTGATGGGTTTTCCCTGAATAGAGTCGCCCTGCTCGCTGGCGCCGATGACCTTTGCCCCCAGGGCATGCAGGCGGTCGCGATGGCGGATGAAGGCTTCCTCCGTCACCTCATAGGGCTGGGAGGTAAAGAGTGTAGAGAACCACGCATTGCAAATGCACATGCCGCGCACATCCAGCTTGTGCTTGAGCACCGCCACATCCTGGGGGTACTTGTTGCCAATTTCACTTCCCTTGAAGCCTGCAAGCGCCATTTCACTCACGCACTGCTCAAAGGTATTTTCCGCGCCCAGCTCGGGCATATCGTCATTCGTCCAGCCAATAGGCGCGATAGCCAGCTTTACCTTTTCGGGATTCAGTTTCATGGAAAAGCGCACCTCCTCAACTTGATGCCGTTTCGGCAAATCAATAGTCCCGGGTCTCCTTCACATGCTCAACAAGACTCTTGTAGGCTTTTTGCACGCGCTCCTGCTCGGACACTTCCGCCACACCCACGCGCCACCAGCTTTCAAAACCGTCCGTCATGGACTTGGGCAGCACCTTGATGTCGTAGAGCACCGGCAACGGCTGTGTCAGCGCGTCCTTCAAAGCACTTTGCAGCTCCTCCACCGTGCGGATGGTATAGGTCTTCAGCCCATAGGCTCTGGCATTCATGGCAAAATCAATCGGAAGTATATCGCCATCCAGTTCGCCCGTTGTGCTGTTGCGGCGGCGGAACACTGTACCGAAGGTATCGTTGCCCTGATTGTTTTGCAAATTTTCAATGCAGCCCCAACCACTGTTGTCAAACAGGCAGAAATGTACCCGAAGGCCCTCCTGCACGCATGTAAGCAGCTCGCTGTGCGCCATCATGTAGCTGCCGTCGCCAAAGAACGTATATACTTCTTTGTCCGGTGCGGCCAGTTTCACGCCTAACGCGCCGTTGGGTTCATATCCCATGTTGCTGAATCCGTATTCCATGTGATAGGTGCCGCTGTCCCCTGCGCGCCACAGCCGCTGCATGTCGCCAGGCAGGCTTCCTGCAGCACCAACGGCAATGTCGCCCGGCTGCATAAAGCGGTTGATCTCACCCAACGCCCGTGTTTGCGAAAGTCCCTTTGCTGGCGCGGCGGCATAATAATCGTCCACAATCGCATCCCACTCAGCGCGTGCTGCGGCAGGTTCATCCTTCCATGTGGAGCGATAGCCGTCAAGCTTCTCCGTCAGCTTCTCAAGTCCCTCCCGCGCGTCACAAATCAGTGGTTCCGCATCCATTTTGATCGCGTCAAAGGGACAGATGTTCAGTCCAAGCACCTTCGCATCCTGCCGGAACAGCCACTTGGACGATGTCGTAAAATCGCTCAGGCGTGTGCCAACGGCAAGAATTACATCTGCATCTCTGGCAATGACGTTAGCCGCTTTTCCGCCCGTCACACCTATGCCGCCCATATTCAGCGGATGATGCCAGCTCACAGTTCCCTTGCCCGCCTGGGTTTCGCCAAAGGGGATGTTCGCTTTCTCACACAGTTTGATGAAAGCGTCTCCCGCTTCGCTGTAGCGCACGCCGCCGCCCAGAATGGCCATGGGACGTTTGGCTTTGCGCAGGATGTCCATGGCACGCTCCGCCTGTCCGTCGGTCATGCCCCGGCGATCCATGTGCCACACACGCTTGGCAAAAAAGCTTTCTGGATAGTCATACGCTTCGCCTTCCACGTCCTGGGGCATAGCAAGGCACACCGCGCCCGTGTCGGCAGGATCCGTCAGCACGCGCATGGCATGCATGGCTGCGGTCATCAGCTGCTCAGGCCGTTCGATGCGGTCAAAGTAGTGGCATACGCCACGAAAAGCGTCCGTCACCGTCTGCCCATAGCTTTGGAAGAATTCCGCCTGTTGCAGCACGGGATCCGGTTGGCGGCAGGCAAAGGTATCGCCCGGCAACAGCAGCAGCGGGATGCGGTTGGCTGTGGCGCAGCCGGCAGCCGTCACCATGTTCATGGCGCCAGGGCCGATGGAACTCACACAGGGAATGATTTCCCGGCGGTTCTTCTGCTTGGCAAAAGCCGTAGCGGCCAGCGCCATGTTTTGCTCGTTTTTCCCCTGCAGAAAGCGGATATGATGACCGCCCTGGCTAAGCGCCTGGCCTACGCCCACCACGCATCCGTGGCCAAATACGCCAAAGATGTTATTCACAAACCGATTTTCTTCACCATCCAGCTCCACATACTGGTTGTCCAGGAATCGGACCAGCGCCTGCGCCATTGTCAGGCGAACGCGCTTGGCTTCACGTGCTTCAGGCATGTTTGTCGTCCCCCCAATACGGCTGGCCGGGTTTTTGCACCCACAGGTGATCCGGCACAAAGGTCGGCGTGCCATAACGGTTATCTTTCAAATGACGGATACCCCATAAATACCACAGCGCGTAGCCGGGAGGCGTACACTGCGGGTGCGTCAGACCGGGCTGGATAAACACAGTGTCGTTATTGTGCACCTTCAGCACATCCTCGCCCACCTCAGCATAGGCAAATCCGTGGGACGGGTTTGTTTTGTAATAGTAAATCTCCGGCTGCGGGTGATGATGCGGCGGATAACTGGACCACTTGCCCGGGAAGCCGATTACCTCGCCCAGCACCAAATTGGCATAAGGCGCATTTCTGTCATCAAAGATCGTGCGCACAATGCGGGTACTCGTTTCATGCATGGTTCCTGCGCCGCGGAATTCGTCGGGCGTATCCTTGGGCAGATATAGTTTGGGAGCAAATTCCTTGTCGTTGTCCGTGCGAAGAATATCAACTTCACATTCATCGCTCAGGCATTCAATGGTCACAGCCGTCTGTTTCGCCACATGCAGAGCCGTAGGGGGCACATCAAAGCAGTTTGCGCGCTCCTCCACATGTTCCTTGCCTTCCCACAGGAAGCGCACTTTGCCTTCCACCAGCAAGTAGGCTTTTTCCAGCGGCTGTTCTTCCGTCCAGGTTTCACCCTTGCGCAAGCGGAGCACGCCAAAGTCCATCAGCATTTCCGCATGCACGCCATGCATGTCCGCAAGGGCTGTATAACCAAAGGGCATCTCGCCCCCGGCGCGCGTAATCAGTTCCATCTTACGCCTCCAGGATTTCTGCAATCTTCACCGGACGATGCTCGTCCAAAGATTTCTTGGCAGCCTTGGCCAACACCACGCTCATCAGCCCCGCATGAATGCCCACCGGCACCTCGCCATCCGTCACAATGGCGTTAATGAACTGGCGCATTTCCGCAATGAAGGAACCCATATAGCGCTCCAGGAAGAAGAACTGCGGCTTATCACTCTTCACACCGTTGGCAGTAGACACGCGTACCGTGGTATCCCCGTCGTTTTCATCCGCGGCCATGCCCAGGCTGCCGAATACCTCCACCCGCTGGTCATAACCATAGGCGGCACGGCGACTGTTGTCAATCACACCCAGGGCACCGTTGGCAAAGGTCAAGGTCACAATTGCGGTATCCACATCGCCCGCCTGACCAATGCGGGGATCCACCAGGCTCGTGCCCATGGCATATACTTCCGTCACATCACAGCCCGCCAGGAACATGGCCATATCGAAGTCGTGAATCATCATATCGATATACAGCCCGCCGGAAGACGCCGCATATTCAGGGGACGGCGGCTCAGGGTCACGGGAGGTGATCTTAATCAGCTCAATATTGCCCAGGGTACCGTCGGCAGCCAGCTTCTGCACCTGGCCATGATTGTGGTCAAAGCGGCGGTTGAAGCCGATTTGCAACTTGCGGCCGGTTTCCTTGGCCACCTGTTCAGTTGCCTTGATCTTTTCAATGGTCAGATCCACCGGTTTCTCGCAGAATACATCCTTGCCAGCCTTCATGGCCGCCATGGCAATATCCGCATGGGTTGGGGTAGGCGAGCAAACCAGCACCGCGTCAATGGTCGGGTCATCAATAATCATGTGGAAATCTGCGCCATACTTCGGAACACCATAAGTTTCCGCCAGTTTCTTGGCCGCGGGCTCATACACGTCGGTCACACAAACAACTTCTGCCTCAGGGATGTGATAGGTGATGGACTGGGCGTGCACATTGCCGATGCGACCTGCGCCCACAATGCCGATGCGAACCTTTTTCATGCCAAATGTCCTCCCTTGTTTTCTCTATCAGCAGCGCTTTTCCGCAAGCGCAGCAGTTTTCCTGTCACCTGCTTTCGGAAAGCCAAAGCAGCGTTTTTTCCTCTCTTTGGCCTTTCCGGAAAGCATTTTGTTTCTCTTACAACGAACCGTCCCAGCTGTCCACGTGCTCTTTTTTCATTTCTTCTTCATCAAACCAGCGGGTCGTCACCGTCTTGGTTTCGGTATAGAAGCGGAAGGCGTCCTTGCCATGGCAGTGCAGATCGCCGAAGAAGCTCTGCTTATGCCCCGTGAAGGAGAACACACCGATCGGCACCGGAATACCAACGTTCACGCCTACCATGCCGCCATCCGTGCGACGGGCAAATTCCCGGGCATAATAACCGTTCTGGGTGAAGATCACGCTGCCGTTGGCGAAGGGGTTTGCATTCATCAGCTCCAGGCCTTCCTCGAAGTCCTTCACCCGCTTGACGCACAGCACCGGGCCAAACACCTCGCGCTGGCCAATGGTCATTTCCGGCGTCACATGGTCGAAAATGGTGTGCCCCACATAATAGCCGTTCTCATAGCCTGGCACTTTCACATTGCGGCCATCCAGCACCAGCTGCGCGCCCTCGTCCACGCCCTTCTGAATCCAGTCCGTCACAAACTTCATGTGAGATGCGGAGCCCACCGGACCAAGCTTTGTATCCTTTACATATGCGGGGCCGATCTTCTGGTTCTTGCACAGGCGCACCAGTTCCGCCACCAATTCATCAGCGATGCAGTCCTCCACCACAATGGAAGGAAGTGCCATACACCGTTCGCCTGCACAACCAAAGGCCGAGTTCATAATGCCGGCCGCCGTGCGGGTAATGGGTGCATCACGCAACACCAGCGCATGGTTCTTGGCTTCGCACAGCGCCTGTACGCGCTTGCCGTTGGCCGCCGCCGTTTCATATACATGTTTGCCCACGGACGTGCTGCCAACAAACGTGATGCCCTTCACATCCGGATGTGTCAGCAGCAGCTCCGCCTCATGGCGAGAACAAGGAACAATATTCAGCACGCCGTCCGGGAAACCCGCTTCTTTGTACAGCTCAGCGAACTTCAAGCTCGTCATGGGCGTTGTGCTGGCCGGTTTAAGCACAAAGGTATTGCCGCACACAATGCACAGCGGCGCCATCCAGCCCACCGGAATCATCGCCGGGAAATTCCACGGTGCGATGCCACCAAAAACGCCCAGCGGCTCACGGTAGGTGGTTGTGTCATAGCCGGTGGAGGTGTTCATCAGGCTGTCGCCCATCAGCTGCATGGGAGCGTTGGCAGCCAGCTCGGTCATCTCCAGCGCCTTGCCCACATCGCCCGCGGCCTCCGCAAGCGTTTTACCGTTTTCCGTTGCGCACAGGAGCGTCAGCGCATCCATATCGCGCACAATCAGTTCCCGCAGCTTCAGCATCAGTTGGGCACGCTTGCGCACAGGCGTAGCGCTCCAGGCAGGATAAGCCGCCTTGGCCGCCGCAATCGCTGCTTCCATCTCTTCCTTGGTGCAGCAGGGAATCTGTGCAATCTGCTCACCTGTAGAAGGGTCAAAAATCGCATGATACTTGTCGGACACGGAATCCACAAACTGTCCGTTGATGAAAGGCTTCAGAGTCTGCATGTTGAACGCTCCTTTTCTCGCTTTTGTCCCATAAGTTTTCACTATTCAGCCTGATTTACAGGCGTGTTACCATGTTGCCGTACTGTGCTTTTTCCTTGTCAATAAAGGCTGTCAGCGCGTCCTCTGTAGGCATATCGCGAGAGCAGGCGTGACTGGCCACCAGCATGGCCGCGCTGGCACTGCCCATTTCCAGGGCGTCCGGCAACGCCTTTCCCGCCATCAATCCATGCAGGAAAGCCGATGCATATCCATCGCCACCGCCAAAGCCCTTGAGTGCCGCTACCGGGAAGGGCTTCACCTTCCACGCGCCATCCGCCGTATAGGCGTAGGAGCCCTCTTTGCCGTGCTTGATCACCAACACCTGTGCTCCCTTTTTCAACCAATAATCCGCGCTGGCTTTATCACTGCCATCCAGCCCCAGCAGTTTTTCCATCAGATCAAACTCCTCGCGGGAGCCGAGAATAATATCGCTCTTTTCCGCCACGAGGCTTGTGTATACCGCGATTTCATCCTTGTTTTTCCATGTATAGGCACGATAATCCGCATCAAAAATCACTGTGGTACCGCACTTTTTTGCCAGCGCCAGCGCCTTGAGCGCTGCCTCCCGTGTTGGGCTGCAGCACAGGCTTGTACCACTGATGAGCAACGAACGCGAAGACGCAATATAGGCCTCATCCACATCATCCGGATGCAGCATCAGATCAGCCACGCCCTCCCGATACATCAAAATGCTGGACTGCGTGGGTGAAAGAATTTCCGTGAACGTTAATCCAAGACTTTCGCCGTTTTCGCAGCGGCGTACATGACTAACATCAATACCCTCATTTTTGAAAAAGTCTTCCACAAAATCGCCGAAAGCATCGTCGCTGATTCTCGCCAGAAAACCCACGCGATTTTTCAATCTTGCCATACCTACGGCAATGTTCGCCGGGCTGCCGCCCAGATACTTGTTAAAATGCTCGCTTTTAGAGAGGGGACGATTCATATCCGTAGGATTGAAATCAATAGCAATACGCCCCACCGGGATGATGTCAAGTGTCCGTCCCTTGGTCGGAAACAGCATGTGAACCCACTCCTTTCGCCTTCAACAACCCCGTGCTTTACCAAAGATAGAAATGTGCTCTTTTACAACGTCTGTTACAGCATCTGTCATTTTGCCGGACATAGCAAACCAGTCGTTTGACGTCACGCTTTTTGCCGCCTTAGCCGAAGCCTGGAAAATGGCCGTGGCAATATTGATCTTCCGCACACCGCTTTGGATGCAGCGTCGGAAATTTTTTTCACTCGAACCCGTTCCTCCATGCAGCACCAAAGGTGTCGCACACTTTTCGCGGATTGTCTCCAGCACCTCAAAGTGGAACACCGGCGTACCTGCATAAACTCCATGCGCGTTGCCGATGGCGACTGCCAGCGCATCCACGCCCGTCTCCTCTGCAAAGCAAATGGCATCGGTGGGATTTGTATAAGCCTCTTCTGTCTTTTCACCGGTTTCCGTGCGTCCCAAATGGCCAATTTCCGCCTCAACCGCGGCGTGGTAGTTTGTTGCAAGGCGAACAACTTCGCGGGTTTTGGCAGCATTTTCTTCCATCGGCAGCGCAGAGCCGTCAAACATCACCGAAGTAAAACCAATATCCAGTGCCATTTTGATACAGTCCATGGTCTGGCCATGATCCAGATGCAGCGCAACGGGTACCTGCGCACGCTCCGCTGCTGCAAGCATGGCACGACCCAGAATCGGCAGCGGCGTGGTTCCCAGGCGCCCCTGCGCCACCTGCATAATGACCGGCGTTCGCATTGCCTCCGCCGCATGCACCACGCCGCAGATCATTTCAATGGAGGAAACATTGAATGCCCCTACCGCCCGTTGTTCTTCGTTCGCCTGAGCAAGGAGTTCCCGCATGTTCGTTAAGGCCACGGTTGTTCCGCCTTTCGTTTCCCTGCCCTGCGGACAGGTTTACTTCTGTGCAATCAGCAGCTTTGCTCCGCTGCGTTCAATCGCTTCAAGATACATTTTTTCCGGTGTCTGATCAGTCACAATGTAGTCGAAATCGCTGAAGCGGCCATAGGTCATCAACCCTGCCTGCCCAAACTTTTCATGGCACAGCATCAGGATTTTTTCCCGGCTGCATTCAAGCGCGGCACGTTTGATTTCATATTCCTCGGAGGAGGAATTCGTCACCCCCTCCAGCGTTGTGCCGGTGGATGCAAGAAACGCTTTCTGCACATTGAAGCGTCTGATCGCGCTCACCGCTTCCATCCCGGTAAGGGAATTGGTTTTGCGGCGCAGCTGCCCCGGCAGCACCACCACCCGCAGGTTTTCATAGGGCATGGCTCGCTGCACCAGCGCCAGGTTGTTGGTCACAATGGTCAACTCCTGCAAATTCGCCAGATAGTCGGCCAGGTGCACCATCGTTGTGCCGGAATCCACAAAAATGATATCACCGTCTTGCAAAAGGCCTGCGCCGATCCGGCAAATGGCCTGCTTAGCCATTTCCGCCACCTGCTGCCGCTCCTCAAAGGGGCGCAGCACCCGGCGTGCATCCTCCACAACCGCCACGCCGCCATAAACCTTCTCAATTTCTCCCCGGCGCTTCAGCTCCGCCACGTCCCTGCGCACCGTGTTCATGGATACCTGAAACCGGTCGCACAGTTCTGTCATGGAAATCGTTCCTGCCTGAGCGATTACTTTTTCCATTTCATTTAATCTCGCGTTGCGCATATAGATCATCTCCCGCTAATCGACGTGTATATCTTATCATATTTTTGAGCAGAAGTAAAGTCTTTTTGAGTAACTTTTGAATAATTTTATTTCATTTTCATCATTCAGCCGGTTGCCATTTCCCTTTTTCTCTGTTATAATAAGGGTAACAATTTAACAGGGGGGCTTCCCAATGCATACGAACTACTCAGAAATTTCTCAGCGCGTTCTGTCCCGGCTCACCAGCTGCCACGGCAACGGCGAGCAAAAAGATCACATGACGCTTGACACTTGGGAATGGCCGCAGGGCGTCGCCATGTATGCCATGTTCAAGCTCTATAAAACCACCGGCGATCAGCACGTGCTGGATGAAATCATCGCCTGGTATGACCGTCACCTCACCCGCGGTTTACCGGGTTTCAACGTCAACACTGTCGCCCCCATGCTGACCATGACGCTGGTGTATCAGGAAAACGGCGACACGCGCTATCTGCCCTACATCCGCACATGGAGCGACTGGGTCATGCACATCATGCCCCGCACCGAAGAAGGCGGTCTTCAGCACATCACGTATGATGACGCCAACCTGCAGCAGCTGTGGGATGATACGCTCTATATGACCTGCCTTTTCCTGTATCAGGCCGGCATAGCGCTGGATGATGAGTCTCTCAAGCGTGAAGCAGAGTATCAGTTCCTGCTGCATATCAAATATCTGCACAGCACCAAGACGGGGCTGTGGTTCCACGGCTTCTGCTTCATTGGCCGCCATCATTTCGGCGAAGCGTTCTGGGCGCGCGGCAACAGTTGGTTCACCGCAGGCGCTGTGGACTTTGTGGAATGGCTGCCCGACAGCCCCATCCGTCAGTTTATCCTGAACACCTGGCGTGAGCAGTGCGAGGCGCTGGTCAAGTTGCAGGATCCTGCCACCGGCCTTTGGCATACACTGCTGGATCATGATGACAGCTATCTGGAAACCTCGGCCAGCGCAGCCATTGCCTATGGCCTGCTCAAGGGCGCGCGGTTGGGCATCCTGAATGACGAATGCCGCGCGGCCGGTGAAAAAGCGCTGGAAGGCGTCCTCTCCCAGGTAGCGGAAGATGGCACTGTGTTGGGCGTTTCCTATGGCACGCCAATGGGGCAAACCCAGGATTTCTACCGCACCGTCCCCATTCAGCCCACTGCCTACGGTCAGGGCTTGACGTTCCTCATGCTGACGGAGAAAATTGGATAAGTTACCCATCAGTTATCCATCAGAAAGATCGTAATACAAAAAGCGGCTGATGTGCTCCCGGAGCAATCAGTCGCTTTTGTATTGCCGTTTTTCAAAAATAGATCCGATCTACCATCTTTCCCAAGCGAAACCGTTGCCTTAAGGCGCGGGCTGCGGCAGGGTGGGCGCAGGCGTTGCCGTGGGCTCCGGCGTTGCGGTAGCCAGTTCCTGCGCATAAAGCGCCTCCAGCGTTTCCTCCGTGGCAACACCGGTAACGCGTAACCCGGCAGCCTTTTGGAATGCCTTGACGGCATTTTGTGTGCCTGCAAGGAAGGTTCCAGAGCACTTTCCCGTGTAGTAGCCCAAATCCTTGAGCTTGCGCTGCATCCAATAAACAGCCTCGGAGGAATCATTCTTTTGCAGCTTTGTCAGCGGCAGGGGCGGGGTTGCGCCGGTGGTATAGGCCGGTGTAGGCGTAGGTTCCGGCGTGGTCTGCGGGAGCATGTTGCTCTTGTTGAGCGGCGGCAGCTTGAGGGACGCGCGCAGCTCCGGATCATCGGGCATATTCTCCACAATGCTGACCACCGTGCCTGCGCCGCAATTATCATAAATCCACTTGGCATCGGCCACCGTGAGACGAATGCAGCCATGGGAAGCGCGCTTACCCAGGTTTTTGTAGCTGCTGGTTGCCAAATCCATGGTGTTGACAGAATTATAAATCACTGAGTGGAAGGCAATGGAAGAGTTAATGCGCGTCCAATACCGCGCATGGCCGCCCCATTTGGGGAAATAGCACCATTTGGCCTTGCGTCCGGTGAGCGTCCAGTCGCCCGGGTCGCTGGGTGTCGCCTTCCGGCCGGTGGAGCACAGCATTTCCCGCACCACCACGGTATGTTCGCCATGCTCATCCAGGCCGTAAACCGTGGTCACCTGATTGTTCACATCCACGGTGATGGCATAGGGCACAGGGGTCGGCGTAGGCGTGGGGCGCGGCGTATCCTGCGCAAGAAGCACGCTGTCATCATTGAAGATTAAGTTCCAGGTAATCTCGCCCACAATGCCGTCCACTCCAACGGCGTTCTGCTTTTGCAGCTTTTTCACAGCCGCGGCTGTTTTTCCCTGAAAATTGCCGCTGATCGGCCCCGTATAATAGCCCAGCTCCGTCAGGCGCGTTTGCAGCTGCTTGACCAATTCGCCCGAGGAGCCCTTGGCCAGACGTTTGGTATATTGCACATTGCCGTCCGCGCTTTCCGTTTCCGCCGGCGCCGGCGTCGGCGTGGCGGATGCTCCCAGTGCATCCACTACGCTTTCCGCCTGGAAAAGCATTTCCAGTGTGTCCGTATCGGCAATGCCGGTTGCCTCCTCGCCGTTCGCCTGCTGGAAGGCGCTGACGGCGCTCTGCGTCGCTTCCAGATACTTGCCGCTGATTTTACCTTTGTAGAAGCCAAGCTCCGCAAGGCGGGTTTGCAAGCGGGTCACATTTTCCCCGGCCATGCCCTGTTTCAGCGGGCGGTACTGGGCGGCGAACAATTCGCTCTGGGTCAGGGCATCAGCCTCGCCCGTGCAGTCCAGCGCAAAATCCTCCTGAAACACGCGGATAGCCTTGCGCGTTGCATCATCAAACCGTCCGGAAATATCCGTCAGATCATATCCCAGGTCGGCAAGGCGCTGCTGCACCTCGCGCACATCCTCGCCCTCATCGCCATATTGCAGCTCACGCGCATCGGTGATGGTCTCCTCGAAGCCTTCATCATCCAGGTTGTCAATGGGCATGGCCTCGCTTTCCGCCATGGCAGACGAAACAGCAAGCACACATGCAGCCACCAGCATCAGCAGCAATCGTTTCATTCGTTTTACCCCGCAGTTTTCATTTTGTTCGCTCCCTATTGTAAGCAGAATGCGCGAAGTTTGCAATAGTTGGTCGGAGTTTTTCCAAAACGTGAACAAAGTACAAGTACAAAAGAAAAACAATCGGAGTTTTCAAAAAGCGGTTGACAGGCGCGCTGCCTTGCGCTATAATGGCCACATTCCCGAAAGGAAAGGAGAGAGCCCTGATGAGCAAGACCTTCAGCATGATGCCCATGGAGATGTGCATGCGCCGCATGTGCATGCGTTGCTGTGCTCACGCTTCGATGGGCTTTCAGATACATGGCTAAAAAGTTGGCAGCTTTTGTCAACCATGCCGTGAGATGAGGGAGCTTCGTCGAAGCCTCCCTCTTTTCTTTATCTTTCGGGTGAAAGGAGATTGTTTCATGAAGGCGACAACGTGGCGCAAAGTGCGCTGCAACATGGAAAGCAAGCGAATGTGACGCGGCTTTTCATCCCTGGCAAGCAACATGCAACCCTGTAACTACCCAATGAAACAACGACTATTTATGAAGGAGAGATTCATCATGAAGAAGTTCCTTTCTCTGATTCTTGCCGCGATTTTGTCCCTGAGCTGCGTTGCCGCACTGGCCGACGGCATCACCATTGCCGTGCCCAACGACCCCACCAATGAGGGCCGCGCCCTGAAGCTGCTGGAAGCCAATGGCATTATCACCCTGAAGGAAGATGCCGGCATCACCGCTACCGCCGCCGATGTGGTGGACAACCCCAAGGGTATTGTGTTCCAGGAAGTGGAAGCGGCCATGGTGCCCAACGTGCTGGCAGACGTTGATTACGCCATCATCAACAACAACTACGCGCTGGATGCGGGTTTGAACCCCGTGACCGATTCCCTGCTGATTGAGGATGCCAACTCCCCCTACAGCAACGTGGTGTGCGTGAAGGAAGGCAACGAGGAAGATCCCCGCACCAAGGCGCTGGTTGCTGCGCTGACCAGCAAGAAGGTTGCCGACTACATCAACGATACCTATGCCGGCGCTGCCATCTCCGTTGTGGCTGAGCCCACCGACGGCTTCGACGCCACCGTGGATTACGACGCGCTGGCCGGCACCACCATCTCCGTGGCTGCGTCCCCCACGCCCCATGCGCAGATTCTGGCCATCGCCAAGGAAATCCTGGCTGAGAAGAACATCACGCTGGACATCATCGAATTCTCTGACTATGTGCAGCCCAACATGGTGGTGGAAAGCGGCGAAGTGTACGCCAACTATTTCGCTCACCTGCCCTATCAGGACAACTTCAACGCGGAAAACGGCACCCACATTGTGTCCGTGGCAGCCATCCACGTAGAGCCCATGGGTCTGTATGCCGGCAAGCAGACTGACCTGACCGCCCTGAAGGCCGAGTAAAACTACAAAAACGATTGCCACACCGGCCAAAGCCGCAGGGCCGCCGGTGTGGCTTTCTGTGTATAATGGAGGAAGCCCATGATCGAGCTGCGAAACCTATCCAAGAGCTTCACCACCGCAGACGGACCGGTGGATGCGCTCAAGCATGTGAACCTGACCATCAATAACGGCGACATTTACGGCATCATCGGCATGTCCGGTGCAGGCAAAAGCACACTGGTGCGCTGCATCAACATGCTGGAGCGGCCCAGCGAGGGTTCCGTGCTGGTAGACGGCAAGGATCTGGGTACGATGGACAAAAAGGAACTGCGCGCTGTGCGCCGCCGCGTTACCATGATCTTCCAGGGTTTCAACCTGCTGATGCAGCGCACCTGCCTCAAAAATGTGATGCTGCCCCTGCGCCTTGCAGGCGTGGACAAAAAGCAGGCCGAGGAGCGCGCCCTGAAGCTGCTGGAAACCGTGGGGCTGCCGGACAAAGCCAACGCCTATCCGGCACAGCTTTCCGGCGGACAACAGCAGCGCGTGGCCATCGCTCGCGCGCTCTCCACCAACCCGGATGTGCTTTTGTGTGATGAGGCCACCAGTGCCCTGGACCCCAAAACCACGCACGCCATCCTGGATCTGATCCGCGACATCAATGCCAAGATGGGCATTACCGTCATCATCATCACCCATCAAATGAGCGTTGTGCAGGAAATTTGCAGCCGCGTGGCCATCTTGGAGCACGGCACCGTGGTGGAGGAGGGTGATGTGTCCGAGGTATTCTCCAATCCCAAAGCACAAGCAACCCAGAGCCTGGTGTATCCGGAACTGGCGCAGGGCAATGTCACGCCCACACCCGGTGGCCAGCATGTGCGCCTGATTTTCAACGGTGCGGATACGGTGAGCCAGCCACTGCTGGCACGCATGGCCATGGAAAAGGGCATTGCAGCCAGCGTGCACACCGCCAGCGTTCGCTCCGTCGGCAACAAAACCTACGGCTACATGCTGTTGGAAATTCCCGGCGGGCCGGATGAGCTGGCCAAGGCCGTGACGTATTTGAGGGAAACCCCCAACGTGAACGTGCAGGTGGAAGTGAACTATCCCGCCCGCGGAGAGGAGGAACAGGCATGAATTTTGCCAACGCTTTTACCCCGGAAAAGCTTCAGGAAGCCTGGCAGATGTTCCTGTCGGACTTTCCCCAGGCGCTGTGGGACACGGTGTATGTTACCGTGCTTGCCACGCTGTTCGCCATCATCATCGGCCTGCCGCTCGGCATGGTGCTGGTTTCCGGCGATGCCAAGGGCATCCGTCCCCTGCCCAAGCCGTTGATGAAGTTTCTCAACGTGCTCATCAACCTTCTGCGTTCCATCCCATTCCTAATCCTGATTGTGATGGTCATTCCGCTAACGCGGCTGATTGTGGGCACGTCGGTTGGCACCGTGGCTTCCATTGTACCGCTGGTGGTGGCTGCCTTCCCCTTTGTAGCACGGCTGGTGGAATCCAGCTTGCGGGAGGTGAACCCGAACATCATCGAAACAGCGCAGAGTATGGGTGCAACCCCCATGCAGATCATGATGCATGTGATGCTGCCCGAGAGCGTCCCTTCGCTCATCAACAACTTCACGCTGGCCATCACCACCATCATGGGCTACACCGCCATGAGCGGCGCCATCGGTGGCGGCGGACTTGGCAAAATCGCTATCATGATCGGCTACAACCGCTATAAATACGCAGTACTGTATCTGGCGGTGATTGTTCTGGTCATTCTGGTGCAGATTCTGCAATCCTTCGGCACATGGCTTTCCCGCAAGTGCGACAAACGCCTGCGGCACTGACAAGCCGCGCTGTTCCTTGCCAAGAGGAGAAAGGCCGCTTCAAAAATGCGCGCCTTTCTCCTTTTTTGACGATAAATGGCGTTTTTTTGCGTCATCCCTTCTCTGTCCGGGCAAGATAGCGCCAAAGCGCAGAATGTGTCCGGAAAACGGCTATTCAAACACGGCAAAACGTGATACAATAAGCAGGCAATAACGCAACATCCACGCTGCGAAAGCAGGGTATCAGGAAAGGATCAAGGAAAAGTATATGACCAGGCAAATGACAGTTGGCGTTGTATCCCTGGGCTGCACGAAAAACCGTGTGGACTCCGAAACAGCGCTTGGTATTCTCAAAGAAAACGGCTATCTCTTCTCCGAGGATCCCGCCCAGGCGGACATCCTGTTGGTGAACACCTGCGGTTTTATCGGCCCGGCAAAGGAAGAATCCATCGACACCATTCTGGAAATGGCGCAGTATAAGAAGACCGGCCGCTGCAAGCTGTTGATTGTCTCCGGCTGCCTTGCCCAGCGCTATGAAAAAGACCTGATGGCGGAAATGCCGGAAATTGACCTGCTGATGGGCGTAAATCAGTATGACCAGCTGCCCCAGGCCATTGAGCGGGCGCTGCACGGTTCCCGCATGTCGCTGTGCCAGGATGATTATCACTATCTCGAGCACAGCCGCGTGCTGACCACGCCGGGATACTCCGCTTACACCCGCATCGGCGACGGCTGCTCCAACCGCTGCACCTACTGCGCTATCCCGCTGATCCGCGGGCCCTATCGATCCCGCCGAATGGGCGATGTTCTCAATGAAATGACCGAGCTTGCACAAAAAGGCGTAAAGGAGCACATCCTTGTAGCGCAGGACACCAGCCGCTACGGCACGGACTGGCAGGAGCACTCCGCGCTGCCGGAGCTGATGGAAAAGGCGGCGGCTATCCCGGGAGTGGAATGGCTGCGCGTTCTCTACTGCTACCCGGATGAAACGGACGATCGGCTGTTGGATGTGATGGCCAAGCATGACAACATCTGCAAATATCTTGATCTGCCCATCCAGCACATCAACGACCGCATTCTCCGCCGCATGAACCGCCGCGGTGATTCTTCGGACATTCGCCGCTGCCTCAAGGGTGCGCGCGACCGTGGGTTTATCCTTCGCACCAGCATCATCGTCGGCTTCCCCGGAGAAACGGAAGAAGAATTCGAGGAGCTGCTGGACTTCCTGCAGGAAGCGGAATTCGACCGCCTGGGTGCCTTTGCTTACTCCGCTGAGGAAGATACCCCCGCTGCCCTCATGCCCGACCAGATTCCGGAAGATGTAAAGCAGGCACGGCTGGACCGGCTGATGACGCTCCAGCAGGAAATCTCCCTCAAGCGCAACCGCGCGCGCATCGGCACAGTAGAAAAGGTGTTGGTGACAGATGTAAAAGACGGCGAGTATCTGGGGCGCAGTCAATGGGAAGCCCCGGATGCAGACGGCGGCATTTACTTCACGGCCCATTCAAACCCCAAGCCCGGCGACTTTGTGCACGTGAAGATCACCGGCGCCGGCACCTATGATCTCAAAGGAGAAGAAGAAGCATGAACCTGCCCAACAAGCTGTCCCTGACACGCGTGGCGCTGATCCCTGTGATGGTAGCGCTGATGTACTCCAACACACAGGTATGCAACATTCTGGCAACCATCGTTTTCGCCCTGGCAGCGTTCACCGATTTTCTGGACGGCTACATTGCCCGCAAAAATCACATTATAACAGACTTCGGCAAATTTGTTGACCCGGTGGCGGACAAGCTGCTGGTGCTCAGTGCGCTGATCATGCTCATCCAGCATGGTGTGATGCTGGCATGGGTCACCGTTGTGATCCTTGCACGTGAGCTGTGCGTGGATGGCTTGCGGATGATTGCCGTTTCCAGCGGAAAGGTGATTGCCGCAGGCAAGCTCGGCAAAATCAAAACGGTAAGCCAGATTGTGTTGATTCTGTGGCTGATGGTTTCCCGTCAGCCGGTGATGCGGCATGTGGTAAGCGGTCTTTTGACCACCTGGGTGCTTATCATCACGCTGTGGAGCGGCATTGACTATTTCGTGAAAAACGGCAGCTGTCTGAAGGATATCAAATAAGCTTAAAAAAGTGGCTATGCCACTTTTTTGCATTTCCTTACCAATGAAGGAGGTTCTCGTCATGATTGCGGAAATCCTCTGTGTAGGCACCGAGCTGCTGATGGGGCAAGTACTCAACACCAACGCGCAATTCATCTCCCGCCGTTTATCCGCGCTGGGCATTGCGCAGTATCACCAGCAGGTGGTAGGTGATAACGCTCAGCGGCTGGAGGATGCCTATCGTCTGGCATTGAGCCGGGCAGACGTGGTCATCACCTCCGGCGGCCTTGGCCCAACGGTGGACGACATCACCAAGCGCGTAGCCGCCAAGGTGGCCGGGAAGGAGCTTGTGCTTTTCCCCGAAGCCGAAAAGATGGTGCGTGACCGTTTTCAGCAGTATCACAAGAACATGACCCTCAACAATCTTTCCCAGGCCATGTTCACACCGGACACTACGCTGATGCTCAATCCCAACGGCACCGCTCCGGGTGCTATTGTGCCCATGGGCGAAGGCAAAGTGGTCATTCATCTGCCTGGCCCGCCCTATGAGCTTCAGCCCATGTTTATCGACCAGGTAGAGCCATGGCTGCGCAAGCGCTCCTCGCAGGTGCTTGTAAGCCGCTACATCCGCATTTTCGGCATGGGAGAAAGCGAAGTTGATCAACGCCTGAGCGACCTTGAAATGCAAGGCAATCCCAGCCTGAGTCCCTATTGCTCGCTAGGCGAAGTGCAAATGCGCGCCACAGCGTGCGCTGCCACAGAAACGGAAGCCCTTGCGCTTTTATCCCCCCTATTGGAAAAGGTACGCGCACGGCTGGGTGATGTTATCTATGCCATCAACGAGGATGACCGGGGATCGCTGGCGCAATCTGCCATCGAGGCTTTGAAGGCCTCCGGCAAAACCGTTGCCACGGCCGAGAGTCTCACAGGCGGCCTGATTGCCGCTACGCTAGTGAACATTCCCGGAGCTTCCAGCGTTGTTCGCGGTGGTTTTGTAACCTATCAGACGGACACCAAAACCATTCTATTGGGCGTGCCGGCGGAGACCATTGATCGCTATGATGTAGTGAGTGCCGAAGTAGCCACAGCCATGGCGCAAGGTGCGCGTGAGCGGTTGGGTGTTGATATTGCCGTAAGTGCCACAGGGCTTGCCGGCCCTGACGGCGGCACCCCAGAGCGACCGGTAGGTACAGTTTATCTGGGCATTTCCACCAAAGACGGCACTTATCCGATTCACTTAAGTCTTGCCGGGAATCGTGATCGAATCCGGACGCTGACCGTAAAGCATGCCATTGACGCGGTGCGCAAAGAAGCGCTGAAATAAATCTTCAGGCAGCCAGAACAAACAAACGAAGCCATTCCTATGGGCGATCATGTCCATGGGATGGCTTCGTTTTCTATCTTTCTATGATGCGGCTACGGCTTTGCTTGGCTTGGTTGGCGCGGCTATTGCTTCGCTCAGCCGCGTGCATGTACGGGGGGATCTGCCTTGTTTGACTTGGTCGGCGCGGCTATTGCTTCGCTCAGCCGCGATGCATGTACGGGATTCTCTGCCTTGTTTGGCTTAGTCGACGCGGCTATTGCTTCGCTCAGCCGCGATGTATGTACGGGGGGCTCTATCTTTTTTGGGCTTGGTTGGCGCGGCTATTGCTTCGCTCAGCCGCGATGTATGTACGGGATTCTCTGCCTTGTTTGGCTTAGTCGACGCGGCTATTGCTTCGCTCAGCCGCGATGCATGTACGGGGGGCTGATGGGCAATATGATAGCTCCGCCTTTGGGACGAAGGAAGGGGCTTTGCCCCTTCACCCTACGAAGGGACTTCGTCCCTTTCGAAACCCATTCTGCGATTCAGGGTTTGATTCCCTTGTATTCTCCGCGCATGCGGATTCAGAGCACATCCCAATCAGCCAGGCTACGCGTCCACAGGTGAAGAGTACCCTGCTCTTTACTCTTCCTCACATCAATAAGCCGCTGGTTCTTACTACCACAATACTGCAATTCCAGGCTTTTCTGCGCCAGGATGAACGGTCCATCCACCAGCACATCCACAGCATCCAACAGCGCCATGCGCGCCGGATCTGCCTCTTGGTAGAGTTTTTCCCACGTATAGCCGGTATAGCACCACACATTCAAGCCCAGCTGATGTGCTGCATCCGCCAACACTTTGCATGCTTCAGGCTGGCAGAAGGGTTCACCGCCGGAAAGGGTGATACCGTCCAGCAGCGGATTCCGGCGCACCTGTGCGAGGATATCCTCCGTATCCACCACACGCCCGGCAGCAAAATCGTGGCTTTGTGGATTATGGCACCCCTGGCAATGATGCGGGCATCCCTGGGTGAAAATGGTATAGCGGCAGCCGGGGCCATCCACAATGGAATCGTCCACGGTGCCGGCAATGCGGATTTCCATAGGCGTCTGTCTTCCTTTCAGCGGTCAAGCAGGGCGCGGCAGATTATCCGCCGCGCCCATGTAAAAATGCTTTTTTCTGATACCGTCTTACACGCCGTGCTTCACGCGGTCATGCTCTTCAGCGCGCTTTGCGTTATTGAAGCGGTCCAGTGTTCCCACCAGGTAGCCGGTGATACGGCGAATCCGCTCGAAGGGCTTGCCGTTCTCCTTGCGGTGGCAGCAGGGGCACTCATCGCCGATGATACCATTATAGCCGCACACCGGGTCACGATCCACAGGATGGTTAATCGAACCGTAGCCGATGCCCTGGTCATGCATGAAGCGGACAATCTTTTCAAATGCATCCAGGTTCTGCAGCGGATCGCCATCCATCTCCACATAGCTGATATGGCCGCCGTTGGTCAATGCATGGTAAGGTGCCTCGACACTCAGCTTATGGAAGGCTGTGCAGGGATAATACACCGGCACATGGAAGCTGTTGGTGTAATAATCACGATCTGTAACACCCGGAATAATGCCGAACTTCTCCTTATCCAGGCGGACGAAGCGGCCGGACAGTCCTTCAGCAGGCGTCGCAATAACGCTGTAGTTAAGTCCGCGCTCCTTAGAAATTCGGTCGGTATAATTGCGCATCGCGCCAACGATCTCCAAGCCCAGGTTCTGGCTTGCCTCGCTTTCGCCATGGTGTTTGCCGCGCAGCGCCACCAGCGCTTCGGCCAAGCCAATGAAGCCAATGGTCAGCGTGCCGTGCTTGAGCACTTCTCCCACGGTGTCGTTCCAATCCAGATTTTCGGAATCAATCCACACGCCTTCGCCCATCAGGAAGGGGAAGTTCTTAACCTTCTTTTTGCTGATGATGGCCAGCCGTTCATCCAGCTGCTCGGTCACCAGTTCCATTTTGCGCTCCAGCTCCTCAAAGAACCACTGGATATCACCATTGGCCTTGATAGCAATGCGCGGCAGGTTAATAGAAGTGAAGGACAGATTGCCGCGGCGGGGGGCGATCTCGCGGGTCGGATCATACACATTGCCCATCACGCGGGTACGGCAGCCCATGTAGGCAATTTCCGTTTCCGGATGGCCGGGCTTGTAGTATTGCAGGTTGAAGGGCGCATCCACGAAGCTGAAGTTCGGGAACAGGCGCTTGGCGCTGGTGCGGATCGCCAGGCGATACAGGTCGTAGTTGGGATCGCCGGGATTGTAGCTCACGCCTTCCTTCACACGGAAAATTTGAATGGGGAAGATTGGGGTTTCTCCGCCGCCCAGACCCGCTTCAGTCGCATGCAGCACATTCTTCATCACCAGCCGTCCCTCAGGGGTGGTGTCCATGCCATAGTTGATGGAGGAGAAGGGCACCTGCGCGCCCGCGCGGCTGTTCATGGTGTTCAGGTTGTGAATCAGGGCTTCCATTGCCTGATAGGTAGCGCGATCCGTTTCCTGCTCGGCGTGGTGCTGGGTGAAAGTAAGAATCCGCTCCGCCAGCGCTTCCTCCATCCCCATGGCCAGCAGCTTGTCTTTCATGGCGGCGCGATGGGTCTCGTCCTCCTTCAGCGTGGGCTGAAGACCCTGTTCTGCCACCTCTTCCACCAGGGTGCGGGCATGCTCGTCCGCATGCTCATCATTCAGGAGCAGCTCCAAAGCGCGGGACAGATTCATGCGATAGCGCTTGATGAAGGTCTTCTTCACGCCGGGAGCCATGCCGTAGTCAAAGTCCACAATGCTCTGGCCGCCATGCTGGTCGTTCTGGTTGGCCTGAATGGCAATGCAGGCCAGCGCCGCATAGCTGGTGATATCCTGCGGCTCACGCAGGTAGCCGTGCCCGGTGGAAAAGCCATTCTTAAACAGGCTCTTCAGCTCAATCTGCGTGCAGGTGGTGGTGAGGGTGTAAAAGTCCAGATCATGGATATGAATATCGCCTTCCCGGTGTGCCTGGGCAAAGCGCGGATCCAGCACATACATATCGTAGAACTGCTTTGCGCCTTCGGAGCCGAACTTGAGCATGCTGCCCATGGCCGTATCGCCATTGATATTGGCATTTTCACGCTTGATATCGGAATCCACCGCATCCTTGAAGGTAATATCCTCAAAGGTCTTCATCAGGCGTGTGTTCATTTCACGCACACGGCTGCGCTCTGCACGATAGAGGATATACGCCTTGGCGCTGCGCACAAAGCCCTTTTCAATCAGCACGCGTTCCACCGCATCCTGCACCTGCTCAACGCTGGGTATGGAGGACACGTTTTCGTTGTTTTCCAGTTCAGCCACTACCTGCTCGGTCAGCGCGCGGGCAGTCTCGTGTCCCTTGGCGCTGGAAGAAGCCTGAAAAGCGCGGAAGATGGCGTTCTCAATTTTGTCGGCATCAAAGGGAACCTCGCGGCCGTCCCGCTTGCGAATCTTTGCAATGGTCATGTTCCTTTTCTTCCTTCCTTCATTTCCTGGCGGCAGTAAAAAGGCCGCACACTACCAAAGGGGGCTTGCGCTTTCGCTTTTGCGCACCCTGCGCCGCACCCTTGTTCAGCTTCGGTATGCCATCCTGCATCTTGTGCGCCCGCGCCCCTTGTATGCAACATTTTGTGGTTGCATCCAGCAGGCACCACAGGATTCTGTGGTTCGTAGGAAAGCAAGTAGCATTATATGGGCACAAGCTCTGCTTGTCAATACCATATCTGGTGGAGTTGTTGACCAGCACCCCGCAACGCCTTGCCTCGCCTTGCAAAGAAAATTTTCGTTTGCGAAAAATGTCGATCTTTCCCGCTTTCCCTCTTACTTTGCTTTCTGCCATGTCATCATTTTGCGTGATCTTTTCGGAAACAAAAATCCTCTTCTCCGGTTGACAAGCCGCCCGCAAACGGATATAGTTACTGGAGGGTATTCTTTTTGCGGCTTTTCGCCGCTGCTTCAATTCATTGAAAGGAGCTGGCTGCTTTTCATGGACGGCGACCCGTTTAGTCCCATCTTCATTTTCCGCTGGGCAGGCGCTCCTTTCCGCCATCGGTAAACAGGCGTCAGGCGCGCTTCCTTGAGGTGGAGATATCTATCCGCATCCGCAGAAAGGAAGAGACTGCTATGAGAAGAATTTTCAAAACGGTTGAAGATCACCTGACGGAGTGCACCACCCTGGAAAAGGGCTGCTGGGTGCACCTGCAAAACCCCACCAAAGAAGAGATTGACGGGCTCAACACCCGCTTTGCCCTTGATCCCACCTACCTTGCCGCCGCCTTGGACGAAGAGGAAAGCGCCCGCGTGGAGCATGACCCCGATGCCGGGCAAACCCTCATCATTGTGGACATTCCCTATGTGGAAACCGAAGGCAACGGCTACGTATACTCCACACTGCCCCTTGGTATCATTTTGGCGGACGATATCATTATCACCGTCTGCACCCGGGATACGCCCATCATCACGGATTTCACCGAAGAGCGCATCCGTAATTTCTGGACATTCAAGCGCACACGGTTTATTTTGCAGCTGCTGCACCGCAACGCCAGCCGCTTCCTCGCCTACCTCAAGCAGATTGACAAGGCCTCCATGCACGTGCAGGAACGTTTGGAGAAATCCTCCCGCAACCAGGAGCTTTTGCAGATGATGAAGCTGGAAAAGTCACTGGTGTTCTTCTCCACCTCGCTGAAGAGCAACGAAATGGTGCTGGAAAAGCTCATGCGGCAGACTTCCATCCTCAAGCAGTTTCCTGAGGATACCGATCTGCTGGAGGATGTTATCATCGAAAACAAGCAGGCCATTGAAATGTGCGCCATCTATCGCGATATTATGAGCGGCACCATGGATGCTTTTGCCTCCATCATTTCCAACAACCTGAACATCACCATGAAGGTGCTTACCAGCCTGACCATGGTGCTGTCCGTACCAACCATCATTTTCTCCCTTTGGGGCATGAACGTGCCTGTTCCTTTCGAGCAGACATCCTTCGGCTTCTGGATTGTTCTGCTCATTGCCGTGGTTTGCATGGTGGTTTCCTTTGCCTTTATGTACAGAAAGAAAATGTTCCGGTAAAAAGCTCCATTTCAAAGCGATGCGTGCTCCCGCTGCTATCCACTTGGCAGCAGGAGCACGTATCTTTTTTTGACTCAATATTTCACTTTTCAGGCGTCTGCCCGCATGGGATTGATGCAGCCCGCAGACGCAGGGACAACCTTCGGTTCAGTCCTTTGCCTCCCGCACAACCGCACGCACCATGGCTTCCAGGGCCTGCGCATCCTGCTGGGGGATAAGGATATCCAAGCCGGGTACATGCACGAAAATGCAGCGATATCCAAGCGCCTCCTGGGCGCTGGACACACGGTAGAACAGGTCATTGCACACATACGCCCCAGCCGTCAGCGACAGCTGGCAGGGCAATCCAGCAGCCTTCACGGCTTCCACCATGGCCTCCGCATTCAGGCGTGTAAAGATGCCGTCCGCGCCATTAGGATCAATTGGGCAGGCATGCATGGTTTGCCCTGCGTTGTCCGGGATGCGTGCATCCTGATAGTTCACAGCAATCTTTTCCGGGGTCACCGCTTTTCGTCCCTGCGCCACTCCCACCATGATGATAATCTCCGGATGCAGTTTTCGCACCTCATCCAGCAGCACTTCCGCCGCCCTGCCAAACACTACCGGCAGTTGACAGCGGCAAATCTCCGCCCCCTCTATTTCCTTCGGCAGCAGTGCCACCGCTTCCCATGAAGGATTCCTCTCCTGCCCGCCAAAGGGCTCAAACCCACTCATCAAAATTCGCATAATCTTGGCTCCTTTCATGAAAATGAGGAAAGAGCATCCGCCCTTTCCCCGTTTTCTTCGTCTTATCTGATTTCTCCATCCGTTCTGCGGCGGCGCCGGTGCGTGTAGCTTTGCGCCGTGGTCGGCTCCGTCGGTGCGCTTTCCGCAGGCGTTTGTTCTTCTGCGGACGCTTGCTCTTCCGCAGCCATTTCTTCTACCGTCTGCGCTGCTTCCTCTGGCACATCTTGTTCCGGTTCCTGTTCCACATCAACGGTCAGGCTTGCATCCGCAGCTTCCCTGCGGCAAGGATACAGCTTTGCCAGCGTTTCGGCCATAATATCGCCCTGCTGTCCGCCATCATTCTCCACGTCGGCCAGGTCTTCCCCGAGGGCGTCCTCGCCAATTGGGCGGGTCACAGGCTGTTCTTCCTTGGGAGCAGGTTTCCTCTCCTGCTGCTGGGCAGGCTGGCTGTAGTCGCGATAGCTTCCGCGTTCCAGATGATCCATGGCCGCATCGGATTCCCGCTTGGCCTGGTTGCGCCGCACAAGCCCAACGGCCAGCAGCGCCAAACCGGCCACTGCCAGCACCATAAACAACCATTTCAGCACATTAAGCAAGCTTTGCAGGCCGTCCAGATACCCCGGCAGGCCGTCATCCGTCGGCAATTCCTCATGCACGGGCTTGGGCGGGGTCACAATGGGCGCTTCCGTAGGCACAGCCGTAGGCGTTTCGAAGCTCACGGGTACCGTATTGCTCATAAAGGTAACCGTTTCGTTCAGCTGATCCTTGCAGCGGGCGTTAAACGCAAACTGCCCCGCCATGGAAATGCTGGTATCTCGTGTGAAGGAGCGTGTTTCGCCCGCAGGAATCTTCGGGAACGTGTACAGCAGCGTATCCACCGCATACACGCCAACGCTGCTTACATCTACACTGCTCTGGTTGGTCACGCTCACGGTAAAGCGCACCGTGCCGGGCATCACATATACCACGTTGCGGTCAGCTGTTGCCTCCACCGACAGGGTAATCACCTGCGCCGGATCCACCGCCGTTACCGTTACGCGGCCAGTGGCGGTTTCCACTTCCGCGCCGTTGGCTGTCTGTGCTTTCACGGTGAATTGATAATCCGTTGTCTGCGTGATGGCCACCTCTTTTTCAAGGGTCAGCGTCTTGCCCGCAGCCACGGTTTCACCGCTGAACACTTCACCCAGGGTGGGATCCGTCACCGTCACATTCTGATAATCCACCTTGCCGGTGTTTTTCAGCGTAAGCGTCAGCTTGGCGGTGTCGCCCACAGCGCCGCCCTTTTTGTCCGCCTTGAGCGCTGCTGTGATGTTCACCTGGCCATACTTGATGGTTGCAGCCTCCTTCTTGGTGGTCTGCGTTTTCCCATCAGCCTTGTAAGTAATGGTAGCCTGGCTGGTGAGGTTCTTGGTGCCCATCGTCACCTTGAAGGTATAGCTCTCCTTGGAGCCCGCAGCCACCTTGGCGATGGTGCCGGCCTTGGAGGAAATGCTGCTGTTTTCCTTGATGGATACGTCCGTCACATCCACGTTGCCGGAATTAACCACGTCATAGGTCACGGTCACCTCCTGACCCTTGCGCGCCGTGGTGGGGGCAATGGTGCGGTTGATCTCCAGCGTTGCCACCGCACCCTCATAGGTGATTTTTTTGGAGAAGCTGTAGCTCTTGTTAATCAGCTCGCCCTGATCGTTATACATGGGATACTTGAGCTTGAAGGTGATTTTTCCTGCATCCAGCTGCGCCTGGGTCACCTTCCACGTGCCGCTCCAGGATTTGGACGCGCCAACGGCCAGTGTCGGGGAGCCGAATTCCTCCACCTGTTTGCCGTTGGGATAGTACAGCGTGCAGGGGCCGGGCATATCACCCTCGCCCACGTTGGATACCTGAATGGATACCGTGATGGACTTGGGCTCGGTGAATTTGCTTGTGCTCAGCTCCATGCTGACCTTGAGGGGAGACGTTTCCGCCATGGCAAAAACGCACAGGCAGCACAGTGCCAGTGTCAGCAGAATACCTGTCAACAGCCGTCGTTTCATACTTTTGTTTCGAGCGGCACGCGCCGCCCATCCTCCTTCCATTCCCGGCAGGTCATCCGTCGCACAGGGCGGACGGCGCAAGCATGGGGAAGGTGTCTAGACTCTTTCTATTGTATTTTACTCGCCCACAGGGCACTCTGTCAAGCGAAACGCAAAACTGAAGGGCTTCCCGGCTTCGGAATTTACATTTGCATCTTTTCTTTCCGCTTTTCAGCATTGACAGCAAAGTTTTTACATGCTAAAATACTGCAACCTAAGGGAGTAGTCGGCGCGGAAAACGCGGGATAAAGCCAACATGCTGGAGTTTTTCTCCTGGCTTTGTACCATGGGCTGCAACGCCGCAGCCATGAGCGACGAGACTTATCAGTTCTTTTTGCGCATACAGAAAAGAGCGGATAGGTCTCCTTTTTCTATGCTGCACAGGGAAAACAAGGAGGAAGTTTCTATCATGAGCTTGTGGGAACTGTTGATGATCGCCGTGGGACTGAGCATGGATGCGTTTGCCGTATCCATCTGCAAGGGGCTGAGCGTTCGCAAAGCCACCGTGAAACAGGCGCTGTGCGTCGGGCTGTACTTCGGCGGCTTTCAGATGTTGATGCCCCTCATCGGCTATCTGCTGGGCAGCCAGTTCGAATCTCTCATCACCAGCATTGACCACTGGATTGCCTTTGTGCTGCTTGGGCTGATTGGCGGCAACATGATCCGCGAGGCCATCAAAAACGAAACCGAAAAGCTGGACGATTCCTTCTCTGTGCGCACCATGCTGCCGCTGGCCGTGGCCACCAGCATTGACGCCCTGGCCATGGGTGTAACCTTCGCCTTCCTTCAGGTGCAAATTGTGCCTGCGGTTTGCTTCATCGGCGTCATCACGTTCCTTTTCTCCGCAGCGGGGCTGAAAGTTGGCCATATCTTCGGCGCAAAGTTCAAGCAGAAGGCCGAATTGCTGGGCGGCATCGTGCTGGTGCTGATGGGCATCAAAATCCTGCTGGAGCACCTGGGCATCCTGAATTTCTAATCGTACACCGTATAAATTGTGTTTTTCCAAGGGCAGTCAGACAAAGATCCTGGCTGCCCTTTTTCTTTCGTTCCTTTCTTCGGATGGCTGTGCATATTTCTTCCTTTTTCCGGATACGCTACCCCCATCAAGGAGGCGATTTTCATATGCTCGATACCTTTTCGCTGCTGCTGGTTATCATCGGCGCCATCAACTGGCTCCTCGTCGGCATCTTTCAATTCGACCTGGTTGCATGGCTCTTCGGCGGGCAGGGCGCCGTGCTCAGCCGCATTGTCTACACCCTGGTCGGTACAGCCGGGCTGTGGTGCATCTCGCTGCTTTTTCGCGACAGGCTCAAATAAGCCGTCCTTGTTTTCCCCGTGGGAGAAGCCGCCTGCGCCGCTTCTCCCCTTTCTTTTGGGCAAAAGCATCAGTGCGCCCCTTCTGTTGTCCTCAGCCGATAGCCAAGGTTCAGCAGCAGACCCTGGCGAAAGTCACCAAACTTCTCTCCAAACAGATTCAGCCCGCCTACATTTTGCGCATTCGCATCCACGCCGATGCGCACGCTGATATAGCTGCCACGTGTCAGGTGCAGCGCATCCATCTGCACATCGCTCAGCCGCACCTTGTCCAGATAGGTGCCTCCTGCGTCTACCCGCCAGGTTTTGAGAAATCCGAACTGGGTGGACATGCTGCTCCACCATGCGGGCGTCAGCGCGCCGCGGCGGCCGCCGCAGTCACATGGGCTGCACCAGGTGCCCAGGCGCACGCCGTTTACTTCCACAAAGATGTCACTCTTCCAAGGATCGCGGTACATGGGCGCTTCCGAGCATGCCTCAAAGGAAATCTCCAGCCATTCCGGCAGAAACGTTTCCATTCCAGGCACCGCAAAGCGATACTCCACCCATCCCTGCCGCATCCACAGCAGCTGCGCGCCAAACCGTGCCGGGTCATAAAAGGATTGCGGCATGTCCGGCAAACCGATATAGCTGTTCTCATCCGCCAAGCCGCAGGTAGGCCGAATACCTTCTGCCACGGAGTAGCCGCCAACGGGCATATGCAGCACCAGGGTCGCGGCGGGTTTATCCTCCACAGGCGCAAGGCTGATGGCAATGCTGTCCAGCCGGCGGGAGCACAGCTTCATCGCCCCGCGGCTGCCCGGCTGTGTTTCGGTGATGATGAGTCCCGCTTCCTCCAGCACACGCACATTGAGCGCCGCTGTGGACATGGGCAGATTGAGCGCTGCGGCTAGTTCGCCCACATTCATGCTGTGCTTTCCAAGCTTCTCCAGCATGTCAAGCCGCACCTGTGAGGACAGCGCATGGGCAAGCTGCCGCAGCCCTTCCCCCTGCCTAAGCGTCAGCACCGCGTGTTTGCCCTGTCTCATGCCTGTTTCCTCCGCGTTCGTTTTCCACAAGTATAGCACATCCAATGGATTTCGCAACCACGCCGCCAAATTTGTGCTTGACAGTATACCCCCTCTGGGTATATAATCATCAACGTACCCCTTAGGGGTATATGCCCGAATGAGAAACGGAGGCTGCCTCATGCCTGAAGAATGCAACTGCTGTTGTCAGCACAAGGAAAAAATCCGACCTGAAGAAGAGTATAAAGACCTTATCCATCGCCTGAACCGCATTGAAGGGCAGGTACGCGGCATCCGCGGCATGGTGGAAAAAAACGCTTATTGTACGGACATCATGGTACAGGTAGCCGCCGTGAACGCCGCCCTGAACGCTTTCAACCGTCAGCTGCTGTCCACCCACCTGCACACCTGCGTGGCAGAGGACATCCGCCAGGGCAAGGATGGAGTGATTGACGATTTGATGCAAACCCTGCAGAAGCTGATGAAGTAACACCGGTTCCGCGGGAAGGAGATATTCGCTTATGAAACAGTTCAACGTCACCGGGATGAGCTGCGCCGCGTGCAGCGCCCGGGTTGAGAAGGCCGTGTCCAAGGTGCCGGGGGTTACGGCATGCTCGGTGAGCCTTTTAACCAACGCCATGGGGGTGGATGGTACCGCCACGGATGAAGCCATTATCCGCGCTGTGGAGCAGGCAGGCTACGGCGCTTCGGTGAAAGGCACTGCGCAAACCACCGCGCCCGCCGCCAATGCAGATGCGTTGGCCGATCATGATACGCCTTTGCTTCGGCGGCGGCTTTTGTGGTCAATCGGTTTTCTTGTGCTGCTGATGTACATCTCCATGGGGCACGTCATGTGGCACTGGCCGCTGCCCGCCTTTCTGGCAGATAACCCCATGGCCATGGCGCTCACGGAGCTGCTGCTCACCGCCATTGTCATGGTCGTCAACCAGAAGTTCTTCGTCAGCGGTTTCAAGGGGCTCCTGCACGGCTCTCCCAACATGGATACGCTGGTGGCGCTTGGTTCCTCCGCCTCTTTCCTGTACAGCGTGGCGCTGATGTACC
This sequence comes from uncultured Clostridia bacterium, assembly GCA_934647165.1. GTDB lineage: Bacteria > Bacillota > Clostridia > Christensenellales > Aristaeellaceae > CAKUFA01. The sequence continues at coordinate 5,698 of CAKUFA010000009.1, read as the reverse complement.
AGATGACCGCTTCGCCTGAGCATGCCATGCACCTGCTGCACAGCCTGTACTTCGAATCCGCTGCAATGATCCTTGCCCTTATCACCGTGGGCAAAACGTTGGAAGCCCGCAGCAAAGGAAAAACTACCGATGCATTGAAAAACCTGATGAACCTGTCCCCCAAAACGGCTACCGTCTTGCGACACGGCCAGGAAGCCTCCGTGCCCATCGAGCAGGTGCAGCAGGGCGAGGAATTTGTGGTTCGCCCCGGCGAAAGCATCCCTGTTGACGGCGTTATCCTGGAAGGAGACACCGCCGTCAACGAGTCCGCCCTCACCGGTGAAAGCATCCCTGCCGACAAAACGGTGGGCGACAGCGTGTCCGCCGCCACAGTCAATCAGTCCGGCTTCATCCGCTGCCGCGCTACCCGCGTGGGGCAGGATACCACACTTGCCCAGATTATCCAGATGGTCAGCGATGCAGCCGCCACCAAGGCGCCCATTGCCAAGGTGGCCGACAAGGTATCCGGCGTGTTTGTGCCCGTGGTCATCGGTATTGCCGCTTTGGCAACCATCGTGTGGCTCCTTTGTGGGCAAACCTTCGGCTATGCGCTGGCACGGGGCATCAGCGTGCTGGTGATTTCCTGCCCCTGCGCCCTGGGTCTTGCTACGCCCGTAACCATCATGGTGGGCAACGGTATGGGCGCCAAGCACGGCATCCTGTTCAAAACAGCAGCGGCGCTGGAGGAAACCGGAAAAACACAGATTGTCGCCCTGGATAAAACAGGCACCATCACCAGCGGCCAGATGCAGGTGACCGATGTTCTTCCCCTGACCGGCACAGAGGACGACTTGCTCCGCCTTGCCCTTTCGCTGGAGAGCCGCAGCGAACATCCGCTGGCGCACGCTATTGTTGGCGAAGCAGAAACTCGTGGTTTAACCGCCCAGCCGGTGCAGGATTTCCGCGCCCTGCCGGGCAATGGTCTGAGCGCCATGCTGGGCAGTGAAGAACTGGTCGGCGGCAGTGTAAAGTTCATCTCCTCCCGCGTGCATGTTGATGAAACCGTGCTGAAAAAGGCGCAGGCGCTGGCCATGGAAGGTAAAACGCCGCTGCTTTTCATCCGCGGCAACGCCTTGCAGGGCGTCATTGCCGTGTCGGACACCATCAAGCCCGACAGTGCGCAGGCCGTTCGGGAAATGCAGAACATGGGCATCCGTGTGATTATGCTCACCGGCGACAACGAGCGCACTGCCCAGGCAGTGGGTGCGCAGGCCGGTGTGGATGAAGTAATTGCCGGCGTGTTGCCTGACGGAAAGGAGAGCGTCATTCGCCGCCTGAAGGAGCAGGGACGCGTAGCCATGGTAGGCGATGGCATCAACGACGCTCCCGCGCTTACCCGGGCTGACATCGGCATGGCGATCGGCGCCGGCACAGATGTGGCCATTGATGCGGCAGACGTGGTGCTGATGAACAGCCGCCTGACAGACGTATCCGCCGCCATCCGCCTGAGCCGCGCCACACTGCGCAACATTCACGAGAATCTGTTCTGGGCATTTATCTACAACACCATTGGCATCCCGCTGGCGGCAGGCGTGTTCATTCCCCTGCTGGGTTGGCAGCTGAACCCCATGCTCGGCGCAGCCGCCATGAGTCTTTCCAGCTTCTGCGTGGTATCCAACGCGCTGCGGCTCAACCTGTTTGACCTGCACAGCGCGAAAAAGGATAAAAAAATCAGGTCGGCACATTCCGGCCAGGGAAAGGAGACGATTTCCATGGAAAAGACCCTGAAGGTTGAAGGCATGATGTGCCATCATTGTGAAGCCCATGTGAAGCAGGCATTGGAGGCCATTCCCCAGGTGGATGAAGCCACTGCCGATCACGTGTCCGGTCAGGTTACGGTCAAGCTGAATGCTCCCGTTGCGGACGATGTGCTGAGCAAGGCCGTTGTGGACGCAGGATACAAGGTCGTGTAAGCCGCCGTATCCTGCCGAACGGCAGCAAAAAAACCGCCCCTGTGAAACACACAGCGGCGGTTTTTTCGTTTGCTCATGGCGCCAGCGTGGCAAAATAGATGCAATCGCCGACAGAGCGGATCTTGCCCGAGGATAAGCCGTTGATCTTGCGGCCGTTGAGCACAATGGACGTGGAAGATCCGCCGTCCAGATTGTAGGCATTGATGCAGCCCATCTCCTTGCACAGCGCTGCAAATTGCAGGATGGTCATGCCCACAGAGCCTTCCTGTTCAGGACCTTCGCAGGCTAGAATCAGATATTCCAGCTCCCCCACCTGGCCAATGGCAATTCGCTGGGTTCTCTTGCCCTTGGCCAGGTCAATGGTCACATCCTTGTCGCTGGTCATTGCCTGCCCGTCAATCACCAGGCCCGGGCCAAAGCAGAATGCCTGAATCACCTTGCCCTCATACGCGTCCCACAGTTTTTGCGTGGTGTGCTGGATGATGGTAAAATCGCCCTTGTCATCAATGATAAGCGTGTCTCTTCCCTTGTGAGGGCGTTGGCGTAAAAGCTCGCCGTTGCGCACCACAATGCCCTGGCTGTGATGGCAAAAATAGTCGCCGTTGATGGCCAGCACCGCATTGAAGTGTTTGGCCATCTCGCTCACGCGCTGCACCTTCTTGGAGGGATACTTGCCTGCCATGCCTGTGCGCAGCTGGCTTGGATCACTCAGCTTCACCCGCACCGCCCACACCAACGTATCATCCCGGCAAAAGGTTTCAATGCTGATGTCTAGCGAATCGTCATGATACCCCGCGTCCCCTGGCAGATAAGCGTCCTCATGGGGCGCATAGGGCGCAATTTCATCCTCCCACGGAATGGGATCATAGAGCATTACATCTTCCAGCACCTCTTCCGGCGCATTCTCCGCCATGCCGCACAGGGGCAGCAGCAGCATCACAATCGCCAGCATCAATGCCGTTCGTTTCCATTGCATCCTTTTCATCCTTTCGGTATGAATTATGGCTTTCCTTTTATTAGACGAATGAAGTGGGGTGAAAGTTTGCATTTCTCTCCCACAAAAAATAACCCGCCGAAGCGGGTAAAAGGCTGCTCGTTCCCCCCCCCATGCGTTTTTCGCAGGTGGCTCTTTCATCTTTGTCCGGCAGGCATTCACACATTGTCAAAGAACGGCTCGCCGTCTTCCTTGCAAAGCACACCGGCATCGTTGAAGTGCAGCGGCAAGGGCTTGGCAATCATGTAGCGCAGGATCTCGTCCATGCGCACGCTTTCCTGGAAAGTCACCAGAGAGAAGCTCACGCCATGCTTATGCGCGCGCCCCGTGCGGCCAATACGGTGCAGATAATATTCGTTTTCGTTGGGCAGGTCAAAGTTGATAACGGCCTCCACATCATCCACATCAATGCCGCGGGCTGCCACGTCCGTTGCAATCAGGATGGGGAACTTCCCCTTGCGGAAGTCGTTCATCGTCACGTTTCGCTGGCTTTGTTTAATGTCGCCGTGGATGCACTCCGCGCTGTAGCCTTCCTTCTTCAGGCGGCTGGCGAGCTTGTCCGTCATAAATTTCGTATTGCAGAAAATCATGATTCGCTGATACACATCTGCATCCAGCAGATACAGCAGATGCTCAATTTTCTTGTCCCGCTCGGTGGCAATCACGTATTGTGCAATCTGCGGCCGGTCTTCCTTGGTGGCTTCCACCGTGATTTCCACCGGGTCATGCTGATACTTCCATGCAATGGTCAGCACATCCTGGTTCGTTGTGGCGGAAAAGAGCACCAGCTGCCGGTCAGCCGGCGTAGCCTCAATGATGTGGGTCACGTCCTTCACGAAGCCCATGTTCAGCATCTCATCAGCTTCGTCCAGCACCAGGGTATGTACCGCATCCAGGCGCAGGTTGCCGCGGTTCATGTGATCCAGCAGCCGCCCAGGGGTAGCGATCACAATCTGCGGCCTGCGCTTAAGCGCACTCAGCTGCTTCACAATAGGCTGCCCTCCATAGAGCACCGCAATGCGCGCCCCTTGGATATACTTGGCCAGCTTCGTCAGCTCGTCGCCAATTTGAAGCGCCAGCTCACGGGTGGGCGCCAGTACCACTGCCTGGATTCGGCTGTCCTTGAGGGAAATGTATTCCAGCAGCGGAATCCCAAACGCGCAAGTTTTCCCTGTACCAGTGGGCGCGATGGCATTGATGTCCGCCCAGTTCATCATCAGCGGAATCGTCTTTGCCTGCACGGTGGACGGCGCGGTGAACCCCATATCCTTCACCGCACGGAGCACCTCGGCGCTCAAATCCATTTCATCAAAGGATGTGGGGAGTATTTCTTCTGCCAAAGGTGGCTCTCCTTTCGGTTAATCGTGATAGGCGCGGATGGCGCGGGACAACTGATCCGGGCAGGAAGTATCGCCTCGGCAGGGCACGCCCGCCAGCTTTTCTGCCACTTCATCAGCCTTCTGGCCAATCACCATGCGGCTCAGCCCTTCTGTATTGCCTGTGCAGCCCCGGGTGAAATGGCAATAGGTGATGATCCCGTTCTTAATCTCCAAATCAATCTGAGTAGAGCAGGTGCCATGCGTCTTATACGTAAACATTGCGTTCATCCTTTCTGTAGGTGGATATACTAAAGAGTGTACATTCGCCATTGCATAGGGCGATTCCTGCCGAATTTCGTGGAAAAGAAAGAGAATCCCACTTTCAAGCCCGGCGTGACTTGCTGCTTCCCGTTTTCCTCTCCATTTTTCACCACAGCGTCTTTTCTTTCATACTTTATACCATGAAAGGAGGCAGCCGCTCATGGACATTCTTCTTTGTGCCGGTGAGGACGGTCTCCTCTTCCGCCACGCTTCCGTCTGGCATACCCTCCGCTGTCCTCTTGCCGCGCCTTCCTTGCTTCTTGCCACGTTCCCCGCACCCATTGTTGCGGACAACTATGCCCGCCTGCTGGCCGTGGATCAACAATTGTTTCCCCTGCCTGCCGGGGTGGAGGATGCAGCGCTCTGGCGCGGTCATGCGCTGCTGCTTTCCGGTGACGCCGATAGCCTGACCCTTGCCGATCTTTCTACCGGCCTTCCGCTGATCATGACTTCCGTGGGCGTTTATCCACAGGCTGTGGCTGTTTTGGACAACACAGCCATCGTCGCCGGCGGCGCGGACGGAAACGTGCGTCTACTCGCCCTGCCATCTCTGCAAACGCTGAACACATGGGTCTTTCCTGGCAATGTGCAGCGGTTTGCCTATCAATGCGGAACACTGTGCGTGCTCTCCGCTGTTGAAGATCGCGGATTATGCTGCCTCGTTTCACAGCTGCTTTTGCGCACAGGCCGCGTAACATCGCTTCTGACACTGCGTGGCCTGCCCGGGGCAGTGTGTGGCGATGGTCATGGCGGATGGTGGGTGGCCGCCAGCGAACAGCTTTGCCATTTCAATGCTGCAATGCAATTGGATCACCGTGTAGACGGCGTAGGTCTGCCGAGACACTTATGCCCTACAGCCCATGGCCTTCTCATCACCGATCCGGTGTTGGGCGCGCTGTTGCTGCTTCCGCCGCATGGGCCAATGCGGACGCTCTATCAGGGGGATGTTCGGCATGCGATGCCAGTAGCGCAGTCTTCCTCTTGGACAAAAAAAGCAGCCGTCCTCACAAGGAGAACGACTGCTGATGTTGCGGGAATTACTCGATAACCTTCGCCACAACGCCGGAACCAACCGTGCGGCCACCCTCACGGATAGCGAAACGCAGGCCCTG
>CAKUFA010000008.1 GCA_934647165.1 uncultured Clostridia bacterium | reverse complement strand
CTTGCATAGTGCGCCGGTCAGCTGCACCTGGTTGGGGTTTTCTTCACTGTCCGTGGCCGTCAAATGCTGGGCAAATCCGGTGATGAGCAAACGGCCTGCGCCTTCAATAACCTTGTTGTAGCTGCGCAGCTGCCCCTCGATGGCAAGCGGCGATCCTTCATCCAGGTGCATCCCCTCCATCAGCCGCTCGCTGAGCGTGATGGGCAGCAGATCCTCCGCACCGCTCAGCCGGGGCACGGAAAGCGTTGCGCGGAAAAATCTTTCGCCGAATACTTCATGCCCGTATTCGGGGGCTCCGGTCAGCGTGCCGCATAGATGCAAGTAGTTCCCGATCTCTTCCATGTCGTATCACCTTTCCTTTTTGCGTCGTGCCGTGTTTGTTCACGCGGGATGCTGTTTTCCCTGTACGTCAATGGTGGTTTCTCCATCCAGCAGCATTTCGCCAACGGGGATTACCTTCAGCCCTTTGTCTCTGTAGGCTTGCAGAATTGTTGGCAGAGCGGCAAGGGTATACTTCGCGTCGTTGTGAAACAGCACGATGTCGCCCTTTTGCACGTTGCGCGTGGCTTTGCGGATCACATCCTCCACACCGTAGTTTTTCCAATCCAGCGAATCCACGCTCCACTGCACAACCTCATAGCCCTCCTGCCGGCACAGCGTCACCACACGATCGTTGTAGTCGCCGTAAGGCGGGCGGAAAAGGGTTGGGCGTGTGCCTGTCAGCTGCTCTAACTGGCTGCTCATGGTTTCCAGCTCTTCACGCATTTTTGCCTCGCTGATTTTGGTCATGTGCGGATGCGTGGCGGAGTGGTTGCCGATTTCATGCCCGCGGGCGGCGATTTCCTTGACCAGCTCCGGATATTTTTCTACCCAGATGCCCACCAGGAAGAATGTTGCTTTCACATCGTATTCGTCCAGTACGTCAAGGATACCGAGGGTCTGTTCACCGCCCCAGCTGGCGTCAAAGCTGATGGAAACAACATCATCTTCTCGTTCCACACTGTAAACGGGCAACACGCGCCGTCTGGCAGCTACCTGCGTGCTTTGGTCGCTCAGCGGCCCTATGTAGCATGCGCAAAGCAGCGCCAGCGCCAACAGCAGCGCGCATTGACGCTTTGGCAGGCGAAAACGGCGGGGTGCGTCCGGCCAGTTAAACTGGCGGCGGGGCTTGGGTTTCATGGCAGCCGGTTGGTTCATGTTCCACCATCCTTTCCCTATCCTATGCGCAGATGCATTGTTGTAGACGCAGGGATGACGCGGTTCGGCAAAGGAAGCCTTTTCGCGACAAAAGAAGTCATCCGGGGCGGGGGATGGTTATGAATATGCAAAAGGAAGGCGCAGTATGCCCTGGGAAAAGCGGTGGTGCACGGCAAAATGTTTGCATAAAACAAAGCGCCATGAAATCGGAATCACTCCGCTTCATGGCGCTCTGGCTATTTTCTGTTTGCTGGTGAAGCCAGGAATTATTTTCGCGTAATATGTCGAATGAGTTGGCGGACATGCCCCTGTTTTTCGGCAGTGCTGCTGAACAGGTAAGCATTGCTTTGCAGCTGCGGCGTTTCTACCGAGTGGGACAGGCTGCGGTTCTTTGTCACGTTCAGCACCAGTGCAATGCCGCCCATGTTTGTCACCATGTTGGAACCGCCGTAGCTCAGGAAAGGCAGCGGAATGCCTGTGATGGGCATCAGCCCCAGCGTCATGCCGATGTTTTCAAACACGTGGAACAGCAGCATGCCCATCACACCGATGATAACCAGCATGCCGAACCGGTCGCGGGTGAAGCGTGCCAGGTACAGGATTCGCAGGATAATCAGCAGGTAGACCAGCAGAATGATCGAGCAGCCCACAAAGCCCCAGGCTTCGCCAATGGTGGCAAAAATGAAGTCCGTCCAGTCAGCAGGCACGTAGTTCAACTGGGACATGGAGCCGTCGATGAACATACCAATGCCGGTCAGTCCACCTGAGCCGATGGCCGTTTGGCTTTGCAGCATCTGATAGGCGTCATCGGAGGAGTACAGGTCAGGATTCATGAAAGCCAGAATGCGTTGCAAGCGATAGCTGTCCGAGCCGGTGGCAACCAGCACGCCGTATAACGCCAGAATGCCAAGCACCGCCACGACGGCCATGCCTAAAAGGATGCGGATATCTACATTGGAAAAATACAGCATCACGGCGAACAGGAACACAATCACCAGCAGCGATCCCATTTCGCCGGACAGGAGAATGATAAGGCACGGTACGCTCACCAGCAGCATGATGCGCATGAAATCCCGGAACGTGTTCATGGGGCGCTCCGAACGCGCCAATACCCGCGCCAGCATCAGAATCATGGATAGCTTGACGAATTCGGACGGCTGAATGGTGTAGCCCCAAATGATGTCCAGCCACGCCTTCACACCAGCGGCACGGTTGAACACCCACACTATGGCCACCAGCACCGTGCCGCCGAAATAAAGTAGCGGTGTGATACGCCGGAGCAGGTCGTAGGGAAAGTTCATGATGACCACCAGCACGACAGGTGCTATCATCAGAAAGATGCACTGCCGCACCGCGTAGGAGGATTCTACAATGTGGTTCAAAAGCGACGCGTCAGCGCTGGAGTCCGTGGAATAGGTGGCCACGCACACGGCCAGCACGCCGAAAATGGCCAGGGAAAACACCATCACAATCAGCGGCACGTCCACATGGGCGCGTGTTCGCCTGTTTTCAACGATCAACGGTTTGTACCTCCTGTACTTTGCGGCCAAACATCCGCCGGAAGAGGGAAGGCTTCTTTGTGCCGTAGCCCGGCAGAGGGACGTTTTCCCCTGTCATGCGCCGGGCAATGCGGGTGAGCGCCTCGGCGCCTTCGCACCGGCAATCCATCAGGGGAATGTGCTTGAGCAGCGCACGGTAAATCACCGGGTCTTCCGGCACCTCGCCCAGCAGCGGCAAATCAAGGGTTTGCGCCACCACCTGTGCGGTGTACATTTCCCCTGCGGCAATCAGCTCCGCATTCAGGCGGTTGACAATCAGCTGGGGTCTCAGGGCCTTCTTTTCGGCAATCAAACTGCCCGTGCGTTCCACATCCCGGATGCATACGTCATCCGGTGTGCATATCAGCAGGCAGTCGTCACATTCCGTGTGCAAAACGCCGCGCAATCCGCGTTCAATGCCTGCCGGGCAGTCAATCAGCACATGCTGAAAGCGGTTTTTTAGCTGGCGGACGATCTTTCGTAAGTCCTTGGGATCCACATCCTTCACGCGGGCAAACTGTGCTGCCGGCAGGAGATACAGCTTTTCCTCAGTGGTATGCTGGATCAGCGCCTGGGGCAGGGTGCAGCGGTGGGCGCACACATCCGTCAGGTCATACACCACGCGGTTTTCCATTCCCAGGATTACGTCCTGATCCCTCAGGCCGATGTCCGCGTCCACAATGCACACGGTCTGCTTCATGCGGCACAGCGCCGTGGCCAGTGCTGAGGTGATGGTGCTTTTGCCCACGCCCCCTTTGCCGGAGGCGATGATCCATGCCTTTCCCATGCTGTGTTCCCTCACTTGTCAGATGCTTTGAAACGCCGCGTTTGTCACGGCGCGATGCTGTTGCCAACCGGCAAGGTGTAATCGGTGGTGCGCAGATTCTTCTGCTTCATGTACCAGTCGATAAATTCCTTGGCCGCCAGGGATGTTTCGCCGCCGGAATAGCCGTGGGGGATGAACACCGCAATGGCGATTTCCGGCTTGTCGTAGGGCGCGAAAGTTACGAACCAGCCGTTGTTCTCCAGGTCAATCTTCGTCACCTGAGCAGTGCCTGTTTTTGCACAGATTTCTTCACGGTATGCCCAGCCGGAAAAATACTTGGATGCGGTACCGGATTCGTCCACCACGCCCTTCATGCCAAGCTTGATGTAGGGCAGATATTCGTCGGCATATTCCAGCTGGTTGATCAACTGCGGTTTGCGCTGGCTAAGCACCTCGCCGTCCGGAGAAATGATGGAGTCGATGATGGACACGTTGTAGACATAGCCGCCGTTGGCCAGCGCACATACATAGCGGGCAACGGCTACGGGGGTCAGTGTGGTCACGGACTGGCCGATGGCTGTTAGAATGGTCTGGCCGCCGCCCCACTTGATGTCGTTCATGTAGTTATATGTGTCGCCGATGACGGATTGCAGGTACACCATCTCTTTGGTCATGTTCAATTCTTCCATCAGGATGGTGCGCATGTTGTCCAGCCAGTAGGATTCGTCGTAGTTTACGGCCATGTCCATCAGCCGCTTGGCGCACACGCTCAGCCGCTCGTCGTCATATTCCAGGTTTTTGCTGGCACCGCAGTTGCGCAGGTGCTTTTTGATGGAGTTGAAAACGATGATAGGAAGCGATGTGTCCTGGCTGGCCTCGTTCATGGCCTTGGAGGTGTCATACAGCGTGTTCTGGCTGCCCACCACGCTGCGCACTTCACCCGGCAGGTCAATGCCTGTTTTGCTGGTGAGGCCGAATTGTGCGCTGTAGCGATACAACCGCTCTTCACCCAGGCGGCTGCCCAGCTCGTAGAAGAAGTAATTGCAGGAGTTGGAAAGCCCCTCCACAATGGTCTGGTTGGCGTGCTTGTAGCGATAGTTCTTGCCGATCCAGCACTTGGGGGCAGTGGAAAGGTCCTGGTTGTACTTGGTGTAGTAGCCTTGGTCGGTGATGCGCTCATTGGTTTTCAGCTCGCCTTCACTCAATGCACCCATGGCAGTGACCATCTTGAAAATGGAGCCAGGGGTTCCGCGGGCATGAATGCCGTAGTTCAGCAGCAGGTTCCGCTCGTCGGACAGGATGGCAATGGCCTCCTTGCCGCCGGCCACCAATGCGTTCAGGTCATAGGTGGGATAGTTGGCCATGGCCAGCACCCGGTCCTCCATGTCCAGCACAACCATACAGCCGTGCTCCGCCAGTTCCATGGGATACTTTTCCCAATCGCGGTTGGCAATGTCCGACTTGTTGCTTTCCAGCCAGCTGTCGGACACCATCAGCTGCTCCTGCTTGTTGCGGGTGTTGTTCACGTTGTCGGCAATGGCGCGTTCCGCCTGCTGTTGGTAGGAGGCGATGAGCGTCAGCTTCACGTTGTTGCCGTCCTGGGGTTCCGTGTAGCTCAATTCGCGCACAATCTTGGAATAGTTGTCGCGCTCCACCACACGCTGCCCCTGCCGGAGGGAGGAGTTTTGTGTCAGCCAGTCCTCCATGGAGGACTCGATGCCGTCGCGGCCAATGGTGTCGTTGTAGGAATAGCCCTTGGCACGCAGGGTTTCCCACATGTTTTGGCTGGGAATGGCGCCAATGTAGCCGATGATCTGGCTGGCCAGGGTGCTGCGGGGATAGACCCGCTGGGTGCCCACGGCAATTTCCATGCCGGAAAGCATCATCGAACGGGTTTCAACCTCAATAACCGTTTCGTATTTCACGTTCTTGGCAATGACGATCGGTTGAGAGTTGAACACGTTCATCTGCATTTCGGAATAGATGGCCATGACTTTCAGCATGGTGTCTTCATCCACCAGATACACGGCGGGCTTGTCCGCATCCGATTCTTCGCGGTCGCTGGCGCGCAGCTCGTCATACTGCGCCTGGGTGAGCGCCATGCGGTATTTGGTGCGAAGCTTCTCAAGGCACTGCTCTGCCGTGGCGTATTTGGTCTTGCTTGACAAATACATGTTGGAACGCCACTGACTTTCGCGCTTTTGCAGCACCGATTCGGATACGCCCGAGCCGAAGTTGAACTCCCACTCACCGCTTTCCTCGTTGCGCCGGATCACAAAATCCACGGCGAGGGAACCGCCGTTGCGTTCAATGATGTCAATGGTTTCCAGGATGGAGGAAGTGAACGCGGCATATTCCGCGCGGCTGTTCTGCGACACATCCTTGTAGAATGTCACGTTGTAGATCAGCTCGTCCTCCGCCAGCGTTACGGATTCCGCGTCAATAATGCTGCCGCGTTTGCCGCGCAGCGTAATGGTCTTGGTGCGGCGGCTTTCGGACTTTTCCGCGTATTCATCGCTGGATTTCAGCTGCAAATTGATAAGCCCTGACAACAGATAGCCGAACATGGCGAAAAGAATGCCCACAAACGCAATATAACGAATGCGCATGGGACGGTCGTTCTTGCTGTTGCTGCCGTTCAATCTTTTCTCCTTTCAGCATCCATAAGCCTGGATGCGCGTCCATGTGAGAGAAGGAAAGCATGCTGCATGGCAAATGAAGGAAGCTTTCTTCTCACGAAACATAACGCCCCATGGATGAGCTTTCTTCCCGTACAACCACCTTGAAGCCCAAAAACTTGCGCAGAAGCGGTGCAAGCAGCAGGCAGAGGATCATGGTGCACACAATGTCAATCAGGCTGCGGGAAATATGCTGCGCCGTCACCGCCGTGCCCCGCAGATAAATGTAGGTCACGTTCACAATCTCATACAAAAGCGTGTTCATGCCGGCGCACAAAACGGAGCGGACATACACGTTGCCGTTGCGGGCAGCTTTGTTCAGGCTGCGCTCCGTTTCCAGCCGTTTGTCGCTTTTGTCGGCAAAAAAGATGGCGCAGAACATGGCTGCCAGGGGGTATAAAAGCAGGTTCAGCATCGTCACGGATGGGGAAGAAATTTCTGCCAGGATGCCGAAAATCGCCCCGGCCCAGTAGGCGCGCAGCCTGCCGTAGCAAACCGTGATGACGCCTACTACGGCAAACAGCAGGTTTGGCGTTACCCCACCGATGTTCAGGTAAGGCATCACGCTGCCGCTAATCAGAAACGAGACCGCCAACAGCAGGAAAAACCGCGCGCCGTTCCGCGCAGCTCTCAGCCATGCACGGAGGGCACGTCTTTTTTTCGCCCCGGTGCGGGGTAGCTTGCGCTTCACCTTAGTTATCCTCCTCATAGGTCATGTCGCCCGGGTTTAGGGTGATGTAGGGCGTGGGCGAGGGGGAGGGCGTTGCGGTAGGCTCGGCAGTGGGGCCGGTGGCCACCGGGTGATATTCGTATACGGGGCCCGCAATGGTGGGCGCAGGCGTGCTGGTCGGCCTGGGGGTGGATGTGGGCGTGGGGGACGGCGTGGGCGAAGGCGTCGCTTCTACGGAAGGGGCAGGGGTCTCCGTGCCGAAATTGCTGGAACTGATGCGCAGCGTTGGGTAAGGCCGCGCGGTTTCCAGCGGCACATATTCCATGCTGGCGCTCAGGCTGTCGCGTCCGCTCACTGCTTCCGCCGTGGGCTGATAGCGCAGCACAATCACATACTCAATGTGCTCAAAGTCCACCAGCGGTTCCACCACAATGTACTGCTTGTTGGCGTCCATGCCGCGGGTGCTCTCACGCACCGTGCCGATTGGGATGCCCTTGGGGAAGGACATGCCAACGCCGGATGTGACCACCGTGTCGCCAGGGCGGGGCAGGTGATCGTCGGACAGATAGTACATCCGGCACATGTAGGTGCCGTCAATGCCGAGGGTACCCTTCACCGTGCCCTGGTCACGGCTGGACTGGATCAGCGCGGCGATGGAAGCCTCGCTGTCAATGATGCACCGCACTGTGCTGGAGGATTCTTTCACTTCTTCGGTATAGCCTACCAGCGCGCCGGAAATGGTCACGGCCATATATTGACGGATACCGTCCCGGCTGCCGCGGTTGATAACAAAGGTGGAGAAATAGTTATTGTCCCCACGGTCAATCACCTGACAGATGATGGGGTTCATGTCCCGGTTGGCGTTCACTTCGTCATACATGTTTTCATACTGGCTCAATTCCGTCTGCAATTCATCTGCCAGCATGGCACGATAGACAAGCTGTTCGTTTTCCGCACGCAGCTTGTTGTATTCGGTTTCCAGGTTTGCACGCAGCTTCAGCGTGCGCAGATAACCGGCGACAGAATCGGTCAGGGAAGAAAAGAATCCCTGCACCGGCGTCACAATCCGGCTCAGCGCGTTTTCCGGCATGCTGAAAAAGCTGATACTGGACACGTTGGAGAGCACCATGCTCGCCAGCACAACCGTCACAAGCAGCGTCACCAGCACAATGCCGAAGGTGTGCTTTTTCGGCGGCTCATCGCCGTTTGCGGCGCTTTCCGCCACAGGGCGTTCACGCTTTTTCTTGCGGCCGAAGCCATGGGGCGCGGTTTCATCTTCCTGTGCGCTTTGCGCCTGCTTGAATTTGCGCATGGCGTCCTCAGGCGTGTCGGAAACATCGTCCGCAGCGTAGGCATTGCCGTTTGCCGACGATTCCGGTGCGTCGTCCTGGTTTTCGGGCACATAACCCTCCATGGTTTCCCGGGGAATGTGCACGGATTTGAAACGGCTGCGCATGGGCACCTGCGTGGTTTTCACACGGTTGTGCTCCACACCTTCCGCATCTTCAGGAAAAGCGCGGCCGCGGCTGCTTTCCGGGTTTTCCTGCAAATCGTCATAAAGAAAGTCGTCGTATACGGGATAGGCTTTTTCCTCTTTTTCAGGTGCGGAGGAAGGCGCTTTGCGTCTGGCCATGGTTATCACCTCGCTTCATGGGCGTGATCAGCGCGCGTTGCCTGCGCGGGAAATGGAGGAGAGCAGCTGCATGTTTTCCACCAGGTAGCCCAGCCCAAGCACAGTGCAGTCCGACGGCTCCTTGGCCAGCAGCACGGGGATACCCAGCTCCGTGGCAATGTAGCGATCAAGTGCTACCAGCTGCGATGCGCCGCCTGTGAGATGGATGCCGCTGCGCATGATGTCCGCCGCAAGCTCAGGCGGGGTGCGCTCCAGCACCCACTTGATGGCGGCCAGGATAGCTGCGCAGGGTTCCTTGAGCGCCTCGTAGCATTGTGCTGCGCTGTAGGAAATATCCTTGGCGCTGCCCATACCGGAGCCGCTTTCAGCGGAGTCCTTGCTGCCCACTGTATCCTTGCCGCGGATGCGCACCTTGCGGTTTCCGTTCATCAGCATGGCTGCGCCAAGGTCTTTTTTCACGTTTTCCGCTGTCTGCGGGGAGATAATCAGGTTGGCTTCCATGCGGATGTGATTGCGCACCGCATCGTCCATGCGAATGCCGCCAACGGGGATGGACTGCGCTACCACCAGTCCGCCCAGGGACACGATGGCCGCATCCGTGGTGCCGCCGCCGATATCCACCACCATGCTGCCTACCGGTTCATAGACGGGGAGCCCGGAACCAATGGCGGCCGCAAAGGGCTTGTCTACCAAATACACGCTCTTGGCGCCTGCCACTTCCGCCGCTTCCTCAACGGCCTTGCGCGCCACAGCCGACAGCGTGCACGGCACCGCAATGACCACCTTGGGCTTAAACACGTGGCTTACGCCGATTGCTTTGCGGATAAAGTAGCGGATCAGCACTTCCGTCATGTCAAAATCCGCGATGGCGCCCGCCACAATGGGCTGCACCACCTCAAGGGAAGCAGAAGTACGCCCGCGCAAGTAGACAGCTTCGTCGCCAACGGCGCGCACCTGCCTGCGGTTGGCGGTGTTGGTGGCCACCAGGGTCGGCTCGCTGATAACAATGCCGCGGCCGCGCACATAAACCATTGTGTTGGATGAACCCAGATCAATGCCAATATCCGGTGCAAAAAAGGCCATGAACGCCCTCCTTCAAATCGCTTGGGCGCGAAAAATGCGCGCCGTCTATCCAATCGGCGAAAAAACTTACATCCGTGCAGGTAAAACGTGCAGCCCGCATGCCGCAAGCAGGCGGCGGGTGAGCGCCAGGGGCAGGCCGATGATGTTGGAGGAGCTGCCGCGCACCTCTTCAATCCACAGCCCGGCAATGCCTTGCAGGGCGTAGGCGCCCGCTTTGTCCATGGGTTCGCCCGTGACAACATAGCGGCGAATTTCCTCGTCGCTCATGTCATCGGAAAAACGCACGTTGGCTTCGTCCACCCCTGCGCGGAGCGTGCCATTGGCATCCACGCACGTCACGCCCGTGTATACCTGATGCCATTGGCCACGCAGGCTTTGCAGCATGCGGCAGGCGTCCTGCGCCGTGTGGGGCTTACCCAACGCCCGGCCATCCACGGACACCAGGGTGTCCGCTGCCAGCACAACACACCCGGGGTGCAGGGCGGCCGCAGCCAGCGCTTTGCGGCGGCTGATTTCCGCCACGGCTTCGCGCGCAGGCAGGTCGCAGGTCTCGTCCACATCCGGCGCGTCAATGGTAAAGTCTATTCCGGTAAGCGTCAACAGCTCCCGCCGCCGGGGCGAGGATGACGCAAGAATCAAGCTTGGCTGCATAGTTCCTCCTGTAGGGTTTGCAAAAGGCAAACAGGAATGTGCGAAAAATCATAACATTCCATTTTGCTATTATAGCACATTCTGACCGGGGAAGGAAACCATTCCGGAAAAAAAGTCGTGAAAGAAAGCGCCAAAGAGGGGCATGGTTCTTTTTTGTACAAAAAAAGGAAGCTCGAGCTTCCTTTTTGGCGGATCACTGAAGTTTTTGCAGGTCGACTTTTTCAAGCAGCGGCAGCAGCAGCAAACCGATTGCAACGGCCAGCAATTCGCCTGCGGCAACCTGCACCATGGTCAGCCACAGCGGAAGCGAATAGGCGTAGGACAGCATGCCGCCGACAATCAGCCCGTTGGCAACTACCGGGCATAGGGCTGCAAGATACCTGTTTTTGCGCAGCGCATAGGTGCCGATGGCTGCCAGCAGCGTGGCCAGCGTGCCGAAAATCACATCCATTGCGCCAACGGGGCTGAGCAGGTTGGCAACCAGGCAGCCCACCACCAGGCCGGGAATGGACTGGGGCAGCACGATGGGCAAAACCGTCAGTGCCTCAGAAACGCGGCACTGCCACGCGCCATAGCTCAGGGCGGGCAGGAACAGCGTGAGCACCGCATACAGCGCGGCAATGATCGCGCCGAGGCACAGAGAACGGGTGGAAAACAGCTTCTTGGTCATGGGAAAAACCATCCTTTCCGGCTACACAGGCCGACGTTTTTTGTGCCGGGCATGCACGCGCACCTTCCTTTTTTGCGGGAAAAACCATATCGCAAGCATAAAAAGAAGACGAAAAAAAGGCTTTGTCACGCCATTTTTCGGCGCAAAGGAAGCCCTGAAGAGCAAAAAACTCTTCCATCCCGGCGCGCACAGCGAAAACAGTCGCAAGCGCAGAAAACAGCATACCATATTTTTGCGTGTATCTCAAGAGAAAAATGCGGGCAGAATGAACCTGCGCTCCACGGAGCGACAAATAATCGGGAGGGAACCATCATGGCTCATCAGAACAATCAGTGCATCCATTGCAGCGTGGAAAGCTGCCAGCACCATGAGATGAACGGCTACTGTGCCCTGGCGGACATTCAGGTTGCGCCCAAGCAGAACTGCTGCAACGGGAAGGCTGACGAATCCCAGTGTGCCAGCTACAAGTGCCGCTGGTAAAAGAGACACTGGGCACCGGGGCGAAATGCATGTTCGCCCCGGTGCGGACGCTATCACAAAGGGGGAAAAGGCATGCGGTTTCCTGCATCCATTGAGCGGACGCGCGCGCTGCTGGATGTGCTGCTGAACAGGGCGGAAAACCCGGACATGAAGCGGCGGGATTTCACAGTCTACCGGCGGGAAGCGTCGGTATACTTTGTGGATGGCATGGTGTCGAGCGATTTTCTGCAGCGTGATCTGCTGCACCCCTGCCAAATGCATGCAGGGGAGGCTTTGCCTGAGGCGATGGCGCAGGCGCTGCTTGCGCTTTTGCCCCTTGGCGAGGGGGAGGAAACGGATAACGTGGCGCAGGCCGTGGAGCAGCTGATGGGTGGTCAGGCGCTGATGGTAGCGGACGGCATGATGGGCGCGCTATGCTTTGACATCCGCGGGTATGTGCGGCGCGGCGTATCCACCCCGCAGGCGGAAGCAGTGGTGGAGGGGCAGCACCAGGCGTTCAACGAATCCCTGCGGGACAATGTGACCCTCATCCGCCGCCTGCTGCCAACCCCTGCGCTGATAGGCGAAACACTGTCTGTTGGCGATGGGATTCCGCTGGGGGTGAGCCTGATGTACCTGAAGGATCGGGCAGACGAAGCGACGGTTGCCCGGATGCGCGGACGTATCGCGCAGCTTCGGATAGACCATGTGCTGTCCATTGGCGAATTGCAGCAGCTGGTGGAAGACCATCCGGCGGCCGTTTTGCCGCAATGCTGCCTGACGGAGCGGCCGGACAGGGCGGCGTCCTTTCTGCTGGAGGGACAGGTGGTGCTGGTGCTGGACGGCTCGCCCCGGGTGCTGGCTGCGCCGGTAAGCTTTCTGCACCTGTTCCATACCCCGGACGATATGGCCATGCGCTGGCCCTATGGGCTGCTGACGCGCCTGGTGCGGCTGCTTGCCGCACTGATGACCCTATTGCTGCCGGGGCTGTTTGTGGCCTTCACGCTGTTTCATCCGGAAGCGCTGCCGGTGACACTGCTCACCTCAGTGCTGGAAAGCCAGGCGGCGGTGCCGCTGTCCATCCCGGGTGAAATGGCGCTGATGCTCCTGATGGTCAACCTCATCAGTGAAGCGGGCATTCGGGTACCGGGAGTGGTGGGCTCCTCCCTCGGCACGGTGAGCGGGCTGATTTTGGGGCAGGCGGCCGTGGAGGCAAAGCTGGTGCATCCGCTGATGGTGATTGTGGTGGCTGTGGCGGCGCTTGGCAACTATGCCCTGCCGGAATATGCGCTGACGCTGGCTTTCCGCATCCTGCAAATGGTGTTCCTTGCGGCGGCTTGCGTGGGAGGGGTGTACGGCATGGCCCTGGTGGGGTGCGTGCTGGCTGTGCGGCTGTGCGCCATGCGTTCCTTTGGGTCGCCTATGGCCGCGCCTGTTGCGCCGGGGCGGCTGCACAACCCGGATCTCATTTTGCGCACGCCCATTTGGCGACAGCGGCTGACCACATGGCTGGCAAGCGCCGCGCATCCTGTGCGGGCAGCGGGCAAAATGCGCGCATGGCGGAGCAAGGGAGGAAAGTGAAGGCATGATGTGGTGCGGACGGAGATAAAAACGCGGTGTGCGCTGCGACAGGCTGCGGAGACAAGCGCCATGCAGCGGCAAATGCGATTTCTTGCAGGGGTGACGTTTTTGCGCACAGGCACGGTGGTGCTGACCCCGCGTGCAGGCGCGGCGCAGTGGTGGTTGGCGGCGCTGTGCGGTCTGTTTCCGGTGCTGCTGGCCGCGTTTTTGCTGCTGATGATGCGAAAAAGCGGTGCGGATACGCTGAGCGAATGCGTGGCGAAGCGTTTGGGACAGAGGGCAGCGAACGGATTGCGTGTGTTGGAAGGCGCGGCACTGCTGATGGAAGGATTATGCAGCATGACAGCGCTTGTGGTGTTGTTTACCGAAGGGGTAAACACGGCGGCCAACCCCATGGTGATTGCGCTGGTGACAGCCGGTACGCTGGCACTGTGCGCCCGCCAGCCCGGCCTGTGGCGAAGTGTTGGATTGCTGACCGCACCGCTGGGATTGATGGCGGCGTGTGTGCTGGGAAATCTGCTGGCTCTTGCCCGGGCGGACCATTTCTTTCCCCTGCTTGGGGAAGGCGTGGAAGCGTGCCTGCATGCAGGTCGGTTAGGACTTGGGGGCATGTGGCCGGTGCTGCTGCTGACGGAATGCCCGCCGGTGCAAAAAACAGGCAGGAGCGGGCGAAAAACAGGGTTGCCGCTTGCATGCACGGCGCTGCTGGCAGGCGTGAGCGCGGCACTGCCCCATGAGGCGCTTTACGGCCGGGAAAGCCTTGCGGGCACGATGCTGCTTGCGGGCTCGTTTTTGCATCCGATCAACAGGATGCTGCTGATGTGCCTGTGGATGGCGGGACTGGGTCTTGCAACGGCCATCTGTTGCACGGAGGCGGCAAGGTTCTTCCCCTGGCCGAAGGGAGAAGGAGCCTGCCTGGTGCCTGCATTGCTGCTGCTGTTGGCGCTGCTTCAGGGATTTGGCACATCAGCCATGCAAAGTGCAGCGCAGGCAGCACAGGGATGGCTGTGGACGCCTTATGCCCTTGCGGCGCTGCTGCTTGCGCTTGCAGTGCTTGGACAAAGGAGTGCACGGCGATGAAAAAAACGGTGTGGTTGCTGCTCCTTTTGAGTGTGCTGCTCCTTGGCGGATGTTCCCTTTTGCCGGAGGAGGAGCGTGCCTTTGCCGTGTGCCTGGGTGTGGATGAACGCGGCGGCATATGGACGGTTTATGCAAGATTGCCCACCTATGCAGGCGTTGGGGAGTACCTGACGGTGAGCGCCAGGGGTACGTCCTTTGGAGAAGCCATGACGATGCTGGACGCCGCATCGCCCATCCGCATCCACTATGGGCAGGTGCGGTTGGCGGTGTTCAGCAAAGCGCTGGCAGAGGGCGAGCATTTTGCCGGCACGCTTTCCGACCTTGGTCGGATGCGGGAATTCCGCATGGCGGCCGCCGTTGCTGTGACGGAGGATGCACTGGAAAAGGTGATGGATGCGCTTGAACCGGAAACGGGCATGCGGCTGAGCAAATATCTGGAGGTACTGCTGTCCTCGCGGGCGGCGCTTGGCACAATACCGGATGCGAAGATGGGGGAACTTCTCAGGAGCGGGGTGCGGCAATCCATGGCAGTGGCGAACCTGACGTTGGAAGCGGAGGGACGGACAGTGCCGGGATTGGCGGAGCAGCCCCTTGCGGCCAAGGGACTTGCCGTGCAGGCGTCCGGCGCGTGGCTGATCGGGCAGGATGGTAAGGTGCACGGACAACTGACGGCAGGGGAGCACCAGCTGCTGCGGCTGATGCAGGGCAAGCTGCGCAAGGGAGCCCTGAGCTTTGACGGACGCAGCGTAACCGTGCTGGAGAGCGCATGCAGCGTGGAGCGTACAGGGCAGGAGGCCACGTGCCGCATTCGCCTGAAATGCCGGGACCGGCAGCTGACGGATGAGGAGCTTGAAGAAGCAGTCCGCCAGGGGTGCGGTGCAGTGATGCAAAAGCTTGCCGCGGCCGATTGCGACGCGCTGGGACTTGCGCGCACCCGAATGATGGCCTGCGCTGACTGGCAGCAATGGCAGCGCGCTGGATGGGATCGAGTATATCCCGCGCTGCGGTGGAGGATAGAGGCGGTTATCGAGCATGAAACCTGAGGGCTTTTGTAGCAAAAAAAACGGGCAGGAAACGCATCGCTGCTGAAGCGGATACGGCCTGCCTGGCGGAAGAGAGAGGAAAAAAGCTTAGAGCAATACCGCACAATTCGTTGGCAGCGTAGGCGATGCCTTTTCCGCCATCTGCTACTTGCAGATTTTTCGATTTACCTCCAGTAAACCTTCAAAATCTGCCATTGCATCTGACAAAAAATTCATTCGACTCCGCACCAACTCATTTGTGCGGTATTGCCTTAGCAAAGGCCGAGGGTGCGCAGAAGCACCGGCAGAGCCTGCTCAAAAGCCACGCCATAGCGTAGTGGAAGATCGTTTGCCAGGGTGTGCACCATGGCTGTGTGGGTAAAATCCACCGCGGCGGAAAGCGCATCCGCGGCGGATAAATCGCACAGCATGGCGCCGAGAAGCGCACTGGCCAGCACATCGCCTGTGCCGTAGAATACGCCGGGCAGCACGCTGCCGCCTGCAAAAGACGAAATGCCTGTGGCAGACGAAAAAATGGATGCGCCCAGCATTTCGCCGCGTGGAACGCCGGTGATGACCACGTGGGCACAGCCGTAACGTGCGGCAAGAGCTTCCATTATCTGCTGTACCTGCGGCCAGGAAGGCGAAGGATCATACGGTATGTCCAGCAGGATGGAAGCTTCAGTGAGATTGGGAACAATCACATCTGCTAGGCAGCATAATTCGCCCATGCTGCCGGCCATTTGCCGGGTGTAGGTTGCATAGAGCCTCCCGTGATCGGCCATGACGGGATCGACCAGCGTGAGCGTGTCCGATGCATGGTAGCGCTGGAGCACATCCCCTACCAGCTGAATTTGCGCATAGGAACCGAGAAAGCCGGTGTATAAGCCGTGAAAGTGGAGCGGCAGGGTTGCGAAATGCGCAGCAATGCGCTGCATTTCATCGGTGAGGTTGAGATAGGTGTAGCCGGTGAACTCGCCTGTATGGGTGGAAAGAAGTGCCGTTGGCAGCGCAGAGGTGTGAATGCCGCAGGCGGAGAGAACAGGGAGCGCAACGGTGAGAGAACAGCGGCCGATGCAGCTGAGATCGTGAATGGCTAAAACCTGCTTTTGCATGGGAGACCTCCTTCAGGGAGAATGGAAAATATGATAAAGGAAGTGAAGCAGAAGCGCAAGAGGGAAAATAAACCGAGACGTTGCCAAATGGGATTTGAAAGGGGCGAAGCCCTTTCGCGGGTCGAGGGCGGAGCCCTCGTGGGTCAGGGCAAAGCCCAAAAACCCGCCTGCGATTTTCAGCCCAAAGGGCTGAAAGAGCTCAAACCCTTGCTAAGGAGCCGTAAAATGGGATTCGAAAGGGGCGAAGCCCCTTCGCGGGTCGAGGGCGGAGCCCTCGTGGGTCAGGGCAAAGCCCAGAAACCCGCCTGCGATTTTCAGCCCAAAGGGCTGAAAGAGCTCAAACCCTTGCTAAGGAGCCGTAAAATGGGATTCGAAAGGGGCGAAGCCCCTTCGCGGGTCGAGGGCAGAGCCCTCGTGGGACAGGGCAAAGCCCAGAAACCCGCTTGCGATTTTCAGTCCAAAGGGCTGAAAGAGCTCAAAACCTTGCCAAGGAGCCGTAAAATGGGATTCGAAAGGGACGAAGTCCCTTCGCGGGTCGAGGGCGGAGCCCTCGTGGGTCAGGACAAAGCCCAGAAATCCGCCTGTTTCCGTAATGTAAAAAAGAAAGAATTCCTTCACAAGGGTTTCATATCGCCATCCCCTTGACAAAGCTTTTCACGCAAGATATAGTGAAATGCAGCAATACACACGAAAAAACGGGAGGGATTTTGCCATGACCAAAGCGTTGATTTCCGTGACGGGATTGGACGCAACCGGGATTATTGCTAAGGTGGCGACCAAGCTGAGCGAAATGAATATCAATATTCTCGATATTACACAAACCATCTTGGATGGCTATTTCACCATGATGATGATTGTTGACCTGGATGGCGCAAAGCGCGATTTTGCCGCCATCAATGAAGCGCTCCAACCCGTGCGTGATGAGCTGAAGATGGATATTCATATGCAGCGCATGGATATTTTCGATGCGATGCACCGCATTTAAGGAGGAAAAAACAGCATGATTGAAACAGGCGAAATCCTCCAAACCATGCGGATGATTCAGGAAGAGAAGTTCGATATTCGCACCATCACATTGGGTGTGAACTTGCTGGACTGCTCCGATGCGGACGCGGAAAAGTGCGGACAGCGCGTGTATGATAAGATTTGCCGGGTGGCTAAGAATCTGGTGAAAACCGGCGAGAGCATTGAGCAGGAGCTGGGCATTCCGATTGTGAACAAGCGCATCTCCGTTACCCCGGTGAGCCTGATCTGCCAGGGTGACCCGCGGCCGATTGCACGGTGGCTGGATAAAGCGGCGCATGAGATGGGCGTCAACTTTCTGGGCGGCTATTCCGCACTGATGCAGAAGGGCGCGACGCAGGCTGACGAGCGGCTTTTGCAGTCCATCCCGGAAGTGATGGCGGAAACCGAACGGCTCTGCTCCTCGGTCAATATTGGCTCCACGCGGGCGGGCATCAATATGAATGCCGTGCGGGAAATGGGCGAAATTATCAAGAAGACGGCGGATATTACAGCGGCGCAGGACGGACTTGGCTGCGCAAAACTGGTGGTTTTCTGCAACGCCGTGGAGGATAACCCGTTCATGGCAGGCGCGTTCTGCGGCGTGGGCGAACCGGAATGCGCCATCAATGTTGGCGTGTCCGGCCCCGGCGTGGTGAAAACAGCGCTGGAACAGGTGAAGGGACAGCCCTTCGATGTGGTAGCGGAAACCATCAAACGCACGGCGTTCAAGATCACGCGCGTTGGGCAGCTGGTGGCGCGGGAAGCGTCGCAGCGGCTGAATATTTCCTTTGGCATTGTGGACTTGTCCTTGGCGCCGACGCCTGCACGCGGCGACAGCGTGGCGCATATCCTCACGGAGATGGGGCTTGAAATGGCGGGCGCGCCGGGCACAACAGCAGCGCTGGCCTTGTTGAATGACGCCGTGAAAAAGGGCGGCGTGATGGCTTCCAACCACGTGGGCGGGCTGAGCGGCGCTTTCATTCCGGTGAGCGAGGATATCGGCATGATCGAAGCTGCTGCGGCCGGTGCGCTGACGCTGGAAAAGCTGGAAGCCATGACCTGCGTGTGCTCGGTGGGGTTGGATATGATTGCCATCCCGGGCGACACCAGCGCGGCGGCTATTTCCGGCATTATTGCGGACGAAGCGGCCATTGGTATGATTAACAACAAAACCACGGCCGTGCGTGTGATCCCCGCCCCGGGCAAAAAGGCCGGGGATATGGTGGAGTTTGGCGGCTTGCTGGGCTATGCGCCGGTGATGCCGGTAAACAACTGCGGCAATGCGGAATTCATTGCCCGCGGAGGCCGCATTCCCGCACCCCTGAATTCCCTGAAAAACTGATGGAAGCAGCGGCTTTTCTGCTGCATGATAAAAGAAGCAACCGGACAGGTGATATTTCGCCTGCCCGGTTGCTTTATGTGCAAAGATGTAGGGATATTGCCGCTGCACAAAAGCGGTGAACGGAGGATCTCCTTTACTGAATTGCCGCAAAGGCAAAACAAAAAGCAGACAGGCAACACGTGATGATGCAAATGCAGAAGACCGCCTGTCTGCTTTCGATGATTGAATTCTGAAAAATAGATCGTTGCCGCGTTATTTCAGCTCCACAACGTTGGTTTCGTCATCATAGACAACCTGGAGGGAAAGCGCGGTGTGGAGATAGGAGGTGCGCACAAGAAGGCCGTTGTCGTGAACAACGAGGTCACCGGCGACGAAGGGCTGGTGAACGCTGTCCACAAGGGAAGCAAAACCCCCATCGATCGTGTAGGCAGTCACGGTATGGCCGTTGGCGGTGATGTTCCAATGAACGGCCTGCCCGGCTTCGTCGGCGGTGGTGGTTAACGTCCACGCGGGTACGGCGGTGCACAGATCCGTGATGGAAAGATACACATCGCCATCCTCGGACACAAACATGTGAGGCGCGACGCTGGTGGACACGTTTCCCTGCTGGGAGAGCAGGGTCAGCACCGTGCCGTTCAGGGTCACGCTGCCGCCTTCAAGGGGCGTGAGTGCAATGTCCAGCGCAGGCACAGGTTCGGGCGTGGCATCCTGAAGAACGATTTCCTGCGTGCTGGCGGTGGTGACGGTTTCCAGTGGGGCGAGGGTCAGCACCGGGTCGGAAGTTGGGGAGGAGAGAGGTGCTTCGCTTGCCGCAGGGGTGGGAGAAGCGGGATAGGGCATCACGTTCTCATACTCGAAGAGCACGGTTTGCGTGGCTCGGCCGGCTACGCCGTCCTGTTGCAGACCGTTGTAATACTGAAAGCGCATCACTGCGCGGCGGGTCTGATTGCCATAGGAACCGTCTGCTGTACCGGCGAGATAGCCCAGCTCAATCAGCCGCTCCTGAAGCTTTTTCACCCTGTCGCCGCGGTCGCCCTTGGAAAGGTTGCGATAGTTTGGGTTCGGGGTAATGTCCGGCTTTGGCACGGGTGTGGGCGTTGCAGTTGCGGCTGTGCCGGCCAGGGTGACCACCGGCGCGGAAGGCGCGGTAGTGGTGGCCGGGGCAGCCGTGGAAACAACGGCCGCAGGCGGCGTGGTGGGCGTTGGGGTGGGTTCAGGCAACGTGCCCCCCTGCATGGAGGCAGCCATTGTCATGGACATGTAGACCAGCAGCGTTTTGAGAAAATCCATGTTGTCCTCTCCTTTCGGCATGGGGCGGGCTGCAGTGCACCCCCTGCCAAAGAAACGAACAGGCAGGGGCAAAGCATCCGCGGCGTGCGTCACTGAACGGTGGACGAAGGGGTGAAACAATCTGCCGCCCACTGGAAATTCACAAACAGGTTTTCCATGGGCGACTGGGGGAAAAAGGGCGCATACTGCTTGCGCACGGTGTCGTAGAGCGCCGGTTCAAGCGGCGTTGCCAGAGGCGCCGCGCCAGCCAGCTGGGTGATGATGTGCAGCGCGCCGTCTGTTTCCACCACAACCATTTGCTGCAGCATTGCCTGCGGATGGGTACGATGATATTCGGCAAAGAGCAGCAGCTTCATCATTTCCACCACGCGGTCATCCAGCCCATGATCCAGGAGAAGGAGCTTTTCGGCCATTTGCAGGGGCTGGTTGACGGCGCGCAGGGTGTAACCTTCCATGGCCACGCGGCTTTGCGGAAGCGACAGGAGGGCGCTGAGCACCTCTCCGGTCTGCTCACGCTCGGTTGAGTCCGTCATGAATACCATGGCCTTGCGATCCGGATCGTGATACAAAAGCGGATAGCCGATGCGGGCGTGTTTATGGCAGGCCGGGCACACAAAATCGAAAAGGGAGCAGTCCAGCAGGCGCTGCTTGAGCGCCGGATCCTCCCGGGCGTTGACGGTTTCGTAAAAGGAGAAGGTCTGCTGCGTGTGACAATGGGGACAGGTGAACGGCTGCGTGGTGCAGCGAGCCATCAATACCCCTCCCTTTCTGATGAAAACCTGTTGTGGATGAAACACGAGGAAACGGTTCTTTCCAGCAGCTTTACGCTTTAATCTTTTCCAGATATTCCTCGTAATTGCACAGGTAGTCGGCAATGGTGCCGTCTGGCTTAATTTCAATGATGCGGTCGGCAATGGTGCTGATGAACTGGTGGTCCTGGCTGGTGAAGATCACATTGCCGGGGAAGTTAATCAGCGCGTTGTTCACTGCGGTGATGGATTCCAGATCCAGGTGGTTGGTGGGCTGATCCAGCATAACAAAGTTGGCGCCGGAGAGCATCATGCGGGAAAGCATGCAGCGCACCTTTTCACCGCCGGAGAGGACGCTGACCTGCTTGTACACATCATCGCCCCGGAAGAGCATGCGGCCCAGCAAGTCGCGCATGTCGCTTTCCAGCATGTTGGCAGGGCAATACTGGGCAAACCACTCCAGCATGTTCTTATCGCAGCCGTTGAAATAGGGCGAATTATCCTTGGGGAAATAGCTGGTGGAAATGGTGACGCCCCATTTTACCGTGCCGGAATCCGGCTGGATTTCCTCAGCCAGGATGCGGAACAGGGCGGTCTGCGCCTGCTCGTTGGTGCCCACCAGGGCGATCTTCTGCCCTTTTTGCACAAGGAAGGAAACGTCCTTCAAAAGCTGTACGCCGTCCTGCGTGTAATTGATGTTGGTCACTTGCAGGATGTCCTTGCCGGCCTCCCGGTCAGGGGTAAAGCACACCCACGGATAGCGGCGGGAAGAGGCAGGCATCTGCTCAATGGTCAGCTGATCCAGCAGCTTGCGGCGGCTGGTGGCCTGCTTGGCCTTGGATTTGTTGGAGGAGAAGCGCTGAATGAAGGCCTGCAATTCGCGAATCTTATCTTCACGGCGCTTCTTTTGATCCTTCATGATGGACTGCATGAGCTTGGAGGACTCATACCAGAAATCGTAGTTGCCCACGTAGAGCTTGATCTGGTTATAGTCGATATCCACAATGTGGGTGCAGATGTTGTTGAGGAACCAGCGGTCATGGCTGACCACGATGAGCGTGCCGGGGAAATCCATGAGAAAATCTTCCAGCCAGGCCACGGAGCGGTTGTCCAGGTTGTTGGTAGGCTCGTCCAGCAGCAGAATATCCGGATTGCCGAACAGTGCCTGCGCCAGCAGCACTTTGAACTTTTCGCCGCCCTTCAGGTCGCCCATGAGGGTATAGTGCATTTCGGCGGGGAGGCCAAGGCCGGTGAGCAGGGTGGCCGCATCGCTTTCAGCATTCCAGCCGTCCAGCTCGGCAAATTCCCCCTCCAGCTCGGCCGCCTTTTCGCCGTCTGCCTCGGAAAAGTCAGGCTTGGCGTAGAGCGCGTCCTTTTCCTTCATGATATCATAAAGGCGCTGGTTGCCCATGATGACCGTGTCCAGCACAGGATAGGCATCGTATTTGAACTGATCCTGCTTCAGGGTGGACATGCGCTGCCCCGCAGGAATGGTGACGGAGCCTGTAGTGGGTTCCAGCTCACCGGAAAGAATGCGCAGGAACGTGGATTTGCCCGCGCCGTTTGCACCGATGATGCCGTAGCAGTTGCCGGGCATGAATTTCAAATCAGCGCCGGAAAAGAGCTTCTGACCGCCGAAGGTCAGGGATACGTTATTGACTGTAATCATGGCCGCTCCTCAGAGTCGTATTTGGTCTATGCCACGTTCTATCATACCATACCTTGAAGAAAAAAGCGAGAGCAGGCCAGGAGAAAATGCAAAAAAGAGAGTCCGGCAGGGAGAAAACGCCAAACCTCCGTGTGCACAGAGAATGCCTATTCCACGCTGAAAATGCGCCGCAGGGCATCCAGAAACCCTTGCCAGGACCAGTCCCATGGGGAGGAAATGCCTTCGCCGCCAGCGCAGTGGCAGGCCATGTCCGGATCCAACAGTCCCCACCAGTTGTGCCCCTGCGCATTACCCAGATACACCATCAGCGCAGGATAGTTGCCGGCAGGTACGGTTACGCCCTCCAGCATGTATTCTTCAAAGGCGCGGCGTTCAAGACAGACGCGTACTTTGCCTGAAAAGCCTTCCGCTTCAGCTGCATCCTCTGCCGCGCGAGTTAAAACGGGCAGCAGCGCACGCGCCTGCGGCAGCATGGCACCAGGTGTCCCATGGGCTGCATAGGCATCTAGTACAGCATCCCGGACACAGAGCTTGACGCGCTGCATCTCAGCAGTATCATCCTGGGCAACCACGTGGCAGCGCAGCAAATAACCGGATTGCATGCCGGCAAACAGTCGAAACGAGGCCATTTGCGGCGCAAGCAGCCGTGCAAGGATAAGCAGCATGGATAAAACGCGCATCATGGCGATACCCCCTTATGCGGGAAGTATGCCCGGAAGAGAAAAAATCTATGTGTGGGATATGCGTGGCTGTGCAATGATTCGAGCAGTGTCCGAAGCATGCAAAAAAGAAGGAACCGCTTGTGCAGGCGATTCCTTCTCCATGCTGCACAGCCTATGCCATGCAGGAACCGAACGGATTACATATCTGATGAGGTGGCGGCGGAAGCTTCAACGTAGCAGGTGTTGCTCAGGGTGTTGCCGATCACGGAAGGATCCATGGATGTAACGCGCACGGTGATGCGTTTGCCGGCCATGGATGAGGTGACCAGCAGCTGGCTGACGCCGGAGGACACGCGGCTCTCGTCGGCATACCAGTCATACGTCACCTGGGAGGTATTGCCGCCGTAGATGACGGCGCTGACCACATCTCCCGCTTTGGCGGACGTGGGCAGGCTCACCGAGCCGGTGTAGTAGGTCTGCGAAGGCGTAACCTCCACCTTGCACACATTGCTGGTGACGGAGCCGAATACATTGTCTGTCCCTGTGGCGGAAGCGACCAGCACCAGCTGCCCGCCTTCCATGTCACTGGTGATCGCCAGGCTTGCATTGTTGCCGCCAGCAACCGGCGCGTTGTTCAGATACCAAGCAAACGTCACGTTGTAGCTGTTCAAATCCATGTCCGCACTGATCACATCGCCTGCCTTTGCAGTGGAGGGGATGGTCAGCTTGCCGCTGAGCGTGGCGGCGGGCGCGGGCGAAGAGGCGATGGTCAGCGCGTTGGACTCAATGGTGCCGGTGTAGCCGCTGCCTGCGCGCGCAGTGACGCGCACCGTCAGCGTGCTGCCGGGATTGTTGGGCACGGTGATGCTGCTTCCGCTTGCGGACAGGAGCCAGCCATCCAGATACCAGGTGTAATCCACACTGCCAGTGCTCAGCGATACAGTGGCATAAACCGTGTCGTTCACCTTGGCAGAGGAAGGAAGCTGCACAGTTCCGGTCAGCGGCTGGTCGGGCTTTGCAGGGGTGGAACCCTTTGCCACCGCAGTGGTATAGGCAGAATAGGCTTCTCCGGAAAAGCTGCCCGTACCGGCTACGCGGCACATCAGGCTCATTCCTTCATCGCCGGACTGCACAACATAGGTGCGGCTGCTGCCCACCAGCGTGTTGTCGCTGCGATACCACCAGTAGTTGGCAGTGGCACCGTTGGGGGATGCGGTGGCGGTCAGCGTCTGCCCCACCACAGGCGCGTAGGTGTTCAGCGTTACACCGGTGATGGAAGCGCCATATTGCACCTGATTGGTTAGTGCGCTTGTGGCCGTGCCGCTGTACAGGCCGGTGCCTGTTACGGTTACACGGATACGTTTACCAACATCGGCAGCAGAAACGGCATAGGTTGCGCCGGTGCCGAGCAGGGTGCCGTTGCCGTCCGTCCAGCGATAGCTCACCGTGGCGGAGGAGGGCGTGGCGATAGCCGTCAGCACCGTGCCGCTCACGGGGGAAGAGGTGTTCAGCTTCACTGCGCTTACTTTGGTGACCACCTGGGAGGTGGTGAGGAACTGATTCATCATGTAGCCCGTTCTGGTGCCGACACGGATGTAGTCCCACGTTTTATTGTGCTGGAGCACGGTTACCTCAGTGCCCACACTATAAACACCAAGCACGCTGTAGCCTTTTCCTGCGCCGGAACGGAGCCGGACGCCCAGACCGTTCTTGCTGGTGACCCGCGCCAGATATTCCGTGGGCGCGGGCTGAACGGGGAATGTGCCGGTGGACAGATACTGGCTCATCATGTAACCCGTCTGCCCATCCACACGGATGAAATCCCAATAGGTGCCGCTGGCCAGGATGGTGACAGCGGTGCCCACCGGGCACACGCGCAGCACGCCGTAAGCTGTGCTGGGGCCGGTGCGGAGCCTTACCCCGCGGCCGTTGCTGCTGACCACCGTGGCGGTCGTTCCGACCGTTCCAGAGGTGGAGCCGCCCGAAGAAGCGCGCAGATAGTCGCTGTACATATAGCCTTGCATCCCGTCGGGTGCCTGCACGCGGTACCATTTACCGGTAATACCCAGCACGGTCACCTGCGTGCCGGTGTAGTAGCTGGCAAGGGTTTTGGCGTTGAAGTTTGCGCCTTCACGCAGGCGCAGCCAGCCGCCAACAACGGTCATAGTGCGGTTCTCTGCGCTGGCCATGCTCAGGGGCAGCGCGCCCAGCACCAGCGTCAGCACCAGGCATAGAGCCAGAAATCGTTTCATTTTCCCATCCCTCCCAATGTGATTAACCGATGCCCATTTCGTCGGCGTTAAACGAATTCATCATGTAGTCGCTGTACAGGGAGAAATCCATGGCCAGTGCGGGGGCATATCGCAGCTGCGCCTGATAGACCCAATCCTCCGTCACAATGTAGATGTCTGCCACCGTGTAGCCGTTTTGCTGGGTGACCACCCGGCCGCAGCCGCTCGCTTCATTGATATTCGTCTCCGCATCAGGTGTTTCCTGTTTGCGGACGTCAATGACTTTTTCCAGCGTCCATGCGTCGGCGTTGACTGTCTTTTTCGCAAAGAAGGAGGCGCTGCCGTCGGGCAGCTGGCCGCTGATGCCGGTTGCATCCTCCTTCAGGGTGCTTTCGGTGAACACAGCCGGATATTGCAGGGAAAATCCCAGGTCGCTGCTCATGTATTCCACCATGGCGGAAGCAAAATAGCTTTGGGTGCTGTCCTCCATGGTCAATTCAGCATCTACGGAGAAGGCGGTGACTTTCCAGCCGACGGGAGACGCGGTGTCACGCCGGAGCTCCACCACGGCGCGTTTGTCCAGCCAGCGCACCTGGGCGTACTCGTCTTCCGTGAGGGCGTCCAGCCGCCTGGCGGCCTGATACAGGTCGCCCATCAAGCGGACGCTGTTGCCGTCGGGGCTCAGGTCGCTGCTCATCAGCCGAACACCGATATAGTCATAGGTTTCACCGGTGGACAGGATGCCGCTGAGGGCAGGCGTGCCGCAGCTGAACACACGGGAAAGGTAATCGGCCTGTTTGGCGGTATCGGTCAGCATATCGGCTGTGATGCCCAGGCTTGCATCCGCCTGCTGCCCCAGCAGAAAGAAGTTATACACAAAAGCGCTGCTCAGTGTGGAAGTGTCCGAAATGGTTTCGGGCGCTTCGCCCACACGCATGGCTGCCGAAGCGGTTAAATCGACCAGCGGGGTCAGAATGCTCAGGTCGGCCTCCGCCGCCAGAGCGCCGCCGCATAGAGCCATTGTGCTCAACATCAGCGTCAACATCAGCGCTGTCAGTTTTTTTCTCATGCTTTTCAAAGCCTCCTTTGTTTGCCGTTGCTTTTCGCTTATATAACACCGAAGGGATGAAAAACCCTGCATTTTTTTCAAAAAAAAGAAAAACCTCCATCCCCATAGCAGGGGAAGAGGTTTATCTGGACGCGGTATCCTCACAGGATCACACGGCAGCAGCCTTGTTCAGCTGCTTGGCCAGGCGAGCCTTCTTGCGATTTGCGGCGTTCTTGTGGATAATTCCCTTGGACGCAGCCTTATCAATCGCGGAGGTGGTCGCGGTCAACTGCACATTGGCGGTGGTGGGATCGGCAGCCATAGCGGTTTCGAACTTCTTGATGGAAGTACGCACGGCGCTCTTCACCATCCGGTTGCGGAGATTCTTCTTCTCGCTCACCTTCACGCGCTTCTTAGCGGACTGGATATTCGGCAACTCTTTTCACCTCCTTAAGCTACTCAAAAATTGTCGCCTATGATTGTATCATGTCTTGCGCAAAAAAGCAAGCCTTTCCGGCAAAAAAATCTGTGCACGCACACACTTCCCCTGCACCGGTTCATCCATCCAGGCGGCGCACCGATAAACGTCCGTTTTCTGCTGCAGCAACCTGATAGAAACCGATCAGGTTGCCCACCTTCGCGCGGCGAAAGGTTTCCTGCACATCCGTCTGGTCAGAGAGGGAAAAGCGCACGCTCAACCCGCAGCCAAGCGCTACGGCCCGGGGCGTTGTCACCACCTGCGCGGGGATGCCCATGTGCCGAAGCGCGCTTTCCATCTGCATCACCTGCTGGCGGGAGCGAAAGGCTGCAATGCCATACATTTCTTCCATCAGGTTCTACCCCCTTTGCTCTTTCATACAATATACCGCACAGCGCCCGTGTGTGCAGAAGGGGGAGGAATGACCGCCATGATTTATTTGGACAACGCCGCCACAAGCTACCCTAAGCCGCCGAAGGTTATCCGCGCCATGGCGGGTTCGCTGGAAAAACTGGGTGCAAATCCGGGCCGCAGCGGCTATCGCATGGGACTGTGCGCCTCCCGCGTTGTGCAGCGCTGCCGGGAAGAGATCGCGCAGCTGCTTCATATGCAAAACACGGAGCGCGTTGTGTTTACAAAAAATTGCACGGAAGCGCTGAACCTGGCCATTCTTGGCACCCTGTGCGAGGGGGACGAAGTGCTTGTGTCCCATGGGGAACATAATGCCGTCATGCGTCCGCTGGATCGCCTGTGCGCTATGGGGCAGATTACCGTGCGCGTGCTGCCGCCGGATTCCATGGGGCTGCTTCAGCCGCATACTCTGCAAAGGGAAATTACACCTCGCACGGCGCTGGTCATTGTGTGCCATGCCAGCAACGTAACAGGTACATTGCAGCCTGTCAGCCGCCTGGGTGCAGTGTGCAGGGAAAATGGCGTGCCGCTGCTGGTGGACGCGGCACAGTCCGCCGGTGTTGAGGATGTGTCGCCGGACGCGCTGCATGCAGATATGGTGGCCATGCCGGGACATAAGGGCTTGCAAGGCCCCCATGGCACGGGCGTGCTTGCCCTGGGAGCGGGGATGCTTCCTCAACCGCTCATCTGCGGCGGTACCGGAAGCCTGTCGGAAAGCACGCGCCAGCCGGAAATGCTCCCCGATCGCTATGAGAGCGGCACCTTAAACCTGCCGGGGGTTGCCGGATTGCTGGTCGGCACACGCTTTGTGCGGCAGCATCTTGCGGAAATCCGTGAGTATGAGGCGGAGCTTACTGATCGTTTGCGTGAGCGATTGCAGAATATTCCTAAAGTGAGCCTGCTCGGACATCCAGACGCACCGCATGTGGGCGTGACCAGCTTCACTGTGGAAGGAATGGATGTGGGGCAGGTGGCGGATGGATTAAGCGCGGCGGATGTGGCTGTGCGCGCGGGTCTCCATTGCGCACCTGCGATGCACGCATGGCTGGGTACGCTGCAATCCGGCGCAGTCCGTGCATCTGTGGGTATCTATAATACAGAGCAGGAGATTGATGATTTTGCCTTGCTGCTGGAGAGAATCATAAAAGGATAAAGAATGGGTTTCGAAAGGGACGAAGTCCCTTCGCAGGTCGAGGGCGGCGCCCTCGTAGGTCTGGGCAAAGCCCAGAAACCCCGCAAGCGATTTTCGCCAAAGGCGAAAGAGCTCGCGCATCAAGCCAAGGAGCCTCCAGAATGGGTTTCGAAAGGGACGAAGTCCCTTCGCGGGTCGAGGGCGGGCCCTCGTGGGTCTGGGTAAAGTCCAGAAACTCCGCAAGCGATTTTCGCCAAAGGCGAAAGAGCTCATACTCCAGCCAAGGAGCCACAGAATGCAGGTTGCACCTGTCAGGCTTTTTGCTGTATCCTCGGCCATCCGTTTTCTACGCATCATAAAAGCGGCTCACCTTTTTCAGGTGCGCCGCTTTTTGCGATGGCTCATTCGCCGGCAGGATAATACTGACCGTAAATGAACTCGTGGATAGACTGCGTGTTCTTTGTCTGATTCTTCGTGCTCAGATAAATGACGGACGCGCCGTTGATATCCTTGTAACTATAGCAGCCGTCCATCGGCACGCGATGCTGCTGCAATAGCTCCTCACCATTTTGGGCGCGGGTGATAATGCCGCTGGACAGCACGGTCATGCCAAGCTCCAACATGGTGTTCAGGTTCACGTTTGTGGAAACGTAGGGAATGCAGGTTTCGATGAGGCTCATCATCTTGTCCAGGCTCATGTCCTGCATGATTTTGTTCAGCAGGAGCTCCAACAGGTGCCGCTGACGGGCAGTGCGGCCAAAGTCGTTGTCAATCTTGCGCAGCCGGGCATACATCACGGCCTGCACACCGTCCAGGTGCTGCACACCGCTCTCCTTTTTAAGCGCAACACGCTGCTTGCCGTCTGTGTTGTCATACTTCGGAGGATGCTGGCGCAGATAGGTGTTGATGGCGCCGGCTTCCGTCTTGGTCAGGTCAACATCAATGCCGCCGATGGCGTCAATGATGGAAGCCAGGCCGTAGAAGTTGATCGTCACATAATTTTGGATGTTCATCTCAAAATTCTTGTTGACGGTGCGCATGGCCAGCTGGCCACCGCCGCGGGCATAGGAAACATTGATGCGGTTCTTGTTCTTATAGCCCGGGATGGTTACGTACATGTCCCGCAAGAGGGAGGTAAGCTTGATGGAGCCGTCATCCTTGTTGATGGAAAGGATGATCTGCACATCACCCTGCTGCAAACCGGAGTCCAAGCTGGTGTCGCGCGTGTCAATGCCGACCAGCAGAATGTTGATGACATTGTCAGGCAGGTTGGTATTCAGATCTAGCGTATCCGGATCAATGGATGTATCCAGCGCCATATCCTGCTGGAGGGTATCCAGGGCAGCCTGGGCAGCGTCATCAATGATGAATTCACCCATATCGTCGGTCAGATCTTCGGTGGCGTTACCTGCATCATCCAGGGTCACATTTTCTTCCACCACGGGCAAGTCTTCCATGGTCCAGTCCGTATCCTCCTCGGCCAGTGCCGCAGAAGACAGAAGCAGGCAGGAAGCCATCACAACGGCCCAAAGCCGCTTGAGTTTCTTCATCAATTCAGGAACCTCCTTGAAGTCGAATGCCAGTAAATTATACGATGAGCACGTGAAAAATGCAACAGAATTTCCGATGGTAAAGGGCGGAAGCAGTCGATTGTTACAAATATTTTGCTGAAAAAAGTCAAACAAACAGAAGCATGAAGGGGGGCATGGCTTCTGCAGGCATGGCGGGTGGTTCCCTTGCAGCTGTTCGAGCTCTTTTCATCCGCTTTTTCGGATGAAAAATCGTGTGCGGCGCCTTGGCTTATTGCGCGAGCTCTTTCG
This sequence comes from uncultured Clostridia bacterium, assembly GCA_934647165.1. GTDB lineage: Bacteria > Bacillota > Clostridia > Christensenellales > Aristaeellaceae > CAKUFA01. The sequence goes on along the minus strand of CAKUFA010000008.1, from coordinate 47,681 downwards.
CCTTTGGCGAAAATCGCGTGCGGGAGTTCTGGGCTTTGCCCAGGCCTACGAGGGCGCCGCCTTCGACCCGCGAAGGGACTTCGTCCCTTTCGAAACCCGTTCTGGAAGCTCCTTGGTTTGATGCGCGAGCTCTTTCACCTTTGGCGAAAATCGCTTGCGGGGTTTCTGGGCTTTGCCCAGGCCTACGAGGGCGCTGCCCTCGACCAGTCAAGTGCCGCTACGTACCCCTTTTTTGCCGTCCATTGTTATCTATCTGTGATATGCAGCTCACTTTTGAGTGCCGATTGCAAAATGGCGGAAAAATTCATGCCAGCCCGTTCCGCTTCGGCGTTGAGCCATGATGGGATAGTACAATTCTTTTTCACGGCGCGCATATCATTACGCTTGCGATACTCCACAAAATCGACATCAACAAGCGAGACGATAGCGCCACCAGGAGCATCGGCCTGCACGCTTGCAACGCTTGATGCTTCCGGCAAAGATTCGCCGTCGTCTTGCATATCAATTCCCATAAGCCCGATTGCGTCCCGCGCCATTTCGATCGCGTCCGGAATGTCTTTGCCCTGTGTATTGATGCCGAAATCGGGAACGTAAACAACGACAAACTCCTTGCCTTGTGTCATGACGATAGGATACGCATTTTTCATGATAGATACCTCCTAAGCTGTATATATTGTCACCAAGCGGGGGCGCAGGACATCGCACTGACACCGTAGGCCTGGAGCTGGACGTGTGGCCGAGATATGACGGCGAGTGATTGTATTATTAGGGGTACGTTGCGGCGCTCTACTCGCGAAGGGACTTCGTCCCTTTCGAAACCCGTTCTGGAGGTTCCTTGGTTTGATGCGCGAGCTCTTTCGCCTTTGGCGAAAATCGCGTGCGGGAGTTCTGGGCTTTGCCCAGACCTACGAGGGCGCTACCCTCGACCCGCGAAGGGACTTCGTCCCTTTCGAAGCCCGTTCTGGAGGTTCCTTGGTTAGGTCATGGCATGCCGCAGATAGGTCAATGCGCGATATACGGCTTCTTCATCCAGTGTTTGGGCAGCATACGGTTCCAGCATCACGCCGCCGTCAAAGCCTTGCTTTTTCAACTGTTTCAGCAGCTTGGGAAAATCCACAACACCTTCGCCCGGCAGGCAAAGCGTTCCACTTTCATCCCAATCCAGCACATGCACGTGGCGCACACGGTTTCCCATGGCGGCGAGCATGTCAAAGGGATCAACGCCCGCGCGGAAAGCCTGCTTGATATCCAGCACAAAGTGGATATCCGGCAGCAGGCGAATGGCGCTTTCCACCTCATGTGGTGTGCGGATGGTGCACCAGCTCACGTTTTCCCACAAAACTTCCATTCCGCGCTGCGCAGCCGCGGCCTGCATGGCTTGAAAGCGCTCAGGCAGGAAGGGTATACGTTCCGGGCGCATGGGGGACTGGATACCGCTGGGGCCATGGAATACATACCACTTACTCCCCAAGGCGCGGCCTGCGTCCAGCACGCCTGCAAAGGTTTCCATGCCATCTTGCCTTTGCCGGGGAGATTGGCCGAACAGATCCGGCTCAAACTGCGTGCCTTTGGGGTGCACGGACAGGCACGGCAGGCCGTGAAGCCTTGTGTGCACCTCCTGGCCGAAAGCCGCGTTATATTCGCTTCGTGTTTGCAGGAATATTTCGCACACATCCAATGGAAACTCCGTCAGGTGTGCGGCCTCTTCCTCCGTTTCCATGCGGCCGTAAAATCCTGCGGAGGACATGCCCAGCAGCATTGCTCATCGCCTCCCAGCGCTTGCTTTATGCAAGCTTCATCTTTAATTATACACAAAAAATGACTTCTTGACAATCAACCAGTTTATGCTATAATCATGGACGAAAAATTGCATCCACCGCTAGGGGGGCAACATGCACGAAAGTGTATGGCTGAGAGGGCTTCGGGCCGACCCTTAGAACCTGTTGTAGGTAATCCTACCGTAGGGAAGCGGAAGAGCGCGGCTTTTCGCTGCGCAAGGCTTCGGCCGTCTGCTTTCCCGCGCATGGACGCGGGTTTTTCTTTTGGGGATGCGAAAGAAAAAAGGGAGGTTTTTTCCATGTTCCAATTCATTGCAAATGCACTGGCTGAAGAAGCCACTGCTACCGACGCGGTCGCCGAAGCTGCTGAAAAGACGCCCACATGGTTTGAAACGGCTTTTAAGGAGATGGGCGAGTTCCCTGTGTGGGGCTGGGTGCTGATGGCGGTGCTGCTCATCGGTGGCTTCATTGCTTACAAAGCGGTCAAGGGTGACAAAAAGTCTGCATGGACAACCAAGAAGCTGTCCATGGGCGCCATCTGCATTGCGCTGAGCAGCGTGCTGAGCATGATTCGCCTGTGGAAGATGCCCATGGGCGGTTCCATCACGCCTGCAAGCATGCTGCCGCTGATGCTGTTTGCTTATGTGTACGGCACTGGCTCCGGCTGCACCCTGGGTGTGATTTACGGCGTGCTCCAGTTCATCCTGGATGGCGGCGATGCAGCGGCCTATGGTGTGACGGCGCTGCTGCTGGATTATCCCATCGCCTTTGCCATGATGGGCCTGGCTGGTGCGTTCCGCTCCATGAAGAATGAAAACGTCGGCCTGGCGCTGGGCGTGGTGCTGGCCTGCTTTGGCCGTTATCTGGCTTCCTTTGTGTCCGGCTGGGTGTTCTACGGCAGCTACGCTTCCTATTACGGATTCGTCAGCCCGGTGGTCTATTCCATTTGCTACAACGGCGCATATATGCTGCCTGAGTGCATCATCTGCGTGCTGCTGGCCATGCTGATGGGCAACCGCCTTGTGAAGTCGCTCAAGCAGAACGCGAAGTAAAGCCTGAATTTCATAGTGCAAAGGGGAAGAGACGACGCATAAAACGCGTGGTTTCTTCCCCCTTTTTGTTTTCCCACTTGCGTGGGCTTGGGGTGTGTACGGCAGGAAGCGGCGATACGCGGCACGAATATAAAACAGGTGAGAAAAGGGATCTCTTCACACTGCACTCATGGAGGAAAAAACGATGTTGTTGACGTATGGAACCATGCAATGTGATGTTTTGCAGCCCTGCACGGCGGCGGAAGGGCTGCGTGCGCTGAAGGTAAACATGGATGGCGTGCTGGCGGCACAGCGCGGCGGGCAGGTTTTGGAGCTGGGCGATGTGATTCCTGGCGGGGGCGAACTTGCGCCCATCACGCTCAAAGAGGAGGAGGGACGCCGTGTTTATGAACGGTCGCTTCGGTTTGTGATGCTGCTGGCTGTGCGGCGCCTGCATCCTGGGCAGCGGGTGCGCATTGAGTATTCCGTAGGGCGGGGCGTTCTTGTGCAGCTGCCGGGGATGACGCTGACGGCTGCACAGGTGGCGGCCTTGGAAACGGAAATGCGCCGCATTACCGCGGACAATTTGCCATTTATCCGCAAGGTTTGGAAACTGGAAGATGCAAAACGTTATTTTGCAGACGAAGGGCAAACCGATAAGGTGGCGCTTTTGCAGCTGCGCCCCTTCCAATACTTTACCATGTACGGCTGCGGCGGCATGTGGGAGTATTTCTATGGGGCAATGGTGCCTTCGACCGGATATGTGCCGGTGTTCGCGCTCATTCCGCATGCCGGGGGCTTTGTGATGCAATTACCTGCGCCTTCCGCGCCGGATTACCCTGCGCCTTATGCGGATTCACCCAAGCACCTGGCCGTTTTTGCCCAAAGCGCTGCATGGTGCAGCATTTTGCAGGTGGAAAACGCCGCGGATCTTGCGCGGCTGATGCGCAAAGGCGGCATGCGCACCTTCATCCGGGTGAACGAAGCACTGCATGACAAGGCCATTGCGGCCATTGCGGAGAGCATTGTGCAGCGTGGGCGGCGGGTGGTGCTGATTGCAGGCCCTTCCTCCAGCGGGAAGACGACGTTTGCTGGCCGACTGGATGTGCAGCTTCGTGTGTTGGGATACCATCCGGTGAAAATCAGCCTGGACAACTATTACCGCAACCGCGATACACTGCCCCGGCAGGAGGACGGCAGCCTGGATCTGGAGGACATCCATGCGCTGGATCTGCCCCTTTTGCAGCAGCAGGTGCGGCAGCTGTTGGCAGGCGAGACGGTAGAGGTGCCCCGGTTCAGCTTTGTCACCGGCAAACGGGAGGAAGAAGGCGTTTCCGTTGCGCTTGCTCCGGGCGAAATGGTGCTGCTGGAGGGCATCCATGGGCTGAATCCGCTTTTGTCCGAGGGGATCCCGGAGGAGTACATTCACCGGGTGTTTGTCAGCGCGCTCACGTGCCTGAACCTGGATGACCACAACCGCATACGCACCACGGATGTTCGGCTTTTGCGGCGTATAGTGCGGGATCATCAGTTCCGCGGCACCAGCGCGGAAGCAACGCTGCGCATGTGGCAAAGTGTCCGCCAGGGGGAAGACCGGTGGATTTTCCCCTTCCAGGAGCAGGCGGACAGCATGTTCAACACGGCCCTGCATTATGAGCTGCCCATTCTCAAATGTTATGCGTATGATTTGATTTCGGAGATTCCTGACACATCCGAGTGCTATTTGCTGGCGCGCAGGCTTTTGAAAACGCTCCACTACATTCCGGCGCCTCCTGAAGAACTGCTGGATGAAATTCCACCCATCTCTCTTTTGCGGGAGTTTATCGGCGGCAGCACCTTTGACGAGGACTGACGCGCCGCCTTGACAAACTGCCGGGAGCCGGTATAATGAAATGATGCGGAAAAAGGAGGAATGCCCATGGACGCAAAGGTGTTGCTAAACGCCTGTGAAAAGGACGGCATCGATTTGTTCACAGGGGTGCCGGACTCGCAGCTGGCGGGACTGTGCGACACACTGTATGCCCGCTATGGCACAAAGAGCGACCGCCATGTGGTGACGGCCAACGAGGGCAACGCGATTGCCATGGCGGCTGGACACTACCTGGCTACCGGCAAGCCGGCGCTTGTGTACATGCAAAACAGCGGCCTGGGCAATGCAGTCAATCCGCTGGCATCGCTGATGGACGGCGCGGTATACGCGCTGCCATGCCTGATGGTGATTGGCTGGCGGGGGGAACCGGGCGTGAAGGATGAACCCCAGCATGTGACGCAGGGGCGCATTACCTTGGGACAGTTGGAGTTGATGGGCGTGCGCGCGTTCATCCTCGGCAAGGAAACGGATGAAAGCGCGTTTGCACAGATGTGGCAGGGCATCCAGGCGGAACTGCGGCAGGGCAGGTGCGCGGCGCTGGTGGTGCGAAAGGGCGCGCTGACGGGCACAGAAAAGCCGCATTACGGAAAAGACGGCGCATTCCTGCGGGAGGAAGCGGCGACAGTGCTGGCGGACGTCATGGGGCCCGGGGACATTGTGGTGTCCACAACGGGCAAGCTGAGCCGGGAACTGTTTGAAATCCGCGAAAGGCGCGGCGAGGGGCATGAGAAAGACTTCCTTACCGTGGGCTCCATGGGGCATGCCTCCAGCATTGCCCTGGGCATTGCCCTGGCGAAGAAGAACCGGCGCGTGTGGTGCTTGGATGGCGATGGCGCGGCGCTGATGCACCTGGGCGCCATGGCAGTCATTGGCCAGAAAAAACCGAATAATCTGGTGCATGTAATCATCAATAACGGCGCGCACGAAACCGTGGGCGGCATGCCGGTATGCTCCGGTGAAATGGATATTCAGGCACAGGCCAAAGCAGCGGGCTATCCCCATGTGGATATGGCGTCGGACGCCGGGGAACTGCGGCGCGCGGCGCACAGCGCTATGACGGCGGGGCAGCTGTGCCTCATTGAGGTGCGGTGTGCGCTGGGGGCAAGGAGCGACCTTGGACGCCCCACCACCACCCCAAAAGAAAACCGGGATGCGTTTATGGCCTATGTGCAGGCTGAAGAAATTTGAAAAGCGAGGAGGCGCGCAGGATGATTGCGCTGCTGCTGAATTCCGGACGGGGAACGCGCATGGGGGATGAAACACAGGAGCATCCCAAGTGCATGTGCCGCCTGGATGAGAAAGACACCATCATCTCCTGGCAGGTGAAGCTGCTGGCAGAAAACGGTGTGCGCGAGGCTGTGGTGACCACAGGCCCTTTTGCGGACATGCTGAAAGAGCATCTGGAAGGATTGCAAAGCGGTATCCGCTTTACCTATGTGCCCAATCCCCGCTATGCCGAAACGAATTATATTTACAGCATGCACCTGGCAAGAGAAGCGCTGCGCGGGCAGGAGGTTGTGAGCCTGCACGGCGACCTGGTGATGGCGCCGGAAGTAATGCGCCGCCTGCTTGCTGCGGACAGGAGCGCAGTGGCGGTAGATTCGTCCCTGCCGCTGCCGGAAAAAGATTTTAAGGCACGGGTGAAGGATGGACAGGTGCGCGCCATTGGTGTTGACTGCTTCGGCGACGATTGCGTAACCTCCCAACCGGCCTATCATTTCCTGCCGGAGGACTTTGAACGCTGGATGCAGGAAATCGACCGCCTGGTTGCGCGCGGAGAAGATCGCTGCTATGCGGAGAACGCTTTCAATGCCGTGTGGGAAGAAATCCCGCTTTATGCCCTGGATATGCCGGGGCATTTGTGCAGCGAGATTGACAACATGGAAGACAAGGTGCGCGTGTGCGCGCAGTTTGCACGGGAAGTGAGGAAAAACCTATGAAAAGCGTCTATATCTGTTTCAGCACGGATATTCTGCACAACGGCCACCTGAACATTTTGAAAAAAGCGGCAGCGCTGGGCGAAGTGACGGTGGGCATCCTGACGGATGAAGCCGTTGCGTCCTACAAGCATTATCCGCTTTTGCCACTGGATGAGCGCATGGCGATGTTTGAATCCCTGAAGGGCGTAAGCCGGGTGGTGGTGCAGCAGTCGCTGGATTATACGGACGTTTTGCGGCAGCTGAAGCCAGACATTGTGGTGCATGGGGACGACTGGCTGGTGGGCTACCAGGCCAACATCCGCCAGAAGGTGATTGAGACGCTCAAGGAATGGGGCGGAGAATTGGTGGAATATCCCTATACCGTGACGCCAACGGAAGAAACGCTCTCTGCCCTTGACCAGCTGCTGAGCCTGCCGGAAACGCGCCGCTCCCGCCTGAAGAAGCTTTTGCGCTACAAGCCGTGCCTGAGCGTGCTGGAGGCGCACAACGGCCTGACGGGGCTGATTGTGGAAAAAACGCGGGTGGAAACGCCCAGCGGCACAAGGCAGTTTGATGCCATTTGGGTGTCCAGCCTGTGCGATTCCACCGCCAAGGGTAAGCCGGACATTGAGCTGGTGGATATGACCAGCCGTCTGAACACCATTGAGGAGATCATGGAGGTGACCACCAAGCCCATTGTGCTGGACGGCGATACCGGCGGACAGGTGGAACACTTTGTATATAACGTGCAGACAATGGAACGCCTGGGCGTATCCGCAGTCATCATTGAGGACAAGAAGGGGCTGAAGAAGAACAGTCTCTTTGGCACCGGTGCAGGACAGGTGCAGGATGATGTGGACGCCTTCTGCCAAAAAATCGCAGCAGGCAAGAACGCGCAGAAATCGAAGGATTTCATGATTATTGCCCGGTGCGAAAGCCTGATTTTGAATCAGGGGCAGGAGGATGCACTGCGCCGCTGCCACGCTTATGTAAAAGCCGGGGCGGACGGCATCATGATTCACTCCGTGCAAAAAACGCCGGATGAGATTTTTGCTTTCTGCGATGCATTCCGCAGGGAGAATCCCAAAACGCCCATTGTGGTGGTGCCAACCACCTACAACACCACCACGGAGGAGGAGTTGGCCGCGCATGGGGTAAACATGGTCATCCATGCCAATCACCTGATTCGCAGCGCCTTCCCTGCCATGCAGAAAACGGCGCAGACCATTTTGCAGCATGGCCGCAGCTATGAAACCAAGGACATGTGCATGTCCATCAAGGATATCCTTGCCTTGCTGCCCAACCAGTAAACAGGCATGAAACTCCCCTTTTCCGGCATAAGCTAGCTTAGCACCGGGAAAGGGGAGATGCTTTTTGGCAACGGAACAGGATGGACGCAGCGCTGCTGCAGGCAAGGTTTGCGGCTATGAATACACGGTGAAGCGGGGCGACAGCTTTTACCTGATTGCCCACAGGCTGGGGGTGCCGCTGCGGGATCTGCTGGATGCAAACAGCGATGTGAACCCAGCGCGGCTGATGGTGGGAGACGTGCTGTGCATTCCCATGGAAGAGGACGACAAGCCGCAGGAGCAGCAGAGCACGCCTTTGCCGGAAACAGAGGAGCAGCGCCCTGCGGCACCTGAGGAGGACGAAGCAGAGGATTTGGAGAGCGAGGACACGCCCGAAGCACTGGAAACACCTGCAACTGAAGCGACACAGCCTGCACAGGCATGCGCGCGCAGGCATGTGATGCGCCAGGGCGAAACGGCGGCGGATATCCAGATTGAAGCGGGACTGAATTTGCGCACGCTTGCCGCGGCAAACCCGGGACGTGATCTGGAAACCCTGAAGGCAGGGGACGAGGTGTGCGTGCCGCAGGAGAATGTGCCTTGCCCGGTGGCTGCCACCTACACCCTGCGCACGGATGACACGCTGGAATCGGTTGCCCTGCGGGAAAACCTGTCTGTCGGCGCGCTTTTGCGGCTGAACCCCTGCCTTGCTCCGGGAGATTTTGTTGCCGGCGTGACGGTGGTGGTGGGCTGAGCGGCGCCTGCGTGGAGAAACGGGCGGTTGTTTGATGACAGCCTGTTCTGCGCATATCATGCAAGCAAAGCGGTCAAGCAAGATGAATGCCCCGGCTGATGCGACCGATGGTCTGTCAGACGGGCTGTTCAAAAGGCTTGACCGCTTTGCTTTGGGAAAATGCGAACAACAGGGAGCAGGATCCCCAAAAGGAAGAAAGCTTCTTATGCGGGATTTTGGGTCGGCTTTCGCATGCTGTGCACCAGCATGGGAACCTCCACCAGGAGCATCAGCGTCCACCCGGCGCAGCAGGCATAGGCAATACCGGAAATCCCCATGGAGGGCGCCAGCAAATAGGTAAACAGTACGCGCACGCTGGTTTGGATGGCCGTGCCGAGCAGCGTTACACTCATGCGGCCCATGCCGCGAAAATATCCCTGCACGCCGTTGGTCATGGCTGGCCAGAGATAGAACAGCGCCATATGCAACAGGTATTGCGCGCCAAGGGCAATCACCTGCGCGCTGCCATCGCCGGTGACAAACCAGCTGACAATGGGTTTGCGGAACAAAAGCGCTGCACCGCCGATCAGTACCCAATAGCCTGCCTCCAGCAGCATGCCGCGCACAAAACCCTGTCGGATGCGATCGGTCTGTTCCGCACCGCGGTTTTGTGCAGTGAAGGTGGTGATGGCGTGCCCGATGCTTTGCTCCGGGGTGAAAGCGAAATCATCCACCCGGGTGCAGGCGTTGAAGGCCGCGATAACATCCAGGCCCAGGCGGTTCACCTGCCCTTGAATGAGCAGTTTGCCGATGGGCTGCACGGCCTGCTGCAAGGCAGTCACACTACCGTAGCGCAGGGTGGTCTTCAGCAGCTTTGTATCCACGCGCCACTCGTTTTTCTCCAGGCAGAGCATGGGCACCTTGCGGCGGATGTAGAGCCAGCTCATCAGCGCGGAGGCGGCCTCCGCCACTACGGTGGTTACGGCGCTGCACACAATCCCAAAGCCCAGCAGGCCGATGAAAATCAAATCCAGCACGCCGTTGAGGATGGAGGAAAACATGAGAAACTTCAGCGGAGTTTTACTGTCTCCAACGCTTTTGAGCGCCGAGGCCAAGGCGTTGTAAAAACAGGTGAAGGGTGCGCCAAGGAAGGTGATGCGCAGATAAATTCCGGTCATGTCCCGAATTTCCGCCGGAACGGACAGAAGCGACAGAATCGGCTCGGCAAGCAGGATGCCCAGCAGCGCCACAACGGCGGAGAATATACCGCCTGCAATTACCGCAGTGGCCATTTCCCGCCGCAGCTCCTGCTCCTTTTTTGCCCCGAAGAACTGGCTCATCAGCACGCCCGCGCCAAGGCACAGGCCGCTGATCCCCAGGATCACCAGGTTCATCACCGGGCTGGCGATACCCTCTGCCGCCAACGCGCCCTTACCGATAAAGCGCCCTGCGATAATGCTGTCCACCGCGTTATACGCCAGCTGAAAGCAGTTGCCCAGAAGAAGCGGAATGGCGTAGCCTGTCAGCTGCGGAAAAATTTTGCCTTTTGTCATATCCATGGCGGCCATGGCGGATTCCTCCCGTGTGCAAAAAATCTCAGCCATTGTAGCACAAAGCGGGAGAAGAAACAAGTGCACAGGTGAAAAGGAAAAACAGAAAGACGCTGTTTCTGCCGCCGTCTTTGGGTCGCCCCTTTTCTTTTTGCCCTACCGATGGTATAATAGCTTTTAACGGCGTGGGGGATACATCTGCCTATGTGCGCCGTTTTATCATCAGAACCGCTTAAGCGGCATGATGCCGCCACGACTGAAGGAGTGAGCCCATGAAACGCTTTGCAGCCCTGATCCTGTCCCTGCTCATGTTGCTGAGTACCGTGCCTGCCATGGCTGACCAGCCTAAACCTATTGAGGTTATCCCTTATGAGGAGCTGCCTGCCACCATTGACGGACAACATCATTATCTGCTGCTGTGCGTGGATCAGTGGCACGGCAAGCCCGGCAACCTGGGCAACACAGACGGCATGGTGCTGGTGACGCTTGATACTCGCGCCCATCGCGTGATGCTGACCTCTTTCATCCGCGATGCGCTGGTGCAGCGCCCGGATGGCCACATCGGCCGCATCAACTACATTGCCAAGAATTATGGACCGGAAGCACTGTGCCAGGTTATTAGCCAGCATATCGGTGTGAAGGTGGAAAAGTACATCCTGTTCGACTTCAGCCAGATTCAGTCCATCATTGACTATCTGGGCGGGGTGGATATTACCGTGACTTCGGCGGAGGCAAGCTATCTTAAGCGCTACGCCATTTCGCCCACATCGACCAAGCCGTCCATGGCCGGGGCGGGCACCTATCGCTTTGGCGGGCATGCGGCCGTGATTTACATGCGCATTCGCAAGGCTGGCGGCGGCGGCGACTTCATGCGCACCAAGCGCGTCCGCACTGTGCTGTCCACCCTGGCGGATCAGTGCCGGGAAATCAGCTTTGACGACGCCCTGGCACTGGTAGACAATGTGATGGAAAACTCCACCATGACCAACATGAATCTGGATGAAATGCGTCAGGCGGCAAGCTATGCGTATGACCTGCGTGGCTGCACGGTGGAGGAATTGCGCATCCCCATTGACGGAGCGGCGACGCCCATTAACTATGCGGCGATGGCCGTGCAGGAGATTGACTGGCCTGCCTGCCGCGACGCGATGCAGAACTACCTGCAAAGCAGCTTCCTTGTGCTGGACGACGAGGAATAATCGAATCCTGATGACAAATCCTGCATAAATGAGGAGAAAAGCATGAAGTGTCCCCAATGCGGAAAATGGAACCGCGCTTCTTTTCCCACCTGCCAATATTGCGGCGCGGAACTTCCGCACGATGCCGAAAAGGACGAAACACCCTCCTGGCGCGCGGTTCTCAAGGATGACCAGCGCGGCAAAGAGTACATCCGCGTGGATGAGGACGGCGTGGCTGAAACTGCGCCTGACGGCCGGGATGTGCTGGCGCAGGAAATGTCCGAGCTGAAGATTCGCAAAGCGGAGGGACGGGAAAAACAGCAGCGCCTGCGTGCGGAAGGAGCACGGCGCGGCGCGGCGCCATCCGGCATGACAGTGCGCACAAGCAAAACAGCCGGCGATGATTTCTGGCAGATCAGCGATGATCCGCGTTCTACAGCACGGCTGCACCGACCCAAGGTGCAGGTCAAGGGGGCGAAAGGTGAAGAGAACGCCTTTGAGCAGCGCACCCACCGCATTGCCCCCACCAACGGCGATGCGGACACGGCGCGAACCTATGACCCCATGTGGATGGATGACGGAAACGAATTCAGTGCAACGCATCAGCTGCCGCCGCTTCAGGGCACGCGGAGCTTCACGGCGAAGCTGCCTTCCCGCAGGCGCGGTATGCGGCACCTGGTGCGCGCGCTGGTGATTGTGCTGGTGGCAGGGCTTGTGGGTCTTACGGCCTTTTTCGGCTACCACTATGTCCAGCAGGTGCAAACTGCCCACAGGGAGCAGAATGCGGCGCAGGTTTTTGCTTCCATGAAAAATGACCTGGCGGCGCATACCATCCTGATTCCCGGAGAGGACGGCACGCAGATTTACGTGCGGGAGCTGCACACCTCCTACATCGTAACAGGCGGCTTTGCTACCGTGGAGGTAGAGGATCACACCTGGTATGACACGAACCTGGACTTCCTGGATGCGACCATGGAGGTGACGCTGACCCCCTTTGTGAAAACCACCTCCGGTCAGCAGAAGCCGCTGGAGCCCATCACGTATGAAATTGAAATCCCGCTCTCGCCCATTGAGCTGCTCACGCCGGATACCAACCGCTTTGAAGTGTCCGCCGCCATGTATACCATGAAGTTCTCTGTACGCCCGGGTTCCAAGGTGACCATCAACGGCGAGGACTATTCGGATACAGTGAACAGTGAAACCGGCGAATTTTCCTATAACGCTACCGTGCAGCCCCAGGGCGACAATGTGTTTACCGTGGTGTGCCGGAGCCAGTATTGCCGGGAGAACACTTTGCAGGTGGTGCTGTACCGCGAGCCGCAGGAGATCCCGCTGGACCTTGCGGCGGATACGTACTCCTCTACAAGCAGTTCCACCATGCTGGTGTCCGCAACGACCATGCCGGGCGCGGATGTGGATGTGACTTCACCCCACAGCGACCTGAATATCACGGAGATAGACACCACCGGTGCATTCAGTTTCTATGCCATTTTCGATCACATCGGCGATAATACAATTTCTATCACGGCCTCCATGCCGGGCAAGAAAACCTCTGTGGTCAACTACACCGTGTATTATCTGCCACCGGCAGACAAATACACCACCAAGGCATGGAAGCTGGACGCGTCGGGCTACGCGGAGCTTTTGTCCAACATTCAGGTTCGCGCAGAGCGCACGCAGATTTACCTTGTGAAAGGCACTGTGCAATATTTTGTGAGCGAAAAACCGCAGATGGCTGTCATCAACACCAGCGATGATGGGCAGAGCCAGCCGGTGCTGGTGCAGAATTACACCAAAACAACCTGGAAGGTGGGCGAGAGCTACAACATCTATGCTGACGCCTACAGCACCTACAACAACATGCCATGGCTCAATGCGCGTTACACCTATCCCTACAAGTAAGGAGGATACGGCAACCATGCTTGATCTGGTTATCATCGGTTCCGGGCCGGCAGCATACAGCTGCGCCATCACGGCGCGCAAGCGTGGCCTGTCCGTCACGGTGGCGGGGGCGGAATCCACATCTACCTGGCTGTACCGGGCAGAAAAAATCAGCAATTATCCCGGCCTTCCGGATATAAGCGGCAGGGCAATGCTGGAGCTGTTCCATAAGCAGGCGGAAAGCGCGGGCACGGAGTTTGTGCACGGCGTGGCAAGGCAGGTGCAGCCAATCGGAAAAAGCTTCATGACGCTGGTAGGCAATGATATTCTCGAATCCCGTGCGGTGGCGCTATGTATGGGCGTTTCCCGTCCGCAGATGCTGCCCGGTGAAGAAGCGCTGCTGGGGCAAGGGGTAAGCTGGTGCGGCACATGCGACGGCATGTTCTATCGCGGCAAGCAGGTGGCGGTGCTATCCGCCTGGACGGACGGCGTGGAAGAAGCAATGTTTCTCTCACGCCTGGCAGCGCATGTGGACTATTATCAGTTGGCGCCCCATACGCTGCCGGAGGATGTTCCTTTTTCGCTAAAGCCCGGCAAACCGATGTCCCTTTCAGGAAAAAACGGACAGATTGTTCTAACCTGCGACACAGGCGAGAAGGCTTATGACGGGGTGTTTGTCTTTCGTCCTGTCGTTGCCCCGGAAAAGCTGCTGCCCGGCCTTGCGCTGGAGGGGGCGTTCATCTGCGTTGACCGGCGCATGGCAACCAACATTCCCGGCGTATATGCTGCGGGGGACTGCATCGGTCAGCCCCTGCAAATTGCCAAGGCAGTGGGCGAAGGCAATGTGGCGGCCATTTCTGCCGCAGAGGATCTGGCACGCATGGAGAAGGAGGCTGCGCAATGAAACGATTTCTGGCGTTGGTGGTGGCACTGATGCTTGCATCCGGCGTTTCACTGGCGGAAAGCGTGACTCCAACGGGAACGCTGTCAGGCACCGTTTGTTGGCCGGAGGGCACCACGGAGGATACGGCGACCTTTATTTATCGCTACAGCTATCCTGTTGTGGCGGACACCGGTGAGGCAGCCCGAGCTATCAATGAGTTCTACACCTATCTGGTGGATGACACGCTGGCGTTTACGGTGCCTATCATGGCGGAATCGCTGGAGACGACGGAGGTGCAGAGCTATGCTAACGTCACCTCGCAGATCACCTGCCTGAACGATGAATATTTCTCCGTGCTGGTGGTTACCGAAACGTTCCTTGGAGCCGCAGCAACGGAGGTGTATGCGGGGCATACCTTCCTGCTGGAGGGTGAGCGCGCAGGCCTCGCGACCAGCCTGCCCAGGCTGCTGGGCATCCTGGATGACCAGGAAGCAGACGAGTGGATGCAGGACAGGCAAACTGCCCGTGCCAACGATCTGGTTTGGGGTCTGGTGTGGTCCATCATTGAAGAACAGCGACAAAATGGCGAGATCAGCTTTGATCCGGATCTGACCTATGAAATGCTTACCCAGGATTTTTACCCAGAAGAAGACTTTTATCTGGATGAAAACGGCAACCCTGTGTTTTTCATTCAGGCGGCCACCATTGCCTCTGCTGCCGACGGCGTGCTGAAATATCCCTTCACCCTGGAGGAATTGCAGGACGAGCTGTGAGGCACGTTCGACACACGGTGACACAGCAAAAAGCGGACAGGCTCTCTGCCGCAGCTTTGCAGGCTGCGCAGAGCGGCTTGTCCGCTTTTAGACGATTTCTGAAAAAAAGAGGAACGCAGCGGCTTTTTAACGTGACTGCGTTCCTCTTTCCCTTATGCTTGCTTTGCACGAATATCCGTGATCGCATCCAGAATATCATCCGCAAGCTGGCGCTTGGTGCGCAGAGGATATTCAACCGCACTATCGGCAGAGATGATGGTTGCGATATTCGTATCCACATTGAAGCCTGCGCCGGGGCGGGTCACATCGTTGGCCACAATCAGGTCAAGGTGTTTGTGTTGCAGCTTTTTGCGGGCGTTTTCCAACACATGCTGGGTTTCGGCGGCAAACCCGACCAGCGTTTGCCCGGGGTGCTTGTGCTGACCGACAGCGGCGGCAATGTCCGGGTTTTCCACCAGCGTCAGGGTCAGCCGTTCGCCGTCCGCTTTTTTCAGCTTTTGGGCATATGTTTCCGCAAAGCGATAATCCGCCGGTGCGGCAGCCTGAATGATCACGTCCATTTCGGAGGCGCGGCTGGTCACAGCGTTGTATAGCTCCTGGGTGGATTCAACCCGAAGAATCGGAATTCCGGCAGGCGCGGGCGCAGTCGTCGCGCCGCATACCAGCGTCACTTCCGCACCGCGTGCAGCGGCAACCTCCGCCAGTGCAAAACCCATTTTTCCGGAGGAATCGTTTGTCAGATAACGCACAGGATCCAACCGTTCCCGGGTTGCTCCTGCGGTAATCATCACTTTCAGCCCCGCAAAATCCTGCTTGGGGCACAGAAGGGAACAGATTGCCTCACAGATTTCTTCCGGCTCGCTCATGCGGCCTGCGCCTGTGTCTCCGCAGGCCAATGCGCCGCTGGCAGGACCCACAAAGTGGACGCCACGGTTGCGCAGCCGTGCAATGTTCTCCTGCGTGGCCTGTGCTGTCCACATGCCGGTATTCATGGCAGGCGCAACAAGCACCGGCGCTTTTGTTGCCAGCACGGTGGTGGATAGCATATCGTCCGCCAGACCATGCGCCATTTTGGCCAGTATGTTGGCGGTGGCAGGGGCGATGGCAAAAACCTGCGCGCGCTGCGCCAGGGCGATATGCTCCACCTCCCAGTGGTCGGGGCGCGCAAAGGTATCCAACGCCACAGGATTGCGGCTCATGGTTTCAAAGGTCAGGGGCGTCACAAATTCGGTGGCGTTCTTCGTCATAATAACGTGTACGTCAATCCCCTGCTTTACCAGCCGGGAAACCAGCTCCACGCTTTTGTAGATGGCAATGCCGCCCGTCACGCCCAGCACAACCTGCTTGCCTTTCAGGCTCATGCTTCGGTCTGCTCCTCTTCTTCAGTGGGGCGGTCATAGGTGATGAGGTCGCGGTTGATCTCTTCCACGGCGGTCTTCAGCGGCTTCATATCCTTGTTGTCAAAGTAGGGCTGACTGCCGCCGACAATCTGCCGGCCGCGCTTGGAGGCTTCCACCACCAACGTGTAGCGGGAATCGGCATGCTTCAAAAGGTCGAGGACGCAAGGATCAACAATGGACATATCGGGTTCCTCCTTCAAAAATCAATCATGGGGAGCGGATGGATTACACATCCTCCACCACGGGGAAATAGCGGGTTGTGCGTTGTTTTTCAGCGCGTGCGATGGCGGACAGCTGGCTATAGGCCAGTTCCAGGTCATCGTTCACAACGGCGTATTGATAGCGGCTTACCTGCGCCAGCTCGCCGCGGGCATTGCCCAAACGGCGCTCAATCTCCACGGGATCATCCGTGTTGCGGGTGTGCAGGCGCACGCGCAGCGCCTCATAACTCGGGGGAAGGATGAACACGCTCACGCAGCCGGGTTCCTTCTCCATCACTTTGCGCGCACCCTGGGGGTCAATGTCCAGCAGCACATTCTGTCCGCGCTCGATGCGTTCGTAGACTTCGCTTTTGAGCGTGCCGTAGCGGTGGCCGTGCACGGTGGCGTGCTCCAGAAACGCATCCTGCGCCAGCAGCTCGTCATACCGCTCTTCGGTGATGAAATGATAGTGCACATCCTCGATTTCATTGGAACGCTTTGCGCGCGTGGTCACGCTCACCGAGAATGTAAAGCTTGGATCGTCCTGCAAAAGCCGCGCTGCCAGCGTGCCTTTGCCTGTGCCGGACGGGCCGGAGATCACCATCAGCATCCCCTTGCGCGTTTCCCTCATGGGTCGTCCTCCTCTTCCGTTCCTTTGCCCTTGTCCTCCAACCGGCCGCCGACGGTTTCCGGCTGCAGGGGGGACAATACCACGTGCCCGGAGTCCATCACGATCACCGCGCGGGTGCGGCGGCCGCTGGTCGCGTCAATCACGCGCCCCTGATCCCGCGCCTCCTGCACCATGCGCTTGACCGGTGCGGAGTCCGGCGCGACAATGGCCACCAGCCGTGACGCGGACACCAGATTGCCGAATCCTACGTTAAGCAGTTTCATTCACGTCACTCCACGTTCTGAATCTGCTCACGCAGCTTCTCCACTTCACTTTTGAGATCCACCACCAGCTGGGCGATGGCAGCGTCGTTGGCCTTGGAGCCGATGGTATTGGTTTCCCGGTTCAGCTCCTGGATCAGGAAATCCATCTTTTTGCCGATTTCACCCGGCGCGTTCAGATAGGCGCGCATCTGGGTGATGTGGCTTTGCAGGCGGGACAGCTCCTCATCAATGGCGCAGCGATCAGCCAGCAAGGCAACCTCCTGGGCAAGCCTTGCGGGGTCTACCGGCGCGATGGGCAGCTGTGATAGCCGCTCCTGCAATTTCCGGCGATACTCTGCCACCACCATGGGCGCGCGTTCAACAATCCGTCCGCGGAGGGCGGAAACTGCGTCCAGGTGCAGCGCAAGGTCGCTTTGCAAAGCTGCACCTTCGCGTTCCCGCATGGCTGACACCTGCGCACAAACCGTGGCCGTCAGTTCGCTGCACATGGCTTGCAGCGCTTCTTCATCCAGCTGCGCATCGGCAATTTCCAGCACACCGTCCATGGCCATCAGCCGCGCCATGGTCAGGTCGTCTTCGCATCCGGTCAGGGCGTTCAGCTGCCGACCTGCTTCACAGTAAGCCTTGGCCAGGTTTTCGTTCACGGTGATGGCACGCGTTTCCCCACCCAATGTCCGCACGGCGAGGAACACGTCCACATGCCCGCGGTGCAACGCCTGCGAAATACCCCGCCGCAGCGGCTCCTCCAGGAAGCTCAGCTGCCGCGGCAGGCGGCACGCAATGTCCAGAAAACGGTGGTTGACACATTTGAGCTCCAGCGTCATTTCCGTTTTATCGCGCATCAGCTGACCACGTCCGCACCCTGTCATACTCCGCATCGCGTCACCTCCGGAACATACTATTGGAAAATATATTATAACACACCAGCCCCTGCCGCGCAACCCCCAAAGCATGCACAGGCATAAATACTGCCCCCTGCCCCGATGGCTCCGCGTCTTGACATTTTGCCGCCGCTGTGGTATGATTCTACCAGTTGGCTGAAGCCGATGTCAGGCTCGCAGAAGCGGGCTTTTGTCCGGGTCTGCTGTTTACGAAGTTGAAACAGGTATCATGAAGGTGCCGGCGTCCCCTTGCAAAAAAAGGGGGAGCTGGTGCCTTTTTTGTTGCCGGGCAATGCAAAATTTGACTATGAGGTGATCGACTGATGGCTACAAAAACTTCCCTCGGTATTCGCAAAATGACCTACTCCGCCATGTTCCTCGGCCTTGCGCTGGTGCTGCCGTTCCTTACCGGGCAAATTCCGGAGATTGGTTCCAAGCTGTGCCCGATGCACATTCCCGTGCTGCTGTGCGGGCTTTTGTGCGGCTGGCCGTGGGGGTTGGCGGTCGGCGTTGTTTCGCCGCTACTGCGCTCGGTGATTTTCGGCATGCCGCCCATGTTCCCCACAGCAGTGTCCATGGCGGTGGAGCTTGCAGTATACGGCGCGGTGGCCGGCGTGCTGGAAAGCCGCCTGCCCAAGAAAGTGTGGAGCGTTTATGCGTCCCTGGTGGTTGCCATGGTGGCCGGGCGTGTGGCCTGGGGAGCGGTGCGCTTCCTGCTGGCAGGCTTGCAGGGCAGCACCTTCACGTTCCAGGCATTCCTTGCAGGCGCCGTGCTGAACGCTGTGCCGGGCATCATTGTGCAGCTGGTGCTGATTCCGTTGCTGGTGCTGGCACTGGAAAAGGCCGGCTTGTCGCTCAATCCCCGCAAAGCTTGATGGTGCCAGGGTTTTGCAATACTTTATCCCATGGGCGTCCATGCAGAGTACATTGTTCTGCATGGACGTTTTTGCTTTGTTTCGCCTAAATTGTCTGATTCTATCTTGACAAATACAAGGAAATTCGTTTTAATAAGTGGGATTTGTGCCGCATCGTGCGGCGCGGTCACCGCGCTCCTGGAGGGAAAAGCGCGGCAACAAAGGAGGAGCTTGCACGTGGTGGCGCTGGGGCACATTTTGGAGGGCATTTCTGCCATCCTGGGCGCATGGCTGATGTTCATGCTGGTTTATCAAATGTTTTTGACGATTTTTGGTTTTAAGCGTGATACCAGAGATTATGCGCCGCATGATCCGCAAAGCCGGTTCCTTGTCCTTGTGCCTGCCCACAACGAGCAGGCGGTTATCGGAGATATTATTGAAAACCTTAAGCAGATGGATTATCCTGCTGAATTGTATGACTTTTACATTATTGCCGATAATTGCACTGATGACACGGCCGCTGTTGCGCGCAGCCATGGTGCAAAGGTGATCGAAACCTGCAAGGAACACCCGGACGACCCCACCGGCAAGCCCATCGCCCTCAAAAAAGCGCTGCTTGCTTTGGGGGACTACCAGAACCGCTATGACCTGCTGATGATTTTTGACGCGGACAACCTGATTGACCGCAATATGTTCCGGGAAGTAAACAGCCAGTACCTGGACAAGGATAAGCCGGATTTCATTCAGTGTTATTTGGGCGCCAAGAACAAAAAGGGTCTGGTGGCGTGGTTCTATTACACCAGCTATACCATCACCAACCGGTTTTTTCAGCTGGCCAAACACCGCCTTGGGCTAAACTGCTCCATAGGCGGCACGGGCTTTGCCATTTCCACCGCATATCTGTATCAGCGCGGCGGCTGGACAACCATGTCCCTCACAGAGGATTTTGAAATTCAGGTGGAAGCCACCCTGGCCGGAAAACGCATCCTGTGGAACCACAACACCCGTGTGTATGATGAAAAGCCCACACGCCTGCATGCTTCCATGCGGCAGAAGCTCCGGTGGGGGCAGGGCCATTGGTATGTGTGCCTGCGCAACACCCGCAGGGTATTCTCCAGCCTCTTGCATGGGCGAATTTCATTTGGGGAATTCATCAGTGTGTTCACCTACATGTACAGCCTGTCCTCCTACGTGGTGGCGGCGCTGCAATTGATCATTTCGCTGCTGCTGATGATTCCGGCTTTCCATCATGTACCCATGCAAAACGACTCGCTTTCCGGCCTGATTGTGGGCGCTGTGCTGTTTGTCTACAGCTATTTTGCACTTTTCTATCTGGCAGACTGGATTGACAATGGCATCCGCTTCAAGCTTTCCACGCTGCCTCTGATGGTGGTCAGCTTTGTGCTGAACATACTGGTGGCGGTGGTCAATCAGGTGGCGGGTCTGCTCTTGTGCCGAAACCAGCACACCTGGGTCAAAACCGAGCACACCATTTGCCAAAACAGCATGGAAGCGGAAGGAAGCAAATCAGTTGCAGAGTAAGCGCTGGCAAGGCTGTCTGTAAGACCGGAGCATTCGGTCTGTTACCTTTGCAGGTCAAACGGCTTTTCGATGAAGCTGGGCAGAAAAACGCCCGGCCGCTAAGCATATCAGCGGCCGGGCGTTTTTTGATGCGTTTTTCGATAGGCGTTATCCGAATTTTTCCGCGTTTTCCCAGTTTGGCACAATCTGCTCCTCACGGATGGGCAGCACGTTAGGCGCAATGCCGTAGCCATCCACATCCAGCTGCACGCCGCAGGGAAGGAACAGCTGCGCCAAATCCTCATATAGTGCGCACAAATGCCTTGCCGCGCGCCCTTCCGGCGTTCCGAAGGCGGAGCGTGCCATCAGGCCGATGTCCGGACAGGTGATATACGGATAGCCCTGGAAGCCAAATTGCGAAGCGTAGCGCGGCGCACGATGCTCGCTTTCCGGCAAACACAGTCTGGCGGGAAGGCCGCCCAGCCAGCCATTGGCTTCGTCAATGAGTTTCAGGCACTGCATTTTCAGCTCCGGCGGCATGGCGTATTCCATACGGCAGCGAGGCAGGATGGGTTCGTTATACAGCGTGGCCACCAGCCGGTCGTCATACAGCAGGGTTAGGGAAAAGCCTGCATCCTGCGGCGTCATCTTGAATTCAGGCGCAAGCGGACGATAGGCGTAGTGGAACACTGCGGTCACTTCCGGCTGCGGAATCATCCTGCTTCCCCCTTTTGTAACGATTGTAACAACTATGATAGCCTTTTCCAGTCGTTTCGTCAACCTTTTTGACGTTTTTTTTTCTCAATTTTCACCCGCACGCGCCAACGTTTTTGCACATAGGGTGAGAGCAGCGCCGGTGTATGATGCACCCGGCAGCCGGGCGGGTGCTGCTTGCCTGCCCCAGGGAGGGGATGACCGATGGTGAACGAGGGTCTGTGCGTACAGGAAGTGACGCATTTGTTTCCCGGAGGCACGCAGGCCGTGCAGGATGTATCGTTTCAGGCGCGGCGGGGGGCGTTTGTCACGCTGCTGGGGCCCAGCGGGTGCGGCAAATCCACGCTTTTTAACATCATTGCAGGCCTGCTCAACCCTACGCACGGCACAGTCACGCTGGATGGGCAACCCATCACAGGCCTTACAGGCCAGGTGGGTTACATGCTGCAAAAGGACTTGCTTTTACCCTGGCGCAGCATTGAAGACAACATCATTCTTGCGCAAACGCTCCGAGGAGAAAGCACAAAAACCGCCCGCAAAGCGGCACGGGAACTGATGGCACGCTGTGGGCTTGCGGGCTTTGGCAATGCCAGGCCACGGGAATTATCCGGAGGGATGCGGCAGCGGGCGGCGCTTATCCGTACCTTGCTCACCGGGCGGGACGTTCTGCTGCTGGACGAACCCTTTGGGGCGCTGGACGCAATCACCCGCCTTCAACTTCAGCTGCTGCTTTGCGGGTTGTGGCAGGAAACGGGTAAAACCATCCTGCTGGTGACCCATGACGTAGATGAGGCACTGCTGCTTTCCGATGAGATTATTGTGCTGACGGAGCGCCCGGGTCGGGTGAAAGAGCGCGTGCAGGTTTCCCTTCCGCGCCCGCGAACCATGGAAACGTTGGCGCAGGTGCAGGCCGTGTCGCTCAAGGCACATCTTTTGCGGCTCATGTGGCAGGAAGCGCAGGCGGAGGAGGCGACGGAGCATGCGTAACACAGGATGTTCGGCGGCTGCCGGGGTGGCGGAGCAGCGGCATTCCATGCGTGCAGTGCAGCTGTGGCGTTGGGGTTTGCTTGCTATGCTGCTGGCTTTGTGGGAAGCAGGCAGCCGCCTGGGATGGCTTGACCCCTACTTTTTTTCAAGCCCGGGTGAAATTGTGCGAACCGCAGCCACGCAGGCGCGCGTTGGTACATTGTGGCGGGATGTGGCGTACACCGGATTATCCACGCTGCTGGGGTTTGCGCTTGGGACGCTGGCAGGGTCGCTGCTGGGTCTTGTTTTGTGGTTTTCGCGCCGGGTGACCATGGTGGCGGAGCCTTATCTGGTGGTGCTAAATGCCCTGCCAAAGCTGGCGCTGGCGCCGGTGCTGGTCATCCTTTTCGGCATCGGCTTTCCTAGCAAGGTGGTGCTGGCATTCCTGATGACGGTGGTGGTGGCGGCCATGTCCGCCCTGGGCGGCGTGCGGGCGGTAGACCCTGCGCTGGAGTGCCTGCTTGTTTCCCTGGGCGCAAGGAGCGGGCAGGTTTTTCGCTGCCTGGTGGTGCCCACCGCTATGCCATGGATGATTTCCGGCCTTCGCATTAACATTGCCCTGAGCATGGCCGGCGCAATTGTGGGCGAGTTTATTGCATCGGACAAAGGGCTTGGACGCATGATTGTTTACGCGGGTACCACCTTCGATTTGAAACTGGTGTGGGTGGGCGTTACGGTTCTGTCCCTGCTGTCGCTGGTGATGTATGCGGCAGTGACGCTTCTGGAAAAGCTGCTGAGCCGCTTCTTTGGCTGGTGAATCTTCGCATTTTGTTGACTTCACGCCAACGGCATGGTATTATAAGGTGACACCGCACGGCATCATGCAGCGTGCATGGCCCGGTGCGGCGTCGCTTTTTATCCTTGGAAAGAGGGTTTCATTGCAGGATGAGTAAGCTGCGCCGTTCGCTGAAGCGACACCGCTCCGCCATGGTGGTGGGGCTGATTACGGCGATCATGTATATCAGTCTCACATTGATTTTTTTCGGCGTGATGAGCATCAACAACTGGCAGATTCGCCATGCTTCCCGCACGCTGGGCACCACGCTTTTGACCTATGCCGCCATGACGTGGGTGATGACGCTGGTTTATGGCGGATTTGACGTGGGCCGCCGCAAAAATAAGCCCATCATTTCCTCCATGGCGTTGGGCGTGATTGTGGTGGACATGGTGACGTATTTGCAGCTGCAAATCATGAACGTCAACGAAAACAACAATGATCACCTGATTCTCTTCGGGGCGGATTTTCCGTATCTGCTTTTGTGCATGGCGTTGCAGTTGGCGGCGATCATTCTGTTTGTGCGCATTGGCAACGACAGCTATTTCCGCATGAACCCGCCGCGCGAGTGCTTGCTGGTACTGGGCGCGCCCGGAGAAGAAGCGCAGACCCGCCGCAAGATAGACCGCTACAAACTGCAATGGCATGTGGCGGACGTGGCGCTGTTTGACGCACCGGATATGGCGGAACGGATTCGCAAAAGCGAAACGGTTATCCTTTCCGGCCTGCCTGCCGAGGAACAGATGCGCCTGCTCAAACTGTGCTACAACCTGCAAAAGGATGTGCTCTGCCGCGCGCAGTTGGAGGACATCATGCTCAGCAATGCCCGGCAGGTGATAGTGGATGATGCGCCGTTCCTGGCCATGGAATACCGCAAAATGACCATTTTGCAGCGGCTCATCAAGCGGGTGATGGACATTTTGGTCTCTGCGCTGGTGCTGCTGCTTTTCAGCCCGCTGTTGGGGCTGATTGCGCTGTGCATCCACCTGGAGGATGGCGGCAAGGTGATTTTCCGTCAAAAGCGCATGACGGTCAACGGCCGCACTTTCAATATCTGCAAATTCCGTACCATGAGCGAGGCGGCCTCCGCCAAAACGCACCAGGTATCCGCCACAACGGATGACGCACGCATTACGCGGGTGGGGCGTGTGCTGCGCCGAACCCGCCTGGACGAGCTGCCGCAGATGTGGAATATTCTCCGCGGGGATATGACGCTTGTCGGCCCAAGGCCGGAAATGCTGGAAAATGTGGAGAAGTATAAACGGGAACTGCCTGCCTTTGCGTATCGTGAAAAAATGAAGGCCGGGCTTACCGGCTATGCGCAGATTGAGGGGCGCTATAATACCACTGCCGAGGACAAGCTGATGATGGATTTGATGTACATTGAATCCTTTTCCATTTGGCTGGATATCAAGCTTCTGTTCCGCACGTTTACGGTTTTTTTCAAGTCCGATTCCACGGAAGGCTTTGCTGAGGCCGATCAAAGCAGCGATCATTCAAACGCCCCTGGCGTCTGATTTTGCATTTTATAACCGATGGATAAAAGGAGGCTTTTCATGAATACTACCATGCTCATTATGGCTGCTGGTCTGGGCTCCCGCTACGGCGGCAATAAGCAGATTGACCACATGGGTCCCAATGGCGAAATCCTGCTGGAGTATTCCATCTACGATGCGGTGGCCGCGGGCTTTGACAAGGTGGTTTTTGTCATTCGCGAAAGCATGGCAGATACCTTCAGGAGCATGATTGGCGACAAGATTGCCAAGCGTGTGGCTGTGTCCTACGTCTATCAGGAATATGACTCGCTGCCCGGCGGCTTTATTGCGCCGGAGGGACGGACAAAGCCTTACGGAACCGTGCATGCGGTGCTGTGCGCTGCCGGTGCTATTCAGGAGCCATTTGCCGTTATCAATGCGGATGATTATTACGGACGGGATGCGTTTGTGGCCATGGCAGACTCGCTGCATCGTTTACAGGGCAGAACCAATGCGGCTTCCATGGTTGCCTATGATTTGAAGAACACCGTGTCCGACAATGGCGATGTGACCCGCGGCGTTTGCGACGTGGATCGGGATGGGCATCTTGTGAAGGTTACGGAGACCTACAAAATCAAGCCTTTCCCGGACGGCACCATTCGCGATCTGGCAACGGATCCGCAAGGGCGCGTGCTTGATCCCAACGCGCTGGTGTCCATGAATTTCTGGGGCTTCACACCCTGGTTCTTTGAAGCGGCGCAAACTGCGCTCAGTCATTTCCTGACGGCTACAGACAACGGCGATCCCATGAAGAAGGAATATCCGCTGCCCACGCTGGTGGATACGCTGATGCACACGGCTGGCCTGAAGGTGGAAGTGCTGACCACCCATGCGGTGTGGTTCGGCGTGACCTATCACGAGGATAAAGCCTATGTTGCCGGGGAACTGAAGAAGCTTCATGACAGTGGCTTCTATCCTCCGGCACTGTGAAAAACGGACATTTTCCAAAGGGCGGGACTGCTTTTGCAAGCGGCTCCGCCCTTTTCGCATCTTTTTTCAAAAAAAGTTGCGGCAGGTGTTGACAGGGGAACGGAAAAGAGTATAATAACAAATGAACAAATGCTCAAATGTTTTCAAGGAGGTTGGATCTCATGAAGAAATCCTGGCCCTTAGAAGATTTGGACTGTGCCAACTGTGCCGCCAAAATGGAAGACGCCATGGCGAAAATCCCTGGGGTGGAGAAGGTACGAGTGGACTTTTTCCACAAGACCATGACGCTGGAAGCGGCGGACGATGTGTATGACGATGTGCTGTCCAAGGTGATTGAGTGCGGCAAGCGCATTGAACCGGATTGCCGGATTGTCACGGACGGAAGCGCTGCAAAGGCTGAAGAAATGCATGCGCATCATCACGATGGAGCGGACGACTGCTGCGGTTGCGGCCACTGCGGAGTGAGCGACCACAAGCATCACCATGTGCACAAGCACGTGGAGGAAGAAGATGTGGAAGAACAGGAAGGAAAAGTGCTGCTCATCCGGGCGGCTATCGGCATTGCCATGATTGCTGCCGGAAAGCTGACGCAGGGCTGGCTCAGCACGGTGCTGTATCTGATTGGCTATGCGGTGGTTGGCTATGACGTGGTGCTGCGCGCAGTACGCAACATTTCTCACGGGCAGATTTTCGATGAAAACTTCCTGATGGCGGTTGCTTCCATCGGCGCCATGTGCATCGGGGATTTTGCCGAGGGTGTGGCCGTGATGGCCTTCTATCAGGTGGGCGAATGGTTCCAGGATCGTGCGGTGGACAAGAGCCGTGCATCCATTGCTTCCCTGATGGATATCCGTCCAGAGTTTGCCATGGTGGTGCGCGATGGCAAAGAAGAGAAGGTTGCCCCGGATGAGGTGAACGTTGGGGACATCATCAGCATTCGCCCGGGCGAACGCGTGCCGCTGGACGGCGTGGTGGTGAAGGGTACAAGCAGCCTGAATACCACGGCGCTCACAGGCGAATCCCTGCCGCGGGACGTGGCCGAGGGCGATCGTGTCATCAGCGGTTGTGTGAATCTGTCCGGCTTGCTGACAGTGCGCGTGACCAGCAGCTACGGCGAGTCCGCGGTGAGCCGCATTCTGGATTTGGTGGAGTCCTCCGGTGAAAACAAGGCGAAAACCGAGCGGTTTATCACCCGGTTTGCACGCATCTATACCCCGGCCGTGTGCGGCGCGGCGCTGCTGCTGGCGGTTGTGCCGCCGCTGTTTGTGGGACAATGGGTCGAATGGCTGCACCGTGCGCTGACGTTCCTGGTTATCTCCTGCCCGTGCGCGCTGGTCATTTCCGTACCGCTGACATTCTTCAGCGGCATTGGCGGCGCATCCAGCAAGGGTATTCTGGTCAAGGGCGCCAACTATATGGAAAACCTGGCGAAGCTGGACACGGTTGTGTTTGACAAAACGGGTACGCTGACAAAGGGCGTGTTCACTGTGACGGCAATCCATCCGGAAAAGGTAAGCCCGGATACGCTGCTGGAAATGGCGGCGTTGGCGGAGCAGTATTCCGATCATCCTATTTCCAAGTCCCTGAAGGCAGCGTGGAACCGCGCACTGGACAGCAACCGCGTCAGTGATGTGGAAGAGGTCGCCGGTCACGGTGTGAAGGCCACGGTGGATGGCCACAGCGTCTATGCGGGTAATGATAAGCTAATGGAGCAGATCAGCGTGCAGTGGAAGCCCTGCCACCACCATGGCACCATCGTTCATGTGGCGCAGGACGGCGTGTATATGGGACACATTGTCATCTCCGACGTGGTGAAGGAAACCTCTGCCCCGGCCATGAAGGATTTGAAGGCCATGGGTGTGCGCAGACTGGTGATGCTTACCGGCGACCGAAAGGATGTGGGCGAGGATATTGCCGCAAAGCTTGGATTGACGGAAGTGTACGCGGAACTACTGCCGCAGGATAAGGTAAGCTGGGTGGAAAAACTGCTTGATAGTGCGCAGGGTACGCTGGCCTTTGTGGGTGACGGCATCAATGACGCGCCAGTGCTTGCACGTGCCGATCTGGGCATTGCTATGGGTGCGCTGGGCTCCGATGCGGCGATTGAGGCAGCGGATGTGGTGCTGATGGACGATGATCCGCAAAAGCTGGCGCTGGGCATGCGGATTTCCCGCGAGACGGTAAAGATTGCACGGCAGAACATTGTGTTTGCACTGGTGGTGAAAGCATTGGTGCTGCTGCTTGGCGCCTTGGGTATTGCCAACATGTGGGCGGCTGTGTTCGCGGATGTGGGCGTGTGCGTGCTGGCTATTTTGAACGCAACAAGGGCCATGCGGGTCAAGTAAAAAAAGAATATGGAACGAAACCCCGGGGAAAAATACCTCCGGGGTTTTGCGTTGCCCGAACGGGTTTCGAAAGGGACGAAGTCCCTTCGCGGATCGAGGGCAGCGCCCTCGTAGGTCTGGGCAAAGCCCAGAAACCCCGCAAGCGATTTTCGCCGAAGGCGAAGAGCTCATCCAATAAGCCAAGGAGCCCTCGAATGGGTTTCGAAAGGGACGAAGTCCCTTCGCGGGTCGAGGGCAGCGCCCTCGTAGGCCTGGGCAAAGCCCAGGACTCCCGCAAGCGATTTTCGCCGAAGGCGAAGAGCTCATCCAATAAGCCAAGGATCCCCAAATGGGTTTCGAAAGGGATGAAGTCCCTTCGCGGGTCAAGGGCGGCGCCCTTGTGAGCCTTGGAAAAGCCCAGGAACCTGCAAGCGAGATTCGCCGAAGGCGAAGAGCTCATCCAATAAGCCAAGGAGCCCCCAAACGGATATTTCCGATCAGTTAATCATTCCGCGCAAACGGTTCTCCTGAGCCAGGCACTCTTTGTAACACTGCACGCCGTTAACCTTTATGCCTGCCTGGCCAGCTCACCGTGCAGCCGGCGCAGAATCCGCTTTTCCAGACGGGAGATGTAGCTCTGGCTAATGCCAAGAACATCGGCGGCCTCCTTTTGCGTCATGGCGCGCCTGCCGCCAAGTCCAAAGCGCATCCGCATGATTTGCTGATCCCTTGCGGGCAGCTGACGCAGCGCGGCAAAAAGCATCTGCCGGTCTGCTTTTTCCTCCATGGCGCGGGATACGGTGTCCGCATCCGTGCCGAGCACATCGGAGAGCAGCAGCTCGTTGCCGTCCCAGTCGGTTTTCAGCGGCTCATCCAGCGAAACTTCCAGCCGGGTGCGACTGAAACGGCGCAGAAACATCAATACCTCATTTTCAATGCACCGGCTGGCATAGGTGGCAAGCTTGATTTTCTTTTCCGGGTCAAAGGTGTTGACGGCCTTGATGAGCCCGATGGCGCCGATGGAAATGAGATCCTCCAGCTGGACGCCGGTGTTTTCAAACTTTCGGGCGATGAACACGACCAGACGCAGATTCCGCTCGATAAGCGTTGCGCGAACGGCTTCGTCGTTGTGCCGTAGGCGGAGGAGCAGCGTAGCCTCCTCTTCAGGCGTGAGCGGCGGCGGTAAGGGATCGGGACCACCGATGTAATGAATTTCCTGCACCTGAAGCTTGCGAAAAGCTAAAAGAAGATGGGCTCGCGCAAGCGTGTACCATTTGATGGAAAAATGCTGCAGCATGAAATCAGCCTCCTTTGTCCGAATGAGAAGGATGTGCAAGGCAGGCGGGCACCAGCGCGGGACAGTCGGAGACATTGCCGGGCGCAATCCCAAGCAGCGCCCGCACAGGGCGGCCATCCAGCAAAACTTCGTCTGCGCGGAAGATAGGCATCAGTCCCATGCCGGCAACGGTGCGCACAGGAAGCATGCGCACAGGAACGGCGCATGCGTGGGCAAGGGGAGCAAGCGCATTGCGTGTGCAGACAATCACAGGCAGCTGAAGCAGCGGATCACGGGCCAGGTTGCCGCTGTCCACCATGGCGGCGATGGTGCAGCGCGTGCATCCGCAACGGATGGTGAGCACGGCGCATTCTGCCTGCGCAGCCCGGCCGGGAAGCAGCAGCAACCCGGGAAGCAGCAGGGGCGACAGAGCAGCAACACCCGGCGGAAAACCCAGGCCGTGGAACAACCTGCATAATCCGGAAGCGGCAGGGGATAGAAGCAACGCTATGCCGGCAGCACCGGGGCGGAGCGCCCGCGGCATGCCGGGAAAGGCCAGCAGGGGTGAAACGGCGGCAAAGAGACAGGCGAACAGGCGAAACAGGCCGGGAGTACGCAGAACGCAAAGGAGCGAAAGCGCCGCATCGAACGATGCGGCTGCCGCCAGGCTTCCGACGCGCCGCACCTGACGCATCCGCCGCCCCAATGCAGCCAGCAGCAGCAGGCTGCCCAGCAGCTGCTGGAAAAGGAAAAGCCATCCACTGGTGCAAACCATGTTCATCCCTCTTTTTGCGTGTGCTGATAGCATGAAGTATAGACAGGCCGGGGGAGACGCACCGTCGAAGAAGGGCGCAAAAAAGGGGGAAGACTGGCGAAACGGTACGCCGGCCTGACGGAAAAGCGGAACGCCACGTTTTGGAAGCGCCCGACATATCCTGATGGAGAGGGGCGGCCTGGCGCCGTACCCACGCGGGCAAAAAAATCCTCCTTGCGGGGTTGACAAATGCGGATGGAGTGTGACAAGATGAAACGAGGCGAAATTTATCGCGCGACCCTTGATCCGGTGATCGGGTCAGAGCAGGGTGGCACGCGGCCGGTGCTGATTGTGCAAAATGACGTGGGCAACCGTTATAGCCCAACGGTGATTGTGGCGGCCATTACCACGAGGGTCAAGAAACCGGGCATGCCCACCCATGTGGCGCTTAAAGCCGGGGAATGCGGCTTGAAGCAGGACTCAATGGCGCTGCTGGAGCAGGTGCGAACACTGGAAAAAACACGCCTGACACGCTATTTGGGAACGGTGCCGCCTCAAACGATGCGCATGGTGGACACGGCGCTTGGGCTGTCCCTGGGAACAGCGGGCGGCGTATGAAGCACGGCAAAAATGCGGAGGAGAAGGATACGTGGAGCTGAAAAAGAAGCTTGGACTTGACGGGCGGCGGGGAGAAATCCTCGCTGCCTATGTGCAGATTGTGCTTGGATGCATGGTGGGCGGCGCTGCCTACCCGCTGTTTCTGGTGCCTAATAACATCGCGCCCGGCGGCCTGACCGGTGTGGGCACCATTTTCAACTATGTGGCGGGATGGCCGGTGGGTCTGAGCAGCATGCTGATGAACATACCGCTGTTTCTCATTGGTTTCAAAGCCATGGGACGGGTGTTTGTCATCCGCTCGCTGTTTGCCACGGTGTGCTTCTCGCTTTCCATTGACCTGATGCAGTTTCAGCCCATGACAACCGACCCCTTGCTGGGCACGCTGTTTGGCGGGGTGCTGCTGGGCATCGGGTTGGGGCTGATCCTCCGCGGCGGAGCGACCACTGGCGGCACGGATATGGTGGCGCGCATAGTACACCGGAAAATGCCTTTCCTCAGCGTGGGTATGTTTCTGTTTCTCATTGACTGCTGCGTGGTGATTGCGGCAGGGATTGTGATGGGCTCCACGGAAGGCTTGTATGCGCTGATCTGCATTTACATATCCGGCAAAGTGATTGACGTGGTGATGGCCGGGCTATCCTCCAACAAGGCGTGTTTTATCATCACGCCTGAGTGGGAGAAGGTATCCGACCGCATTATGCAGGACATGGAACGGGGGGTAACCCAGCTGATGGCGCGAGGCGGCTATTCCAAGACGGAACGCCCAGTGGTGATGTGCGTGATGAGCCGACAGGAGATTTCCCGGGTGAAAGAAATTGTCCACGAGGCGGACGAGCATGCCTTCATGTTTATCACCGATGCGCACGAGGCGCTGGGTGAAGGCTTTTCCAAGCTGTCGGCAGAGGACTGAGAACCGCGAAAGGGCCGAACGTTCGGAAATTTGTTCCATTTGGGCAAAAAGACACACATTTTTCCCGGATTGACTCTTTTCAAATGGGAAAATCACTGCTATAATATGGGCAGAGCATCGGACATGCTCATGAAAAGAGAGGAGAACATAACCATGAAGAAGCTCATCTCGTTGCTGCTTGTCCTGTCCTTGGCGCTGTGCGCGGTTTCCTTTGCCGCGGCAGACGAAACCGAGTACCGTGTCGCCATGATCACGGACTACGGCGACATCACTGACCAGTCCTTCAACCAGACGACCTACGAAGCCTGCAAAGCCTTCTGCGAGGCCAACGGCATCAAGTTTAACTACTACAAGCCGACCGGCGACTCCACCGCTGAGCGCGTTGCCAAGGTGGACGCGGCTGTGGAAGACGGCTACAACGTGATCGTGATGCCCGGCTTCGCTTTCGGCGCGACCATCGCCGAAGTGCAGGACGTGTATCCTGATGTGAAGTTCATCGCGCTGGACGTGAGTGCCGGTGACCTGGGCGACGGCGTGAAAGTTGGAAGCAACGTGTACTGCGCTGTGTATCAGGAAGAGCTGTGCGGCTACATGGCCGGCTACGCTGCTGTGAAGCTGGGCTACAAGCACCTGGGCTTCCTGGGCGGCATGGCGGTGCCTGCGGTTGTGCGCTATGGCTACGGCTTTGTGCAGGGCGCTGATGCGGCTGCCAAGGAAATCGGCGCGACCGATGTGAAGGTCGAATACGGCTACGGCAACCAGTTCTATGGCGACGCCGACATCACCGCTGTGATGGACACCTGGTATCAGACCCTGGGCGTGCAGGTTGTGTTCGCCTGCGGCGGCGCGATTTATACCTCTGCTGCGGAAGCGGCTGTGAAGGTGGAAGGCGCGAAGGTTATCGGTGTGGACGTGGATCAGGCTGGCCTGATCGACAGCACCTACGGCGCGGGTCTGACGGTGACCAGCGCCATGAAGGGTCTGGCTGCTACGGTCAACACCCTGCTGACCGAGACCCTGAAGGGCAACTTTGCCAACTACGGCGGCAAGGTGGAAACCCTGGGTCTGGTGTCCGGCGAAGATGCAAGCCTGAACTACGTTGGCCTGCCTGAGTCCACCCAGTGGGCAGACTCCTTCACCAAGGACGACTACAACAAGATGGTTGCGGCCATGTTCAATGGTGAAATCACCGTGTCCAACGCCATTGACGCTGAACCCGCTGTGACCGCCGTGACGGTGGAATATCACGGCAACGTGAAGTAAACCTCATACTCCGGGGGTGTAAGGTGCACCCCCGGGGCTTTTGACAAAAGCCCCTGTTTCCCGGATGGAAGCGGGGGCTTTTGTCAGATGAAAGCCGCTTTTCACCTCCGGGCATGCTCCGGCGGAAAAAGCTGAATCAGGGAGGTATGCTATTTGGACAACCAGTTTGCCATTGAAATGGTGGGAATCACCAAGCGTTTTCCCGGAATCGTGGCCAACGACAACATTACCTTGCAGCTCAGACGTGGGGAAATCCATGCGCTGCTGGGCGAAAACGGCGCGGGAAAATCCACCCTGATGAGCGTGCTCTTCGGCCTGTATCAGCCGGAGGAGGGTGTAATTAAGAAGGATGGAAAGGTCGTATCCATCAAAAACCCCAATGATGCAAACGCCCTGGGCATCGGTATGGTGCACCAGCATTTCAAGCTGGTGGAGTGCTTCACGGTGCTGGACAACATCATCATGGGTGTGGAACCCACCAACAAGCTGGGGTTCCTGCAAAAGAAGGAAGCGCGCAAAAAGGTGCTGGAGCTGAGCGAACGCTACGGTTTGCAGGTTGATCCGGATGCGCTTGTTTCGGATATCACCGTGGGCATGCAGCAGCGCACTGAAATACTGAAAATGCTCTACCGGGACAATGA
The DNA here is from genome assembly GCA_934647165.1 of uncultured Clostridia bacterium. Classification (GTDB taxonomy): domain Bacteria; phylum Bacillota; class Clostridia; order Christensenellales; family Aristaeellaceae; genus CAKUFA01. The sequence continues at coordinate 14,280 of CAKUFA010000008.1, read as the reverse complement.
GATCCTGATTTTTGACGAGCCCACCGCTGTCCTGACACCCCAGGAGATTGACGAGCTGATGCAGATTATGCGCAATCTGGCAGCAGAGGGCAAATCCATTCTATTCATTTCCCACAAGCTGTCGGAAATCCTGGCGGTAAGCGACCGCTGCACCGTGCTGCGAAAAGGCAAGTATGTAGGCACGGTGAACACCAAGGACACCACGGCGGAACAGCTGTCCGCCATGATGGTGGGGCGCAATGTGAATTTCCACGTGGAAAAGAAGGAACGTGAGCCGGGCAATGTGATCCTCAAGGTGGAAAACATGACGGTGGCTTCCCGTTCCCATGGGAACAACGCCGTGAAGAATGTGTCCTTCGAGGTGCGTGAAGGCGAAATTGTGTGCCTTGCCGGCATTGACGGCAACGGGCAGACAGAGCTTGTCTACGGCTTGACGGGGCTGGAGCCGATGGTGAGCGGCAAAATAACCTTCCTGGATAAGGACATTAGCAAGACCAGCATCCGTGCACGCAACGCCATGGGATTGAGCCACATTCCGGAGGACCGGCACAAGCACGGGCTGGTGCTGGACTATTCACTGGAGGACGACATTGTACTTCAGCGCTATTGGGAACCGGAATTTACCAAGGGCGGTTTCCTGCGGCGGAACAACATCCGCAGCTATGCAGACCGGCTGATTGACCAGTATGACATTCGCTCCGGCCAGGGCGCGGTGACGATTGCACGCAGCATGTCCGGCGGCAACCAGCAAAAGGCCATTGTAGCCCGGGAAATCGACCGGGCGCCTAAGCTGCTGATTGCGGTGCAGCCCACCCGCGGGCTGGACGTTGGAGCCATTGAGTACATCCACAAGCAGATTATTGCCCAGCGCGATGCGGGCAAGGCTGTGCTCCTGGTATCGCTGGAATTGGATGAAGTGATGGATGTGTCCGACCGCATTTTGGTGATGTACGAAGGCGAAATTGTCGGTGAACTGGATCCCAAGACCACCACGGCTGAAGAAATGGGCCTGTACATGGCCGGCGCAAAGAGAAAGGACCGGTGAGACGAAACATGGAAGCGAAGAAGCACACGCCGCTTATGCGGATGCCTGCGATGCAAACGTTGCTGGCGTCCCTCTTGTGCATTCTGCTGGGACTTTTGGTGGGCTTTGTGGCGCTGATTATCATCAATCCCGGCACCAATCCCGAAACCGGCCTGCTCTATGCTTTCGAGGCCATTGTTACGGTGATTAAGAACTTTTTTAATTACAGCAGACCGGCATCTCAGCTGAAATATCTGGGCACCACGCTGGTGAAAACCGCGCCGCTGGTGATGTGCAGCCTGTCAGTGCTGTTTGCCTACAAGGTGGGGCTTTTCAACATCGGTGCGGCAGGACAGTATGTGATGGGTGCAGGCGCATCGCTGTACTGCGCATTAGCGCTGCATCAGCCGTGGTATGTATGCCTGCTGGCCGCCGTGGCGGCGGGCGCGCTGCTGGGTGCGTTGTCCGGCGTACTCAAGGCCTACCGCAATGTAAACGAGGTTATTTCCTGCATCATGCTGAACTGGATCAGCCTCTACGGGGTCAACAGCCTGCTCAGCCCGGTGAAAGATCCTGCCAGCCCGTACACGCTGGCGCTGTCCAAGGAAGCCAAACAGGCGCTGCTGCCCACCATGGGGCTGAACACACTGTTTACAAACAACAAGAACGTGACCATTGCCATCCCACTGGCGATTTTGATGGCTGTTGTTGTATGGGTGCTGCTGACCAAGACACGCCTTGGCTATGAGCTGCGTGCCACGGGACTGAACAGGAATGCGGCGCGCTACTGCGGCATGAAGGAACGGCAGAACATTATCCTGACCATGGCCATTGCCGGCGGATTGGCGGGCATGGGCGCGGCCATGCTGTATCTGAGCGGATTTGAAGAATGGAGCTGCACGCAGGCTTCGCTGCCTGCCATGGGCTTTAACGGCATTGCCGCAGCGTTCCTGGGCGGACTGCACCCCATCGGCGCGGTGTTCTCCGCATTCTTCATCCAGCACATTACCATTGGCGGCTCGTTTGTGGATAAAACCATGTACTGTTCTCAGATTTCCGACTTTATCTCTGCGGTGATTATCTACATGTGCGGCTTTGTGCTGTTCTTCAAGCAATCGATGAACAACCGGCTGGATCGCCGGGCGGAAAGGGCTGCGCGGCTGACGAAGGGAGGCGAGGCAGCGTGATTCTGTTGCTCCAATACATGATGATTTTTGCATCGGTGCTGCTGCTGGTGGCGCTGGGCGGCTGCTTCTCCGAGCATTCGGGCGTGATCAACATCGGCCTGGAGGGTATCATGGTTTTCGGTGCATTGGGCGGCGCGCTGGTGCTGCGCTATCTCCCGGATGGCACAGCCGCGGTGACGGTGATCCTTCTGGCAACACTGGCAGCGATGGCCTTCGGCATGCTGTATTCGCTGCTGCTGGCAGTGGCGGCCATCAACTTCAAGGCAGACCAGACGCTGGTCGGCACGGCTATGAACCTGTTGGGCACAGCCGCGGCGACAGTGATTGTCAAGGCCATCAACACGGCCGCGAACCCGGACAACGTGTCCTCTACCATCCAGTATTTCAACGGGAAAAAGGCGCTGCTGGTCAATTTGGGCAAGTTTGAATTCAACTGGTTCATGCTGATGGCGGTGGTGCTGCTGGTTGTATCCTATCTGGTGCTTTACAAAACGAAGTTTGGTCTGCGGCTTCAGGCGTGCGGCGAACACCCACAGGCAGCGGACAGTGTGGGCATCAATGTGTACAAGATGCGCTATGCAGGCGTGCTGATTTCGGGCATTCTGGGTGGCCTGGGCGGCCTGGTGTACATTACGGCAGGCGTGAGCGAGTGGAAGTTTGAAAACGGTGTGGCAGGCTTCGGTTTCCTTGCGCTGGCGGTGATGATTTTCGGCCAGTGGAAACCGCTGCGGATTGCCCTGGCGGCATTGCTTTTCGGCCTGCTGCGCAGCTTGGGCAATGTGTATTCCGGCTTCGACCTGCTCAAGCAGCTGAACCTGTCCGATGTGTTCTACAAGATGCTGCCGTATATCATTTCACTGGTTGTGCTTGCGCTGACGAGCAAAACGTCCCATGCGCCGAAAGCGGAAGGCATACCATACGACAAAGGAAGCAGATGACGAAAAAAGGGCGTCCGTGCGGAAAAGCACGGACGCCCTTTGGCATGGAGACGCAGCGCTTTTGCTGCTTGACGTCAAGTGAAAACAGGCTCAAAGAGGGAGAAAACAGTGTGCTTCACACAAAGCTCTCATCTTGGCAGAACACGGGCACAAAGTCGGCGGAAGCAGACTCAGGCTCCTGCAAATAGCCGGGCAAACCAAGCGCCAGCATGTGATCCCGCACGCGGCGATACTCTCTTGCGGTGATAGGCCGCATGAGGCCGGGAATATCCACGTTGTTGCAGGGAATGTACTGCCGCATCAAGCTTACGGGAATACCGGCAGGCAGGCTGTCATGCACCCAGTCCAACAGGGCGCAGCTTTCACTGGTCAGCCCGGGCAGAATCAAGTGCCGGATTAGCGTGCCGCGGCGCATGATGCCCGTTTCCGCATCGTAGACGGGCAGGCCGGTTTGCCGCACCATTTCCGTGATGGCAGCACTGGCAACAGAAAAATAGTCTGCGGCTTTGGCACATAACTGCCCCATCTGTGGGGAATGGTGCTTCAGATCCGGCAGATACACATCAATCACGCCATCCAGCATGCGCAGGGTATCGACCGCTTCATAGCCGGAGGTGTTCCAGACCAGCGGAAGAGGCGGGCGATAAATGTCCAGCGTGCGAAGAATCTGCGGAATAAAGGGCGTGGCGGTGATGAAGCTGATGGTTTCCATGCCCATATCGGTCAGGCGGCGCAAAGAATCCGCAAGCTGTGCAGGGGTGAAGGCACGGCCTGCGTTGCGGTGGCTGATATCCGCATTTTGACAATAAGCGCAGCGGAGCGTGCAGCCGCTGAAAAATACAGCACCGGTGCCGCGCTTGCCGCTGATGGGCGGCTCTTCCCACAGGTGGGGAGCAATGCGGGCAATACGCATGGTTTCCGGCAGGCGGCAAAACCCCGTGCCCTGCTGGGCATCACGCCGGGCATGGCACTGGCGTGGGCAAAGCGTGCAGGCATCCATCATTGACAAAATCGACCCTTTCCATGGCAAATTGGCAAAGAACATTGTACCACGCGCCGGAGCGGCAGACAAGCGCAAAAACGAGAAGCGCCCGAAGACGAAACGCCAAAGCGGATATGCACAACCTTTGGCAAAAAAGGCGCATCCCGGAGGAGCGGCGGTTTGCAGTGCCTGCAAAAAAGCCTGGGCAGAAAAAAAGCAGGTGTGTGCAGATTTCTGCAAAAGACGGGAAAGCAGCTTTTACAGAAAAGCAAAAAAATTCCGCCAATAAGTGAAAATGCTTGTATTCCGTGAAAAGCTGTGGTATACTGCATGCTGTGTGAGTTTTCCTGCCCAGCCTTTCCAAATAAAGGACGGGAATGATACGGTGCATGAGTCGGCACGGCTCAAAACACCATGAAAGAAGGGTTCGACGTAAAAGAGTGGACGACGCTGCTTGACGGGCTTCCGGGGCTTTTTGTGCCCGGCGAAGGGGATTGCGTGTCCCTGCCGACAGCCTGACGAGTAGGCGAGGTCACTCTTTTCTGTTACTTTTCTGGAAACATTTGGAAAACACGCGGCGCGTAAATGACTGCGCCATGCGAAGAACATAGACGAGGGGAAGAACGAACCATGCCCAAAGCGGAACTGACTGTGGTGGTGGAGCCCAAGTGCCAGCGCCTTGCCGATGAGCTGGGTTTTGAGCTGGTGGATGTGTGCCTGGACAAGGAAGGCGCAGGCAAGTATCTGCGCATTTACATTGACCGGCCGGAAGGCATCAGCCTGGATGATTGCGAGCGCTACCATCGCGCCATTCAGCCGCAGCTGGAGAGCTATGACTATGACTTCCTGGAGGTTTCGTCTCCGGGGGTGGATCGCCCGCTGAAGAAGGATCGCGATTTTGAACGCGCCCTCGGCAGCGAGGTAGAGGTCAAGCTTTTCAAAGCTATGGACGGGCAGAAGGTAATCACCGGTGTGTTGGCCGGGCTGGAAAACGGAGAGATTGTGCTGGATACGCCCGCAGGCGAAAAGCGCATCCCCCGCAAGCAGGCGGCGCTGGTGAAACCTGTGGTGGACATGGAAGGCGTTGAAAGCGTGGACTTGTCCGAATAAGCCGCGCATACAATAAGCTCAGGAGGGCGGAACATGAAGAAAACCGTGAAGACCGAGAAGCCGGAAAAGTCAGAAATTATCGAGGCCATCAAGGCTTTGGCGAAAGAAAAGGATATCAGTGAGGAGCTGCTTTTTGGCGCTATTGAGGAAGCACTGAAGGCTGCTTATCGCAAAAATCAGGTAAAGGGCGAGGCTGTGCCTGCCAATCTGTCGGTGGTTGTTGGCCGCAATGACGGCGTGGCGCACGTGTATGCCCGCAAGCTCATCGTGCCCGAGGTGGAGGATGAGGGCAATCAGATCACCCTGGAAGAAGCGCAGAAGATCAAGCCCAACTATCAGATGGGCGACATTGCCGAGGTGGATGTGACGCCCAACGGCTTCCTGCGCGTTGCCGCGCAGACGGCCAAGCAGGTGATTATGCAGCGCATCCGCGAGGCGGAGCGCGGAAAAATCTATGATGAGTACATCGAAAAGGAAAATGAAATCCTGACTGCTGTGGTGCAGCGCGTGGAGCCCAAGACCGTGTATGTGGAACTGGGCCGCACCGAGGGCGTGCTGGATCAGGCGGATATGATTCCCGGCGAAGTGCTGCATGATGACGACCATATCAAGGTTTATGTGCTGGAAGTGCACCGCGCGGGCGCAACGGGCAACCATGCGCCGCAGGTTCGCGTGAGCCGCACGCATCCCAACCTGGTCAAGCGCCTGTTTGAGATGGAAGTGCCGGAAATTGCCGCAGGTGTGGTGACCATCAAGTCCATTGCCAGGGAAGCCGGTAGCCGCACGAAGATGGCCGTGTCCTCCTCTGACATCATGATTGATCCGGTGGGCGCGTGCGTGGGTCAGCGCGGCGGCCGTGTGGATCGCGTGGTGACGGAACTGAAGGGCGAAAAGATCGACATCATCAAGTGGTCGGCGGATCCGGCGGAGTTTGTGGCAAACGCCCTGAATCCTGCCCATGTGCTGAGCGTGTTCACGGCGGAAAACGAAAAAGCCTGCCGCGTGATTGTGCCGGACAATCAGCTGTCCCTGGCCATCGGCAAGGAGGGGCAGAACGCCCGTCTGGCCGCGCGTCTCACCGGCTGGAAGATCGACATCAAGTCCCAATCTCAGGCGGCGGAAATGGATGACATGGCCATTGAAGTGCCGGAGGAGCCTGTGAAGGAAGCGGAGGAAAGCTTCGATGCTTTCACCGCACCTGCGGAGAGCATGCCGGAGGATGACGATACCCTGTGATGACAGGGGGAGCCGAAAAGGAGTCAAGGAGGGGAACCGGGCGGATGAAGCCAAAGAAGATTCCCATGCGAATGTGCGTCGGCTGCCGGGAAATGAAGCCAAAGCGGGAGCTGATCCGCGTGGTGCGTGCGCCTGACGGCGGCGTGTCCATGGATCCCGGCGGCAAGAAGCCGGGGCGCGGCGCCTATGTATGTCGGAATGCCGATTGCCTCAAACGCGCCATCAAACAGCGCCAGCTGGAACGCCAGCTGGAGGTTCAGCTGAGCGAAGAAGTGGCGCAGCAGCTGCAGGCGGAACTGGAAGCCCTGCCTGCACCGGAAGAGGTGTGAGCACGTGGCGGATGAAGTGAAGCTTCGCGGGCTGATGGGACTGTGCGTGCGTGCACGGCAGGCCACTTTCGGCATGGACGGGTGCTTGGCGGCAGTTCGCGGCGGAAAGACCGGCGTGCTGCTGGTGGATGCCGATGCGTCCCCCGGCACGTGGGACAAGTACCGTGCGGCATGTACGCATTATGGTGTGCGCCTGCTGCGGGTGCCCGGCGGACTCTTGCAGCAGGCTACCGGCAGGCCGGGAGTCGCCATGGCGATTTCGCCCGGCGGTTTGGCCGATCAGATGTGTTCCCTCCTGGAGGATGAAACCTTCGGGCAACAACAGATAAAAACGGAAATTCATTGCGGGGGTGCAAGCGTCGAATGACGAGAGTGAACAAGAAGGATGCCACAAAGGAACTGGCCTCTGGCGCGTCCAAGGTGTTGGATCAGGCAACAAAGATGCGCAAGAGCGCTGATGCGCTGATGCAATCCCTGCGGAAGATGGAAAACCGCTTCGCCAGGGAGGAGGAGGAGCGCGCTGCCCAGAAGCGCCGCGAGGAGCAGGAGAAGGTGCTGTCCTCCCACTCCAAGGCCTTCACCATGTTGGATGAGGATGAAAAGGCTGCCATGGAGGCTGCACGTGCAGAAGACGAGGCCGCTGCCCGCAAGGCGGAAAGCGACCGTAAGGCTGCGGAAGAAGCCGTGAAGGCTGCCGCTGCCCCCAAGGCAGAGGTAAAGGATGAGCCTAAACCTGCTGCCCCCAAGGCAGAACCTGCCCCTAAAGCAGAAGCTGCACCGAAGCAGGAAGCGCCCAAGACGGAAGCTGCGCCTGCCCCCAAGCAGGAGACTGCCAAGACAGAAGAAAAACCTGCTGCGGCTGCGCAGCCCAAGCGGGAAGCGCCCAAGGCTGCGCCTGCCCCCAAAGCGGAAGCTGCGCCTGCACCTGAAGCGCCGAAGAAGCCTGCAATCGGCCAGATTATCGCGCGTCCTGGTCAACAGATTGTGCAAAAGCCGGTTGGCCTTGCACCAAACGTGATTCGTCCGCCGATGCCGCCGCGGCCTGTACAGCAGGGCGGTGCACGTCCGGCAGGCCCTTACGGCCGCCCCGCGAATCCGCAGGGCCCCTATGGCCGTCCTGCGAATCCGCAGGGTCAGGCGCCTTACGGCCGCCCCGCGAATCCACAGGGTCCCTATGGCCGCCCTGCCAACCAGCAGGGACAAGCGCCTTACGGCCGTCCCGCGAATCCGCAGAGCCCCTATGGCCGCCCCGCCAACCAGCAGGGTGGCGCACCCCGGCCGCAAGGCGGCTTTGCCGCACGGCCTGCCCAGGGCGGCTTTGGCCAGAATCGCCCGCAAGGCGGCATGAACCGCCCCATGGGCGGCGGTGTACGCCCGGGCATGAACCGCAACCGCGCACCGGAACTGACGCCTCCTGTGGAGAAGGAGCGCGTGTCCAACTACGATCCGAACAAGAAGAATTACGTCCGTCAGCATGATCCGGAACGTGTGACGCGCAACCGCAAGCAGATGGCGCGTGACAACTTCAACGGTTATGATGATGATGTGATCCGCGGCGGTAAGCGCTCGCGTATCAAGAAGCCCTCTGCTCAGCAGATGATGGCGCCCATCAAGATTGAAACGGCGTACATGGCGGGGGACACCATTGTGGTGCGTGACCTGTGCGAGAAGATCGGCAAGCCCTCGGGCGAAATTATCAAGAAGCTGTTCATGCTGGGCAACATGGCCACCATCAACAGTGAAATTGACTTTGACACCGCCCAGCTGGTGTGCTCCGACTTTGACATTACCCTGGAGAAGAAGCCTGAGCAGACGGCTGAGGACGCGCTGGTTGCCGAGGACTTTGACGATGATGAGGAGAACCTCCAGTCCCGTCCGCCGGTGGTGACCATCATGGGTCACGTTGACCACGGCAAGACCTCCCTGCTGGACTACATCCGCAAGTCCCGCGTCACGGCTGGCGAAGCAGGCGGTATCACCCAGCACATCGGTGCGTATACCGTGGATGTGGACGGCCGCAGCATCACCTTCCTGGATACCCCTGGTCACGAAGCCTTCACAGCCATGCGTGCCCGCGGCACCCAGGCTACGGACATTGCCGTGCTGGTGGTTGCGGCGGACGACAGCGTGATGCCGCAGACGGTGGAATCCATCAACCATGCCAAGGCGGCGGGTGTGCCGATTATTGTGGCCATCAACAAGATGGATAAACCTGCGGCTGATCCCGAACGGGTGAAGCAGGATCTGACCCAGTACGGTATTGTGTGCGAGGACTGGGGCGGAGACACCATCACTGTGCCGGTGAGCGCGCTGACCGGACAAGGCGTGGACGATCTGCTGGAGATGATTCTTCTGCAGGCCGACATGTTGCAGCTTCGCGCCAATCCCAACCGTCTCGGCCGCGGCGTCATCATCGAAGCCAAGCTGGACAAGGCGCGCGGTCCGTTGGCCACGGTGCTGCTCCAGAATGGTACGCTCCGCGTGGGCGACAATATCATCGCCGGCATGGCTTCCGGCCGTGTGCGCGCGCTGATTAACGACCGGGGCGAAAAGGTTGCCTCTGCCGGCCCGTCCATGCCGGTGGAGATCATGGGCTTTGACGAAGTGCCTGCCGCAGGCGATGAGCTGATTGCTGTGGGCGACGATCACCTGAGCCGTCAGGTGGCACAGGAACGCCGCGATAAGTTGAAGGCATCCCGCGAAGCCACCATGGCCAAGATGAGCATGGAGAATCTGTTCTCCACCATTGAGGCGGGTAAGGTGACCACGCTGAACCTGATTATCAAGGCGGACGTGCAGGGCTCCGTGGAAGCTGTGAAGCAGGCCATGGAGAAGCTGTCCAACGACGAGGTGAAGGTACGCGTGCTGCATTCCGGTGCAGGCGCTATCACCAAGGACGACGTGAATCTGGCTGCCGCTTTCAATGCGATCATCATCGGCTTCAACATCCGCCCGGATGCTTCTGCCCGTGAAACGGCTGAACGCGAGAAAGTGGATGTGCGGCTGTACACGGTGATTTACAAGGCCATTGAGGACATGGAAAAGGCTATGAAAGGCATGCTCGAACCGGAGTACAAGGAAGTCATCCTTGGCCACGCCGAGGTTCGCAATGTGTTCAAGATTACCGGTGCAGGCATCATTGCCGGCTGCTATGTGCAGGATGGCAAGATGCAGCGCAACGCGCAGGTGCGCCTGCTGCGTGAAAACGTGGTGGTGTTTGAAGGCAAGCTTAGCAGCCTGAAGCACCTCAAGGACGATGTCAAGGAGATGAAGGAAGGTTTCGAGTGCGGCATGAGCCTCGAGGGCCACAACGACATCAAGGAAGGCGACATTGTCGAGTGCTATGTGATGGAAGAGATTCCGCGCTAAACACAATCAATCAATTCTGCAAGGCGGGAGGACGGGGCCATAGGGTGCCTCCGCCCTCCCGCACTCGCTGGTTTTGGGGCAATGATCCCCGCAGGAAAGGACAAGCATGAGCTATCAGAGAATCGACCGAATTTCTGAGGAGGTTCGCCGTGAAGTGGATCGCATCATCCGCGAGGAATTGAACGATCCGCGCATTGCGGGTACTTTCTCCATCACCCGGGCGGAAGTAACCCGCGACCTGCGCTACGCAAAAATTTACGTGAGCGTGCTGGAAGACGACCGCCGGGACGACCTGCTCAAGGCGCTTAAGAGTGCGTCCGGCTATATTCGCCGAGCGCTGGGCAAAAGCATGCTCATCCGTTATAGCCCGGAAATGAGCTTTGTCAGCGACCAGAACATCGCCTATGGCGTACACATTGCCAAGGTGTTGGCGGACGCGCAAAAGACGGAGGGGAAAAACGAACATGGGGCTGAGGAGGAATCCTGACGGAGTGGCAAAGGCCATTGCGCAGGCGAAAAAGGTGGCGTTGTGCGCCCATGTGAGCCCAGATGGAGACACCGTCGGCAGCACATTGGCGCTGCGGCTGGGATTGATGCAGCTGGGCAAAGTGGTGGCTGTTTTCTGCCAGGACAAAATTCCGGACAACTTGCATTTCCTTTGCGGTGCGGATGCTTTTCGGACCGCAGACAGCATGGAAAACGAGACGTTTGACCTGACCGTTGCCGTGGATGCGGCGGATGAGGCGCGTCTTGGCACAAGCGCGAAGGCGTTGGAACGGGCGGCGTTTACCGTGCAGGTGGATCATCACGGCACCAATCCCGGGTATGCCAGGATCAATGATATTGATCCCAGTGCATCGGCCACGGCGCTGCTGGTGAAGGAGCTGCTGGAGCATCTGAACGTTGTGCTGACGCCGGAAATCGGGCAATGCCTGTATACGGGAATCAGCACCGACACGGGAAATTTCGCTTTTAGCAACACAACGCCGGAGGCTTTTCGCGCAGCAGGCGAGCTGCTGGAAAAGTGTCATCTTCCCCTTGCGGAGCTTAACCGCGTGCTGTTCCGCCAGCGTGCCAAAGCGCAGACGAAGCTGATCGGCCGGGCATTGGATACCATGCGCTTTGCGGCAGGCGGCCGCATTGCGGTGATGACCATTTCCCTGCAGGACATGGCGGACTGCGAGGCAATGCCTGAGCACACAGACACGCTGGTGAACTTTGGCCTGGACACGGAGGGCGTGCAGCTGGCCATGATGGCACGGGAAACGGAGGACGGCTGCACGAAGGTTTCGCTGCGTGCGATTGCACCCTATGCAGTGGACGGCGTAGCCATGACATTTGGCGGCGGCGGACATGCGCTGGCGGCGGGCTGCACGGTGAATTCTCCCCTGCAGGAGGGTGCAGCGCAAGTGCTTGCAGCCATGGAAAAAGAATTGAACGGAGCCGTGCAATGAACGGATTTTTGAACATCCTGAAGCCCCCGGGCATGACCAGCGCCGCCGTGGTGGCTGTGACCCGCCGCCTGACCGGTGAAAAGCGCGTGGGACACGCCGGAACCCTTGACCCCGAGGCCGCAGGAATTTTGCCGGTGATGATCGGCAAGGCGGCGCGGTTGTTCGACTATCTGGTGGACAAGGAAAAGACCTACGTGGCGGAAGTGGCGTTTGGCCAAAGCACTGACACGCAGGATGCGACGGGGTGCGTGCTGGAAACAGGCGACCGCTATCCGGATCAAGAAGCGGTGGAAGAAGCCGCACGCCGATTAACAGGGGATATTTGGCAAACGCCAAGCGCCTATTCCGCCATTAAGGTTGGGGGCAAACCCTTATATGAAATGGCACGCAAGGGACAGGCGGTAGAAGTACCCACGCGGCAGGTGCATGTGGAGAGCATCCATGTGCAGGCAGCCATGCCCAATCACGGATACTTGATGACCATCCATTGCGGGCGCGGCACCTACATTCGTTCCATTTGCCATGATATGGGCGAGATGTTGGGGTGTCCTGCGCACATGCGCTTTTTGCTGCGTGCGCAAAGCGGCTCGTTTGATTTGTCAACTGCCATGACACTGGAGGAAGCCGATGCTTATGCCGGGCAGGGTACGCTGGCACAGCACCTGATTGCGCTGGATGCGCCGCTTCAGCATTTACCGCGATGGGATGTACCGGCGCGCCTGGCCAAAAGGGTGCAAAACGGTGCAAAGCTTCCTCTGCCGGAGGATGGCGCACAGGAAGAGCGCCCGATGCGGGCGTATCTATGCGGCCAGTTCTGGGGCATTGTGTGCAGGCAAGAGGATGAAATGGTGTGGAAAGCGCTCATTGCCCCGGAAACGGAGGAATAAGGATGAAGATCTTACGAGATCCCCGGCAGGCAGGTCCCTGCGTGCTGGTGCTGGGCACCTTTGACGGCGTGCATCGTGGCCACCAGGCATTGCTGATGGCGGGAAACGAGCTTGCAGAGCGCTATCATCTGCCGCTGAATGTATGCACTTTTGAACCCCATCCTTTGCAGGTGCTGTGCCCGGAAAAGGTACCGCCTCTGCTGACAACCCTGCCGGAAAGGGCGCGGCTGATGGCTTCCTTCGGTGTGGAAAATCTGTGCGTGACCACCTTTACGCGCCAGGTTGCCGCACAGGAACCGGAGGATTATCTGCGGGAGCTTGGCGAAAAGTATCATCCCAGAGCGCTGGTATGCGGGTTTAACCATACCTTTGGAGCACAGGGCCGCGGCAACGGCGATACCATCCGCACGTGGTGTGCGAAAAATCACTGCGAAGCGGTGATTGTGCCGGATGTGGTGCTGGACGGTGCAACGGTAAGCTCTACCCGCATCCGCGGTTTGCTGGAGCAGGGGTGCGTGGAGGAAGCCACCCGCTTGATGGGACATTGGTATACCATGACAGGACGTGTGATGGACGGTAAGCATGTGGGGCGCACGATGGGATATCCTACCGCCAATGTGGAGCCGCCCAAGGGCAAGGTGCTGCCTGCCTATGGCGTGTATGCTTGCTACCTCACGGTGGAGGAGCGCACGTACCCGGCGGTGGTTAACGTGGGCCGGCATCCGACGCTGCCGGAAGGAAACATCACTGTGGAGGCACATGTGCTGGATGCGTGCATGATGCTTTACGGCAAAAAGGTGCGGCTGGATTATCTGCACTTTCAGCGGCCGGAGCACCGCTTTGCCGGTGTGGAGGAGTTGCAGGCGCAGATTACGCGGGATGCGCAGGATGCGCGGGACTATTTCGCCAGCCTGCGTTGAAAAGAAAGGATAAAGGATGGACATGGAAACAATGCGCCGCGAGGCGCACAACGTGCTGTCGGATTGTGTGGAACGATTGATGCAGCAGGGACAGATTCCTGCGGGCGGAGTGATTGTGCTTGGATGCTCCACCAGCGAGGTGGTGGGCGCACGCATCGGCAAGGGCAGTGTGCCTGAGCTGGGCAAAGTGATTGCCGAGGCCATGCTGGATGCTTGCCGTGAACGACAGCTGCATGCGGCTTTCCAATGCTGTGAACACCTGAACCGCGCTATTGTGGTGGAAAAGGAAGTGCTGAAGGATATGCACCTGTGTCAGGTGCGCGCCATTCCTCAACCCAAAGCAGGCGGCAGTGTGCCAAGCGCTGCATGGAAGCTGATGCAGGAACCTGCGTTGGCCATGGCAATTCAGGCAGATGCGGCCATTGATGTGGGAGACACGCTGGTTGGAATGCATATTCGGCCGGTGGCGGTGCCTTTGCGCGGCCAGTTTGCACAGCTTGGATGTGCGCATGTGACCATGGCCTATGCGAGACTGCCCTATATCGGCGGCAGCCGCGCGGTGTATGAAGAATAAGTTATGAAAAAAGCACGACGGAAAAGCGCCGTGCTTTTTTCATAGCACAGCCAGGGAGCCCCCAGAACGGGTTTCGAAAGGGACGAAGTCCCTTCGCGGGTCAAGGGCAGCGCCCTTGTAGGTCTGTGCAAAGCCCAGAAACCCCGCATGCAATTTTTCAGCCGAAGGCTGAAAAGAGCGCGCCCAACACACCAAGGAGCCCCCAAAACGGGTTTCGAAAGGGACGAAGTCCCTTCGCGGGTCAAGGGCAGCGCCCTTGCAGGTCTGGGC
>CAKUFA010000007.1 GCA_934647165.1 uncultured Clostridia bacterium | reverse complement strand
AAGAGCACAAAGCCAGACCAAGGAGCCGCAGAATGGGTTTCGAAAGGGCAGAAAGCCCTTCGCGGGTCAAGGGCAGCACCCTTGTGGGTCTGGGCAAAGCCCGGAACTCCGCCTCACGCGATTTTGGCGGCGGGCGAAAGAGTGCATGTAAATATCTGAAAAACAAGCATCAAAAGCGTGGGATAAGCATGTACCTCTGTGTATCTTGACGGGGCTGCATGCTTATCCTTTCTTTTGCACACCCTGTTGCGGGGGGAATGTAATCATGATGCCTCTTTATCTTTTTTTCATCCTTGTCCTTCTGTTGGCAACACCCTTGCGATGCCAGGCAGATGTTCAATATCGCAATCATGTTACGGATATTTGTATCTGTATTCGCGTTTGGGGTATTCCATGGCGTATCCGCCGCAGGCTGCCGCAGCAGCAACATAAGGCAAAGCAGGTATCCCTTCGGCAGGGAAAAACACTTCTGCGGGTATTCCTGCGCGGGCAGCATGTGCGGAAAATGCTGCTGAAGGCCGTGCAGCAGGCAGACATTCATCTGCTCCTGTCCATGGAGGATGCGGCGGCAACGGCAACGGCATCCGGCATGCTGCGCACATTGGTAAGCTGCCTGCCGCGTGGACGGCTGCGGCTGCACGTGTATCCGGGGTTTCCAGCTCAGCCGATGGCTGTACAGGGGCGGTGCATTATCTTTCTGCATCTGGGCACCATACTTTTGTCTGCTGTGCTTGCCTTGGTTGCCTATGCACTGGAAGCGCAGCAAAAAAGTAGAAAAAGTCAACCAGAGGAGGGATAGCAGCATGGAACATCCGATCGGCGACCTGATGCAAACGGCCATGACAAGCATTAAGGATATGGTGGACGTTAACACGGTGATTGGTGACCCGGTGGTGGCTGCCAGTGGGGCAACGATCATTCCCATTTCCAAGGTGTCCTTCGGCTATGTGACGGCAGGCGGAGACCTGACCTGCCAGGACAAGGGACACAAGGCAGCACCGGAACAGGAACCGTTTCCCTTTGCAGGCGGATCGGGCGCGGGGGTATCGGTGCAGCCGGTAGGCTTTCTGGTGGTGGGGAAGGATTCCGTGAGGATGCTGCCTGCTCAATCACTCACTGTGGCGGATCGGGTGGTGGAACTGATCCCCGGTGTGGTGGAGGATGTGAAAAATCTGTTTGTGAAACAGGATAAGCAGGAAAGGCCGGGCATCTCATGAAAAAGAGATTGCTGCTGCTGGCGCTGCTGCTGACCCTGCTGCCTGCCGCAGCGCTGGCGGGGGAAACGGCAACATCCGCCAAGGCGTGCGTGGTGATGGACGCGGCTTCCGGAAGACTACTGCTGGAGCATAATGCGTATGCTCCGCTGCCTATGGCCTCCACAACGAAAATCATGACGGCGCTGTTGGCACTGGAAAATGGTCAGATGGATGAACCTGTGACCTGCACACGGAACGCCTTTGGGGTGCCGGGAACAAGTATCTATCTGGATTTGGGAGAAACACTGACGCTGGAGGAGATGCTTTACGGACTGCTGCTGGCCAGTGGCAACGATGCGGCAGTGGCTATTGCCGAACATATCGGCGGCACCGTGGAAAATTTTTGCAGCCAGATGACGGAACGCGCCGCAAGCCTTGGCTGCACGAACACGGTGTTCCAAACACCGCATGGGTTGCCGAAGGAAGGACACTACACCACGGCGCGGGATCTGGCGCTCATCACCCGTGAAGCCATGCGATACACAAAATTCCGCGAAATTGTGAGTACCCAGCGGGCAACCATACCGTGGCAAAATCGATCCTATGACCGGGTGCTGCGCAATAAAAACCGCTTGCTGCGCACGTATCCCGGGGCAATGGGCGTGAAAACCGGCTTTACACGCGCTGCCGGACGATGCCTTGTGTCCGCTGCCAGACGCGATGGCATGACGCTGATTTGCGTGGTGCTTGGTTGCCCGGACTGGTTTGACGAATCGGAACGGCTGCTCGATCTCGGGTTTGAGGGCTGGGAAGCCTTTACGGTGCTGCATGAGGGAGAAACGGTGCGAATGCTGCCGGTGCTGGCGGGGGACAGGACAGAAATTCCTGCCGTGCTCGCAGATGACCTGACAGCTGTGCTGCCTAAAGGAAAGCTGCCGAATCTGACCATTGAGTTGCCGGAAAGCCTGAAATCACCTGTTTTTGCCGGGGAGAAGCTGGGAATAGCCTCCCTTGCCCTTGCAGGGGAAACATTGACCGAATCGGATGTTGTAGCGGGTAAAACGGTTGCGCGGAATGATTTTTCTGCTCACTTGAAGAGGCTGATGAGTGCGTGGATGATAGACGCACAGTGAAGGAGAAACAGTGCCGAACCAAACGGCGCTGTTTTTTTGTTTGCATGCGTTCGATTCCGGCTGCGGCCATGCGGCGCTCCTGCGGGCAAGATGCACCTTCCAGGCGTTGACGCGTATGGACAGGCCTGATATAATGATTGAGAGGAACAAAGGAGGACGACGGATGGTTGGGTTTATTGGCGCAATGGCCGTGGAAGTGGAAAATCTGCTGGAACAGATGGAAGAGCGGCAGGATGAGAAGATTGGCATGGATAGGTTCTCTTGGGGGCAGCTTTTCGGGCAGGAGGTTGTGATGGCTGTGTGCGGGCCGGGCAAAGTGAACGCCGCCCTGTGTGCACAGAGCATGATTGAACACTTCCATCCGGATTGGGTGCTGAACCTTGGCGTGGCAGGCGCCGGGGAAGAGGGCGTATCCATTGGAGATATGGTGATTGCCACCGGCGCTGTGCAGCATGACATGGACACATCCCCCCTTGGGGATCCAGTGGGATATGTGAGCAAGGTAGGCCTGGTGGAGTTCCCATGCGATGCACAGCTGCGCGAACGCTTGCTGGATGCAGCAAGCCAGGTGCCGGAGCTGAAGGTGCATGAAGGTGTGATTGCAACGGGCGATCAGTTCATCTGTGATGGAGAAACACGCAGACGCATCCATGAGCGCTTTCACAGCAAGGCTGTGGAGATGGAAGGCGCGGCGGTGGCGCATGCGTGCTATGTAAACGGTGTGGCATGCGGCATTGTGCGCTCTATTTCAGATGAGGCCAACGGTAAGTCCACCATGGATTATCCCGCGTTCACGGCTCTGGCCGCAAGGCATTCCGAGCAGGTGGTAGAGCGGCTGCTGTGCGCCCTTGGCGAGGCGCTGTGACCATGAAAACGGTGATTGTAACCGGCGCATCCTCGGGCTTGGGACTGCATACGGCGCTGGCGCTGCGGGATGCGGGCTGGCAGGTGATCGCGGGCGCAAGATCCTTCAGCGGTACACAGGAAGAGGGGGTGCATCGCCTGGCACTGGATGTGACGGATGATGCATCTGTGGACAGGTTTATGGCTCAGGCGTTGGCGATCGCACCGCACATCGACGCGCTGGTGCAGTGCGCAGGCGTGCTTGTACTGGGCTCCTGTGAGGAAACCGGTGTGGAGGAATACAGCCGGGTGATGGACACCAACTTTCTGGGGATGGTGCGGATGAACCGGCGGATATTGCCTGTTATGCGTGGACAGGGCGGGGGAAAGATTGTGATGTTCTCCTCCGTCAATGGCCTGCTGGGCGTGCCGTTTCAAAGCGCATACACAGCAGCAAAGCACGCCGTGGAAGGTTATGCCGAGTGCCTGATGATGGAGGCAAGGCGCTTCCATGTGCAGGTGTGCCTGGTGGAGCCGGGCGATCATCGCTCGGGCAGTGGGCGATACCGCGCCCATGCCGTAGCGATGACGGAGCATTCGCCATACTTTGAAGATTTTGAATCAACCGCTGCGGTCATCCACCGGGATGAAACGGGAGGATCCGACCCGGATCAACTGGGGCGCAAGGTAGCCCGTATGCTGGCGCGGCGAAAGATTCCTTTTCGCAAGCGTATTGCCAAGCCCGATCAACATCTCGCGGTATATTTGCATGATCTGCTGCTGCCGGGAATCAATGGGGCGCTTCTGCGCAGCTACTATTTTGGCAAAGAGCATTGAGAAACTGAGAGAACAATGCTACGTTAAGCAGGCAGGAAGGACAGTTGAAACGCCAAAAGCGGGAAGATGTGCAAGAAACATTTGTCTTTTGGGCGAAAACACGCTATAATGGATAGGCGGCAGGAACAGCGGAGAAGAAAGCACGCAGATGCTGGCTTGCCGGGCACAGCGGCGGTGGTTTATGCCGCGATGCATACGGGAGGATTATGGATGTATAAAGTGTTGCTTGCAACCGACCAGACAGAGATCCAGGATGCGTTCAGTGCGGTGACCACGTGGGGAGATATGGGCTTTCGGCAACCGCGGGTGGTCACATCGGCACGGCAGGCCATTGAGTCCCTGAAGGCACACCATGCGGACGGCATTGCCATTGCCCTGCCGGAAGCGGATAAAAAGATGCTGATGGCACACCTGGCAACAGATTATCCTATTTTGCCAATCTTTTCTGTTGGCAGAACGCCGGGCGAGGTGATCGCCTCGGTGGAGGAGCTTAGACGGCTGCTGAATCGCACACACATGGATTTTTCCAATGATGACTTTGGGGAAAAAGATATGCTGCAAGTGTGCAGGCATGAATTTTTCCGTGCACTGCTGGGCGGAAAAATCCATGAACAGGAACAGGTTCAGCGCTATTTGAAGCTGCTGCGCAGCCGCATGGATCCAACCAAGCCCTGCGTTGTGGTGGATATGATGCTGCCGGAAGGGGACGACTTCCTTTCGGGCCGCTGGCACTATGGCTCGGATCGGTTGGAAGTGGCGCTGCGCAACTTCTTCGGTGCGGAGCTGAATGGCATGCGCATGCTGGTTTCCGTGCTGCCGGATGAGCGCATCCGCCTGCTTTGCTGCCCTATGCTGGGGGCGGAAAATACGCCTGAATCCATTACCGGCGTGGTGGCCAAGCATGCGCAGGACGCTATGGCACACGTGGCGGAGTATTTGGATCTGGAGCTGCGAATTGTGGACATTCAAATTCTACCGGCGCTCACATCGCTGGCAGAAGCATAAATAAGGGATAGAAACAGCAGGGCAGGCTGCCCTGAACAAACGAACGGAGGGACAATATGGGTATTCTGAATATGATTCGCGGTCAGCTCATTGATGTGATTGAGTGGACGAACAACGATCCGGATACGATGGTATACAAGTATGACATGCATGGCAAGGAAATCATGATGGGCGCCCAGCTGACGGTGCGCGAGAGCCAGGTGGCCATCTTTGTGAACGAAGGCCAGCTGGCGGACGTGTTCCAGCCCGGCCGTTATGAGCTGCAAACTTCCAACATGCCGGTGATGACTGCGCTGAAGGCGTGGAAGTTCGGCTTCAACTCGCCTTTCAAGGCGGATGTGTACTTTATCAACACCACCCAGTTCCTGGATAGGAAGTGGGGAACGGCCAACCCGGTGATGATGCGGGACAGCGAGTTTGGCATGATCCGCCTGCGTGCTTTCGGCATTTACTCCTTCCGTGTTGCAGACCCGACCACCTTCCTGAAGGATGTTTTCGGCACTTCCTCGCTCTTTACAACGGACGGTGTGGAAGGACAGATTAAGCGTACGCTGGTGTCCGGACTGAGCGACGCCATTGCGGAAAGCAAGATTCCGGCGCTGGATCTGGCTGCCAATTATGACGAGCTGGCCAATTACGCCATGTCGGCTATCAATCCTAAGCTGGCGGCGCTGGGGTTGCAGCTGGCCACGTTTGTGATTGAGAACATTTCGCTGCCTGAGGAAGTGGAAAAGGCGATGGATCGCCGCACATCCATGGGGGTTGTGGGCGATCTGAACCGCTACACGCAGTTCCAGGCAGCGGAAGCTATGCGGGAAGCCGCCAATAATCCCGGTAACAGCGCGGCTGGCGCAGGCGTCGGCATAGGTGCGGGCATGGCCATGGGGCAGATGTTTGCACAAGCCATGGGACAGCAGCAGACGTCCGCTCAGCAGGCTGCACCGGTGCAGCAGGTATCGCCTGCGCAGCAAGGTGGAAAATTCTGCACGGAATGCGGCGCGGCGCTGCCTGCGGGTGCAAAGTTCTGCGCAAATTGCGGACATAAAATCGGGTAAACAATGCGAGCGAGAGTGCTCATTCGAGAAAACAGCCTGCCACAGTGGAAAAAACTGCGGCAGGCTGTTTCATTTAGCATGGTGTTTCGGCTGGCTCATCGCCAGTGGCTGCACTAATCCTGCATGGCAATGCGAATGTGCTCCCGTATTTCTGCTTTGGTTGGCGGCTGCCAGGCTTGCTTTTCCTTCGGCTTATGCCGCGCAATGGCGAAGCTGAGCACAATGATTCGCAGCGCCATGGTACTCCAGAAGTAGAAGGCGGTGTTGTCGGTGAGGTACGTCATGGTCATGTAGCCAAGCTCGGAAATGTAAAGAAGCGCGGTTTTGTCATCAGCGTACTTGAGGAAAAAGAGAGGACTGACAATGTATTGCAGCACAGACCAAATGAGAAAACCGGGGAAACCAAGTTCCACAAAGACCTTCAAAATATCGTTATGGAATGGGTAAGGGTGATTGATGATGCCTGAATTGTACCACAGCGCAACGATGGAGTCCACAAATTCAAAGCCATGCCCCATGTAGGTGATGGAGAAATCATAATAATCTCCGGCAAGAGACCAGAGATACTCGCGCCCCATCATGTCGATGCCAACGGAGTTAAGCAGCTTCGAGGCATAGCCCATTTTGACGGCATAAATGAACAGCAGGAAGAAAGCAACAAAGCTGAACCCCATGATCAGCATGAGGGGTTTCAGATGCTTGCGATTGCGGAAAAGAAAGGCAAAACAGGTAAACAGCATAACCGCCGGGATAGCGATACGCTTCATGCCCACCAAAAAGAAGAAAAAACTGGCGAGAAGAAAAAACCAGCGGCGTTTCTTTTCCTGTGCGGTGCCGGTGGGGGCAAAAGCGGCATAATACAGCACCAACTGGCCAAAGACGAAGGTGAGGTCATGGATTTCCAGCTGGCGTGCATAGCCTTCCGCGTCGCCGAAAGTGACAAAGCAGGTGATGAGCGACTGGATACTGGCCGCAAGGCCAAACTTGGGAATTTCGAGCACCATGATAGCACCGTTGGCCATGCACATCGCAAGGGCAAAAAGATCCACGGCCCTGGAACCAAAAAGATAGACTCCGGCAATGGCCGTAAGGATGGAGATGCTTTGGAACATCAGCTTGGAAAAGCCGCGGGTGACGGAAGAAAACGTGGCGAAATCCATAATCCAGATAACCATGGACCAAACCAGCAGCGCAATCATCAGCGACATGTAGAGCAGCGTCGGGCTGCGCAGGCTGCGAAGACGCTTGATAGCGGGATAAATGATCGCGTAGAGCGCCGTGGCGGCAATGATACCTGCTGTGATGATTTTTGGCAGGCCGCCCAGGGCGTTGTTGAGGGTTTTCCATTCGCCAAGGCCGGCAAAGGTCAGCAGCGCAACAAACATGATGCTCAGTGATTTCATCCAGAAAGGGCTGTCCTTATCCAGCCAACTGGATGATTCGCGTTGAGAATAATCTTTCTTGGTGATGATTTCGTTTGCTGTGCGCATGAACCTCCACCTCCTCTCCTGCGGGCAAAGCTGTTTTCATTATAGGCATAACGGAACGGAATTTCAAGCAGGAAACGGTGAAACCTGGCGCAAATCAAAAGGACGCCTTCTTGCTTGCGGAAAGCGTCCTTGGAGATTGCGGAAGCATCAATCATCCCGGCGACGGGCAATGAGGATGAGTCGCAGAAGGCTCAGCAGGCTGGTGACAGCACTGGCCACGTAGGTGAGGGCAGCAGCGCGGAGTACCTTTTGCACACCGGTGAGCTCATCTGCCGTCACATAGCCCCCATCCTGGAGCATCCGCACAGCACGGCGGCTGGCGTCAAACTCCACCGGCAGGGTTATCAAGGCAAAAATCACCGACAGCGAGAAGGCCGCGATGCCAAGGGTAACCAGCGGTTTCCAGGAAAAAATGAGCCCAAGGACAAACAGCGGCATGGCCATGTTGGAGCCGATGTTGACCACCGGCACGGCAGCGCTGCGAAACTTCAGCGGCGCGTAGTTATCGCGCTTTTGCATGGCATGCCCGGCCTCATGGGCGGCAACGCCGAGCGCGGCAACGCTAGAGGACGCATAGACATTCTCGCTCAGGTTCAGGGTCTCCTTGGAAGGATCGTAGAAATCGGTGAGGTTTCCGGAGACGCGCTGCACCACCACCTGGTTGTTACCGTTTCGCTGCAAAAGGTTGGAAACCACTTCGCACGCAGGGCGGCCAAGGCGCGTCTGCACGCGTGAGTATCTGCTGAATGCGGAGTTGACCTGATACTGTGCCCAAATTCCCAGCAGCAGCCCAGGGATGATGAGGATGTACGTCCAGTCGAAATAATAGGGATACATGCGATTCGCCTCCTTACAGAAAGAGCATAACGGAAAGTAATGATATCCACATGAAGAAAATGTGAAAAGATTGTTACGAGTGCTTTTCACGCAGATGCTGCACAAAAAGCATCACCAGCAGCGCAGCCCCCAGTACAGCCCCGGCCAAAAACAGCCACCGTGCAATCCGCGGCAGATGAAAGGGCTGGCGCATCAGAATAGCCAGCAGCCACAGAATGCCGATGATGCCGCACATGCGCCGGGAAGACAGGAGCAAATTCGGCTTTTTCATGCAGCCGCCTTCTTTCGGGAAACAACAAGGTTTAGCACGGCAAAGACCAGCAGTATGGCAAGGAATACGCACAGACTTCCCATGCCTGCACGGATGCCGCTGTGGTCGGATACAAGTCCAGCCAGATAGGGGATGGCAGCGCCGCCAAGGCCGCTCATGCTGAACAAGAGCCCGGAACCCATGGGAGAGAAGGAAATATAACGGTTGGTGTTGGCTACGCACGTGCCATACAGGCCGGACATGCCAAGTCCCATGAACGCAACGGACAAAATCAGCATCGGTGTGCAGCCTGCAAAGGCTACCAATCCAAGCATACCCAACAAGAAGCCGGAGGCGAGCATGATGAGCAGCTTGCGGCAGTCAAACTTTCCGGCAAAGATGGACAGAAAAGTCCGGCCGACAATCAGCATCAGCCACAAAAGAGACACCATGGTTTCGGAGGGAACATGCTGGAAAAAGGGATCCACCTGGCTCAGATAACTGGGGATCCACGCGGCGGCCGCAGTTTCCACACCTACATAGCAGAAGAGAAGCACCAGGCCGATGTAGAAGGGAAGCTCCTTCCAGAAAGAAACATGCTCGCCACTCGGGGTGCTGGACATGGGTTCAGGTACGGGAATGAACAGGGACAGCACGGCGAAACCAAGCCCAAGCAACGCCACAAAAGCAAAGGATACCCGCCAGGAAACGCCGGCAAGCAGCAATGCGGAAATGACCAGCGGCACCAGCACTGCGCCCACGCCATAAGTGACGCCGAGAAGGTTCAGCTTGGCGGTGCTGCCCTCATATAATTCGGCGGTGGCGCTGTTGACAATGTTGTTTATCCCACCCCAGAAGCAACCTGCCAGAACCATCAGCAGGTAGAAAAGCGCCGGAGTGCCCAAAAGCGTTTCCAGGCCGAAACTGAAGAAAAGCAGCAGGCCGTAGACGAGCATGACCTTCTTGCGCGTAAAGCGCTGAGAGATAGCGCCAGTGAACAGTCCGGATACCAGGCAACCGATGGACATGCAACTGATGAGCAAGCCACCCTGTGCGTCCGTCCAGCCGAACTCGGCGATCATGGACTTCAGAGAGGTGTTTGCTGCAAGTACCAGGCAGCCTATGGCAAAGGAGCCGTAGAGCATCAAAGCATATGCGCCGGAACGGGAACGATTGCTGGCCATTATAAAGATTACCCCTTTCATAACGAAGCCATTATAGCAAAAGCAGGGAAATTTGCAAGAATGAATGCATAAAAAATGCGGGAAAGGCCGACAGGTACTTCTTAAACGGCCTTTCCCACAAAAGGAAACGGGGGGATTATTCTTCTCCCTGATGCTTCAGGGCAGCGCCGACAAAGCCGCGGAACAGCGGGTGGGGACGATTGGGGCGGCTCTTGAGTTCCGGATGGAACTGCACAGCCACATACCACGGATGGTCAGGAATTTCAACAATTTCCACCAGGTTGCGCTCGGGATTTTTGCCGGCGATGCGCATTCCACCATTCACAAAACGCTTGAGGTATTCGTTGTTGAACTCATAACGGTGGCGATGGCGTTCTTCAATTTCACTTTCACCGTAGCACTGATAGCTCAGCGAATCGGGGGCGAGGGAACAATGGTATTTGCCAAGACGCATGGTATGACCCAGATTGTCCAGGTTCTGGTCGGGCATCAGGTCAATGACGGGGTAGGTGGTGTTGGGATCCACTTCGGTGGTGTTGGCGTCGCGCAGATCCAACACGTGGCGGGCAAACTCGATGACCGCCATCTGCATGCCAAGGCAAATGCCCAGGAAGGGAATCTTGTGCTCGCGGGCATACTGGCAGGCAACCATTTTGCCTTCCAGGCCGCGGGAACCGAAACCGCCGGGCACCAGCACGCCGTGGCAGCCATGCAGCGCCTCGGCAATGCTTTCCTGCGTCAGCCCCTCGGACTGAATCCACTTGATGTGCACCTTTGCGGAGTGGGCAATGCCACCATGGGTCAGCGCCTCAACAATGCTCAAATAGGCGTCAGGCAGCTCCACATATTTGCCGACCAGCGCGATGGTGGTTTCCTTCTGCGGGTTCAGCTGACGGTTTACCATGTCCGTCCACTCGGTCAGGTCAATGGGACGATTGTCCAGGTGCAGCAGCTCGCACACCTTGTCGTCCAGTCCTTCTTCATGCAGCAGCAGCGGCACTTCGTAAATTGTGCGGGCATTGACGTTTTCAAACACGCGGTCGGCAGGCAGGTTGCAGAACAGGCCGATCTTTGCACGCAGATCTGCGGGCACCTCGTGCTCACAGCGGCACACAAGGATGTCCGGGCTGATGCCGATGCCGCCAAGTTCCTTCACGGAGTGCTGGGTGGGCTTGGTTTTCAATTCGCCTGCGGCCTTGAGGTAAGGCACCAGCGTCACATGAATATACAGGCTGTTTTCAAAGCCGACTTCTGCGCGCATCTGGCGGATGGCCTCCAGGAAAGGAAGGCTCTCAATATCGCCGACCGTGCCGCCGATTTCGGTGATGACAACGTCCGGCGCGTTCTGCTGCCGGGAGACCAGCAGAATGTTCCGCTTGATCTCGTTGGTGATGTGCGGGATCACCTGAATGGTCGCTCCCAGATATTCGCCGCGGCGCTCACGATCAATCACCGTTTTGTATACGCGGCCGGAGGTTACGTTGGCGGCCTGCGTGAGGCTTTCGTCAATAAAGCGTTCGTAGTGGCCGAGGTCGAGATCCGTTTCCGCGCCGTCATCGGTCACAAACACCTCGCCGTGCTGATAGGGGTTCATGGTGCCGGGATCCACGTTGATATACGGGTCGAATTTCTGGATGGAAACCTTGAGGCCGCGGCACTTGAGCAGCCGCCCAAGGGACGCTGCCGTGATGCCCTTGCCCAAGGAGGAAACAACGCCGCCGGTGACAAAGATAAACTTCGTGCTCATGAACACCAATCCCCCCACGTGATCGAAAAGCAAAAAACATTGACACTCTAGTATAGGCTGAACGACGGTTTTCGTCAAGGGTAAATGCGGGAAAAAAACGCACAGCTTTCGCCATCAATCAGCCCATGCGCGCCGTACAGCGCGATTTTTCCCCTTGAAAAAGAGCCGCAAAGTGGTTATAATAGAAGGGATTCATGGGAGGTGTCACATGTTTACCGGATTCCCGGAGGAGACCATCCGTTTTTTTCTGGATCTTCGTTTTCACAACAACAGCGCTTTTTTTGAACAAAACCGGGAGCGATACCGTCAGGAGGTTGTCGCGCCCTTTTCGGCATTCATCGAGGAAATCGGCCCTGCCATGCTGAAGATTGATCCGCAGATGGAGCTTCGCCCTTATAAATGCATGGCGCGCATCCGGCGGGATACACGGTTTTCCCGGGATAAAAGCCCCTATCGAGATCACCTGTGGGTGCTGTTTCGCCGGGCGGGCGAACCGCGGGAGTTGTCCGTCAATTACTGGTTCGAGTTTGGCCCGGGAAAGCTCGGGTGGGGTCTTGGCTTCTGGGGGGAGAATCGCCCCGCCATGGACGCGCTGCGCCGCCGCATGGCAGCCAGACCTGAGCAGATGCTTGCCCTGATTGACGGGTGCGACCTTCCGCCGCGGCATATTGCCCTTGGCGGGCAGAGCTTCAAGCGCCTGGCGGTGCCGGACAATATCCCTGAACGGCTGAAGCCCTGGTATTTGTCCAGGGAACCCTATGTGCAGAAGGTTTTCACGGAAGTGGAGTGGGCGTATCAACCGTCCATTGCAGGCCGGGTGCTGGCAGATTATGAGGCTATGGCGCCGCTGTACCGGCTGTTCCGGGGCGTATATGAAGAAGTGATGGATTAAAAGAGGAGGCGTGCGGGATGGATTGGTTGAAATTGAAAAGCGGATCGGATGTGCGCGGCGTGGCTGTGGGCGACGGGGCAACGCTGACGCCACATGTGGCGCAATGCCTTGGCATGGCGTTTGCACGCTTTGCTGCCCAAAAGACCGGGAAAAGTGTGACGCAGTTGACCATTGCGATCGGGCGTGACAGCCGCATTTCCGGCCCTGCGCTGCTGAAGGCAGCAGCAGAGGGCATTTCCCGAGCCGGTGCGGCGGTGATTGATTTCGGTATGTGCACCACCCCCGCTATGTATATGAGCATTATCACCCCGTCCTTTGCTCCGGATGGCGCGATTATGGTGACGGCAAGCCACCACCCGTGGGACAAGAACGGCCTGAAGTTTTTCCTTCAGGACGGCGGCCTGGAGGGGGAGGACGTGGCTGCGCTGCTGGAAGCGGCCAAAGATTTGACGCCCGAAGGACTGCCTTTCAGCGGCAGCATCACGGAAAAGGCGTTCCTGCCTACATATATGGAGCAGTTGAGCCAGCGCATCCGCACGGGACTGAACACGGACATGGCCAAACCCCTGTTGGGGCTGCATGTGGTGGTGGATGCAGGCAACGGCGCGGGTGGCTTTTATGCAACGCTGCTGGAAAATCTCGGCGCATGGGTGGAGGGCAGCCAGTTTCTTGAGCCGGACGGGCGTTTTCCCAACCACATCCCTAACCCGGAGAATGCCGAAGCTATGGCTTCCCTGCGGGATGCGGTGCTTCGCGTTGGGGCTGATCTTGGCGTGATTTTCGATGCGGACTGCGACCGTGCAGCCATTGTGGATGCGGATGGCCGGGAGATTAACCGCAACCGGCTGATTGCGCTGATTTCCGCCATTTTGCTGGATGAGAAGCCCGGGCAGACCATTGTGACCGATTCCGTGACCTCCTCCGGCCTGAAGGCATTTATCAATGCCTGGGGCGGCGAACACTATCGCTATAAGCGTGGCTATCGCAATGTGATTGATGAGGCAATCCGCCTGAACAACGAGGGTGTGGAATGCCCACTGGCCATTGAAACCAGCGGCCATGCGGCACTCAAGGAAAACCATTTCCTGGATGACGGCATGTATCTGGTGACCGTGCTGATTGTGCAGGCTATGAAGCTCAAGCAGGAAGGCAAGACGCTGGGCAGCCTGATTGCTGACTTGAAGGAACCGGCGGAAAGCGCTGAAATTCGATTGACCATTACGGATGAGGATTTCCGTGAAGCTGGACGCGCAGCCATTTCGCAGGTGCTGGATTATGCCAATGCTGCCGAAAACTGGCACATTGCGCCGGATAACCGGGAGGGCGTGCGAATCTCCTTCGACCTGGACGGCGGCATGGATAACGGCTGGTTCCTGCTGCGCCTGTCCGTGCATGATCCGGTGTTGCCACTGAATGTGGAAAGCGATGTGCCAGGCGGCGTGAAGACCATGCTCAAGAGCCTGATGGGCGTTTTGAAGAACGTGAAAGGCATTGATCTGACCCCGCTGGAAAAGGCAATTGCTGATTGAAAGAAAAATGGGGCTGCGCAGATTTGCGCAGCCCTTGCAATAGACAAAAGTGCTGTGGATTTGAACGTCAGCATGCCCACAGCCCCAGCTGAAGCAGCAGCTGACCGGTCAGATAGGTGGACATGATGACCAGATTGATGGCTTTGCTTTTCATCCGGTGATACTCGCGCACCACCAGCGTGCAGTCCGACAGAAAGAAAAGGCACGCGCCAACAGGCAGAAACCACACCTGCCAGTGATCGGAAGCAGCTACAAGGAAGCTGAGTGACGCCATGACGCCTACCAGGGTGAGATAGGCGCAGGCTGCTACAGTGAAGCCTGTGCTGCGGCAGCTTTTGCGGGCAAAAATGCCACGATGGATCAGCACAACGGCCGCAAAGAGCATCACCAGCAGTGCAAAGCTTCGCCAGCGGAAAGGCAGGCCGCGGCTGCGCAGCACCATCACGGAGGCGGCTGCATAGCACACATGGGCGGCTGCGAACCAAACGGCGCCTACAAAAAAGCTGTGGGGTACGCGGCCGAGCAGCGGCGGATATTTGGCTAACAGCCCGTCTGCCAGCCAGGAACAGCAGATGGCGCCCAGCGCCCACCACTGCCATGGCTTGGGGCCGCAGAACCAAAGCGCACAGGTGATAAGCAGCATCAAAGAGCAAAGAAGCATTTTCCGTTGCGGGCGGGAAAGCAACATGGTGCGCACCTCCTCAAAAAGCGCAAACAGAAACGGAGTGAACAGGCATGGACGAATTGGTGAAAAAGACCATGGAATCGCTTGAACGCCGGGGCTTTCACGTGGCGTATGCCGAAAAGGCGGAGCAGGCACGCGATATGGCGCTGCAAATGATTGCACCGGGGGAAAGCGTAGGCATTGGCGGCTCCATGACCATCCGGGAGCTGGGGCTTGCGGAAAGGCTGCAGGAAAGCGGCCATGAGGTCTATTGGCACTGGTTGGTTGAACCTGCTGAGCGTGCCGCTGTGCAGGAAAAAGCGCGGCAGGCTGACGTCTACCTGGCTTCCAGCAATGCTGTGACGCGGGATGGGCGGCTGGTGAATATCGATGGCAACGGCAACCGCACCGCGGCCATGTATCAGGGCCCCAAACGAGTGATTTTGATTGTTGGCCAGCAAAAGCTGGTGGATGGCGGATTGAACACGGCGATTGCGCGCATCAAGCAGCACGCATGCCCGGCCAACGCCAAACGACTGAAGCTGAACACGCCGTGCGCGCACACGGGTGTGTGCAATGCCATGGAATGCGGCGATGATTGCATGTGCCGCATTGTCACGATGATGGAGCATCCCGTTCACGGACGGGAGGTGACGGTCATCCTTGTGGAAGAAGCGATTGGTTACTGAAACTGATAGCGGTATACGAAGCGGCGTATGGGAAGAAACCATGCGCTGCTTTTAGTTTGCCAATTTTTCCAGCAGGGAGAGGCTTTTGATGTGCCATTGCCCGTTTTCGCGCACAAGCACGGCGCGGTAGCGGGCAGATTGCCATGCAGGCGGATACAGGGCGCTGTTGCCGCCTGCGGCCACCAATTCTTCTGCCTTGCTGCCTTTGGCGCGACCATCAATGCGGGGGATCCGCTCGGTAACAGTTACCCTGGCAGTGGTATCCCACGGCCAAACCCAGGTGAACCCCATTTCCAGCCGATGGTCAATACCGCGCACATTGTAATCCTTGTAAGGGGAGTTGCCTTGCTGCACCGCAAGCAAAGCGGCATCCTGCGCCAGGAAGCTTTGCTGGAAGTATTTGGTCAGTTCATCTGCACTCTCCTCCATCATCACAACCTGTGCGCGCTTGGCCATGCCGTCCTTGAGCACCACGTGAATGTTGGTCAGGTTCATGGCATAGTAAAAGGTAACGACCATCACGCCCAGCACCAGACAAATAAGAAACAGGCGGGATGCAATATACCAGATCATGCGGCGAAGATACTTCATCGTTCAGCCTCCTTCACACTGATTACAACGCCGCACGGACGTTTCTTCCTGCATTATACTCCAAATTTGCTGCAAGGGCAACGGTCAAAGTAGCGGCAGGATGAGGCGGAGCTTCATGAAAATGCACATGGAGCAAAGCAAGCTGAACGTATAATATAAATGTTATCAAAATAATTTAGATAAATTTTCAGCGAATCTATATTTACTATTGACATAAAGCGAAAGAATGGGTATAATAGAATCAACGTTAGGTCGTATCCAATAGAATAGGGAGGCGTTTTCCATGAAAAAGCTAATGGCGCTCGTTCTTTCATTGACCCTGCTGCTGACTTTGGCGTTGCCTGCAATGGCGGATCAGCTGACCGTCGGTACCTACGATCCTGCTTCTGCCGGCACGGTGGAAGTTGGCTTCGGCTGGTGGGGCAACCAGGTTCGCGATGCTGTGACGATGGAAGCTGCGGAGTTCTTCACCAAGAACTATCCCAATGTGACTTTTAACCTGAACACGCAGAACTGGAATAACTACTGGGCGCTGATGAGCACCTATGCCGCAAACAATGACCTGCCGGATCTGATGCAGCAGGATTACGCCTATCTGGAGCAGTGGGTGGAAGCAGGCGATCTGCTTGACCTGACGCCCTATATTGAGAGCGGCGCGCTGGATCTGTCCAAGGTTCCGCAGAACATCATTGACACCGGTAAGGTGGGCGACGGCATCTATGCCGTTTGCGCGGGCGTGAATGCTCCGGCCATGCTGTATAACAAGACCCTGACGGATAAGCTGGGTATCACCGTGCCCAACAACATCACGTGGGATCAGTTTGTCGAACTGTCCAAGAAGATCTATGCCGAAACAGGCGTAGGCGTGATCTACGGCGAAGGCAACTCCGAAAACCCCCTGACCTACTATGCCCGCAGCCTGGGTTACACCGCGCTGTGGAGCGAAGAGGGTCTTGCCCCCACCGCTGAGGAAATGACCGGCTATTACAAGCGCCTGCTGGATGGCGTTGCCGAAGGCTGGATGTTTGACACGGATAAGCTTGCCGGTGTAAATACCGCCGACTTGGCGCAGCATCCGCTGGTCTATGGCGCTTCTGATGACGTCCGCACGTGGTGCGCGCTCGCATTCTCGAATCAGATTGCCGCTTTCCAGGCTGCTGCGAATGCCGATGGCATTGAGCTGGGCATCACCAGCTGGCCGTCCCTGGATCCGGTGAAGTCCAACTACGTCAAGCCCAGCTCCTTCTTCGCCGTGACCACCGACACCAAGAACCCTGACCTTGCCGTGGCAATCCTGAACTTCCTCATCAACGATGTGGAGGGCAACAAGGTTCTGCGTGCCGAACGTGGTGTGCCCGCCAATGGCGATGTGGCTGTCGCGATTGCCGACGCGGTGACCAAGGTGGACGCGACCTATGGCATGGTTGTGGATTATCTGGCCTTTGTGGCGGATAATTCCAGCCCCATCTTCCCGCCGCTGCCCAGCTTTGCCGGCACCGTGCAGACGGAAGCTATCCAGACGATGTCCGAGGAATGCCTGTTGAAGGGCACCTCCATGACGGCTGAGGAAGCCGCCAAGACGCTGGTGGAACTGACTGCTGAAATCGCTTCCAACTACTGATTTCACGGCTGCATCGGCGCTCTGCCGTCCCCGACGATTGACAAGGGGAACAACCATTGGAGGGGGGCGTACATGCCCCCCTCTTTGGTTTTCCCTTGGGGCGGATACACGGCCAGCCGCCTCGCGTCCGGTGATCTCAATGAAAAAAACGAATGAAGGAGGCACTGTGTTATGATTGCCGCATCGCGCCCCGCTAAGAAAAGAGGATTCGTTTCCTGGATCAACAAGGAGAGCACCGCAGGCTACATTTTCAGCCTGCCGTTTATCATCGGTTTTCTGATGTTCCTGGTTATTCCCATGGTGTTGTCGCTCTATTACTCTTTCTGCAAGTACGATATTCAGAACGCGCCTGTATGGGTCGGGATGGAAAACTACGTGAAAATTTTCACCAAAGATTCCACCTTCACGAAGGCGTTGACCGTCACTTGCTATTATGCCCTGATCGGTACGCCGCTCAAGGTGATTTTCGCCTTGATTGTCGCCCTGATCCTGAACCATGAAAGCAAAGCCGTGCCGCTGTATCGCGCCACGTATTATCTGCCGTCCATCATCGGCGGTTCGGTGGCAGTGGCCATTTTGTGGCGCCGCCTGTTTGAAACCAACGGCACCATCAATGCTATGTTCAGCAACATTTTTCCCGGCATTGCGGGCTTCAACTGGTTCGGAGAAGGCCCGGCAATCTGGGTATTGATTATTCTCACGGTGTGGCAGTTTGGCTCATCCATGTTGATTTTTCTCTCTGCGCTCAAGCAGATTTCGCGTGAACTGTATGAAGCAGCCCATGTGGATGGTGCGAACGGCCGCCAGCAGTTTTGGAAAGTAACTTTGCCGCTGCTTACGCCAACCATTTTCTTTAATCTCGTGCAACAGACGATCAATTCATTCCTTGCCTTCACGCAGTGCAAATTGATCACCAACGGCGATCCGCGCAAGTCCACGCTGTTTTATACCGTGTATCAGTACAACAAGGCATTCCCTGCTGTCGGCAAGAGTCAGATGGGTTATGCCTCCGCGCTTGCGTGGATTATGCTGGTGCTGGTGTCTGTGGTGACGGCATTGCTGTTCTGGAGCCGCAACAAGTGGGTCTATGAGGATTGAGAAAGGGGGAAAATGACAATGGTTGGAAAAAGTCGTTGGAAAGAGTGCATCTATCATGTGCTGGTTACACTGGGCGCCATTGTGATGATCTATCCGCTGCTGTGGATGGTGCTGTCCTCCTTTAAGCCGACGGATATGGTGCTGCCGACTGCCGCAAACCTCATTCCATCCACGTGGACGCTGGATAACTATGTCCGCGGCTGGAAGGGATTTATGGGGTATACCTTCGGTACCTTCTTTGCCAATTCGTTCTTCATTGCGCTTACGTCTACCTTTGGTACACTGCTCTCCTCATCGTTTGTGGCGTTTGCCCTCAAACGGTTACGGTTCAAGGCGCGCGGATTGCTGTTTGTGCTTGTGCTGTCCACCATGATGCTGCCTGCACAGATTCTGATGATTCCGCAGTTCATGTGGTACCGGCATTTGAACTGGGTCGGCACGTATTACCCCATGATTCTGCCCTATTTCTTTGCCATTCAGGGTTTCTTCGTGTATCTGATCATGAACTTCATCGGCGGCATTCCCAAGTCGCTGGATGAAGCGGCAAAAATTGACGGATGCTCGTATTATGGCATCTTTTTCCGCATCATTCTGCCATTGATTGTGCCCGCACTGGTCACATCGGCTATCTTCTCTTTCATCTGGCGTTGGGATGATTACCTTTCCGCCCTGCTGTATGTGAACCGCGCAAATATGCGTCCGGTTTCTCTGGCACTTCAGCTGTTCAACGATCCTTCCTCCGGCTCGGATATCGGCTCTACGCTGGCGATGTCCACCCTCTCCATTGTGCCTGCAACAATCATCTTTCTGGTGTTTCAAAAATCGCTGGTGGATGGTATTGCTTCCACTGGTATCAAGGGTTAATCAAACCTCAGGACACAAAAAGGGCGCTTCCATTCTTCTGCATGGAAGCGCCCCTTTTGTGTAGATTTTATTGGGAAAAGCAGCTTATTTTTCAAGCCCCAGCATGGCCGCGCCGATAATGCCTGCATCAGCGCCGAGTTTGGCAAGCTCGATGGACGAATAAGAAAGATCCTTGAACAGGCAGTAGCGCGGAACTTCTTTGCGCACCGCGTCCAGCAAAAAGTCACCGGCTTTGCTCACACCGCCGCCCAGCACAATCACCTCTGGGTCAAGGAAATTGCAGATGTTGGCAATGGCTTGCGCAAGATACGAAACATAGCGCTGGAACACGCTTGTGCCAATCACATCGCCTGTGCGTGCAGCGTCAATCACCATGCGGGCGTTCAGCTTGTCCGGATCGCCGCCGCAGGCTGCGGCCACAGCGCTGTCCGGATGTTGGGACAGCATTTCCTTTGCCATACGGATGATGGCGGTAGCGGAGCAGTAGCGTTCCAGGCATCCGCGGTTGCCGCAGGTGCAGGGTTCGCCGCCCATCTCCACAATCATGTGGCCAATTTCGCTGCCTGTGCCGTGGAAACCATTCCACACTTTGCCGTGGAAGACAATGCCGCCGCCAACGCCTGTGCCAAGCGTGATGAACACACTGGAATCTGTTCCTGCGGACACGCCGGCCACGCTTTCGGCGAGCCCGGCAACCGTAGCGTCGTTGTCAATGAGCACGGGCTTGTTCAACACGCGCTGGAAAATGCTCCGGAAGGGAATATGCTTCCATCCGAGATTGGTGCAGAAAATAACCTCGCCTGTCGTGTTGTTGGCAATGCCGGGCACGCCAACACCCACACACTTTACGTCGTCTGCGCAGAAGCCTCCGTTTTGCAGCGCTTCCAGTGCACAGTGCGCCATATCAAGAATCTGCTTTTCCGGCGTGTCCGTATGCACAGTGGAGATGCTGGCACGGGATAAAATGTTGCCGCCTTTGTCTACCACGCCGACCTGAATGCCTGTTCCGCCAACGTCAATGCCGATATAGACCATGAAAATCACGCTCGCTTTCAAAATATGCACACATTCGAATTCCAGCCGGATAATATACTGCCAAGGGAAGGCACCCAAATGCAAGGTGCATTCTCAGTCGTGCTGCGCCGACTGCTTCATAATCATTTCATTGAGCCGACGATCCAGCTCGTGGGCGGCGCTATAGCCGGATTTTTTCAGGCTCAGGTTCCGCGCGGCGACCTCGATGATAATGGCCAGGTTGCGGCCGGGGCGCACGGGCATAATCTGATGCGGTACCTTCACGCCCAGAATGGTGATGTACTCTTCGCTCAGCCCCAGGCGGTCGTATTCCTTGCCTTCCACCCATTTTTCCATGTGCATCACCAGGTCAATGGATTTGCTCATGGCCACAGCGCCAATGCCATACATGGCGCGGATATCGATGATACCGATGCCGCGGATTTCCATGAAGTGGCGAACCATTTCCGGGCACTCGCCGGTCAGCCGGTCGTCGGATACACGGCAGATGTCCACCACATCGTCCGCCACCAGCTGATGGCCGCGCTTGACCAATTCCAGCGCCGCTTCGCTTTTGCCTACGCCGCTTTCGCCGGTGAGCAGCACGCCGACACCGTAGACGTCTACCAGCACGCCGTGACGGGTCACCCGTGGGGCAAGGCAGCGGTTCAGGTAGGTGATGGCTGCAAAAGTGAACTTGGTGGTGACCATATTGGTCTGGTATACGGCGATGTTCCGCTCCGCTGCGGCCTGCAGCAGATCCTCAGGCGCTTGCATGCCGCGGCAGATCACCACGCAGGGCAGGTCGTAGGAAAAGTACTTTTTCAGCATCGGACGGCGCACTTCCGGGTCCAGGTTTTCCAGATAGGTCATTTCCACCTTGCCGATGACCTGGGGCCGCTCAAAGGCAAAATACTCATAAAACCCGCAGAACTGCATGCCGGGACGATTCAGGTCGGCTGAGCGGATGTCCCATTCCGTGCGTGTGGAGGGGGAAAGTTCAGTAAGTTTGAGCTTCTTGGCAAAGTCCGCCGCTTGTATCATGTCCGTTCCTCCTATAAACAGTGTTCTTCAATATAGTGCGCAACGCCGTCGGCCATATTGCTCATGCAATGTACGGGGATGAGGGAAAGCACATCCGCCCGGGCGTTTTGCATGGCTACGCCTGTACCAGCGGCTTGCAGCATGCTCACATCATTCAGGCTGTCGCCAAAGGCAATGGCGTTGGCCATGGAAAAGTGCAGCAGGCGCGACGCACGCTCCAGTGCAAGTCCTTTGGTGGCGTTTAACGGGTTTACCTCAAGAAAGTAGGGCTTGGAACAGGTTACCTGCGCCCGGCCATGGAACAGCGTTTGTGCCTGCATGATCATGGAGGCAATCTTTTCCGGGGTGTCCATCATCAGCACCTTGGTGGTAGGCTCCTTCACATATTGGGTCAGGTCGCCCACATATTCGCCTTCCAGCATGGAGGAGGCGGCATATTGATCGGCATAAACGCAGTGCATGGAATAATAGAATTTCGCGCCGTAATACACCTGCGCGTAGCATTGATGGGCTGCGGCAAAAGCAGCAATCTCATGGATCAGGGCAACGTCCAGCGTCTCCCGATGCAGCAGCTGGTGATTGGAGGACCATAGTTCCGCGCCGTTGCAGGCAATGTAGCAGGACGCGCAGCCGAGCTGTTCCACAAAGGGGCGCATGCTGTCCCGTGCCCGCCCGCTGGCAGGAATCACGTGGATGCCCTGTGCATGGGCACAGCGCAAAACCTGGATGGTGTAGGGAGAAATGGTTCGGTCATCCCGAAGCAGGGTGTCGTCCATGTCAAAGGCAACGGCTTGCGTCACTGTATCGCCTCCGGAACGTAGTGGTTTGTCGCATTCATTATAGCAGAAACAGGGATGGTTTGCCACAAAAATTTCTCATTTTCGCCATATTTGCAGGAGAAA
The DNA here is from genome assembly GCA_934647165.1 of uncultured Clostridia bacterium. Classification (GTDB taxonomy): domain Bacteria; phylum Bacillota; class Clostridia; order Christensenellales; family Aristaeellaceae; genus CAKUFA01. Next base: position 58,029 of record CAKUFA010000007.1, on the reverse strand, counting down.
AACAACATTGTAGCGAAGAGAAAATAATGGTTAACCATTTTGCTGAAAATGCAAGGAGGATCGATTATCCCATGATGGATCGTCAGGAAGCAAAGGCACAGGCCGAGCGCCTTGTTGCCCAAATGACGCTGGAAGAAAAGGCGTCCCAACTGCGTTTTGATTCGCCCGCTATTCCGCGCCTGGGCATCCCTGCCTATACGTGGTGGAATGAGGCGCTGCATGGCGTGGCTCGCAACGGTACCGCTACCGTGTTCCCACAGGCTATTGGCCTGGCGGCTATCTTTGATGAGGATTTCCACCGCCACATTGCCGAAACCATCTCCGTGGAAGGCCGTGCGAAATACAATGCCGCCGTGGCGAAGGAAGATCGGGACATTTATAAGGGACTGAGCTTCTGGAGCCCGAACATCAACATTTTCCGTGACCCGCGCTGGGGCCGCGGCCATGAAACCTACGGTGAGGATCCCTACCTGACCAGCCGCCTGGGCGTGGCGTTTATCAAGGGATTGCAGGGTGAAGAGGACGGCAAGTACATGCGTTCCGCTGCGTGCGCCAAGCATTTTGCCGTGCATTCCGGCCCTGAATCCCTCCGCCATGAGTTTGACGCGAAGGCGACCCCGAAGGACATGGAGGAAACCTATCTGCCGGCGTTTGAGGCGGCAGTGAAGGAAGGCCATGTGGAGAGCGTCATGGGCGCGTATAACCGCGTCAACGGCGAACCTGCCTGCGGTTCCAAAACGCTGCTGAAGGAGATACTGCGCGGCAAGTGGGGCTTTGAGGGTCATGTGGTCAGCGACTGCTGGGCTATCCGCGATTTCCACACCAAGCATATGGTTACTTCCACCGCGCCCGAGTCCGCGGCGCTCGCGCTGCACAACGGCTGCGACGCTAACTGCGGCAACACCTATCTGCATATGCTGCAAGCCTATCAGGAAGGGCTTGTAACGGAGGAGGAAATCACGACTTCCTGCGTGCGCATGTTCACCGCCCGCTTCCTGCTTGGCATGTTTGCGGATGACTGCGAGTACGACAAGATTCCCTATACGGCGGTGGATACGGACGAGAATAATGCCCTTGCCTTGGAAGCGGCCGAAAAGTCCATGGTGCTGCTGGAAAACAACGGCGTGCTTCCGCTGGACGCAAGCAAAATTCACACCCTTGCGGTGATCGGCCCGAATGCGGACAGCGTTCTGGCGCTTGAAGGCAACTATGTAGGAACCTCCAGCCGCTATGTGACCTTCCTTGCAGGTATCCGCGCCTATTGTGAAAAGCATGGCATTCGCATTCTGTTTGCGCCCGGCTCCAGCCTGTTTGTATCCCATACTTCCGACTTTGGGCGCCCTGGCGATCGTATCTCCGAAGCGGTGACCTGTGCGGAGAATGCCGATGCCGTGATTGCATGCGTTGGCCTGGATGCAACGCTGGAAGGGGAAGGCGGCGACACGGGCAACCTGTTTGATTCCGGCGATAAGCCTGACCTTCAGCTGCCCGAAGCGCAGCGTTGGCTGATGGAAGCGCTGGCGAAGACCGGCAAACCGCTGGTGACTGTGATTGCCGCGGGCAGCGCACTGAACGTGCCGCAGGGCGATGCAAAGCTGTTGGCCTGGTATCCCGGGCAGGCGGGCGGCACGGCGCTGGCGAACATTCTGTTTGGCGAGGTCAGCCCTTCCGGCAAGCTGCCGCTGACCTTCTATCATGATGTGAGCGAGCTGCCGGACTTCACGGATTACAACATGAAGAATCGCACCTATCGCTACTTTGCGTCCAAGCCGCTGTATTCCTTCGGCTATGGCTTGAGCTACAGCAGCTTCGAGGTCTCCGATCTGCATGCGGCGCCCAAGGGCGATGGCATGGAGGTCACTGTTACGGTGCGCAACACGGGCGATCGCGCGGCGGAAGAGGTTGTGCAGGTGTATGTGCATGCCGATGCGGCAGATGCAACGCCCAATCCCTGCTTGGCGGCTTTCAAGCGCATTGCCCTTGCGCCGGGTGAAAGCAAAACCGTGACGCTGGAAGTCTCCGCTTGGTCGCTGACGGTGGTGAACGATGCGGGCGAACGCCTGCGGGAAAGCAACACCTTTGATGTGTATGCGGGTCTTTCTCAGCCGGATGAGCGCAGCTGTGAACTGATGGGCATGAAACCCCTGCATGCGCGTATCACGTTGTAAACATCCCTTGCATATCCTATGGCCGGGAACGTTCGACAGTGGTTGGATGTTCCCGGCTTTTTGCGCTCTGCGGTCTGTGCTTGCGAAACATCCCGCCCTGTGATATGATGGAAGCGTGCAGGGGTAGCCTGTGGCCGCTCCATGCAATGTGGAAAAAAGGAGATCGGTATGAACCAGACGCACACGTTCAAATGTCCCAGCTGTGGGGCTTATCTGGAATACGATCCGGGATGCGAAAGGATGAACTGCCCTTATTGCCACACGGAAATTGATGTGCGTGCTGTGATAGCACCGGAAAAGCGCGATGGCGGCATGAGCAGCACGGGCGGCATGCGGGAATATCATTGCCAGAACTGCGGCGCGCAGATTGTGACAGGGGATACCACGGCGGCAACACGCTGCTACTATTGCCACAGCCCGGTTGTGCTCACCGATCGGCTGAGTGAAGCGTTCTATCCGGATGGTGTGATTCCCTTTGCCATTGATGAAACGCGGGCACGCAAGCAGTTTGACGACTTCCTGGCAGGGAAAATGTTTGTGGACAGGCGCTTTTTCACACCTGATCAGTTGGAACATTTTTCTGGCGTGTATTACCCCTACTGGTATGGCGATTTGACCGGTGTGGGTAACTTTGACGGCAAAGGTACCCGCATAAGCGTAGTGCGCGGCAGCAAGGAAACCGTTACAACCACCAGGTATTACCAGGTGAAGAGGAAGGCGCGCATGGTCTTTGCCAACATGTTCCGTAAGGCGCTTGCTGCCAACGACCGCAAGCTGTCCGATGGCATTTTCCCCTATGATACAGGAGCAATGCGGCCGTTTTCCAGCGCCTATCTCAGCGGCTTTCTGGCAGAACGGCGGGATGTGGAAAGCAAGGATGCCGCACAGGATATGGAGCAGGAAGTGCGTGCGTCCGTCAAGCAGGTGCTGTGCAAACAGTCCGGCTATGATTCGCTTTCCGGGCAGGCTTCCTTCACCCTGGAAAAGGCGAACATGCGCTATGTGCTTCTGCCAACCTGGGTGCTGACTTATCGGGGCGATAAGCCTGGCAAAACGTATTTCTACATGATGAATGGGCAGAAGGGAACCGTCTGCGGCCGCTTGCCTGTTAACAAACCCAAGCTGTGGTTATGGGCATGCGCGGCAGGTGCGCTTGTCACAGGGCTGATGTGTTTGGGAGGTGCGCTGCTGTGGTGAAGAAAGTGATGATCCTGTTGCTGTGCCTGCTGATGCTGCCGGTGCTGGCGGTGGCGGAACTGCCGCATGTGGTGGATGATGCCGGACTGTTTACAAAAAATGAATCTGCGCAGATGGAAGCAATCATCGAGCAGATCCGAGAAGTTTACCAGATGGATGCGGTTGTTGTGACAAGCTATGCCCCGAAAACCAACACGGATGAAAAAGGCAGCAATACCCAGGCATGGGCGGATGATTATTACGATTTCAACGGCTACGGCATGGGGGAGGACGGCGCAGGGCTTTTGTATCTCATTGACATGCACAACCGCGTGCCCTGTATCAGTACCAAAGGCGTGATGATTGATTATATCAATGACCACCGCCTGGAGGAACTGTTTGATTGCAGCCACAGCGACCTGCGCGATGGGGACTATGGCCGGGCGGCGCTGGCGGTGCTCGCCAGGTTGGAGCGATTCCTTGCCGAAGGGGTGGAGGAAGGCTCCTTCCGTTATGATGCGGAAACAGGCGCACGCTTGTCCGGCTTGTATAACAAGCTGACGGAAAGGGAAATGAGACTCGCCATCCTGTGCGGCGTGGGCACGATGCTTCTCATGGTGTGCATTGTCAGCGGAAAATACTCGCTGCGAGGAAGCACCTATCATTACAATTTTGAGGAGAACTGCAACCTGAGCTGGCTGGAAAAGCGCGATGATTATTTGCGACAGACGATAACGCGCACCGCCAACAGCTCCGACAGCGGAGGCGGAAGCGGCGGCATGGGCAGCAGCGTGCATACATCCTCCAGCGGCTCCTCCCACGGCGGCGGCGTTGGGCGCGGATTCTGATGAGCGGCGCATGGCTGCCTGTGGCGGAAAAGGGCTTGACAGATAGGGGGCGTTTGCATATAATGAGTGCAGGTGAAGCTCCTGGGGTGCGCGACAGTGCGCCGCTTTTCCCCACATTTCTTAAAATGGACCCGGAGTCCGGCTGTGGATATCATGCCCCCGTCGCAAGACGCCAGGGGACGGTAGAAGCAGAAGGCAGGGGACCAGCCTGCTTGACAGAGCGGGTGAAATTGCGGTGTACATCGGCATCCTGGGACTACACGTTATTGGATTTTTGAAAGGGTGTTCCTTCGGGAGCACCCCCTTTTTATTTGCGCAAAAATTGCACCTTCGTCAAGCCCGGCGGTTTGGCGGCACACAAAAAGGATGCCTGCAAGTTTGCGTCTTGCAGGCACCCTTCATTTTCGCTTTGGTTTATTTGGCCAGCGCAGCGGCGTTCTTGCCGGCAATGCGGCCCATGGTGTAGCAGTTCAGCACAGCGGAGCCGGACATGTACGCCGTGTCATAAAGGGCACCGTTGGAAATGGCGCCGGCAGCGTACAGGTTCTGGATGGACGTGCCGTCCCCGCGCAGCACCTCGGCTTCCAGGTTGGTCTTGATTCCGCCCATGGAGTCCATGTTGGTGGGCGTCTGACGCACGGCATAGAACGGCCCCTTTTCGATGGGAGTCATGTAGGCAATGCGTGCGCCGAAAGCATCATAACCGTTCTTGATGCCGTTGTTCCAGTTGTACACCCAACCAACAAAGGTGTCCACATCGAAACCGGCGTTCTGTGCCAGCTCTTCCAGCGTGTCGCCCTTCACCAGGTATTCGCAGCCCACATTCTCCTCGCAGATGGCAGCCTTCGCTTCATCGCTGGAGTCAACGATGGTGTAATACGGTCCCTTGCCGCGGAGAATCATGTTGCTGTAAGCGTTGGGGTGCAGGTTCTCATTCATGAAGCGGTTGCCATCGCGGTCCACCATCATGCTGATGGTCCAGGGGCCGCCCAGGTTGTTCAGCGTGTTGCCGTCCTGAGATACGGAGTAGCTCATGCCCATCAGCCACTGATTTTCATACAGCGCAGCGCCCACTTCTTCAGCCATGATCAGGCCGTCGCCCGTGGAGCCGATGGAAGCCACATGCAGGGTGTTCAGGTTTTCAGGGCACAGGCGGGCAACCAGCTCGTCATTCCAGGAATAACCGCCGGTGGCCAGCACAACAGCCTTGGCATAGATGGTGAAGGTCTGGCCGTTCTGCTCCATTTTGCAGCCGATAACCGCGCCGTTTTCATCCGTCACAAGCTTTGTGGCACGGGTGTTCAGCAGGATGTTCGCGCCCTTTTCCGTGGCAACTTCAGTCATCTTGCCGGTCTGCTTGTTGGGCAGGTTGGACGGATAATGGAAGCGATCCACGCCTTCCACCATGCCGAAGCTGGTGGGCGCACCGAATTCAAAGCCATAGCCTTCCAGCCACTCGATCAACTCAGCGCCGCTCTTGGCCAGGAAGAGCATGCGGTCGCTGTCCAGTTCCACACCGTCACGGGCGGTGAAGCTCTGATACATCTTCCACTCGTTCACATAAGCCGCAGGACTGTCCACAATGCCGTTTTCTACCTGCAGGTGGGAACCGGGGGCAGCAATGCCGCCGCCGGACAGGGCGGACGTGCCGCCGGTTGCAGCCATCTTTTCCACCAGGATGACCTCAGCACCCTGCTCGCGGGCGGAAACAGCGGAAGCCAGACCGGCCAGGCCGCCGCCAACCACCAGCACATCGGTGGTCATATCTTCCACCGGGGCAGCATCGGCATGGTCAGCCTTGGGCGTCTTCAACGCGTCAATGTCCGCACCGGCAGCGGTCAGCGCACTTTCCGCAGCCGCCAGGATGGCGTCGGAGGTGATGGTTGCGCCGGCAATGGCGTCCACAGCCAGCGTCTGTCCGGTCACAATGGCCGCAGGAATCTGCTCCAGGGCAGGGTCGGCTACACCGGCCGTTTCCTGTTGGGCGGTCACCGTCACAGATTCAATCGCCGTGTTGGACACAACGACTTCCACCGTCACGTCGCCGTTGCGTCCGGCAGCAGTGCCGGTGTACGTTCCGGCAGTGTAGCCTTCAGCCATGGCACCGGTCGCCAGCATGCTCAGCAGCATGGCGATGGTCAAAAATAAACTGATCCCCTTTTTCATTTGTGGGAACCTCCTTTCAGCTCGTTGAAATTTTAACAGATTGTGCAGACAAACTCAATCCTTTTTTGCGATAAAAAAAGGATAGGATCAGAAACTGAAAGCTTCCTATTGCTAAAAAATGTTGCCCATGGAAAGGAAACAGAAAATCAATAGTATTTTCCATTCCTCTTCCATGGGCAGTCGGCCTATCAAAGGGTTAAATGCTCTTCAGGATGCGTACAACTGTTTCCAGCTCGTCTTCCTTCACACGGTCGGCATCATGTCCGCTCTTCACACAGTCGGCAAAGTAGCGAATTTCGTTGGCGTAAGCGTTGGTCTGCGGCAATTCGATATTCCCGGTTTCGCCGCCGCCTGCGCCCACAGTGAAGGTTTTGCCATCCACTTCGTAAACCTTGAGCGTTCCATCCATCACAACAAGCGCCTTTTCAAACTGGAAACGATAGGTGGCGCGGAAGGGATAGGGTGCGGCATACCATGCGGCTTCGCTGCTCATGTAGAAACCGTTGAATTGATACACAGCCGTAAACACATCCTGATCCGGCCGGCGGGAACGGAAGGAGGTCACTTTCTGCGGCTTGCCAAAGGCATAAACCATGAAGTCCAGATCATGGATGTGTAAATCAAAGGGGACCAAACCGCTGCGGTTTTCATCCTTCATCCAGTTGTCCCAGCTCCAACCGGGTATGCGGCTAAGCCGCGCCATGCTGCCGGACAGAAGCTTTCCATACCGGCCGGAATCATAGATTTCCTTCAGATACGTGTATTCCGGCCAGAAGCGCAGAACCTGTGCCACCATGAAGCGCACGTTGTTGCGCTTTGCCGTATCGTAGAGGTGGTGTACATCTTCCGGTTTCAGGGAAACAGGCTTTTCACTCAGCACATGGATGCCCTTCTCCATGGCTTTCAGCCCCACCTCTGCATGCAGATAAGTGGGCAGGCAGATGTCAAGGATATCCAACGGTTCCTTTTCGAGCATTTCGTCCACATTTGTGTAGTGGCGCTGCTTAGGATAGCACTCCATCTGTTCAGGCCGAATGTCGCACAGCGCGACCAATTCCACATCCTCCATGGCTTCCCATGCGGGGATGTGCGCGCCGCTGATGCCGCCAACGCCAACCAAACCAACCTTCAGCATGGTTTATCCTCCGTATACGTCGTTGATGATTTTTTCAAGATAGTCCCGTGCGTCGGTGATGCCCTTTACCTGCTGGTCATCCTCAATTTCGCGCTCGATGGTCACAAATCCGTTGTAGTTCAATGCTTTCAGCTTCTGGAAGAAAGCGCGGAAGTCCACCTTGCCTTCGCCGATGGCGGTTTCTTTGCCAAGCTCGTGGCCGTTCACGGGATAAAGTCCGTCCTTAGCGTGCACATCACGCACATAGCGGCCGATGACGTCCAACGCATCCACCGGGTTCGCTTTGCCGTAAAGGATCAGGTTCGCGGTGTCCAGATTTACGCCCAGGTTATCGCAGCCTGCCTCTTCAAAACAGCGCAGCAGCGTCACAGGCGTTTCCTGGCCTGTTTCAAACAGCAGCCATTGGTTCTGCTTTTTCAAGTGCTGCGCTACGGTGCGCACCGCATCGCACAAGGGTTCAAAGTTCGGATCCAGCGGGTTTTCCGGAATGAAGCCCATGTGGGTGATGACGTTTTCCAGCCCGAGCTTCAAGGCAAAATCAGCGCCGTCGCACAGGTTTTGCACTCGCATGGCGCGGTATTCCGGCGGCACCAGCCCCAGTGTTTTTTGCCCTTCATAGAAATTCCACTTTTTCGGGCCGTCCCATCCGCACCAGAATGCGGAAACGGTGATGTTGTACTCCCGGATAAGGTCCTTGAGCGCCTGTGCGTTTTCATCCGTCCAGTTCTTGGGCGACCAGGAACACAGTTGGCAGCTGTCAAAGCCGGAAGAACGAAGCATTTCAAAGCTTTTCTTCGCTTCTTCCGGGATGGAGAAGTTTACCATCGTTCCAATCTTCATCCGCAAATAACCTCCTGTCATTGCAGTTTATGTGTTTGTATGATACCATAAAGAGGAAGCTTTCGGATATAGGAATATCGACCTGATTTTTTGCGATTTTGACTTTTGTGAGGGAATTTATGCGCCGGGAAACACTTCGGGAAAAAGATCCGCCCATTTATGGGGAAAATGCTGTTAGCCTGCCGCGGACATTTCATGAGCCGCCCTGTTCCCAGTGCTTTGTGCTTCACTGGCATGACTGCATGGAGCTTATCCGTGTGCGGAAAGGTGTGCTGGAATTGCACTTGGATGAGCAGACAACTTGCAGCGTGCTGCCGGGCGAGGTGGCCGTGATTGCTCCGCGCCAGGCGCATCAGGGGATTGCCGGGCCGTCTGGCGTGGTGTATGACGTTTTCATGTTCATGGTGGCGGATTTTTTGAATGCCGCGCCGGTTGCCCACAAGCTGCTTTCAGCGCTGGCTGAATGCCGAGTTTCCTTTGTGCCGAAGATTGCTTTGCCGGAGCTTGCAAAGCAGCTGGATGCACTCAACGCTGCCGCACAGGAAACGCCGTTGGCCAGCGTTGGCATGGTGTATCAGGTGCTTTCGCTGCTCATGCGTTATGGTCGTCCGGTGGAAAAGCAGCGCAATCCGTCCGATGAGCGGTTTGAGGCGGTGATTGATTATGTGGCCGGGCATTATGCGGAACCTATGTCCACCTCTTCGCTCAGCGAACGCTTTGGGTATGATGAATCGTACTTTTGCCGCCGTTTCAAGCGTTCCACAGGACTGACGCTTATGAAATATGTGGAAATTCTTCGGCTGGAAAGCGCGCAGCGGGCGCTTCGCCACACGGATGCGCCTATTGGAGAGATTGCCCTGCAATGCGGCTTTGCGGATGCCTGCTATTTTTCCAGCAGATACCGACGGCATTTCGGCGTCAAGCCTTCGCAGGAGCGGAATGTGTGAAAGACATGCCTGGTTTGGCTGATCAGGCAGAAAAACAGCAGTAAACAAACATCCCTCCAGTTATACCGCCGGAGGGATAAAAAATCGTGCAGATGTTTATGCCGGACGTTCTTCCATGGCCAGCTTATCGGCAATCATGGCAATGAACTCCCCATTGGTTGGCTTGTCGTCCGGCATGGCCACCTGGCAGCCGAAGGCGCGATTCAGCGTGTCGATGCGCCCGCGGCTCCACGCCACTTCGATGGCATGACGGATGGCACGCTCCACTTTGCTGGCCGTTGTGTTGCACCGCCGTCCAATGCCCGGATACAGCTCCTTGGTGATGCGATTGATGACGTCCGGGTTCTCTATCACCATTTTCACGGCTTCTTTCAGGAACAGATAGCCCTTGATGTGCGCCGGAATGCCAATGGTGAGGAACAGCCCGGCCAGCTTTTCATCCAGCGAGGGCGCGCGGCTTGGCGAAACAAGGCTTGCCGCGCTGCTTGCGGACGCCTGCCCGCATGCATCGCGGATTCTGGCGCACAGCGCCGAAGGCTCAAAGGGCTTTACCATGTAATACTTTGCGCCAAGCTCCACTGCCCGGGTGATGAAGTCATCACGCCCCAGCGCCGATACCACGATCACCTGCGGCGGATGCTCCAGCTGCATCTGGCCCAGCGCTTCCAGGAAGGAATAGCCGTCCATCTGCGGCATGATGATGTCCAGCACCACCACATCCACCGGCTTGTGGCGCAGTGCTTCCAACGCTTCCAAACCGTTGGCGCACTCGTCCACCACCGTCATGCCTTCCTCCGCGCTGATCGCGCTGCGCATCACTCGTCGTATCTCGCTGTTGTCGTCGGTCAGTAAAACTCGAATCGCACTCACCTGGTCTGACCCCTTTCCTGTGGAATCGGTTCTTCTGTCTCCTTTCGCACGGCTTTTGAATTTACGGATTCATCGCGTCATGGATTGTTGGCAGGAATCTTGACGTTCATTCGCTCATTTTCCTTATTGCTGCGCGGCGTAAACGGTTTTGCCGCCATCAACCTGTTTGAGCGGTGTGTCCTGAAAAATGGGAAAACCATGTGAAATTGATAGCATTATAGCACAAAAGTATGCTGGTAGTACATTTTCGCATAAATTAGTGGAAAATCGAGTTAATTCGTGCGTTTTCGACAAATGGAAGAAATAGAGTACAGGAGCATTTGATACGATACGGTTGTAAAACGTGGCGAGCGGGGTGAAAACAGCTTGCCAAAGTGCGCTCTGATGGACTATCATCAAAGTACGGTTAGCATGAAGGAGCGTGAAAAGGATGAAGCGGTGGCTTTGCCTGTTGTTGCTAGCACTGCTTTGCGGCAAAGCGGCGCTTGCGGAGGAAGTGTGGGTGGAGGAAAACTGGCGGCATGTGCAGCAGGAAGAGGACTGCGGCGATGTGCGCATTGTGGTGGACGCACAGGTTATGGTTCCGGCAGAAGGCGCCATGGTGCAAAACTATCATCTGGGGCGGCTGAGTAGCGACTTTATGCAAGAGCGCGGGCAGGCAATCGACTGGGCAAGCATTGGGTGCGACACAAGCCGCGGCCGGTGGCGCAAGCCGAACCAAACCTTTGAAGAATTGGCCTTTACTTCCGGCAAGGCCATTTATCCGTATTGCTCCATTGGCGCGCTGGGTTTCATGGATGTGCAGGCGTATAGCCCCGAGTATATCTATGCCACGGCGGAAAGCAGCGCGGATGATGTGCAGAGCATTGGCATGGAAGGGCTTACGGAGGCGCAGGTAGAATCTTATGCCGCGCAGGTGGCGCAGGTTTGCGGATGCCGGTTGGGGAGAATCATCCGCTTTCACCAGGTGTCGGATGCGGATGCGGTGCGGGAAGGCATGGAAAAAGCCAATCGAAAATCATCCGCAGCGTGCCGCTTGAACAGCGAAGCTGCTGCGGAATATCGCTTTGCGGAGGTATACTACCCGGTTTATTTTCAAGGCCTGCGGCTGTATTCCGGCAGCTATCAGATGGCGGAAAACGGCATAGAGGTTCCGCCCATGCTGCTGCGCATGGCGGTGACGGCAGGCCATGGCCTGGCCTTTGCAAGCTGTCCGCTGCTGGATCCTGACACCTTGGCGCCGGAAGGAGAAGCGCAGGCGGCTTTGTCTCCGGAAGCGGCGATGCGATGCCTGCTGGACAGCTATGAAACAAAAAAACAAAGCGCTTACAGGAAGATTACGGTATATGAGCTGGTATTGGAATACTTACCCATGACAGGGGACGTGTCGGCAAAAGCGGGCTACACGCTGTGCCCTGCATGGGTAGCGCGCTGTGTGCTGGAAACGGCAAGCGGGCAGACCATAGCGATAGAACAGGCTGTCCATGCAGTGACCGGAGAGAGATTGCTTTAACGGAAAGCATGAAGCAAGCAGCTTCGCAGAAGCGGTCAATTTGCTTTTTCGGCAGCGTATGCGGGCTTTTTGTACCCTATTGCGCTTGAAAGTATGGACAAAACGGCTGCTGAAAGGTACAATAACAGGGATTTATGATGCGCGAAAGAGCGTGGATTTTGTTACACATGGGAGGAAAATGCATTGTCTAAGCCCAGAATTTCTGCGTGCATGGTGCTGTATCATGCGGGTGACGAGGCGCTTGCGGCGGTGGATTGCCTGGAAAAGTCCGACATACCGGTGGAGGTGTATCTGGTGGACAATACCCCCGGCGATGATACCGCGCAGCGCATTCGCTGGGCGCATCCCGGCGTGCATGTGCTGCCCCAGCAGAAAAACCTTGGCTTTGGCCGGGGCAACAATGTGGTGCTGGACCGACTGGACAGCGAATATCATCTGCTGATTAACCCGGATGTGACCTTTGAGCCGGATTTGCTTCCCAATATGGTTCGATATATGGATGAACACCCCAACGCCGTAATTCTCACGCCAAGGGTGCTCAATGCGGATGGTTCGGAGCAGTTTTTGCCCAAGAAGCTGCCAACAGTGCACTATCTGCTCAGCGGCTTTCTGGAACGTTTGGGGAAGCCGTTTACCACCTGGCGGGCAGAATATACCATGGCGGGCCAGCGGGTGAATGCGCCGGTAAAGGTGCACTTTGCAACAGGCTGTTTCCTGCTCATCCGCACGGAAACTTTCCGCAAGCTTCATGGATTTGACGAGCGATTCTTTCTCTATCAGGAGGATTCCGATCTCAGCCGCCGGGCAGGCATGCTGGGACCGATTATCTATCATCCGCAGATGTGCGTGACCCATGCGTGGGCGCGGGAAAACACCCGCACGCTGCGCGGTGTGATGCGGCAAGTGCGCTCCATTATCCAATATTTCATCAAGTGGGGGGTATCCTGGTGAACGGAATCGACGTGTTGATGGCCTGCTATAATGGGGCGAGGTTTCTGCCGGAGCAGCTCATCAGTTTGCGTGCACAGGATGACCCATGTTTTCGCGTGGTGATGCAGGATGACGGCTCTCAGGATGCAACGCCGGAGATTCTCCGTCAGCTATGCCTGGCGGATGGGCGTTTTACGCTTGGAGAGGAGCAGGGGCGTGGGTTTGGCGCCATCGGAAATTTCTGGAGTTTGATGCGGCAGACAGGGGCACCCTACATTGCGCTATGTGATCAGGATGATTTCTGGCATCCTGATCGGCTCAGCCGTTGCCGGCAGGCCATGGAACGTGCCGAACGGCAATATGGTGAAAAAACGCCCATTTTGGTGCACAGCGACTGCGCGCTGATTGCTGCGGACGGGCATTCGCTGCATTCGAGCTTTTTTGATCATCAGGGATGGGATCGAAGCGCCATTACTTTCAAGCGGCTGCTGGTGCAGAACAATGTGACCGGCTGCACGATGCTGATGAATCAGCCTTTACGGCAGTTGGCGCTGGCGCATGGCGATCCTGCACAGATGGTGATGCACGACTGGTTCCTGGCGTTGACAGCCGCAGCTTTCGGCCAGGTGGTGATGGTGGATGCGCCGCTGGTGGATTATCGCCAGCACGGTGCAAATGTGAAAGGCGCGAGCCAAACGGGACTGATGTGCCGAGGCGTGAAGGCGCTTGGTATGTGGGAAAAAGGGAAGGCGCGGGTTGCGCTGACCTACCGGCAGGCGGAGCGTTTCCGGGACATGTACGGGGATGCGCTGCCGGATCGGGTGAGAAAGAACATTGCGGCATATCTTGCGACGGAAAAAATGGGGAAAATTCAGCGTGTACTGACTGTGCAGAAGCAGGGGTACACCATGCAGAGCGCTGTGACCCGTTTAGGACAGATGGTTTTCGGATGACGGGATTCGGTTCCGCGGCCAGTTGCGTGAGCTCTTTTGCCTACGGCAAAAATTGCGTGCGGGGTGATCGTGCGGGGCTTTGTCCGGGCGCGCAAGGGCGCTGCCCTTGACCCGAAAGGGCGCTGCCCTGCACCAGCGAAGGGACATCGTCCCTTTCGAAAACCATTTAGCGGCTCTTTATGCAATGGAGGAGGTACTATGTTTACACATCTTCATTTACACACGGAATACAGTCTCCTCGATGGCGCATGCCGCATTCCCAAACTTGTGGAACGTGTGAAGGCGCTTGGAATGGACAGCTGCGCTATCACGGATCACGGGGTCATGTATGGTGTGATTGACTTCTACACAGCCATGAAAGATGCAGGTGTGAAACCGATCATCGGCTGCGAGGCTTATGTGTGCCGTGATCGGAAGGACAAATCGACAGCCGGGCGCGAGTACAGCCATTTAATCCTTTTATGTGAAAACAACACTGGATATCAGAACCTGATGTATCTGGTCAGTGAAGGCTTCCTGACGGGATATTACTACAAGCCACGCATGGACTATGACCTGATTCGTCAGCACCACGAGGGGCTGATCTGCCTGTCTGCGTGCCTTTCTGGCGATTTACCAAAGCTTCTGCTCAACGAGCAGTATCAGGCGGCGCGGGATTACATCTGCGAAATGCAGGACATTTTCGGTAAAGAGAATTTCTTTGTGGAAATCATGGATCACGGCATTCGCAATGAAAAGATCGTGCTGCCGCGCTTGATTCAGATTGCGCAGGAGATGGATGTGCCGCTGGTGGCTACCAACGACTGCCACTATCTGGAGGAAAAGGACGCCGACGCGCAGGAAGTGCTCATGTGCATCCAAACCGGCAAAACGCTGGAGGATGAAAGCCGCATGCGTATGGAAACCCGTCAGCTTTATGTGAAGAGCGAGGAGGAGATGCGCCGCCTGTTTGCAGCTGTGCCGGATGCGGTGGAGCGCACCCATGAAATTGCCCAAAGGTGCAATGTGACATTTGAGTTTGGCGTCACGCGCCTGCCGCACTATCCGGTGCCGGAAGGTGAAACCGCCTTTGAAATGCTCAACCGGATTTGCCGGGAAGGACTCAAGCGTCTCTATCCGGATGCGAAGGAAGGCGACGAACCCTACACGCGCCTGGAGTATGAGTTGGGCGTTATTTCCGGCATGGGGTATGTGGACTATTTCCTCATTGTATGGGATTTTATCCACTACGCGAAATCGCAGGGGATCATGGTAGGGCCGGGACGCGGCAGCGGCGCAGGCTCGATTGTGGCGTACTCCATGGGCATCACAATGCTGGATCCGCTGAAATATCAGCTGCTGTTTGAACGATTTCTGAACCCGGAGCGCGTGAGCATGCCGGATATTGACGTGGACTTCTGCTATGAGCGGCGGCAGGAAGTGATTGACTATGTGGCGCGCAAATATGGCGCGGATCACGTGAGCCAGATCATCACCTTTGGCACCATGGCAGCCCGCGGTGTGATCCGCGATGTAGGACGTGTGCTGGGAATGAGCTATCAGGAAACGGATGCGGTGGCCAAGGCGGTGCCGATGGAGCTGGGCATCACGCTGGAAAAAGCTCTACAGCTATCCCCGCAGCTGCATCGCATGGCGGAAGAGCAACCGGAAGTTAAACGGTTGATTGACATGGCGATGACGCTGGAGGGAATGCCGCGCAACGCCTCCACCCATGCGGCAGGCGTGCTGATTACCGGCAAGCCGGTGATTGAATATGTGCCGCTGCAACGCAACGACGATGTGATTACCACACAGTTCCCCATGGGTACCATTGAGCGGCTGGGGCTGCTGAAGATGGACTTTCTGGGGCTGCGCACGCTTACGGTGATCCGGGACACGCTGGACATGCTCCGGCAGGATGGCCTTGATATGAAGCCGGAGGACATCCCGCTGGATGATCCGGCGGTATACGAAATGATTTCTCAGGGAGATACGGACGGCGTGTTTCAGCTGGAGGGAAGCGGCATGCGCTCCTTCCTGATGAACATGAAACCGGCATGCTTTGAGGACATCATCGCAGCAATTTCCCTGTACCGGCCGGGTCCCATGGAATCCATTCCCCGCTACATTGCGGGCAAGCAGGATCCCACAAGCGTGCGGTATGAGACGGAAAAACTGCGCCCCATCCTGGATGTGACCTATGGCTGCATGGTGTATCAGGAGCAGGTGATGCAGATTGTGCGCGACCTGGCCGGCTACAGCTATGGCCGAAGCGACCTGGTGCGCCGTGCCATGGCCAAGAAAAAGCACAAGGTGATGGAGCAGGAACGGGAATACTTTGTGCACGGCATGGTGAATGAGGCGGGAGAAGTGGTTATTCCCGGCTGCGTGCGCAACGGAGTAGCGGAAAGCGTAGCCAACCAGATCTATGATGAGATGATTTCCTTTGCGTCCTACGCGTTCAACAAATCCCACGCGGCGGCCTACGGCGTGGTGTGCATGCAGACAGGATGGCTCAAGCGGCATCACCCCGTGCAGTTTATGGCTGCTATCATGAACAGCGTGTTTGGCAATCCAGCAAAGATTGCGGGCTATATTCAGTATTGCCGGGGGCGCGGCGTGCCCATTTTACCGCCGGACGTGAATGCCTCTGCGTGGAAATTCACGGTGGAAAAAACAAAGGATGGGAAAACGGGCATTCTTTTCGGCTTTGGCGCGGTGAAAAACGTGGGCGAAAGCGCGGTGAACGCCATTCTTCGGGAGCGGGAGAACGGCAGATTCCGAGACATTTTTGATTTCTGCCGTCGCATTGATACCTCCATGGTGAACAAACGCGTGGTGGAAAGCCTGATCCGCGCAGGTGCATTTGACACCCTTGGGGGAACGCGGCCGCAGCTGCTGGCGGTATATGATGGGGCGATGGATGCAAACATCGCCAGGCGAAAGCAGAACGTGGACGGACAGCTGAGCTTGTTTGACATGGCCTTTGGCGGTGGTGAAAAGCTGGAAGCGGGTGATGCTGAGAAGCTGCCAGACGTGCCAGATTACCCGATGAAGGCGCGATTGGCCATGGAAAAAGAAATGACAGGTGTATATATTACCGGGCATCCGCTGGATGATTATCGAGACATCCTAGCAAAGATGCCGTTTTCCACCGCGGATTTGGCAGGGCTTGAGGAGCGGGAAGACCAGGGACTTGGCCTGGACGGACAGCGCGTGGAAATGGGCGGCATTCTGGTGGAGAGCAAGGGGAAAGCGACAAAAAAAGGCGCTTATATGGGTTTTGCCACGTTGGAAGATCTCACCGGGCAAATTGAGTGCCTGGTGTTCCCCAAAGTTTACGAGGTGTATCAATCGCTGCTGAATGTGGATGCACTGGTGGTGCTTGCAGGCCGCCTGTCCGTCCGTGAAGAGGAAACGCCCAAGCTTCTGGTGGAGCAGGTGACGCCCATGGAGGAATGGCAGCAGGATCAGCGCGCATTGCCCCCGGCGCAGGAGCAGAGGATACAGAAGACGCCTGCGGAGCACAAAAGGCCCAAAACGCCGGTGCTCACCGATGCGCAGCAGGCAAGCGTATCTGCACGCAAGCTGTATTTGCAGCTGCCGCGAGAACAGCTGGAACACGCCATGGCAGTGCTGGAGCTGCATCCGGGCAGTGTGCCGGTGTATGTGCATATTCCGGCGGAAAAAGCGACGCTGCTTGCGCCGCGCATCAACTGGTGCGATGCCTCAGAGGACTGCCTGCGCCGGCTGAACGCCGCCTATGGCGCGCCAAATGTGAAGCTGGTGGAAAAAGCGTGACGAAGGAGAAGAACATGAAACCTGTGATTTATATGGACTGGGATGGCACCATTGCCGACAGCATGGAACTGTGCATTGCCGAGGTGCGAGCAGCAATTCTTGGCATCGGTATGGCGGACATGTCCGACAGCGTGCTGGCCCAATGCAACGGCCCCACCAACGAGGAGAGCATTGCGCTGCTGGGAATACCGGAAGGGCGGGGACAGGAATATCTTGCCTTGCGAGCCAAGGCGGAAATTGAGCTCATTCCGGACAAACAGAAGCTGTTTCCGGGAATAAAGGAAACGCTGCGCCGCCTGAGCACAGCAGCCGACCTGATTGTGGTCAGCAATGGCAACAGCGCCTACCTGTGCGCATCTGCCGAATACATGGGCGTGAAGGATTGCTTCCGGCACATGGAGGGCTTCCGGGAAGGCTGCACCAAGGCGGACAACCTTGCACGGCTGATGAAGCAATATCCTTCAAAGCGCGCCGTGATGGTGGGCGACCGGGCGGGGGACATGCTTTCCGGCAAAGCGAATGGGCTGCCGACCATGGCGGCCTGCTATGGCTACGGCACGCAAAAAGAATGGGAAATGGCGGATAAACAGGCATACACGGTTGCGGAGCTGGAAAAAATGCTTGAGGATTTTTGCCAGGCCTGAGCTTGCGGAAAAACGTAAAAGCGCAGTGGATTTTAGAGAAGCTCGGCAAGAGACAATTATGAAGGAAAAACAAGGGCTTTACAGCAGGGCGCGGGGGAAAACTCCGCGCTTTTTGCCTTCCACGCAGGATGAGAAGGGTGAACAAATATCCTTCTTGAAAGTACTACCAAAGTGTGCTATGCTGATAAAAGACAGAAAATATAAACAGGAGGCAAGCAAAATGCAAAACCTTCGCGTTGTTTTAACAGGCATAGACGGCGATGGCGCAAACTATCTGAATGTTCTGCTTGACCGGGCACAGGAAATGGGCGTGACGCTGGCAGGTGTTGTGCAGCAGAATTTGAGCAACTTGCCCAAGCAGGAGGCCTGGCTCCGCGCACGGGGCATTCCTGTGGCGGCCAACCTGCATCAATTTTTTCACCAACTGTCCGGTCAGGCGGATTTGGTGATTGTGGCAAGTCCAACGCAGTATCACTTTGAGCAATGCTATGAAGCAATCCAGCATGGCTGCCATGTGCTGTGCGAAAAACCGGCGGTGTCCGACTATCATCAAGCAGAAGTGCTGGAGAAACTGGCGGCGGAAAAGGGTGTGCAGCTTGCCGTTGGCTATCAGCAATGTTTTTCCGATGCGATGCTGTGCCTGAAGCGAGATGTAAGCTCCGGCCGCTATGGACGTGCGGTGAGCATGCGGGCGAGCGCCTGGCTTGCTAAAAGCGACCAGACTTATGGCAGCACGCCGTGGATGGGACACTTTTTTGATGCGGAAGGGCGGTGCGTGCAGGGCGGTGTGCTGCATCAAACGGCCTCGCAATATCTTCACGCAATGCTCTATCTGTTGGGGGATGAGCTGGATGCGGCTGCGGATATTTGCACGGTGCGCGGCGAATGGTGCCGGACGCGCGCCATTGACAGCTATGACACGGCGGTGGTGCGGCTGGAAACACGCCAGTGCCCACAGGTCTTGTTTGCGGCGACCCATGCATGGGCGGGGCGCGATCAGGCAAAATACCGTTTCATTTGGGAACATGGGTGGTGCGAAGGGGATGCGGCGAGCAGTCATCACCTGGTGATGCACACGGAGGATCATGAAGTGGATTATGGCCAGTGGCAGGCGGATGCATCTGCCAAGCTGCGCATGGTGGTGGATTGCATCCGCACAGGGCGGCGTGTGCCATGCGGTATCACGGCGGCAAAGGCGGAAGTGGCTGTGTGCAACGGACTTTATCTGTCCGCAGGTCCTGTGCGCACCCTGCCGGAAAACGAATTGACCCTTGTGCGCGGCGCGCCGGGTACGGCGGAGGACGGTGCGATTTATACCACGGCACCGGCGCTCACCCGGCTGCTGGATACGTGCTGGCAGAAGGGATGCCTGCCTGCGGAGCTTGGCCAGACACTCGGGCGTGCGCCGAGGGAAGTACCCATGGAGGTCATTCGGCTGGGGATCCCGCGGGAAGATTGAGAAAGCGGAATGCTTTTTGGATAAGCGAACAGGCGGCGATGTGCATCTTGCGTGTCGCCGCCTGTTTTGGCAATGCAATACAACACAAATACCCATGGTAAGGCAGCCGTGTTTTCCGAACACAAGAAATCCCTGGAACAAAAAGGATTTTCCACAATCGGCGTTGTATACATTTTACATCCGACGGATGACAGGAGGGATGCGGCATGACTGTGCGGGAAAGACTGGAAGAAGAGGAGAACACGCGATTGTCGCCGTATGCGGTGCGGAGCGCGGAAAGTGCCGGCCGTGAGAAACCGCTGGCGCCCTGTCCGCTGCGCACGGAGTTTCAGCGCGATCGGGACAGAATCATTCACTGCAAGGCGTTCAGGCGGCTCAAATTCAAAACGCAGGTGTTTCTTGCCCCGGAGGGCGACCACTACCGCACCCGCCTGACCCATACCCTGGAGGTGGCACAGGTGGCGCGCACCATTGCCAGGGCGCTTTGGCTCAATGAAGATTTAACCGAGGCCATTGCCCTGGGACATGATTTGGGTCACACGCCCTTTGGCCACATTGGTGAGCACTCACTGGACGAGCTTCTTCCGGGCGGATTTCGGCACAACGAGCAAAGCCTGCGGGTGGTGGAGGTGCTGGAAAACGGCGGCGAAGGATTGAACCTGACAAGCGAGGTGCGAAACGGCATTTTGTGCCATTCGGGCAGGCAATTTCCGGCAACCATGGAGGGACAGTGCGTCCGCCGCGCCGACCGCATCGCCTACTTGAACCACGATCTGGACGACGCGCTGCGCGCAGGGGTACTTAAGCCTTTTGAGCTGCCGTCGGATTGCCTGAAAGTGCTGGGCAAAACCCACGGAGAGCGCATCAACACCATGATTGCGGACATTGTGGAGCAAAGCGCAGGGCAGGATGAACTGCGCATGAGTCCCCTGGTGCAGGAAGCCATGGACGGGTTAAGAGAATTCCTTTTCGAAAAGGTGTACCGGGATGCATGGCGGGCGCGGGAAGAAGCAAAATGCGACCATGTGATGAGGACGCTGTTTGAGCATTACAGCACCCATGCAGGCGAAATGCCGGAAGAGTTTCTGCTTATCGGTTACAGGGACGGCATGGATCGCGCCGTGGCAGATTACCTCAGCTGCATGACGGATCGCTTCGCCATCCGCACCTATCAGCAGCTGTTTATTCCAACGGGATTTGCCATCATGTGACGGTACACGCCTTTTTGTTTCCGAAAGGCAGGAAAAACGGCGAACCATGGCGAAACAATAGGACGGGTGAAGCAAAGATGGCAGGACGCTTTCCTTCCGCGTGGCTGGACGAGCTCCGCGCCAGGGCGGACATTGTGCAGGTGATTTCCGGTTACGTGACGCTCAAGCGGAACGGTCACCGGTATTGGGGGCTGTGCCCTTTCCATGGGGAAAAGACAGCCTCTTTTTCCGTCGATCCGGAACGTCAGCTGTATTACTGCTTTGGTTGTAAGGCGGGGGGCAGCGTGATCCAGTTCATCATGGACATCGAGCGGCTGGATTTCCCGGAGGCAGTCAAATTTCTGGCTGACCAGCTGCATATGCCCCTGCCGCAGATGGAAAACGACCCGGACTGGCAGCGCAGGCGTGATCAGCGGGATCGGCTGCTGAGTGCGAACAGGCAGGCCGCGCAATTTTTTCACCAAACGCTCTTTACCCCGGCGGGCGAGCCCATGCTCCGCTATCTCAAGGGCAGAGGGCTGAGTGACAATGTCATCCGCAAATTCGGCTTAGGCGCTGCGCCGGACAGCTGGGATGCGCTGACAAAGCATCTGCTGGATGCGGGCTACACGCTGGACGAGCTCAAACAGGTAGGCCTGACGGTTGTCAAGGAAGCGGAAACGCTGCCGGATGGAACGCAAAAGCCCAAACGTGCCTTTGATATGTTCCGCAACCGCGCCATTTTTCCCATCATCGACCAGTATGGCAACGTGCTGGCCTTTGGCGGACGCACACTGGGGGACGGACAGCCCAAGTATCTCAACACCTCGGATACGCCTGTATTCAACAAACGCCTGGGCGTGTATGCCGCCAACCTGCTTCGTAAGGAGCGGCATCTGGAACGGGTGGTGCTGGTGGAGGGATACATGGATGTGGTATCCCTGACGCAGTTTGGGGTGAAAGGCGTTTGCGCCACCCTGGGCACTGCGCTGACCAGTGAACAGGCGCGCCTACTGAAGCGCTTTGCCCCGAAAGTTTACCTGAGCTATGACGGCGACAGCGCCGGGCAGCACGCAATTCTGCGAGGGCTGGATATTCTGGCGGCAGAAGGCATTCCCGCCAGAGTGCTGGATTTTCCGGATGGGCTTGACCCGGATGAGTTTATCCGCCGGGATGGCTTGGAGGGCTTTGAACATTTGCCGGCAGTGACCCCGGAAACCTATCGCATGCGCCGCTTGCGCGATCAGTACGACCTATCCACCCAGGAGGGACGCACCGAATATGCCCGTGCATGCGCGCAGATTTTGCGGGAGCTGGATCCGGTGGAGCTGGAAAACCATTTGCAGCAGCTGATGGTTCAGACCGGCTTCAGCCGTGAGGTGCTGATGGCGCAAATTGGCACAGCTCTGCCGCGCAGAATGCAGCCTCCCATGCAGGCGCGGCCGGAACCCATTCGCCCGCGGAATGCGTCTGCAAGGGAACAGCGGGGCGAGGATGTGCGGGCGGAGGAAATGCTCATCTCCCTTATCGGCACCGGCCGATTGCCGGCAGATATTGCCGCAGAGGAGGATTTTACAGATCCTTTGCTGAAATCTCTTTATGCCGGGCTGAAGTCCGGCGCATCTCCCGCCGCGTTGGCGGAGGAAGAGGAAAGAGAAGATACCCGGGCGCGGGTCAGCAGGCTTCTGCTCACGCCGCCCTCGGAGGATACCGACCAGCTGATCCGCATGGCGCAGGATTGTCTTTTCTCCATGCGCCGCCGCCGGTTGGAAGAAAAGCTGAAAACGATCATGCGGACAATCAACACCTTGTCAGGCGAGGAAAAGCAGGCCGCGCTTGCGCAGGTGCAGTCCCTGAGCGCCAAGCTTCAACGTTTGAAAAACAATGGATGACCCATGACCTGCAATGGCGATTGAAAAAATAGGAGTGAAGTTCTCTGTGACACTTTCAACGGACGTCCGCCAGGAAAAACTTAACGACCTTTATGAAATGGGCCGCGAACAAGGAAAACTGACCTGTCAGGAAATTGCCGACGCCTTGGATGGGCTGGGCATGGACGCGGAACAGATGGATGCGGTGCTGGATACGCTGCAATCCATGAAGATCGAAGTGGTGGATGAGCAGCCCGCCGAGCAGGCCAAGGCCGATAATACCTACTCCGATGCTTACGATGATTCCCTCTCCGATCCTGTGCGCATGTACTTGCGGGAAATCGGCGCAACGCCCCTTTTGACCGCAGAGGAAGAAGTGGAACTTGCCAAGCGCATTGAGGCGGGCGACGCCGACGCGAAAAAGCAGCTGATTTCCGCCAATCTGCGCTTGGTTGTGTCGCTGGCACGGCACTATGTGGGGCGCGGCATGCAACTGCTGGATCTGATTCAGGAGGGGAACCTGGGGCTGATTAAAGCGGCAGAAAAGTTCGACTATCGCCGGGGCTACAAGTTCTCAACCTATGCCACATGGTGGATTCGGCAGGCGATTTCCCGTGCCATTGCCGACCAGGCGCGTACCATTCGCATTCCTGTGCACATGGTGGAGCATGTGAACCGCCTGATGCGCGTGCGCCGTGAGCTGACGCAGGAGCTGACCCGCGACCCCACCACAGAGGAGATTGCCCAGCGGATGAATCTATCCGTGAAGCGGGTGGAAGAATTGATTTGCCTGACCAGCGAACCCCGAAGCATTGATGCTCCCGTAGGCGAGGAAGAGGATAGCCGCTTTGGCGACTTCATTGCCGATGAAACCTCGCAAAGCCCCGAAGAGGCGGCGTCCATGTCCATGATGAAGGAGCAGCTCTCCTCCGTGCTGGATACGCTGACCCCGCGTGAGCAGCAGGTGCTGATTCTGCGCTTTGGGCTTGACGATGGCCGCCTGCGCACACTGGAGGAGGTCGGCGCCTACTTCAATGTAACCCGCGAGCGAATCCGCCAGATTGAAGCCAAAGCGCTGCGCAAGCTGCGGCACCCAAGCCGCGGACGCCTGCTGTCCGGCTATCTGGATTGACGGTTGATTTCATCACGGCGGAAACGATTCTGCCTTAAGCAAGAAGGTGCTTTCCGACAGCACAGCGTATGCAAGGACAAGCTGTGCGCCTGTGTTTTGACTTTTGCATTTCCTCTTTGGACCGATGCACAGCTGCATGCCGGCATCTGTGCGAGACCGCACCGGCGGTCGACAAAGGAGTGGTTCCCATGACACTTTCCCCTGATGCACGCCAAGCCAAGCTGAATGAGTTATATGAATACGGCCGAAGCAAAGGTACTTTGACCTATAAGGAGATTATGGACCGGCTCATGGAGCTGGACATGGATCCAGATCAGCTGGACAAGGTGCTGGAAACGCTGGATGGATTGGGCATCACGGTTGTCAGCGATGAGGATGCAGCCGTTTCCACTGAACCGGATGCGCCGGTTGCGGCGAATGATGCGGTTGATCTGTCCGTGCCTGAAGGCATCAGCGTGGATGATCCTGTCCGCATGTATCTGAAGGAGATCGGCAAGGTGCCGCTGCTTACGGCGGAAGAGGAAATTGAGATTGCCAAAACGCTGGAAAATGGCACGGAGGAAGAAAAGGAAGCCGCCAAGAAAAAACTGAGCGAAGCAAACCTGCGTTTGGTGGTGTCCATTGCCAAGCGCTATGTGGGGCGTGGGATGCTGTTCCTGGATTTGATTCAGGAGGGCAACCTGGGTCTTATCAAGGCGGTGGAGAAATTTGATTATCGGAAGGGATTCAAATTTTCCACGTATGCCACATGGTGGATTCGGCAGGCGATTACCCGTGCCATTGCCGATCAGGCACGCACGATTCGCATTCCGGTGCACATGGTGGAAACCATCAATAAGCTGATCCGCGTCAGCCGTCAGCTTTTGCAGGAGTATGGCCGTGAGCCTACGCCGGAGGAAATTGCCAAGGAAATGGGCATTTCCGAAAGCAAGGTGCGCGAAATCATGAAGATTGCACAAGAGCCGGTGAGCCTGGAAACACCCATCGGCGAAGAAGAGGATAGCCACCTTGGCGATTTCCTGGCCGATGACAAAACGCCAACTCCTGCGGAAACGGCATCCTTTGCTTTGATGCGGGAACAGTTGCAGGATGTGCTGGATACCCTGACGCCACGCGAAAAGAAGGTGCTGACGCTTCGCTTTGGGTTGGAAGATGGACGGATGCGCACGCTGGAGGAGGTAGGCAAGGAGTTCAATGTGACCCGTGAGCGCATTCGGCAGATTGAAGCCAAGGCGCTGCGAAAGCTCCGCCATCCAAGCCGCAGCAAAAAACTGCGTGATTATCTGGAATGAGGCGCATAGTCGGGGCAATGTTTCAACAGTTAAAGAGCCGCGTCAGGCGGCTCTTTTCTTCATCAGGCAGGCAACTGATGAGGGAATGGACAGCAGAAAGCATGCGGGGGAAGAACTATGGACGAAAGACTGTCGCTGGCCGCGTCGCTTTATGACGCCTGCGAACTTGGCGCGGACATTGGCACGGATCACGGACTGCTGCCTTGCGCGCTGCTGGAAAGCGGCGTGTGCAGGCGGATGATACTTGCGGATGTCAGCCCAAAGGCGCTCCAGCATGCGCGGGAGCAGGTACAGCAGCGGGGATTGGCGGATCGTGCACAGTTGGTGTGCGCCGACGGCTTAAACGCGTTGACAGAAAAGACCGGGTGTGTGTCCATCACAGGCATGGGCGGAAGAACCATGGCCGACATATTGCAAAAGGGAGCAGCGCGCTTGCAGGGCGCAGCCCTGGTGCTTTCTGCACACACGGATCAGGAACTGGTGCGCCGGGCTGTGCAGCAACTGGGCTATCATTTGACAGCGGAACGGCTGTGCCGGGCTGCCGGAAGATTTTATCTGGTGTGGAAGGCAATACCGGGGGCGCAGACCATGGGTGAAGATGAGCTCGCCTTGGGTACACAGCTCCTGCTGGAAAGCCGCGATCCGCTTTTGCCGGAATATCTCCGTTGGCGGCAATGGGTGTTGGAACGAAAACTGGCGGGACTTGAACATGATGCGCAAAACCGAGCCGGCGAGGTGGAAGCACTGCGCCGTCAATTGGGGATTCTGAGGAGGAATGACGCATGCTGACCGTTCGGCAAGTGCTGGAATACATCAATGTCCGCGCGCCTTTTGACACGCAGGAGGATTTTGACAACAGTGGATTGCTGCTGGGAAACCCGGAGACGCCTGTACGGCACATTCTTGTGGCGCTGGATTGCACGGAAGCGGTGGCTGCGGAAGCAGAGCGCGTGGATGCTGATTTGATTGTGACGCATCATCCGCTGATGTTTTCGCCGCGCAAGCGTCTTTGTGAGGATGACGCGGAGGCAGCGCTGCTGTGCCGGCTGATTCGCGGAAAACGCGCGCTTATTGCGGCGCACACCAACCTTGACCAGGCTCAGGACGGCATGAACGATGTGCTGGCTTCAATCATCGGATTGACGGATGTGACAGGTGATGGATTTCTGAGGGTAGGCTTTTTGCCAAAGCCCATGAAAGCGGAGGCGTTTGCCGCGCAGCTTGCCGAGCGGCTGCAAACAGTGGTGCGCACCATGGGAGGCGGCACAGTGAGACGCGTCGGGCTGTGCTCCGGAGCCGGAAGTGAGTTTTGGCAGGCAGCGAAAGCATTGGGCGCAGATGCGTTTGTCTCTGGGGAAATTCGCCATCACCACGCGCTTGCGGCCTGTGCGGCAGGGGTCACATGCTTCGAGTGTGGCCACCATGCCACAGAGGAGCCGGGCATTTTTGCCCTGGCGGATGCTTTACAAAATTGGCCGGATGCGGTACAATGGAAGGTGCATGTAACCAAATCGCAGGTCAACGCCTATCAGGGATGACCAGGCGACCTCTGGACGGGGAGGATGACGCCCGTTGAAAGCCCGGCCGGGCCGGGAAATACAAGGAGGGATTCCATGGAACAGTTGGAAAAGCTGTGGGCCTACCAACAGGAGGACATGAAGGCGGATCGTATCGCAATGGAAATTCGCCGTTCGCCAACCAGGCAGAAGCTGGAAAAGAGCCGCGATTTCATCATGGAACAGCAGAAACTGTTTAAACAGATTGAAGAACAGGTGGCTGCCATGGCTGACCGTGTGGATGTGATCCGTGATGCGCTGCCGCGGTGTGAGGAACAGCTCAATACCCTCACCCGGCGTGTGAATGAGGATGCGCCCGCCGACCTGGTTGCCGTGCAGGCATTGCTGGCAGAAGTGAACCGCTGCCGCGAGACCATCACCAATTATGAAGCGGAAATGCGCCGCATTGTGAAGGACTCTGCCGAGCATGTGAACCGTCAGCGTTCCATCCGCCACGAAGCTGCCAGCGTGAAGGTATCCTTCGATGCGTTGAAGGTAACCTACGACCAGGAGCTGAAGGAGCAGAAGGCGAAGCTGGAAGCCCAACGTGCCGTGGCAGAAAAAGCGGCCGAAGGCATTGATCCCAAACTGATAGAGGAGTATCGCACGATCAAGAAGCACATCACGCCGCCTATGGCGCACCTGGTGGGCGATCAGTGCGGCGGCTGCAATACGGCGCAGCCCTCCGCCCTTTTGCGGAAAATCAAATCCGGCACGGAGATTATTGAATGCGAAACCTGTGGCCGCATGATCATCCCGTGAGTGGAGTGGAACATAAGCGAAAACACTGTTTTTAAGGGCAAACAGTTGCAAAAACAGACATAGAAAGAAGCGGATAGACATCCCGCAGCCGTGATGGCGGGGGTCTATCCGCTTTTTGTGTGTGAAAAAAAGGAGGGAGTCCATCTTTTGTGGAAAAGATGGACTCCCTCGCAGCCTATGCGCATCAGTGGTTCATCAGATACAGGCAAGTGATGAAAAGTCCCAGGCACAGCAGCAGCAACCCGAAGGAGATGCTCCGCGTGATGCGGATGGTGCCGTGCGTCAATTCCTTGAAGCTTGCGTCAAGCACGAACTCAAAGTCCGTGCGCACAGGATGGCGGCGGCAGAACGTAGCATTCAGCGCACGCGCCACGGCGTTCATGCCACGCCCCAGGGTGTAGGTGAAACGGTTACCCACCGGCACGGGGGATTTTTGGCGGCGCTTGCGAAGCACGGTGTTCTTCAACCAGATTACCACGCGTTCGGGCAGTTCGCACAGGAAACGCACAATGCCTGTAATCACCTGTGGCACAATCTTGGAGACGACAAGCCCCTCGGGAATATTGGCGATGAACGCAGTCACTGCACCGGCAACCTTGGGCAGGAATACCGTCAACACCGGGCGGTAGATGCTGTTTTCCAGATCAAGCCATTTGGGCCAGCGGTCAACATACACGCGTACATTGCCTTCTGTGCGCATCAGCAGCGGGCGCACAATCAGCAGATAGGCTGCCGCGCCAATGAGAATGCTTTCCGCTGCGCCCAGAAGGTTCTCGCCGGAGAAGTAAGCGATGGCATGCTCAATCGGTTCCTGGCCGAAGAACGCCGCGCTGCGTGCGCCAACAGGGCTCATGAGCAGCTGCGGCAAAGCGCCCAGGAAGGGCAGAACCGCCGCGCTGCCCAGCAGTGCGATGCGGGAGCGTACCGTAATGTAGCGCTTGTTCAGGCTGTCAAATTCCGCCTGGCGTGTGGGATGCTTTTCCCAGAACAGGCAGATATACAGCTTGGTCATGTAGGCAATGGTCAGGCCGCCGCTGATGAGGAACAGAATCTCCAACGCCTTGTAAGGCATCCAGCTACCACCGTGGGCGGACAGCTCATGGATGTATTCCAGAATGCTTTCATGCAGCAGGCTCTTGCTCACATAACCGCTGCCGATGGGGGGAATGCAGCCAATGGACAGTGCGCCCAGCAGGAAGGCAATGTGCAGCACCGGCTTACCACGGCCGAAGCCGCGGATGTCGTTCAGGTTCAGCTGGTGCAGGTTCATAAACACCACGCCGGCCGCCATGAAGAGGCACAGCTTAATCAGTGAGTGGTTTACCATGTGCATCACGCTGCCATAAGCAGCCAGCGAACCTTCCTCACCCAGCAGCACCATCATGGAAAGACCCACGGTGATGAAGCCGATCTGGCTCATGGAGGAGCAGGCCAGCGTGCGCTTGAGGTCAACGGAGAACAGGGCCAGCAGCGCGCCCACAAACATGGTGATGGCTGCCAGCACCAGCAGTGCGTTGCCGAAGGCCGCGTTGCCTGCCATCAGGCGGGAGCAGACCACAATCAGTCCAAACACGCCAGACTTGGTGAGAATGCCGGACAGAAGGGCGCTGGCCGGGGCAGGCGCCACCGGGTGCGCCTTGGGCAGCCAGATGTGCAGCGGGAACAGGCCGGCCTTGGCTGCAAAGCCAAACACCACAAGCCACGCGGCTACAGTCACGGTGGGGGAAGCCAACTGCCCCCCCAGCGCGATGCGCAGCCCTTCAAAGCTCAGTGTTCCAAGCTCATGATAGAGCATGAACAACCCCATCAGCGTGGTCAGGCCGCCCAGTACAGCCACTGCCAGATACGTTCCGGCGGCGCGCATGGCGCCGGGGGTTTCTTCATGCGCCACCCACACATAGCTGGTCAGGGACATGATTTCAAAGAAGATGAACGTGGAGTACAGGTCATCGGAGAGAAAAACCCCAAGCGTTGCACCCAGCGTCATCAGGTTGAAGAAGTAGTAGCGGTTGCGGTTGTGGTAGTGGGCAAAGTATTCCTTGGAGAAAATGCCCGTCATCATCCACATGAAGGATGCCACCAGTGCATACAGGCTGCGGAAGCCATCCACACGCAGATGCAGCCCCAAACCGCAGAAGTTTTCCAGTGTGAAGCTCCCCGTGGAATTCCACAGGCAGGCGCTCAGCACGCACACGGCGATGCCGGTCAGTGCTACCATGTTGTCACGCAGCGCTTTGGAGCGCCGTCCGCACAGGTAGCATACCAATGCCATCACCATGGGGCCGAAGCAGAGAATCGGCAGTAGTGCCATGGAAAAGTCTCCTTTCGCGGGCGTCAATTGCTCGTCAGAAGATGGTACCGGCGGCAATGCCGCGCAGGAAGGTCACCAGTGGCTGGCTGTAAACGCCAAGAACCACCATCGCGATGCACAGCGCTGTCAGGGGCAGCTTCATCATCCAGCTTGGGTCATGTTTTTCGCTTGTCAGCCCTTCCAGCTCCCGGTTTACCGGGCGGAAGTACATGGGACCGGCCACACCAAACAGGTAAATGGCGGTCAAAATGGCGGAAACAATCAGCGTGCAGACAGCTACAACGCCCATGCTCAGCCCTGTGGCTGATGCTGCTGTAAGCAGGTTCCACTTGCTTACAAAGCCACACAGCGGGGGAATGCCCACCATGGCTACGCTGCCCAGCGTGAACACCGCACAGGTGAAGGGCATCACCTTGCCGAAGCCGCGCAGATCCTGCACATATTCCTGCTCGGTTTTGATGAGGATTGCGCCTGCGCAGTAGAACAGGGTGATTTTCATCAGGCCGTGGAGCACCAGGTGGCTCAGGCTGCCTACCATGCCATCAGGTGTCATCAGCGCCGCGCCCATGAGCATGTAGCTCAGGTTGCTCACTGTGGAGTAGGCCAGACGCCGCTTGAAGTGCTGCTCCTTCACAGCCATGGCGGAACCGAAGAGAATGGTGAAGCAGCTCAGCGCAAGCGCCACGGTTTGCGCCCAAGTGCCGAACAATAACTCCGTTCCGAAAACGTAGTAGATGACGCGAAGCACCGCATAAGCGCCTGCATTGACCACAGCAACCGCATGCAGAAGCGCAGTGACGGGCGTTGGGGCAACGGAAGCTGCTGGCAGCCAGGCATACATCGGGAAGATGGCCGCCTTGGTGCCAAAGCCAACAAACGCCAGCAGGAAGACCGCGCGCAGGAGATCCTCACGGCCTGCAATCTTTGCGGGATCCAACAGGCCGCCCAGGGTGAAGTTCGGGTTCAGGCCGTAGTAAATGGAGAAAATTAGCCCAATGAACGCCAGCGCCGCACCGCCGATGGAGTAGTAGACATACTTGCGGCCCGCATGGATGCTGCGCGCATCCTTTTTGTGGATCACAAGCGGCAGGGTAATCATGGTCAGGCATTCATAGAAAACGTAGAGGGTGAACAGGTTTGCCGCAGTGGCAATGGCCAACGTTACGCCATAGGTCATGGTGTAATAGGCAAAGAACGTGTTCGGCCGTTCCTCATGGGTCATGTATTCAAAACCATAGAGGGAGGCCAGCGGCCACAGGAAGGATACCAGCCCGGTGAAAACGCAGCTCAGGCCATCCACTTTGAAAGACAGGGCCAGTGCATCCGTCATGTGATAGAGAACAAAGGTTTCTTCCGTGCGGTTGAGGAGCAGGGTCCACACAAGCGCGGTGGTGGCAAGAACAACCGCTTCCACGTAGATACCGCGGCTTTTCACGCTTTTGAAGCGGAACAGCGGCAGCACTGCGCCGCCCACAAGGGGCAAAAGCAGCGTCAGGTAAAGCAGCATCGGAACGCCTCCTTTCTCACATCAGCGTTCCGCCAAGGGCAGCGAACAGACTCGTCAGCCCTTGCGGGAAGATGCCCAGCAGCACCATCAGCACGGTGAGCAGCACCAGGGGGATCAGCATCACATGGGTCGGCTCACACTTTTCAAAGAACTTTGGCTTGCCGTTGGCGTCGTGGCCGGGGAAGAAACCGCGGATGCTGATGGGCAGTAAATAAGCGGCAGTGAGCAGCGCGCTGATCAGCAGAACCGCCGGGGCGAGATAGCTGAAGAAACCGGCAACACCCGTCATGCAGAGTGCCCCCTGCGCCAGATACCACTTGCTGATGAAGCCCAGGCACGGCGGAATGCCCACCAGGCCGATGCTGGCGATGGTGAAGCACCACATCACCACAGGCATCTGTTTGCCAATGCCTTCAAGATCTGCCACACGCGTTTTGCCGGTTTTGCAGATGATTGCACCGGCGGACATGAACAGCGTATCCTTGATGAGGGAGTGGGCGACAACGTGCAGCAGCGCGCCCGCAAAGCCCAGCGGATGCATGGTGCTCAGGCCGAAGAGAATGTAGCTCACCTGACTGACGGAGGACCAGGCCAGGCGCTTTTTCAGCCCGCCTTCGCGCAGAGCCAGCAAAGAACCCATGAAGACCGTGAACAGCGTCAGACTCATGATGGCCGTCTGTACCCAGGTGCCGCGCAGGAAAGATGCGCCGATGAAACTGTACACCAGCCGCACGGTGCCTAGCACGCCAGCTTTGGTGATAACGCCGGACAGCACCGCACTGGCAGGGGAGGGGGCAGCCGGGTGCGCCGTGGGCAGCCAGCCATGCAGCGGGAACATACCGGCCTTTGCGCCAAAGCCCACCATCATCAGGAAGGCAACCCACAGCACGTAGCTCTCATGGCCGGCAACCTTTTCCAGGTCCAGCACACCGCCGGGGGCGAAGGAGAACGTGGTGACGTAGGGGGAAAGCAGGAACACGCCCAGCAGCACCAGCGATGCGCCAACTACCGAGTAAATGAGATACTTGATGCCAGCCGCCACCGCTTCCTTGGTCATGGTGTGCATCACCAGCGGCACGGTCAGCAGCGTCATCGCTTCATAGAACATGTAGAAGGTGACGATGGAACCGGAGAAGCACAGGGACATCAAAATGCCCAGCGTCACCAAATAGAAGGTGTAATAGCGCCGCTGATTTTCCTCATGCGCCATGTATTCAAAGGAATACGCACCGGCGGCGGCCCATACAAAGCACATTACCGCGGCAAAGATCTTGCCGGTAGTATCCGTGTGCAGAAATACCGGCAGCGTGTCCGACAGGGTGAAGAGCGTGAGCGACATGTCCGGGGCAATCAGCACAGGCAGCACCGCCAGCACGTTGAGCACCAGTACGCACAAGGTGAAACGGTTGCGCGCTTTTGCTTGGTCAAAGGGCTTCAGAAAGCATACTGCAAGGCCCGACAGGATGGGCAGCAGCACAGGCACCAGCAAATACCAGGAGCCAATCATCGTGTTCTCCTCCTTGGGTCAGCCGAAGGTGGCCAGACCGGATGTGATCACCTGAACCAGCGGCTGGGAGAAAAGCCCAAGCGCCACGTTCACGGCGGCAAAGCAGATCAGCGAACAGTTGAAGCAGAAACCGCGGCGGCCTTTTTTCACAGGGTAAACTGCGCCATCCAGGGGGCGGCGGTACAGGGTGATGACCGTTTTGAGGAAGTACACCGTGTTCAGTGCCGTGGAAATGGCCAGCACCAGCAGGGTGAGAATCATGCGCATATCGCCTGCGCTCATGGACGCCATGGCGAAATTCACTTTGCTGGAGAAGCCGCCCAGGAAGGGGAAGCCTACCATGCTCAGCGCACCGATGGTAAAGGCAACGCCGGCAATGGGGCTGCGGAAGCCGGCTCCGCGCAAATCACGGAATTGCTTGGAATTGCCCGAAGCGTCTGCCAGCCCGCCTGCGGACAGGAACAGCATGGATTTGCACACCGAGTGGGCGAAAATGTGGAAAACAGCCGCCATCATGCCCTCTTCGGTGCCAAGGCCAATGCCCATGTAGATATAACCGATCTGCGCAACGGATGAGAAGGCTATCATCCGGCGGATGTCGCTCTGGCGGATAGCGGAGATGGAGCCCATCACCATGCCAACCAGTGCGAAAACGAACAGCACGTTCAGGATGCCGGTGCTTGCCACCACATCCAGCCCGATCACGCGGTAGTAAATCTTCATCAGCAGGAAGATGTAGCCTTTGCTGACCAGGGAGGACAACACCGCGGAGGAAGTGGGCGTGGCGTAGCTGTAAGCGTCCGGCACCCAGGTGTGGAAGGGGAACAGCGCGCTCTTGATGGAAAGGCCGATGGTAATCACCGCAACCACAACAGTCAGTGGCTGGTGATAATCCCCGCTCGCGTGCAGGGCGGATACAGCCTCCTTGATGTTGCTCATCAGCAGGTGACCGGTCAGGTCATACAGCAGGATGATACCCAGCAGGAACAGACCGGAGCCCACCAGGTTCATAATCATGTAGCGGGTGGCGGCCACCAGCGTGCGCCCTTTGGTGCGGGCGGTAATCAGCGAGCAGGCCGCAATGGTCATAATTTCCAGGAAAACGTAGGCGGTGAAGATGTCGTTGGTGTATACCTGCGCCATCAGTGCGGCGGTGAGCAGCAGCAGCATCACGTAGTACAGGCTCTGCTTGTCGTGCAGGATGTGCTCTTCCACTTTTTTTACGCCGCCCATGAGGGAGAGCAGCATAATCAGCCCGAAGAAGAATCCGGTCACCGCTTCCAACTGCCCGGCGCGAATTTCGTTGCCCCACGGTGCTGGGTAATGACCCATCATGTACGTGTAGCTGCCGCCGCGCTGCGCCATGATGACGGTGAGGATGGCGTTGAGCACCGTGACCACCGTCATCACCAGGAACGCCCAGCGCTTGGCGAACTTGCCCTTGAGCACGCTTGTCATGGCAGCCGAGCCAAGCGGCAAAAGGATGCATGCATAGGGAATGGATTGCCAAAGCTCCAAAGCCATGCTTACAGCTCCTCCTTCCGGCTCAGCGCCGTGATTTCGTCAATATCGAGGGTATGGTAGCGGCGGTAGAGCCTGACGGTCAATGCAAGCATCAGCGCCGATACGGATACGCTCACTACAATGCCTGTGAGCACAAGCCCTGCGGGAATTGGGTTGATGTAGGCTTCCATGCGTGTTACACCGTCCACCACAATGGGGGCCTTTCGCCCGGCAATATAACCCTTGGCGGCCAGAAAGAGATAGATGGCACTGTCCATCATCGAAAAGCCGATGATCTTTTTGATCATGTTTCTGTCCAGCAGCAGCGTGGTGAAGCCGATGCCGAACAGAATCATTGCGGCCATTTCTTCATAGTTGGTCAGGTTCATGGATCACATGTCCCCCTTTCTGAACAGGGTATAGAACGCATACATCGTGCAGCAAACCACCAGACCCACCGCCAGGTTCAGGTAGGGGATAAGCCCAGCGCTGAACAGCTTCCCCGGCGTGCCCGGGGTGATGAAGCTCCACAGGTGATTGGCGCCTGTGAAGAAGCTGTAGGCTTTGGATATGGCGTAGAAGCTCAACGCGCACAGGCTGACGATCTGGAAGGTCTTGAACGTGAAGAAACTTTCCGTTTTCTTGAAGCCGAATGCGTTCAGGTACAGGATCAGTCCCGCGCCCATGATGGCGCCGCCGGAAAAGCCGCCGCCGGGGGAGATATGGCCGTTCATGATAACATACATGCCGAACATCAGGATGATGGGCACCAGTACCTTGGCGATGTGTTGGAGAATCAGATCGTTCTTGGGCTCGTACATGCGGTCGTTTGCTTCAACGGCCAGCTGCTCTGCACTCATGCCGCCGTTTTTGTCGCGGCTGATGCGCAGAAGGATCAGCACCGAGCAGGCAGCGATAAACAGCACGTTGCTTTCGCCCAGGGTATCAAAGGCACGATAGTCAAGAATCATGCCCGCCACAATGTTCACAGCGCCGGTTTCTTCCTGACCCTTTTCGATGTAGCGGCGGCTGACCTCGTTGTTCACGGGGTTGTCGGGGTTGCCGAAGGGGGGCAGGTGGCTGGCTGTGGACAGCAGCAGCGCAATGATCGACACGCAGACCACCACCGCCAGCAGGCTGTAGAGCGCCTTGGCCCATTTTTGTCCACGGGTGCGCGCCCACTGGTGTGCCTGGGTGTACATGGTCTGCTCCTCAGCAAGCTGACGGCGCACACGCTCTTCCTGCGCATCTTCCCGGGCCTGTGCTTCTTCAATGGAGCTGACCAGGTGGCCTTCACGGCTCTCATCGTACTCCCGGGCCATTTCGTCGTCCAGCTCCGTGGAGCCGCCTTGGAGCCACCGCTTCATGCGCGGCCACCAGCTGTTGTTGTAATCAGGCCTGATGTGCGCCATTGCCGTTTCCCTCCTCGTGGTTGATAAGGCTCTCCTCGGGTCTGGTGGACACCGGGGCGCCTTCCTCACGCTCGTTGCTGGCGTCAATGGCGTGGATTTTTTTGAGCGTCACAAACAGCAGAAGGCTTGTGATGCCCGCGCCTACCGCGGCCTCAGTGATGGCCAGGTCGGGGGACTCCAGCAGAATCCAGATCACGCACATGGCCGTGCTCTGGCCCATGAAGATGACAATGGCCTGCAGGAGATTTTTGCTCAGCGCTGCTGCCAGCGCGCAGCCAAGGATGAAAATTAGCAGAATAATGTTGAGCGCCTGCATGTCAGTCGCCCTCCTTTTCATGCTCCACCATGGCGCTGTCCGCCACGGTCATGTCCTTTTCAAGGGCGTCGTTGATGGTGATATCCAGCCGGCCGATCAGGTGGCTGGAAACGGGGCTGGTCATCCACAGAATGGCAATCACCAGCAGCATCTTCAGCGATGCAATGGTGAAGCCCTCTGCGACAATCACGCCGCCCACCATTAGCAAAATGCCGGCGGTGTCAAACAATGCGGCGGCATGGATGCGGGTCAGCGCATATTTGAAGCGGAACACGCCCACAATGCCGGACAGAAGCACGAAAAGCCCTGCAAGCGTCATCACGCAGCTGATGATAAAGCGAATGGTTTCAAGCATGGCGTTCGTTCTCCTTTTGCGCGTTTTCAGCTTTGCGGCGCTTTTCACGATAGATGCCCATGTAGACCTTCGTCAGCAGTACCACCGCCAGGAAGGACAGCATTGTGTAGATCATCGCTACGTCCACCAGGTAGCCCTCGCACATCAAATAGGCCAGCACGCAGATGATGATGACCACCAGCGTTCCCATCATGTTCACAGCGATGATGCGGTCGGAAATGCGCGGCCCGATGATGGCGCGGATGAGGCACGCGCAGAGCATCAATCCCAGCACGCCCAATGTAATGTTATACAGCAGGCCGTAGGCTTCGCTCATGCTTCATGCCTCCCTTCGCCTTCAATGCGCAGGATGCGCTTTTCCATTTCGCTGTCATCCAGCCCCTCGCCAAAGCTGCGGTCAATGCAGTGCACCAGCATCACATCATCCTGTACGTCCACGGTGATGGTGCCGGGGGTGAGGGTGATGGAGTTGGCCAGCACCACTTTAGCCCAGCCGCTTTTGAGGCGTGTGCGGAAGGATTTGACTTCAGGCTCAACCACCTCGCTTGGCGACCAGATGAACTTGATTGTTCCCCACGCCGCCTTGAAGATTTCACCCACCAGGTAGAAGAAGTAGGCAATCAGCCGTGGCAGCCGCTTGACGACGGCCCATTCCCGCTTGGGTGAAAAGTTCATGAACTTCCACATCAGCAGGTAAATCAGCGCTGACAGCACGAGACCCACAATGGCAATTTCGCCTGTCCACTGTCCGTTCAGGATAATCCAGAACGCAAAGAGTACGAAGAACATGCGTCAACCTCCCTTGTCATGGTGGAAAAGCATCGCTTCAGGCTGCAAACGCTTTCCCGTGCGTACCCTATGCATCACAAACGTCATCCAAGGGCACAGCCGCCTTATTCTATATCTTCATATTAAAAATGTCAACATTCTTGCGGAAAAATGTCCGAGCGATTCTGTATGTCCGATACAGGACACCGAAAAAGGTTGATTTTGACCAAAACAAAACGCAGGCAGAATAACTGCCTACATGAGAGAGAAAGGAAAAGTTTACGGTTGTTTTGCCCGCTTTTTCTGAAAGAAAGCGTCCAGCAGCGCCTTGCATTCCTCCACCAAAACACCGGCTGTCCATTGGGTGCTTCCACCAAGCGCGGGGTCGTTGGGCAGGTCATACACACTGCCGCAGCAGCCTTTCTGCGGATCCGGCGCGCCGAATACGCATTGGGACAGTTGGCTCATCACCATTGCGCCTGCACACATGGGGCAGGGCTCCAGTGTTACATACAGCGTGCAGCCGCGCAAACGCCAGTCGCCCAGCAGGTGCGCACCCTCTTGCAGGCACAAAATTTCCGCATGGGCAGTGGGGTCGTGCAGCGCCTCACGCCGGTTTCTGCATGCGCAAAGCAGGCGTTCGCCTTGCACAAGCACCGCGCCAACGGGCACCTCGCCTTCTGCAAAGGCCTGCTTGGCCTGCTCAAGCGCCATGCGCATCCATTCTTCCACGGCTCTCACCTCTCGTGTCGCCATTGTATCACAGGCACACCTTTTACGCAAGAAACAGACCGGAGTCGCTTTTGAATGGCATCACAGCTTTTCCGGCGGCGCGCTGCGAACCCGACACAGGGTGGCAAGCGTCAGGCAAACCATGGCGGGCACTGGATACCATTTCAGGTGCGTGAGCAAGTACATGCCGGTGAGCCCGAGGCCGCACCAGAGATACCTCGCGGCTTTTTCCGGCCGAACGATGAAAGAAGCCAGCACCTTGACCGGCATGCGCCGCCTGCGCTTGCCAAGCACCGCCAGCTGATCGTCGCCGGCAGGGCAGGCTTCCCCGGCGAGGGACAGCAGCGTGGCCCGGCAAAGGAGCGTCACCGGCACGGGACATGCCTCCGCAAAAGCGGCAGCCTGCCGGGAAATCCCGCCCGTGACGCATAATACTCCGCGCTGCGCATGAGCTTCCCGCACCTGCCGGGCAAAGGGCGGAATATCCCGCGCATCGGTTTCGCAGCTATCGGGCAGGCGCAGACAACGAATGAGCAGCGTCTCCGCACCCTCATGGCATAGAACCCCCGCGTCCGTTACATCCGTGATGCGCAGGGGATAGCGGCGTGAAAGCAGCACGGCGCATCGAAGATCGGCCTGAAGCTGCGGGCACAGCAGCAGATCTTCCAGCACCAGTTCACCGCCAAGGCGTGCACGCAGGACGCTTTCTTTTCGGGCAAGGCGGCTTTTGCGGCCGCGTGCCAGCGCAAGGCACAGCATCCACGAAAACGCAAGCCCTGCCAGAAGCGATGGCAGCCCTGTGCCCCATAAATAGACAAACCAGCCGATGCTGCATGCAATGAGCAGCAGGTGAAGCCCTGCGCCGTCCATCCATTGCCGCAGCGGACGGAGACGCAAATATCGCTCCATCAAAATTTCCCCTTTCTAAATGCTGCAAAATCGTTTATAATAAACCCATCGGTTGTCGAAAAGTCGCAGTGCTATTTTTCGACAGGCTGAAATATCCCTGCTCAAACATTTTTGACGGCGAAAAGGGGAGCCATACATTGGCGAAGGAGAAAATCGGAATTATCGGCGGCACGTTCGACCCCATCCATGACGGGCACATTGCCATGGCAAAGGCTGCGAAGGACGGTGCTGGACTTGACCGGGTGCTGGTGCTGCCGACGGGCAATCCGCCGCACAAGCATGATGTTACGCCGGCGGAAGATCGCTGGAGGATGGTGTGCGCCGCTGTTGCGCAACAGGACGGATTGGAACCGTGCCGTATGGAGATGGATCGCACGGGCGTGATTTATACCGTTGACACGCTGAAAATACTGCACGAAATGTATCCGAGAGCCGATTTCTATTATATTATCGGTGCGGATACGCTGCTGGATCTCAAAAACTGGCGGCATTATGAGCAGGTGCTGGGAATGTGCAGCTTTCTGATCTGTCCGCGGCTGGGCGCATCGCAGCCTGCGGAGGTGACGGAAGAGCGTCACCGCCTGACGGCCATGGGAGGTTCCTTCAGCACGGTGGACATGGATGTGGTGGATGTTTCTTCCACACAGGTACGCAGAGCATTAAGCCAGGGAAGACCGACGCCGGGACTGCCGGTGGTATGCCGGGAGTATGCCGGGCTGTGCGGCCTGTATGGCATGCGGCCGCGGCTGAACAGGCCGCAGGCATGGCTGGAAAAACTGTTCCGGGATCTGACTGCCAAACGCTTTAGCCATACGCTGGCGGTGGCGCATACGGCGCGGCACCTGGCGAACCTGCATGGGGTGGACGCACACAAAGCGGAGGAAGCGGCGGTGCTGCACGATTGTGCCAAATGCTTGCCGGTTAAGGAAATGCAGCGCATTTGCCGTCAGCAGCATTTGACGGAGGATGAACAGGTGCTTTCAAGCGGCGCGCTGATGCACTCGCTTGTGGGGGCGTATCTGGCAGCTGAGGAATATGGAGAACAGGATCCGGACGTGCTGCGCGCTATTGCCTGCCACACAACCGGCAAGGTGGGCATGACAAGGCTGGATATGGTTGTGTATCTGGCGGACAAAATTGAACCCACGAGGGAAAGCTATCCCACATTGGAGAAGGTGCGGATGCTGGCGCAGCTCAACTTGGAGCGGGCACTGCTGGCCAGCATGGAGGGAACGCGCGCTTTCGTGCGCAAGGGCGGTAAACCCCTGCACCCGCAAACGCTGGAAACCATGGCCTGGCTGAAGGAAAACATAAAGACCGGGACGTAAGAAAACATTGGCAGAAGGAGGGGACACTTATGCAGGACAACGCGCTGGTGCAGGATATTGCCAGGGCATTGTACGACCGCAAGGCACAGAACATTGTGGCGCTGAACGTGGCACATCTGACAGTAATCACGGATTACATGGTGATTGCTTCTGGGCGCAACGCCAACCAGGTGAAGGCGCTGGCAGACGAGGTGGATGAGCGCATGGCGGAGCAGGGACTGTCCCTGCGGCGGATGGAGGGGCAGAATGAAGGCCGCTGGATTGTGATGGACTTTGGCCAGATACTGGTGCAGCTGTTTCATCAGGAGGAGCGGGCCTACTATAATTTGGAACGCTTGTGGGAAGACGGCTCCAACCGCATGGTGCTGCCTTTTGACCAGTCGGTTGAATGAAGTGTGAAAAAAGGCAGCCTGTGAACAACGCGCGGAAACGCACAGATGTAAAAAATGCGTTTCCGCGCCCTTTTTCATGCAATTTTCACTTTGCATCCCTTGACAGATGACGCATGCTTCATTCATAATACATGGTGGAATGTTGTGACATTCCTCAGCATGTCGAAAAAGTGGGGGATACCGCTTTTTCGTCTTTGCATTTTTCTTCAGTTGCAAAGATTCCGGGCATCTGGCGGCAGGCGGGTTTCTCGAAACCTTGCCGGCAGACGGCGGAACAGCGATCACAGACAGGATCGTGCGTGTTTCATCCGCGTTTGCGGATGTGTGATTTTTTCTTTCGGCGGCATGCTGCCGCGGAACAGCCGCGCAGGCGGCGGAAAGGCGAGGGGTGCGGATGAACGGCAATCGTTCCAATGATCCAAACGCGGCATATGGCCGCACATCGGCCGGGCAAGAGGCTTATCAGCAGCCTGGACAAACGTACCAGCAGGGTTACACACAGGGGTATCGGCAGGGCTATGGCCAGGTGCAGCAAGGCTATACACCCCAGCAGGGCTACCAACAGCCGGGCTATAGTCAGCCGCAGGCAGGGTATCAGCAGCCATACAACCAGCCCCAACAACAGAACTATGCGCAGCCTCAGCAGCAGAGCTATGTGCAGCCCCAGCAGCAGGGATACAATACCGGCTACCAGCAGCCCTATGGCCAGCCGGCGCCCGGGCAGGGATATCAGCAGCCGTACAATCAGCCTCAGCAGGGCTACCAGCAGACGGGCTATGGCCAGCCGCAGGCAGGCTATCAGCAAGCGTACGCTCAGCCCCAACAGGGCTATCCGCAGGGCTACGGCTATGGCTATCAGCAGCAGCAGAACATGCAGCCGCGGCAAAGCGGGACGCGGAGGAACCTTGACCCTGAGATGCTGGTGAAGGCGGCATTGTTTGGCGTACTGCCGGTGCTGTTTCTGCTGGGCATGATCTTCCAGGTGGCGGTGCTCAAGTGGGTATTCGTTGTTCTGACGGCTTTGACGCTGGGAATGACGTGGCTTCGGCGCATGCTTTCTCCCAACGGGCGGCTTACGCTGTCGGCTGTGTATGCAGCGATGGCGGTGGTTGCCCTGGTGAGCGCCCTGACAGGCAGCGCACCGGCGGATCGCACGAGCCAGCAGCAGGGCGTGACACCGCCAAGCGGCAGAACGGTGGCTGCAAACACGCTGTCCGGCGGCGGCAACGAAGGCGACGGCGGACTGGCGATGACGCTCACAGCAACCGATGAGCCCGCACAGCAGACCCCTGCGCCGGATA
Organism: uncultured Clostridia bacterium; assembly: GCA_934647165.1. Classification (GTDB taxonomy): domain Bacteria; phylum Bacillota; class Clostridia; order Christensenellales; family Aristaeellaceae; genus CAKUFA01. The sequence goes on along the minus strand of CAKUFA010000007.1, from coordinate 16,456 downwards.
GCGGTTTGCAGAGCGAGGCCGTATCGCAGATGGAGTCCTTCTTCTATTTCTGGAAAGTGAACCGGCACGAGGATATGGTGAGCCTGTGCGCCCCCAGCTGGCAGCAGAGCGTTGCTGAACCCAAGAAAGCGCTGTTCCAGATTCTGGCTAACCGCACGCCTACAGATTATTCCAGCGTGCAGATCAGCGGCAACGACAATGACACCACTCGCACGGTGACTGTGAACGCCACTATTGACAAGGGCAACGGCAAGGCGGCGCAGAAATACCGGCTGAAGGTGGTTATGCTGAAGGAAAATGACATGTGGTATGTGGATCCCCGGTCGCTTTCCAGCCAGGAGCCGGAGGAAACGCCGACCCCCACGCCAACGGTAACGCCGGTGATTAACGACGCAACCAACACCAGTCCCAACACCATCCTGTATTACAACAGCAAGGGCGGCACGAAATATCACGCGGACAAGGAATGCAAGAGCATCAACAGCCGCTATCAACAGTACATGAAGTCCTTCAAATACAGCCAGGTGAATGATGACGCCTACAAGAACCTGACGCCGTGCAACGTGTGCAACGCACCGCTGCGCAACTGACGGGGGCGGCCTTATGATGACTGCGGAGCAGCTGGCGGATGCGCTGCCGTGGGTGTGCGGCCATGTGCTGGCCGGCATATCCGGCGGTGCGGACTCAACAGCGCTTTTCCGGGTGCTGCTTGCGCTGCGGGAACGCGGGCAGGTGACGCTGCAGGCTGTGCATGTGAACCATGGCCTGCGCGGGCAGGCCTCCGAAGAGGATGAAGCTTTTGTGCGGCAGCTATGCCGGGAGCATGACGTGCCGCTGCTGACCTGTCGCCTGACACCGCCGGAAAACCCCGGCGAAGCCTGGGCGAGAGAGGCGCGCTATGCCGCCTTTCGGGACGCAATGACCCACACCGGCGCACAGGCGCTGGTGCTGGCGCATCACCGGGAAGACCAGGCGGAAACGATGCTGATGCACTTGATGCGTGGAACCGGGTTGACGGGGTTGTGCGGCATGCGCGCACAAAGCTGCTTGAACGGCATGAACATCTGGCGGCCACTGCTGGAATTCTCCCGGGAGGAACTCAGGCAGATGCTTGCACTTTGCGGGCAAACCTGGCGGGAAGATGAAAGCAACAGCGGGGATGCGTATCTGCGCAACCGTGTGCGGCATCAACTGCTGCCGCTGATGGAGCAGCTGTCACCGGGGGTGACCGCACGCATGGGGCGTACGTCGTTGGCATTACAGGAAGATGAAGACGCGCTGCGGGATACGGTGAACGCAGCCCTTGGCGATGCGCAAGCTGACTACCTTGCCCTGGAGGTGCTGCAAAAGGCGCCGCTGCCTTTGCGCAGGCGAATGCTTCGGCGATGGTGGCAGCTTCGGCGGGGAGACACGCTGGATGCGGCGCAAACGGACGCCTTCCTGGCGCTGTTGTCCGCACCGGTGGGCACGCAATGCACGCTGCCTGGCGGACAACATGGCTACCGTGGATACCGATACCTGCACCTGACGGGCAATGGGGCGGCGGAAAGCATCCGACCGGTGCCGCTTCAGGGGGAGGGCCTATACCGCCTGGGGAATGTGACGTTACAGGCGGAGGGTGAGGCAATCTGTCCGGGCAATGGAAGGGAAAGCCAGGCGTTTCCCAGGGCTTGGCTTGCGGACTGCGAGCTGCGTTGCCGCCGGACGGGAGACTTTATCCGCCCTTTCGGACAAGCGGGACGGCAGGCTTTGCAGGACTATTTGGTTAACCGGCGTGTGGATGCGCCTTTTCGGGAAACGATGCCGCTTTTATGCCGGGGGCAGGAGGTGCTGCTGGCATGCGGCGTTGGCGCCGGTGCGATTCCCGCCTGGCAGGCAGGGGAGGACTTTCTCATGCTTCGCTGGAAGGGAACCATGCCGTGGATATGATCCGCAAGCAACCACCAACCTTTGCAAAACAAATGAAAGGGGAAACATGATTATGGAACGCGACGCGAAGATTTACGAGGATCTGAGCCGGGTACTGGTGACGCGGGAAGAAATCCGTGAAGCGGTGAAGAAGATGGGACAGCGCATCACCGAGGATTACAAAGGCAAAGAGCCCATGCTGATTGGCATCCTCAAGGGTGCGATTGTGTTTTATTCCGACCTGATCCGTGAAATCGACCTGCCGCTGCGGACGGATTTCATGGCGGTGTCCAGCTATGGCAGCGCAACGAAGACCAGTGGCGTGGTGAAGGTGCTCAAGGACCTTGACCGGGATATCACGGGCATGGACATTCTGATTGTGGAGGACATTGTGGACTCCGGCGTGACGCTGAACTATCTCAAAACCATGTTGGGTGATCGGGGCGCAAAGTCCATCAAGATTGTGACGCTGCTGGACAAGCCTGCCCGCCGCCGGGTGGATTTGAAAGCGGATTATTCCTGCTTTGAAATCCCGGATGAGTTTGTGGTGGGCTACGGATTGGACTATGACGAGAAGTACCGCAATCTGCCGGACATCGGCGTTTTGTCCCCCCGCATCTACGGCGGCGAGGAGTAAGCGGCCGGGGGATGCGGCAGGTTTGCAATCTGCCGTGAAGGTGTGGTATAATCATCGTCGGTTCGCATCATATTGAAGGAGGATGCTGTTTTGAAAAAATCACCCAGGGGGTTGATGGGCTACGTGGTGGTTATCGCTGCGTTCCTCATCATTGCAATCCTGCTCAACGGCGGCTTGGGGATGCAGGAAAACAAGCGAATTGAGTATCCCGAGCTGCTGAAAATGATCGAGAACGGTGAGGTGTCGCGGGTCGCAATCCGCAACACGAGCCTGGTGGGCTTGAAAACCAACACCAAGGTTGCCGCATCCGACTTTCCGGACAGAAAGTATGACTTTGAAACCACCATCGGCAGCGATTTTATTGAAACGGCGCGGCAGATGGAAGCAGCCAAGCAGGGCAAAAGCGTGGAGGATATCTCCGTCAACGACCTGAGCTTTACGGTGGAGTACCGCGCGCCGGTGCAGACGCCGTGGTGGCTGGATTTCCTGCCGTTTATCATCGTGTCGGTGATCTTCATGGTGTTCTGGTTTATGCTCATGCGCAGCCAGAGCGGCGGCAACGGCAAGGTGATGAACTTTGGCAAGAGCCGCGCGAGAATGCAGGATCCGACCAAGAACAAGGTGACCTTTGCCGATGTGGCCGGGGCAGATGAAGAGAAGGAAGAACTGCAGGAAATGGTCGATTTCCTGCGCAATCCCAAGCATTATCTGGACCTGGGCGCACGCATTCCCAAGGGCGTGCTGCTGGTAGGCCCTCCCGGCACGGGCAAGACGCTGCTGGCTAAGGCAGTGGCAGGCGAGGCGGGCGTGCCGTTTTTCTCCATCTCCGGCTCGGACTTTGTGGAAATGTTTGTGGGCGTAGGCGCAAGCCGCGTGCGCGACTTGTTTGACACGGCCAAGAAGGCTGCGCCGAGCATCGTGTTCATTGATGAGATTGACGCAGTGGGACGTCATCGCGGCGCGGGACTCGGCGGCGGGCATGACGAACGTGAACAGACGCTGAACCAGCTGCTGGTGGAAATGGACGGCTTTGCCATCAATGAAGGTGTGATTGTGATGGCGGCCACCAACCGCCGGGACATTCTGGATCCGGCGCTGCTGCGTCCGGGGCGGTTTGACCGCCAGGTGACGGTGAACTATCCCGACCTGGAGGGACGCGTAGCCATCCTGAAGGTGCACAGCAAGGGCAAGCCTTTGGCCAAGAATGTGGATTTGACGAACATCGCTAAGCGCGTCCCCTTTGCCACCGGTGCGGAGCTGGAAAACGTGATGAACGAGGCGGCCATCCTTGCAGCGCGTGCACGGCGCAAGGAAATTGACCAGCAGCTGCTGATTGACGCCATTGCCCGGGTGCAGATGGGTCCGGAAAAGCGCAGCCACAAGGTGAGCGAACAGGACAAGCGCATGGTGGCCATCCATGAAAGCGGACATGCCATTGTCGGGCATTTTCTGCCGGGGTGCGATGAGGTGCACCTGATTACCATTGTGCCCCGCGGCCAGGCAGCAGGGCATACCCTTGCGCTGCCGGGCGAGGAGCACGACAATCTGAGCCGCTCGCAGCTGTTGGATCAGGTGTGCATGATGCTGGGCGGCCATGCGGCGGAGGACGTGACGCTGAATGAAGTGTACACGGGGTCTTCCTCCGACCTGAAACGTGCCACCGAGATGTGCCGCAAAATGGTGACGCAGTTTGGCATGAGCGAAAAGCTGGGCACAATTTATCTGGGCAGCGATCAGGAAGTGTTTGTGGGCATGGAGTTTGGCCAAAGCCGCGAATATTCCGAAAAAGTGGCTGCCGAAATTGACGAAGAAGTGCGCCGGATGCTGACGGAATGCTATGAGCGCGCCAAGAAGGTGCTGCGCGATCATGCCGACCGGCTGGACAAGCTGGTGGATACGCTGCTCAAGGAGGACACCGTGAGCCGCGCGGAGTTTGTTGCCCTGATGGAAAATGGCGAAATTCCAGCCGGCGTAAATGGCGACAAGCCCCAGCACGATGCGGATATTCCCAACGAGGCAAAGCCTTCGGAAAAGCCTGCAACGGATGGAAAACCGGAAATTCCAGACGATGTGATGAAGCTGGATAACCTGATGGACAACAGCAAAGAATGAGCATTGATTTGCATTTGCATACCCGTGCAAGCGACGGGGTGCTGACGCCCATGACGCTGGCAGAAAAAGCCGCGTCCATGGGCATTTCAATCATGGCGATCACCGATCATGACACCTTTGACGGGGTGGCGGAACTGCATGGCAAGGCGCTGCCGCTGCGCGTGCTGCAAGGTGTTGAACTGAGCTTGAGCGACCGCAAGAATATGCATCTGCTGGGCTATGGCCTGCGGGAGGAAACACTGCTGCATGATGCCGTGAAGCAGCTTGCTGTTGCACGTGTAGACCGGGCAAAGAAAATGCTGGCACTTTTGCGGAAAAATGGCATGCCGCTTGAAGAGGATGCGCTGTTTGCACAGTGTGGCAGCACGGTAGGCAGGCTGCACATTGCGCGGATGCTGGTGGAACGCGGATATGTACACAGTGTGACGGAGGCGTTTCAGCGTTATTTGGGAGACGGCTGCCGCTGTTATGTGGCGGGGGAGCGGCTGTGCCTGAAGGAAGCGCTGACGCTGATGCGCAGGAGCGGCTTTGTGCCGGTGATGGCGCATCCGCGGCTGATGGGACTTGGCGACGCAGCGCTGAACATGTTGCTGCCGGTGTGGCGGGATCAGGGCTTGCTTGGCGTTGAAGTTTATCATCCATCGGCAGAAAGCAAGGGGTATGCACCCCTGGACCACATGGCGCGCCGCAATGGCCTGCTGGTAACAGGCGGAAGCGACTTCCATGAGGAAGGGGACGGCCACGGCTTGCCCGGATGCACAGACGGTGCATGGGCAAACGCGCAGACAGATTTTACACAACTGGAAACGACCATGCAACAGGAAGCGAAAGGAGGAAGCCGGGCATGAACAACGGATATGTGCCCCGCAGGCGCACGCAGCATACATCTGCACAGGAAAACAACAGCGGATGGAATGCAGCCGGAGGAACGGCTAACCAGGCAAACTATGCCCAACCACGGCAAGGTGTGCCGACGGCTTCCGCTTATGGCCGACAAGGTGCTTATGCTGAACCTTACGGGCAGCAGGCCAACTATGGCGGCGCATCGCAGCGCATGCAGAACGCTGGCAACTGGCAGCAGCCTGGCGGAACCAACGGCTATGGCACGCAAAAAGCAGCTGCACCAAACACGGGGTATGCCGGTCAACCGTTGCAAAGCAATGGCGCAGGTTATAGCAGCATGCGCATGGCGGGCGGCAATGTTGCTTACAACGGACAAAACGCACAAAATGGCGGCATGAAGTACAACGCCGGAAACACTTCGACCGGGAACGGCGGCTATCGGCGGATGCAGGAGCCGGATGGGCAGCGCTATGGCGCAAAACCATTGCAAAACGGTACACAGTCCGGGCAGAACGGTGTGATGTTTACGCAGCCAAAGCAGGAAAATCGTTTTGATGCCGGGCAGAACTATTATTATGGCAACGGCTATGTGCCAAAGCAGCAGGATGGTGAACACAACAAGTATCGCGGCGGGAACAACGGCGGGCAGCCGCCGCGCAAGAATCTTCGCACGGTGTTGGTTGCGCTGGCGGCGGCGGTGCTGGTTGTGTGCCTTGGCGTAGGCGGTTATGCCTATCAAAAAGATGCGCAGGTGAAGCAGGCAGTAGCAGCCTATGATGATGTGTTCTGCCCCGGGGTGTATGTGGACGGCATTCACTTGGGTGGCATGACCGCTGAAGAGGGCGTGAACGCTGTGACAACCAAGGCGCAGGCACGCAACGACTCCTGGTATGTGAACCTGACCTATCAGGGGCAGGTGGTGACCACCTTGAATGCCAGCCAGTTGGGCATGAAAGTGGATGTGATGGATGCCCTCAACAACGCATGGGCACAGGGGCACACGGGCGATGCCTATCAGCGGCAGGCGGCCATGGAAGCGTTGATGGTGAACAACTATCAGGGCTATTCGGCTGAGCCGGGCGGCGACACGTCCGTGGTGGACAATGTGCTTGCAGAAATCAAAAAGCGTGTGGATCGGGCGCCAAGCGATGCGAAATTGGTGGAATTCAACCCGGAAAACAGCTATCCCTTCACTTTCCAGGATGCGGAGGAAGGGCGCGTGCTGGACACCGATCCGCTGAAGGCGCGGCTGTATCAAATGGTGTCCGCCATGGAAAGCGGCGATGTGGAGATTGAACCGGACAGCATTGCACCCTCCGTGACGACGGATGACCTGAAGCAGAAGCTGACGCTGCGGGGCACCATGTATACCCCCATCAGCACCCACTCCAATGAAAATCGCACGAACAACATCCGCAGGTGCTTTGAATCCATCTCCGGGTACATCCTGGAAGCGGGAAAAAAGTTTTCTTTCAACAGTGTGGTAGGTAAACGGACACTGGCAAACGGCTTTTATGAAGCAGTGGAATACGCTTATGGCAGCGAAGTGATGGGCGTTGGCGGCGGTTCCTGCCAGGCAAGCACAACGCTGTACCAGGCGGCGGTAACGGCCGGTTTGGAGATTATCACAAGAGAACCCCACTCCAAGGAAGTGTCCTATGCCAAATACGGCGAGGATGCGACGGTGTATTGGGAGGGAAACCGCAAGATTGACCTGGTTTTCCGCAACAATACGGATAGCCCGCTATATTTTGTTGCGGCGGTGCAAAGTGATCCCAGCAACCGGAAGCGGCTGATTGCGAGGGTGTCGATTTATGGCGAAAGCCTTGGCGACAACGTGCGCTATGAGCTGCAAAGCGTGACGGTCAAGGAGCTGGATCCGCCGGAAGAGCCGGAGTATGTGAAGGACACCAAGCAGCAATATGTGACGTACACCGACCAGGAATACACTGTGCGCAAGGCAGCCAAAGGCTATGTGGTGGAAAGCTACCGCGTGAAGTATGAAGGGGACGCGGTGACGGAGAGAACGCTGCTGTATACGGATACCTACAAGGCACGGAGCAAGCTAATCTATGTAGGCACGAAGAAGCGGTAAGGCGTGAAAAAAAGGTGAAGACAAGCGCCATGGCACGGAGCTATTTCCGAGCCATGGCGCTTGTTGCATGTTTTTGCAGTCAGCTATGCTGTTTTTTGCTGGCATACATCAAGGCATCTGTGTACGCTAGGAGCGCATCAGGCGTTAATGCGAGATTGTTCGTGATGGAGGCACCGAAGAAAAAAGTGCAGCAGATAGACGCGGCTGGAAGGTTGATGGAAGTGCTGGACGGCTTTTTCAAGGGCGTGCAGGGCGACATGTGGCTCCTGATCGGAAAAAACGGCCTGCGCAAAGCAAACAGCGGTGAGATCGTGTACAGCAAAGTGTTGGAGGCACGGTTGAGAAGCCGTGCGGCAAAGAGGAAAGGCTATCCGCAAAAAAACTAACGAGTTCCATGCAGCAGTGGAAAATGGTTATCCAAGCCATCGCGTTATAGATTTTTATCCCGGAAAATGCGGCGCTTGGCGCGGCTGCTGTAAAGCACGGCAAACATCAGGAAAAAAACCGGCTGGATTGCTGCCAAGCACAACGGGAGCATCATCATGATGGAAGTTCCTCCTTTACACTGAAACAACCCTATTGAATGATCAGAGATACCATAAAAGAAAAAAGAAGGAAGCAGAGAAGCGGCGAAAAGTGCTAAAAACAACCATGGAACAGCAACATGTTGACAGCCGCACCGACCCGTTCCCCTTGCCTGAAGGTTCGGTTTGTGGTAAGATGTGCGTGCTGAAGGTGATAAAAAAACACCGTTGATTGATTAACGGGGAGGAGAGAAACTTTATGTATCGTTATTCGGCTAACCGTGCGCGTGGCAACACCGGCGCGCCGGGCATGAAAGAAAGAGGGAAAACCGTGCTGATTGTGCTGCTGCTGATTGCAGTGATTGCAGGCGCAGTGTACGCCGTACCGGCCCTCAGGTTCCGCAAGGAAGCAGAAAATCTGTTTGTGGCGCGCATCCAGTTGGAGTGCGGCAACGCGCTGGACTTATCTGCATCGTTGAGCAGAACGGCGGGCGCAAGCTCCACAACAACGCTTTCGCGCATTCGCAGCAGCGTGTATGCCATGGAGACCATGAACAGCCTGAGCGTTGGCCTGGACGGGGCGCAGGGCTACATCATTTCGGAGGACTGGTTTACCAACCTGTATGGCATCATCGACGCCTATGCCAACCAGCTTTTGACGGGAATGACCACATCCGAACAGCAAACGGCGCTGTACAACGCTTTGCAGACGCTCAACGAGCAACTGCTTGCATTGTAAAAAAATTTGCAAAATGCATAAGAAACGTGAACGAAAAGCTTCTTCCGCAACGTCTATATAGATAGAAGGCGGAAAAGCCTTCGCCAGAAAAGGAGAGCAAACGATGAAACATCGCATTTTGGCATTCCTGTGCGCGGCGACTGTGGCCTGCACAAGCTGCGCAGGCGCGCTGGCGGACAGGGAATTCGTTGGAGGAACAACCGCCATTGCCACCATGGAGGGTGTGGATCAGGCGGGAGGCGGCCTGTTTCAACGAGCAGGTGATGACGCCTACTATAACATTGAACAAATGACGGCTACGACGGATACAGTATATGCGCTGGCGACCACGCAGGCAGGGCCGGTGCTGAGCTATTGGAAGCCGGGCATGGAAGCCAATGTGAACATTGCCAAGGATGGAAATGGACAAGCGCTTGTTTATGCGGGCTACTATAGCTCGGCGGAGGATCTGGAAAACGCCCAGGATGAAGCCGGCAACCCCATTGACGGAACCCATGCCATCAGCTATCTGGTGGAAAACGGCGAGCAGCTATTGGCGGTGAACGCGCTGACCGGGCTCGTGTTTGAAGTGAAAATTGACGGCGACAAGGCGGTTTTCACGGATTTAGTGACGGTGAAAAACACCGACATTTTTTATCACGTGGAGGATGATTACCGTTATGGCGTAACCATGAGCGGCCGGGCTATAGCGGATGGCAAGCTGCTGTTGACCATGAACGACTGGGACAACCAGGGCAAGCAGATCACGGCGCTGTATCTGATTGACTTGCAGACGGGCGAATTGACCACCTCCGGTGTAGAGCATGTGATTGGTGTGACGGGGTACAAGGACGGCAAAGCGCTGGCGATCATCTATGACAGCGACAATGCTTATGACGAAGCGACCCAGACGATAAAATATCCGTCCGTTGCAATGTACGACCCGAAGACCGACACGGTGCAGACTGCGTTTGACCTTGACACCTATGTTGACACGGTGCGCTACTGTGAAGCGCTGGATGCGATTGTGTACCTGGATAACACCCGCATCATGGGTTATTTGAACTTGACGGAAAAGAAGCAGCTGGGCTACGCGCCGGTGAACTATGCCAGCAACATGGCGGTAATCGGAAATGCCATCCTGATTTCTACATGGGAGGAGACGGTGGTGCGGGAAATGTCCACCAGTTTCCGCACGGATGCGTATCTGAACGTATCGGGCGCCTGGATGGACGATGGCACGAAGCTGTTTGTGAGCCGCAACCCGAATGTACCCGTGTATTTTTCCAACAACTATGCCACGGACGTGGAGAGCCTGAGCCAGGCCATGGTCAGCGGCGATGATTCGCTGGATCTGGTTGCACTGAGCGTTGGATACTCCTCCATCGACACGCTGATGAAAAAAGGCTACTGCGCTGACCTGAGCGGCTATCCGGAACTGGTGGACGCGGTGAACCGGATGCAGCCCTGTGTGCGCGACGCGGTGATGAAGGACGGCAAGCTGTATGCGGTGCCGGTGGACTTCAGCAGCTGGGGCTTTTTCTACAACCAGCGTATTTTGCAGGAGATTGGCCTGACGGAGGATGATCTGCCACATAACTGGGTTGAAATGTGTGAGTTTGTGACCGAGTGGAACGATGAGTATGCCGATGAATACGGCGAATATTCTCTGTTTGACTATATCAGCAGTACCAAGGCGCAGCTGATGGACTGGATGATGGAAGACTACATGGCCTGGTGCATGGCAAAGGGACAGGATGTGACCTTTGACACTCCGGAATTCCGCGCAATAATGGAGGCACTGGAAAAGGTTGAGTGCGATGTGGTGGATCAGAAGGCCAGTGACGCCATGAAGAGCGATGCTTACTTTGAGTCGCTGTTCATGAACGGGTATCAGGTGGTCGGCGCGTTCGACTGGATGACGAACACCGAGAATGACTATCAACGTTATCTGCCCATGAGCCTGACGGACGGCACTGAGCAGGTAATTGCCTGCGACCTGAACGTGATGTTCATCAATCCCCGCACAAAGAACATGGACGAGGCCGTGAAACTGCTGGAATGCAAGCTGGAAGCCATGACAGAGGAGCAAAAGCACTGCATCTACGAAAATGAAACCGAGCCGGTGCTCAACCCCAACTATGCCAATATGGTCAAACAGGAACAAGAAGTGGTGGAAAACCTGAAAGCGATGCTGGAAAAGGCCGACGAAAGCGAAAAGAAGGACCTTGAGGAAAGCCTGAAGTGGGAAGAAAACTATCTTGCCACGCGGCTACCCCGGTATGAATACAGCGTTAGCGCTGAACAGATTGCCTATTTCCAGGAAAACATTGTGCCCAAGCTGACTGTGCGGAAAACCACGTTCCTCTCGGGCACGAAGGACAATTCCGCCACCGAGCTGAACGATTTGATGGATCGTTTCCGTGAGGGGCAGATTTCGATGGATCAGTTCATCCGTGAGGCGGACAATAAGATGCGCATGATGCGCCTGGAGAACCAGTAAACCATAACCCCGCCGGGGCAGGGGCGGCATTGCGCCAAGCCTGCCCCGGATGCATGTGACGGAGGGTCTTCCCTTGTTTCACAAAAAGAAGATTGTGTGGCTGCTGCTTTTGCCGGGGCTGGCAGGCATCATGCTGTTTTATGTGGTGCCCTTCATTGGAGGCATCTATTATTCCTTGCTGGATGGCACGTTTGAGAACCGGTTTGTGGGACTGGACAATTACCGCAGGGTGCTGCAGAACAGCATGTTCCAGCTGGGGCTGCGCAACACCTGGGAACTGTCGCTTTTGTGCGCACCGGTGATTTGGCTGGCGTCTTTTTTGCTGGCAGCAATGCTGAAGGCGCTCAAGGAGCGCTCCACCGCATTCCGCAACATATTGCTACTTCCGTATCTGATGCCGTCGTCCGCCATGCTGCTTATCTGGCTGACAATGTTCGACTATGGCGGGGTGATTAACCGGCTGGTGGTGACCCTGGGGCTGGAGCGTGTGGTGTGGCTGGACGGCGCGGCGCTCCGTGTGCCGGTGGTGCTGCTGTATATCTGGAAGAACCTGGGTTTCTCGGTGGTGCTGTTTGCCTCAGCACTCAGCGCGGTGCATCCGTCGCTGTACGAATATGCGTCGCTGGAAGGTGCGGGATGGTTCACACAGGCATTTCGCATCACGCTGCCGCAGATTTTGCCGACAGCCTTTCTGGTGTTTGTGCTCAGCTGGGTGAACGCGTTCAAAATCTTCAAGGAAGTGTATTTCATTTCCGGCGCATATCCATCGGATGCGATTTACACATTGCAGCATTTTATGAACAACAAGTATGTGAAGCTGGACTATCAGGACGTGACTACGGCGGCGTATATTTTCGCTGTGGGCGTGATGGCGCTGTTTGCACTTATGTACGCCAGCAAGGCTGTCCGTTCGCCGGACAAGGCGTGACGCAAGAAAGGAGACTGGCGGATGCGCAAAACAAGAAGGCATCGCCGCACAGAGCGCCTTTCTTTTGGCGGCTTTGCGGCAATGGTGATTTTGACAGTGCTTTCGGCGCTGATTCTGGTGCCGATTGTGTGCACGTTCCTGTATTCCTTTTTCCCGAAGAGTGAAATTACAGCCTGGCTGGGGCAGCGGGGAAGCTACGATGCGACCAAATGGATGGACGTGATCTTCTCCCCGGCGAAGTTTTCCCTCAGGCAATATTACACCATCTTAATTGAAAACCCCACGTATCTGCTGTACTTCTGCAATTCTGCAATGTATGCAGGCAGCATATTGCTGGGGCAGGCGATCATCATTCCGCTGACAGCGTATGCGCTCAGCCGCTTTACCTTCCGCGGGCGGGACACGATCTTCTTCATGATCCTGATTCTGATGATTTTGCCTTTTCAGGTGACCATGGCGCCAAGCGTGATAGTGCTGAGGTGGCTGGGGTTGATGAACACGGTGTGGGCGGTGATTCTGCCCATGTGTTTTTCACCGTTCTACATTTTTCTGCTGCGGCAGTTTATGGTGTCCATTCCCAATGAGCTGCTGGAGGCGGGGATGGTGGACGGTGTGGGCGCCATGCGCGGGTTTGTGCATGTGATTTTGCCGGTGTGCAAGCCCATCCTGGGTGCGGCGGCGGCGCTGTCCTTTGCGGACTGCTGGAACATGGTGGAACAGCCCATGGTCTATTTGACGGGCAACACGGCTTTGCAGCCGCTGTCCACCATGTTCAACCAGATTTCCACAGAAGGCGCGGAGGTGGCTTTTGCGGGATCTGCCCTGTACATTTTACCGACGCTGCTGATTTATCTGTACTTCCAGGAAGACATTGTGGCGGGCATCCAGCTCAGCGAGCTGAAGTGACGGGCGGAAAGCCTTTGACGGATGGAGGAAATGCCAATGAAGCTTAAGCGTTTCGCCCTCAAGGGGCTGATTATTCTGGGCGTTGGAGTGGCGCTTTGCATGTTTTTTGCCCGCACGGTGCAAACCATCACCACACCCAAGGTGCGACTGCTTAGCCCGGGCAAGGGTCGCCTGGAACAGGAAATCAAGCTGACAGCGGAAATTGATTTTCCGGAAAAAGAAGAGATTACTATTAAGGAAGCAGCAAAGTCCGCGGTGACGGTGAACAAGGTTTATGTGAAGCCGGGACACTATGTGAAAAAGGGCGATGTGATTTTTACGTCCGCTATGCCCAGCTATGACGAGGATCTGAAGAAGTTACAGGACGACTATAACGCCAAGGCCAAGGAATTGAGCGAACTGGATGTGACGAACCGGAAGCTGTCCCGCGAAAGCAGGCAGAACGAACTGTATACCGAAATGCTCAATGCCCAGGATGAACTGAGCAGTCGCAAGTATGAAGCGCGCAAGGCTGCGGCAAAGAACGGTGCGACGCTGCTCAATGATATGACGGGGTGGAAAAAGCAGCTGGCTCTGGTGAAGGATGTGCCCCAGGAAGTGACGGACGCAGTGAACAAGGCGCTGGCGGCTAAAACCACCTATGAAGAAGCACAGGCTGCATTTTTTGCCGTGTATGAGGACAAGAAGCTGCGCGTTAATAACGATACATTTGAATACATCAACAAGCGCAATGGCCTGATCAAGGACATGGACAGTTTGAGCGACGACATGCTGGCGCTGGACACGCGCCTGAACGACCTGGGGACGGTGCGCGCGCCGCGGGACGGGTGGATTGTGTCCGTGGATGTGAATGCTGGGGACAGCTACGATGGTTCCAAGCCCGCTTATGTGATGAGCGCAAAGGACGCCATGCCGAGCCTGCGCGCGCCTTTAACGGGGATTGAACGCACATTTGCCGTCGGCACAAGGGTGACCGTTGGCGATGACGACAATGGAACGGAGCGCACGAAGGTTTCCGCCACAGCAACGGACAGCACCGGTACAAAATACCTGGTGATTGAACTGCCGGAATCCATGACGGAACCAGGCAACACCGCAGTGCGGCAAGCCATTGCCAACGGCGGCGTGCAGGCAACCATCACCTACCGTGCCAAAGAGTCCATGACGCTGCTGCCTGCTGCGGCTGTGCGCAGCGATGGCAACAGCTCCTATGTGTTTCTGGTGCAGCAGTCCGGCGGTGGTTTTTTGAGCAGCAACGGCATGAAGGTGGTGAAAACCACGGTGACGGTGGCCGATAAAAACGACAAACAGGTGGCTGTGCAGGAGGATTTCTCTTATCAACAGATTGCGTATCAGGAAGACCGGGCGCTGAGCGACGGCATGGCTGTGATGGAATACGTCAACTGAGGTGAAAACCTGTGATGAAGAAAAAACGCGCTATGACGGTGCTGCTTATACTTCTGGCGGCACTGACGGCTTATGGGGCATATCAGGCGGCGCAGGTGGGCGATCACCTGCAATACCTGGTCAGTGCGCCGGAGCTTGTGCAGGTATCTTCGGCAGACGATGGCCAAAGCAGTGAAAAACCCAACCAGGGTCTTGTGGACAGCCTGACGAGTCTTAAGGAGCAGGCGGACGGTTGGAGCAATGCGATTTCGAACTGGACCATGGGCGGGCTGATTGACGAAACCGTTGTCAGTGTACCGCCCAAGGAAGGGACGGCCTCAGGTGAAGTACGCCTGGAGCTGATGGGTGAAAATGCCTTTGTGGTGCAGCAAAAATTTCTCCTGTGCGGGCGACTGTTCTATGAAGATGAACTGAAGCGCGGCGACCGGGTGATGCTGGTGGATGAACAACTGGCGCTGAAGCTATATGCAGTGGCTGATCCGATTGACAGGATTGCGGTGCTCAACGGCGAGGAATACCGCATTGTTGGCGTGCTGCGCCATGAAAAGCGCGTAGGCGATCACACGGACATGGGTGCGTGCATTCCGCTGATGAGCCTGCTGGAGCAGCAGGTGCGCCCGGATGCGCTGCTGGTGGAAGCTGTGCCCATTACAGGCGCAGGTGCCAACGTTGCTTTTACCAACACAGTGAAACAGTGGAAAAGCGGCGGTACGGTGATTGACCTTGGGAAAGAAAGCATGGCGGCAACGCTGTGGCTGCGCTTTCTGCTGTTCCTGATAGGGCTGACGGTGATGCTGCGGATGATCCGTTTCCTGAATCGTGCGGTGAAGCAGTATCATGTGCAGTACCGTGCGGCATTGCAACGCATGTACGCAGTGCGGCTTTTGCCACAGTTGGTTGGGATGATCGGCCTGTTTGCTGTGGGGTATGCAGCCTGCGCCGGTGCGCTGGCACTGTTGATGAACTATCTTATCCGTCCGGTCTATACCTTTCCGGAGTGGATTCCAACCGTTTTAGTGGAATGGGACGATATTGCGGCAGCGTTTTGGAATGTGTGGCAAAGTCCGGCCGCTGTGGTGGAATATCGCACACCCGAGCTGCTGCGTTTGCGATTCTTCACCCAGGAAATTCAACTATGCGTGGCGGGCTGCGGGCTGATATTGGCCTACTGGTATGGACAAAATCGTTCGCAGGCGCAAAAGCTTCATGACGGTCTTGCAATCCTGTATCATGAAAAGGCAGCCGTGACCTGTGTGCATACGGAAAACCGTCAGCTGTTTGAGACGCTGGGTTATGTGGCGTGCGAATCTTCGGCGGAAAGGCTGAAGGGGAAGCATCGATCCTGTGAAATGACGACCATGCTGCGCATTGTTGATGCAGAAAAGGCGCTGCGCCTGATGCCGAACTCTGCGAGGGAAGGCTCATTTGTGTTGCGTGTGACGGATAACCAGCTGACGGAAAACAACAGAACCTACTGCATCACATGCAAACCAGAAGGCCAAACGGTGGAAGAGATTGAACGGGACTTTGATTTGTCATTACCCATTGAAGCTCTTGCCAGGTTAATGTATAGCGATACAAAACTGCAGGAGTATCTGGAAAGCCATGCCGACTACGATTTGAAGATGCGTTCACCGGCCATGGAAGGTTTTTTTGCCCATCAAATGATCGTGAAAGGTGAATTGTGAGAAAAACAACGGGGCAGAAGTCAAATGGACTTCTGCCCCGTTGTTGCAAAACCCGAACGATGCAGAGACACAGACGAGGGTATTCCTGACGTATACCCGAACGAAAAGGGCATATAGACCATTATAAATCCGCGAACGAAAAAAGTCAAGAAAAAAGGCGAAAAAAAGAGCAAAAAGGGGTTGACAA
>CAKUFA010000006.1 GCA_934647165.1 uncultured Clostridia bacterium | reverse complement strand
ACCGGCATAGCCGGTCGATACGAATCCAGTCAGAGGGGCATGATGCCCCTCCGACGCCTTCTCATAGGGTTTGCCGACAGTCTGAAAAGCGGGCTGCCTGCTATCATGCAGGCAGCCCGCTTTTCAACTTGTTTTTTGAAGTGCAGCCGATTAGCCCAGAGAACGAACAGCGGTCACTTCGAAGAACATGGTGCCTTCGCGGGCGTCCTTGGACAGCTCAGCCAGCACGGCTTCATCCGTCACAGCGGTGAAGGTGATGCGGGCGCCGGACACAGCGTAGGGCTTTGCGCCTTCCTCATTGGAGGGCGTTGCGGCATACACGGCCAGACCGCAGCCGTTGGCCAGCAGGTTCGCCTTAGACTGGTTTTCCGCAAGACCCAGCTGCAGGTAATACTTGTCGCCGGACTTCACCATGGAATAAATGAAGTAAGCGGAGTTGGGCGTGCCGTCCGGATTGGTGGTGCTGACCAGATAGAAGCCGGAGAAGGAGTTGATGGCGTTCATCAGGTCATCGCCGGTGAGGGCGGAAGAAGCATAGAAGTCATTCACAGAAGCAGAGGACACAGCGTCCGTTTCCGCAAAAGCGGCAAAGGGCAGGCACAGCGCAAGTGCCAGCAGCAGGGCAAGAACACGGTTCTTCATGGTTGATATCTTCCTTTCTTTCGGGCGGTTATCCCGCCGCTATGGTAAGTATAGCTGAAAGCGGCACAAAAAGCAAGTACTTTTGACAAAAATGTAACAAAAAAGGATCTGCTGTTTGCAGATCCTTGACAATCCAACAGGCATGAACACTTGGCAAACCATGCACCCACAGACCTTTACGAACCGGCGGATGCCTTCGGAAGAAATTTAGTTGCTCGTCGGATACACGCGGCGATATTCTGTCCGGTAGTATTCGTTCAAAGCTTCGCGTCTCATCTGGCAGCGGTCATGATCGTGCATCAGCATGATCAAACCTGCGCATACGGCGATCGTTATCAAAATGCTCATATTCACACCTCCGGAAACGATGTTGCTACGCAGCGATTCTTGCACAACACTGCTTTTCAATCATTATTATACGCAATTTCGCCCAAAATACAAGATATTTTTGCAAGAAAAATTGCAGAATTTGTGATGAAAGAAACTTGCAGATTACTTGGTGGAAGATGCCTTTTTCCTGGCTAAAATGCAGCCGCCGTTCTAAAATATGCAGCTTTGTATACGAAACGGAAGAGAAGATAATTTTGCGAAAAAAGTAAAAACAGGTATTGACAAGCGGACGATCCTTTGATATAATGGTTCCTGCAATCAGCGAGAGCATGATTGCGAGAGCGTTGGGGAATGGTGTAACGGCAGCACCTGCGACTCTGACTCGTATTGTCTAGGTTCGAATCCTAGTTCCCCAGCTCATTTGCCTCCGTTGTCTAGAGGCCTAGGACGCCGCCCTCTCAAGGCGAAAACACGGGTTCGAATCCCGTCGGAGGTGCGTCGGAAATCCGGCAGCAGTTGCTACCGGATTTTTATTTTTGCCCGGGAATAAACCTGCATGGAATTCGATTGGGCGGCAAAAGGTCCCCCTTTTGCCGAAATGCCGTTTGATCGGCCCATGCGGCGGTCAGGGGATTGCAAAGCCAAGGAAAATAAGGTATAATTCCAAAGTGCGTTTCAACAAAAGAGGTCAGCGTTCCTGTTTTTTCTACAAGAAGGAGGGTATCCATGCCTACAACTTCATTTGATAAAGAATCCATCAAGGCATCCATCATTGGCAAATTGCAGCGCTACAATGGGCGCAGCATTCAGGAGGCGTCCACCCAGCAGATCTATAAAGCACTTGCTTCCACCGTGCGCGACCAGATTATGCAGAAGTACACCATTGCCCGTGAGGAGCGCAAGGAAACCAAGCTCAAGCGGCTGTATTATTTGTCGGTAGAATTTCTGATGGGGCGCAGCCTGTATTGCAACATGCTGAACCTGGTGTCCACGGATGTATACCGGGAGGCGCTGAGCGAACTGGGCGTCAATGTGGACGACCTGCTGAAGGAAGAGCCGGAACCGGGCTTGGGCAACGGCGGCCTCGGACGCTTGGCGGCATGCTTCCTGGACAGCCTGTCCAGCCTGGATTTGCCGGCGATGGGCTGCACGATCCGCTATGAATACGGCCTGTTCCGCCAGAAAATTGTGGATGGCCAGCAGGTGGAACTGCCGGACAGCTGGCTGACCAACGGCAACGCGTGGGAAATGCCCGTGATGGAGGACGCCTGCGAGGTTCACTTCGGCGGCCATGTGGACGAGGTGAACGACAACGGTGTGACGCGCTTTATCCACCGGGATTACTACACGGTGGAGGCCATCCCCTACGACATGCCGATTGTAGGCTATGATACGGCGACGGTGAACACGCTTCGCATGTGGTCTGCCCGCAGCCCCAAGAACATTGACCTGGCGGCGTTTGGTCAGGGCAAGTACAGCCAGGCGGTGCAGGCGGCGGAAGCAGCGGAGGTCATCTCCAAGGTGCTGTATCCGGAGGACAACCACTACGAAGGCAAGATGCTGCGGCTCAAGCAGCACTATTTCTTCACAAGCGCCACGCTGCAATACATCATCAAGGATTTCAAAAAACTGCACGGGCGCAACTTCCAGCTGCTGCCGGAGAAGGTGTGCATCCACATCAACGATACACACCCGGGGCTTGCTATTCCGGAAATGATGCGTATCCTGATGGACGAAGAGGGCCTTGGCTGGGACGAAGCTTCCGCCATTGTGCAGAAGACGGTGGCCTACACCAACCACACCATCATGGCGGAAGCGCTGGAGAAGTGGCCGGAAGAAATGGTGCGGCAGCTGCTGCCCCGCATTTATCAGATTCTGGAGGAGATCAACCGCAGGCTGTGCGCGCGGCTGTGGAATGACTTCCCCGGCCAGTGGGAGCGCATCGGCCACATGGCGGTGATTGCCTACGGCATGGTGCACATGGCGAACCTGTGCGTGGCCATGAGTTATTCCGTCAACGGTGTGAGCCAGCTGCACGGTGAAATTCTGAAGGAAGAAACCTTCCGCGATTATAACCTGGTGATGCCGGAGAAATTCTGCGCCATCACCAACGGCATCACACACCGCCGCTGGCTGATGAGCTGCAACCCGGAGCTGACGAAGCTGATCTGCGATGCGATCGGCAATCGGTGGATTCGGGAGCCGGAACTTTTGCATGACCTGCGTCCCTTTGCTGATGACGCGGCTTTCCGCGAAAAGTTTGCGCAGGTGAAGCACCACAACAAGGAACGCCTGGTGAAGCTGGTGCGCGAACGGCAGGATATTGTGGTTGACCCGGACTTTATCTTTGACACCCAGGCCAAACGGCTGCACGAATACAAGCGGCAGATGCTCAATGCCCTGCATATTCTGGTGCTGTATAACCGCCTGGCGAACGATCCGTCCTTCACCATGGAGCCGCGGGTGTTCTTCTTTGGCGCCAAGGCATCCCCAGGATATTACCGCGCCAAGCAGATCATTCGCTTTATCAATGCCCTGAGCAGGCTGATTGCCAACCATCCGCGGGCATCGAAGTATTTGCAGGTGGTGTTCCTGGAAAACTACGACGTATCCACCGCGGAAGTGCTGATGCCTGCCACGGAAGTGTCCGAGCAGCTGTCCACCGCTTCCAAGGAAGCGAGCGGAACGGGCAACATGAAGTTTATGATGAACGGCGCGTTGACCATTGGCACCATGGACGGTGCAAATGTAGAAATTGCCGAGCAGGTGGGGATGGAGAACGTCTACATTTTCGGCATGCGGTCGGACACGGTGCGCGACATGTATCGTGAACAGAACTACAACCCCATGACCATCTTTGAAACGAACCAGGAAATCCGCCAGGCCATGACGCAGATGATCGACGGCACGCTGTTCCCGGAAAATCCTGCGGTGCTGCAGGACCTGTATCACAGCCTGCTGGTGGGAGAAAACGGCTCCATGGCGGATCCGTACTTTGTGCTCAAGGATTTCGGATCCTACTCCATGGCGCAGCGCCGCCTGAATGCGGACTATGCGGATCAGACCAAATGGCAGAAGATGGCGGTTATCAACACGGCCATGTCGGGCATCTTCTCGTCGGACAGGACAATCCGCGAATACAACGACCTGATCTGGCACCTGGATCCGCTCAAGCGCAAGGGCTGAAGATTTTTCGGCAGGGAAGAAAAACAATCCGCCAAGCCGTGCAAAGCTTTGCAGGCGGTGGAAGAGCACGAAAGGGAAGGAGCCTTGTGAAAGCGAGTCCTTCCCTTTCGCATTGATTAGCATCTGGGAGTGAAATGCATGATCCATAACTCACACGAAGCGTTTTACAGAGAGCCTGCGGGGCCGGCGGCAACGGGCGAAAAGGTTACCATCCGTTTCCGGGATGGAGAGGCGGAGCATGTCACATTGCGGACATGGACGGGCGAGGAAGCTTTTTATCCCATGACCAGAACGGAAGGGGACACATGGGAGGCAAGCTTCACCGCGCCGGAAACGCCCGGGCTTATGTGGTATGATTTTGTGGCGGAGTTTCCCGGCAACCATCGGGCGCGTTATGGCAACGCGGCCGATCAGTTGGGCGGCGAAGGCATGGTGTATGAGGTGGGAGAGGTTGCGTCCTACCAGCTGACGGTGTATCGCAAGGGCTTCAAAACGCCCGGATTCATGCATGGAGCGAACATTTATCAGATTTTTCCTGATCGGTTCTGCCGTGCGGAAACCAAGGCAAAAGACGATCGGACGGATCGCCATGTGCATGAAAGCTGGGATGAAGATCTGCTGACAGACAGCGATCCCCGCAGCGGCGACCATATGGCGCTTGATTTCTTTGGCGGCAATTTGAACGGCATCCGCAAAAAGCTGCCCTATCTGGAAAAAATGGGTGTGACGGTTTTGTATCTCAACCCTATTTTCCGCGCGCGTTCCAATCACCGCTACGACACGGGCGACTACACACAGATTGACCCGCTGCTGGGCACGGAAGAGGAATTCCGCGCGTTGTGCAAGGCAGCCGGGGAACGTGGCATCCGCGTGATGTTGGACGGCGTGTTCAGCCACACGGGCGAGGACAGCCGCTACTTCAACCGCTATGGCCATTATGACAGCGTGGGCGCGTGGCAGAGCCAGGAGTCGCCTTATTACGCCTGGTACACCTTCAAGCATTATCCGGATACGTATGCCTGTTGGTGGGGCATTCCATCCCTGCCGGAATGCAGAAAAGAGAATCCGGATTATCAGCAGTTTATGTTCCGGGACAAGGAAGGCGTTGTGCCGCGGTGGATTGACCGGGGCGCGGCGGGCTGGCGGCTGGATGTGGCCGATGAACTGAGCATGGATTTTCTGCGCAAGCTGCGCGCGGCTGCCAAGCGTGCCAAGCGGGATGCAGTGGTGCTGGGCGAAGTGTGGGAGGATGCGAGCAACAAAATCTCCTATGGCGAGCTTCGGTGCTACTGCACCGGCGATACGCTGGACAGTGTGATGAACTATCCCCTGCGGGAAGCCATCCTGGACTTTGTGACCGGAAAAAGCAACGCGCACGCGCTGGCAAGGCTTATCAATCATCAAGGCGAGGTATATCCGGCGCAGTTCCGCTATGCGCTGATGAATCTTTTGGGCAGCCATGACCGCGCCCGGGTGCTGAACATCCTATGCGACAGGGATGGCATTGGTTTGAGCAAGGCAGAGCAGCAGGTTCTGACGCTGAATGAAGAAGAATATGCCCTGGCGGCGAAGCGTTGCCGCACGTGCGTGGACATCCTATGCGCATTGCCCGGTTGTCCCACCATCTATTACGGGGATGAAGCAGGGCTGACAGGCTGCCCCGATCCATTCTGCCGCCGGCCATTCCCGTGGGGAAAAGAGGACAAGGCCTTGCAGGCGGACGTGGCAGAGAAGCTGAACCGGCACAAGCAGTCCGCACTGCGGAAGTTTGGGTATTGTGAAGTGTGGGCGGCGGATGACGATACGCTGCTTGTGAGGCGATATTTC
This sequence comes from uncultured Clostridia bacterium, assembly GCA_934647165.1. GTDB lineage: Bacteria > Bacillota > Clostridia > Christensenellales > Aristaeellaceae > CAKUFA01. The sequence goes on along the minus strand of CAKUFA010000006.1, from coordinate 80,278 downwards.
AAGGATACGGACGCTTTAGGAAGGAAGGCGCCGCAAAAGGGCGGAGAAGAGATCATCGAGATTAAGCGATAATCCCGGGAGAGGAAGGAAGAGCTTCGAAAGGGGCAAGGCCCCTACCGGGTCGAGGGTCGAGCCCTCATCGTTTTCTTCCCAATCAACCTTTTCAAGAGAATCAATGCCTTGCATCGCGGCTGAGCGAAACAATAGCCGCGTCACGCAAGCTAAAAAGCCGCAGGTTACTTTTCCTTTATCAGGAATTGCAACCTGCGGCTTTTCTCTTTTCTTTGGTGGCTTGGCTGAGCTCTTTCGCCTTCGGCGAAACGCGCGCGTGGGTTTTGGGGGCTTTGCCCGGGGTACGCAAGGGCGCTGCCCTTGACCCGGCAGGGCGCTGCCCTGCACCCGCGAAGGGACTTCGTCCCTTTCGAAACCCATTTTGACGGGCTCCTTGGGGTGTTGGGCGAGCTCTTTTCAGCCTACGGCTGAAAAATTGCATGCAGGGTTTCTGGGCTTTGCCCAGGCCTACAAGGGCGCTGCCCTTGACCCGCGAAGGGACTTCGTCCCTTTCGAAACCCATTTTGACGGGCAAATCAGGAGAGGGGCTTTGATTCATTACCGGGGATGGCTTTACGGTGATTTTCCCGAATACCGTGTACCACGGATACCACCGCGCCGACGATCAGCGAAATGTAATACGTGAAGAAGCGCCACAGAAGAAGCGCCATGAGACGGATGCCATCAGGGAAAATTTTGGAGAAATACAGGGCGAAAACGCCTTCCTGCGCACCGGATGCGCCGGGCAGGGGCGTGTAGGCGGCGCTGACGTAGAGCATAATGCCAAGGGTGGTCAGCTGAAAATAGTTTGCGCCGGAAAGCCCGAAAGCATGATAGATGAAGAAAATGGACAGCATTTGCGCCAGCAGAATTCCTGTGCCCAGCAGCAGCTGAAGAACCATGTCTACTGGGTGTTGGCGAAGGGACATCACACTGTCATGAAAAGTGGAGAGCACATCCTCCCATTTGATGAGGGCGGCATCGGGGTCTTTACAGATATGGAAGCGAGCGCCAATGCGGATGAACAGCTTGATAAAGAAGCGAACCAGGCGCTTGCTGACGGCCATCAGGAGCACAAAAGTGACAGAAATGGCATTATACACATAGCCCACAATGAGAATCCAGATGCTGGAACCTGTTTGCTGGCCGATATAGTCGCTGAAGATGATCCACAGCACGGTGCTCAGAACAAGGAGCATAAACTGAAAGGAAAAAAACTTGACAGTGAGCGCCGATGTGCCGATGCCGATGGGCACGTTCTTTTTTTTGAGATAGTAGACCTGCATGGGCTGGCCGCCCGTTGCGCCTGGGGTGACGTTGGAATAATACAGACCGCTGATGGAAGTGAAAAGCGCATAGAGAAAGGAAATGCGATAGCCCTGACGGCGGACATAGTGCCAGATGCTGAACGCATCCAGGGACAAATACAACGCAAAGGAGAGCGCGCACAACACAATCCACTTGGGGGCAATGGAACGCAGCGCATCCACGGCGCTGGACATTTCTTCCCCGTTAAAGCCGATGAGCAAGACCAGGGCAAGGACACCGAAGATCAACAAAAAGTTGAGGATTTTCTTAGTGCGGGTCTTCATAGATCCTCCTGTGAGCGTGACGATACAAATCAAGTATAACACAAAGAAAGGGTGAAAGGCAAGGGCGGCAGAGGGCAGAATGGCAGGAGAAAGGTGGAAAAATGGCGCGGAAAACAAATTTTTCTTTTCGGAAAATGCATGCAGGCGGTTTACAAAAGCAAAAGATTCTGATAGAATGAAATGCGCGGGTTTTTCGAACCGCAGCGCGGTCGCTCGATCACTCCGACGGCGGCTTCGCAGACGGCGATGGAGCCTGCCTGCGCAAATGCGCAAAAAACAAATGGAGGATGAATACCATGACCAAGTCCGAAATCATCGCGGCCTATGCCCAGCACGAAGGCGACACCGGTTCCCCTGAGGTGCAGATCGCACTGCTGACCGATCGCATCAACCACCTCAACGAGCACCTGAAGAACAACCGCAACGACCATCACTCCAACCGTGGTCTGCTGCTGATGGTTGGCCGTCGCCGCGGCCTGCTGGAGTACCTGAAGAAGACCGATATCGAGCGCTACCGCGCCCTGATCGCCAAGCTGAACCTGCGCAAGTAATTTACAGGGTTGGCCAGGCGGCTTTGAAGGTGCTTGAGGCACAAGAAAGCTTTGCTGCAAAAGGCCGCCGGGGAGCACGGGCATTTCGCCTGCCTCGGCGGCTTTTTACAAGGAACGGGCATGCCGGCAAAAGGCGTGTTCATCTGGCGGCCTGAGGGATGTTATCCCTTGAAAATCCCAGGCGGGGTTTTCATATGATAGCATCCGTCAGGCGGCGGGGGCGGCGCATGGGCGCCTGCCCTGTGACGAGTGTGGAAGGAGAAAAGAAACAAATGGTAAGCAAGTCCTATACCATGGATCTGGCGGGACGCCCGCTGACCCTGGAATTTGGCAAGTACTGCGAGCAGGCTGCAGGCAGCGTGTGGGTGCACCTGGGAGACACCGTCGTGATGGTGAACGCCACCATGTCTCCTACGCCCCGGCCCGGTGTGGATTTCTTCCCTCTGGCAGTGGATGTGGAGGAAAAGCAGTACTCCGTGGGCAAGATCCCCGGTGGATTCATCAAGCGTGAAGGCCGCCCTACGGAGAAGGCGACCCTGACCTGCCGTCTGATTGACCGCCCCCTGCGCCCCCTGTTCAACAAGGGCATGCGCAACGATGTGCAGGTGGTTGTGACGGTGCTGAGCGTGGAGCAGGACGTACCCCCGGAAATCCCTGCGATGATCGGTTCCTCCATTGCCTTGGCGGTGAGCGACATTCCGTGGAATGGCCCGACCGGTGCAGTGGTGGTGGGCCGCGTGAACGGCCAGTATGTCATCAACCCGGATGAAGAGCAGCGCGCCAAGAGCGACATGCACGTGTATGTGGCCGGCACGAAGGAAGCCATCATGATGGTGGAAGCGGGCGCCAACGAAGTGTCCGAGGACGCCATGCTGGACGCGATCCTCTTTGCCCATGAGGAGATTAAGAAACTGGTCGCCTTCCAGGAGCAGATTGTGGCGGAAATCGGCAAGGAAAAGGCCGTTGTGCCGCTGAATGTGACCGGCGACGACGTGAAGGCCGCCGTGCGCGAATATGCCTACGACAAGTGCGTGTGGGTGTTTGAAACCTTCGACCGCCAGGAGCGGCAGGCGCGCGAGGCGCAGGTGAAGGAAGAAACCCTGGCTGCGCTGGCTGAGCAGTTCCCCGAGCGCGAAGCGGAAATTGCCGATGCGCTGTATTATCTGAACAAGGAAGTCATGCGCAAGAAGATTCTTGAGCAGGGCATCCGCCCCGACGGCCGCAAGATGACGGAAATTCGCCCCATCTGGTGCGAAGTGGGCGTGCTGCCGCGTGTGCATGGTTCCGCCATCTTCACCCGTGGCCAGACCCAGGCGCTGACGGTGACCACCCTGGGCTCCACCAGCGAGGGTCAGATTCTCGACGGGCTGAGCAACGAGGACTTCAAGCGCTATATCCACCACTACAACATGCCGCCGTATGCCACCGGTGAAGCCGGCCGCCTCAAGAGCCCCGGCCGCCGCGAGATCGGCCACGGCGCGCTGGCTGAGCGTGCGCTGGTGCCTGTGATCCCCTCTGAGGAAGAGTTCCCCTATGCGATGCGCCTTGTGAGCGAGATTCTGTCCTCCAACGGCTCCTCCTCCATGGCGTCTGTGTGCGGCTCCACCCTGTCCTTGATGGATGCGGGCGTGCCGATTCACGCGCCGGTGGCCGGTGTGGCCATGGGTCTGATTAAGGACACGGAATCCGACAAGGTGGCCGTGCTGACGGATATTCAGGGCCTCGAGGACTTCCTGGGCGACATGGACTTCAAGGTGGCGGGCACCATGAATGGTATCACCGCCATCCAGATGGACATTAAGATTGCCGGCATTGACCGCAGCATCCTCAAGCAGGCGCTGGCACAGGCACTGCAGGGTCGGCTGCACATCCTGGGCATTATGCTGGAGACACTGGGTCAGCCACGTGATCACCTGAGCCAATATGCCCCCAAGATTGTGCGCTTTACCATCAATCCCGAGAAGATCCGCGAGGTCATTGGACCCGGCGGCAAGATGATTAACAAGATCATTGCGGAAACCGGTGTGAAGATTGACATCGAGGATGACGGACGCGTGTTCATCTCCACCCCCGACGAAGCGGCTGCCAACAAGGCGCGCAAGATCATCGAGGGTATTGCCAAGGATATCGAAGTGGGCGATGTGTTCACCGGCAAGGTGGTGCGCATCATGAACTTCGGCGCCTTTGTGGAGCTGGCGCCCGGCAAGGACGGCATGATCCACATTTCCAAGCTGGCCAACCACCGCGTGGAAAAGGTGGAAGATGTGGTAAACATCGGCGATGAGCTGGAAGTGAAGGTCAGCGAGATTGACGCGCAGGGTCGGATCAACCTGGTTCGCAACGACATGGTGTACGAGAACAACGCCCCTGCCCGTCGCCCGGAAGGCGGCATGAGGCAGCGTCCTCCGCGCCGTGACAGCCGTGCCTGACAGGCGACTTTCCCCGCCGGTGTGATGGCCGCGACGGAATTTTGGGAATGCATCACGCGGGAAGCCTTTGCAACAGGAGGCTTTCCCGCGTTTTTGTTAGGCAAAAGCAGGGAAACATTTCACACAGGATGATTTTACACTGCAAAAATGTTTCCCTTCCCGGACATAGAACCGAAAGCAGGTGGAAAAGCTAGTGGAAAAACAGTATGGGATGGATCAGCGTATGAATGATCAATGGACGCTTCCCAACGGATTGCGCATTGTAGGCGAACGGCTGCCCTATCTCCGCTCGGTGTCCATCGGCGTGTGGCTGCGCGTGGGCTCCATGATGGAAACGCCTGAGGAAAACGGGCTTTCCCATTTCCTGGAGCACATGGTCTTCAAAGGCACCACACACCGCACGACCCGGCAGATTGCTGAGGAAATGGATGCGGTGGGCGGCCAACTGAACGCTTTCACGGGCAAGGACTGCACATGCCTGTATGCCAAGGTGATTGATGAGGACATTGCGTTGGCAGTGGATGTGCTGTCCGACCTGGCGATCAACGCCACGATGGATGCGGATGAGTTTGACAAGGAGCGAGGCGTGATTCTCGAGGAGATTTCCATGGACGAGGATTCGCCCGAGGATCTGGTGCACGAGCTGCTCAGCCAGGCGATGTTTGGCAGCCAGTCGCTGGCAATGCCGATCCTTGGCACAACGGAATTGATTTCAAACTACAAACGCGAGGATTTGCTGACGTATCGCGCCAAGCACTACAGGCCGGAGGATACGGTGGTTGCCCTTGCCGGCAACTACGACCCTGCGCAGGTTCGGGAGCTGATTGAACAATATTTCGGCGCCTGGCAGAATCCGGGCAAGCGCCTGGCAACACCGCAAGAAGCATTGCTCAGCGGTCAGGTTCGCGTGAAAGAGAAGGACACCGAGCAGCTGCACCTGTGCCTGGGCTTTCCCGGGGTAGGCTACGGAGCAGAAGGACTGTATGCGCAGGCAGTGCTGAACAATGTGCTGGGCGGCAGCATGTCCTCCAGGCTTTTCCAGCGGGTGCGGGAGGAATTGGGCATGGCCTATTCCATCTACACCTACCCCAACAGCTATCTGGGCTGCGGCACGTTTGCAGTCTATGCAGGCGTATCGCCCAAGAACGGGCAGCAGGTGCTGGAGGAAATCCGGCGGGAGCTGAAGAAGCTGACGGATGAGGGCATCACGGAAAAGGAATTCCGCGAGGCCAAGACACAGCTGCGCGGCGGGTATCTGCTGGGACTGGAAAGCCCCGGAGGACGGATGCAGTCCCTGGGACGGAGTCTGCTGCTGCTGGATCGCACCTTTACGCCGGAAGAAACGGTGCAAAAAATTGAGCGGGTGACCATGGAGGACGTGATGGCCTCTGCCCGTGCGGCACTGAACGTGGAGCCTTGCCTGTCTGCGGCGGGCAAAGGTGCGGCAGCCTTTGGCAAATGACGAACGGGGGGAAACGCAAACCATGGATGAAAGAATCCTTTGCCTGGATATTGGCGATGTGCGCATCGGCGTGGCGGTGAGCGATGCGACGCGCATGATTGCAACCCCTGTGGAGGTTATTCGCCGGGTAGGCTTCGGACCGGATGTGAAACGCGTGCAGGAATTGTGCCGCCAGTATGACACCACGCAGGTGCTCAGCGGATTGCCGCTGAACATGGACGGTTCGGAAGGTTTTCAGGCAGAAAAAGTGAAGCTTTTTTGTCAGCAGCTTGAAAAAGCCGGGCTGACGGTGTATTATCAGGATGAGCGGTTAACCACGGTGACGGCGGAAAATGCCTTGCTGGAGGACAACATGCACCGTGCCCAGCGCAAGCAGCATGTGGACAAGGTGGCCGCGGCGGTGATCCTTCAGCAATGGCTGGACACCATGCACAATGCGCCCCTGATGGGGCAGGAAAGCGAGGATATACCCATGCAGGAAGAGAACAGCAACATCATTGAACTGATTGACGAAAATGGTGAAAACGTGCGCTTTGAACATCTGGCGACCCTGGAGCACGAAGGGGAGAGCTATATTGTGCTGATGGTGCTGGATGATGAACACCATGTGGAAGACGAAGAAGGCGAAGTGGTCATCATGAAAATTGAAACGGATGACAGCGGCGCCGAGTGCTATGTCTACGTGGAGGATGAGGACGTGCAGGAAGCCGTGTTTGAGCAATTCCTCCAGTTGATGGAAGACGAGGAAGAGGAAGACGGGGAAGAAGACTGATGCAGACGCCTGACCTGAACGATGCCGTGGTGGAACTGACGTCCCCGGACGGCAAGGTGTACCGTTTTCGCTATGGTGCGACGATTCCTTACGCCGGGCAGGACTATGTGGTGCTGCTGGAAATGGAAAGCGATCCCAACGGCGAGGAGCAGATCCTGGTGACGCGGCTGGAAGAGGAAAACGGTGAGCTTTCCTTTGTTGTAGCAGAGGAAGAGGACGTGGTGGAACAGGTTTTCACCAAGTATTGTGCGCTGAGTGTGCAGACGGCGGTGGCGGATTTGCCGGAAAATGAATGCGGCTGCGGCCATCACCATCATGACGATGAAGGCTGTGGCTGTGGTCACCACCATCATGACGATGAAGGCTGCGGCTGTGGTCACCACCACCATGACAATGAAAGCGGTGGCTGCGGCCACCACCACCACGACGACGAAGGCTGTGGCTGCGGTCACCACCACCACGATGGTGGCTGCGGCTGCCACAAGTAACACGGACTGCGCTGAACGGAGCTGCGGCAGAACGTCGCAGCTCTGTTTTGCGAAGGAGAAAAAGGCCATGAAGAAACGGTTGCTGGCACTGGTGCTGGCCTTGATGATGCTCGCGCCTGCCGCTTTGGCGGAAGGATTTCAGGAATGCCACCGGGTGACGCTGGAAAAGCACGACACCACCCAGGAAAACAAGAGCGTTGTGCGCATATGGACGGCGGACACGGTGCTGGACAGCGTGGACGAGGAGCTTGCGGCTATCACCCAGGCGTATGTGGACGAGCTTGCACCTTCGCTGGAAAAGGCCAAGAACAAAACAGAGAAAAACTCCCGGCTGGATGTTGGCATCCGCTACAGCCGAACGGGACTGACGTGGCTGAGCTTTCTGGTGCAGGCGCGCGTGACCTATCACCGGGATCTGATTCGCCAGGAGATTACCAGCCGCACCTATGACATGACCACCGGGGAAACTATCACGCTTTCGGATGTGTTTGATGAGGACAGTGAAGGCTGGAACATGCTGGCAGACGCGGTGCGCACGCAGGCGGCGGCCTATTTCCCGGACGAAGAAGCGGACGCGGATAAGCTGGAGGCGCTTTCCACGAAGGAAGCGCTGATGGAAACGCCCTTCACTTTCCAGGGAATGTCGCTGGTGCTTCACATCCCGGCGGACACGCTGTATCCGGAGCACCACACGCTGATGGAAATCACGCTGATGTATCCGGATATCCGCCCCTACATGACCGAACGCGCGCAGACGGAAACGGATAACCTGACCTATTACAAGACCTGCGCCCTAACCTTTGATGACGGCCCCAGCCGCACCAACACAACCCTGGTGCTCAACAGCCTGCTGACAACCGGTGCGAGAGCAACGTTCTTTGCGCTGGGCAATCGGATGAAGGAATACGACGACCTGATTCAGCGCGAGCATGACGAAGGGCACGCCGTGGCCTCCCACAACTGGACGCACGGGGATGTGCGCAAGGCCAGCGCGGCGAAGATGCGTGCCATGCCGGAAAAGTGCAACAAGGCGCTGATTGCGGCCATTGGTATTCCAACACGCTACAACCGCGTGCCCTACGGCCTGTATCCACAGATGATAAAGGCCAAGACAGGCTGGCCGCTGATCCAGTGGAGCGTGGATACCTACGATTGGCGCGGCCGTTCCACCGCCACGGTGCTCAACACGGTGAAGAAAGAGATTGCCGACGGGGACATTATCCTGTGCCATGACATCAAGGACAATACGCCCGAATCTGCCAGAGCCATTGCGGAATATTTGCAGGAGCATGGCTATATGCTGCTGACCATTGACGAGCTGTTTGCCAAGGACGGCGTGACGCTGGAGCCGGATACGGTCTACTATCGCTGCACGGACGGCGTGACCACCATCAAGAAAAAATGACGAAGGAATGGTTGAAGCACTGGTAATTGTTACATTTGGAGCATTGACACCCGGCACTCCACAATGCTATACTGAACGCATTGCGAAGCCTTTCATTCGCAGGAAACATGCATGCTTTTTTACAGGAGAAAGCAAGGAGGGAATTCTGTTTCATGAAGCGGATCATTTGCCTTGTGCTGGCCTTTGTGCTAACATTGTCCATGGCGACGGCGGCTTTTGCCGACACCACCATTAACGCTACAAAGAAGCGCGGCATCAAGCTCAAGAAGGTCACCGAAAATGAGGTGGAGGAGGGAATCAGCCCCACGACCGGCCTTACACTGGCGGATTATGACGCGCCGGATGGTTTTGCCGGCCTTGCCGTAACGGGACGGTATCTGCCGATGATGGTGCAGATTGACAACAGCGACGGCGGTGTGAACGAAGTGGCTCCCTGGGGTGCATCCTACGCGGACGTGGTATATGAAACGCCCCTGTACTCCAAGGGCTTCACCCGAATCTCCTATATTTTCTCGGATCTGATTCCGGACAGCGTGGGTCCGGTGCGCTCCACCCGTGTGGGGCATGCATGGATTCGTGAGGAGTGGGATGCGGGCTTTCTGTACTATGGCACCCAGGAATATGCCAAGACCAGTGTGAAGGAACAGTTTAAGAAATACGGCGCAACGAAAAAGGGCGTTATCTTCAGCGGCACGGACGGCGCGAACAAGGCGCACAAGAAGTACTACTCCGTGCGCAAGGGCATTACGGCGCCCCACAACAAGGACGCCAACGTGGCGGCCATCAGCGACCTGGTGCCGGAAACCCATGTGGCGCCCAACCATGCCTACCTGTTCACGGATGACGTGCCTGACGGCGATGACGCCACGGAAGTGATTGTCAACTGGGACGCGATCCACTATGGCTCCAACCTGGTGTACGACGCGGACAGCAACGCTTATTTCCGCTTTATGCGCTATGAGGATGACGAGCTGATCCCCTATGAAGATCGCGACAGCCAGGAGCAGCTGTCCTTCGCCAATGTGATTATTCAGTTCACAAAGACGGATTGGGTGCGCGGCGACGCTCCTATCACCCATGTGGTGGGCGAGGGCAATGCGGATTTCTTCATGGCGGGCAAGCATGTGGCCGGCTACTGGAAGCGCGCGGATATGGCCTCCCGCACGGTGTTCTACGCGCCTGACGGCACGGAAATGCCCATGCAGCGCGGCAAGACCCTCATCGTGGTGATTCCGCCGGAGAAGACGGTGTCCTACAAGTAATTGCCACAGCGAAAGCTGCAAGCTGGAGAAGACTGTTTGAAAAAACGGTCTTCTCTTTTTTGATGGAAAGAAAGACTGCCACAGATAAAATTCGGACGCCCAAAAAGAAATGCACCGTTTGCAGGCATGCAAAAAGGGGTTCCGCCGAAGCGGAGCCCCTCAGACTGTCGACAAACCATATGAGAAGGTGTCGGAGGGGCATCATGCCCCTCTGACTGGATTCGTATCGACCGGCTATGCCGGTCGGGCGTGGTGGTTTCGGCCAAAGGCGAAACCATTCTTTGCATTTTTCACTGTCAGCTTTGCTGACAGTGAAAAATGCAAACTCGACAAAGTGGCAAAGCCACTTTGTCGACACACTGAAAAGGGACTCCGCCGAAGCGGAGCCCCTTTGGTTTGCACAGGGAAAAAGCTTACGCCTTGCCGTTGCAGCCGAGGACGTCCACAATCTTGTGACGCACCATGTCGCGGATGCCGTTGCGGGCATCGGACAGGTACTGACGGGGATCGAAGTGATCGGGATGCTCTGCAAAGTGCTTGCGCACCAGACCCGTGAAGGCCAGGCGCAGGTCGGAGTCGATGTTGATTTTGCACACGGCCATGGAAGCAGCCTTGCGCAGCATATCTTCCGGCACACCCTGCGCACCGGGCATCTGGCCGCCGAACTGGTTAATCATGTCCACATACTCCGGAATGACGGAGGAAGCGCCATGCAGCACGATGGGGAAACCGGGCAGGCGGCGGCCGACTTCTTCCAGGATGTCGAAACGCAGCTTGGGTTCACCCTTGAACTTATAAGCGCCGTGGCTGGTGCCGATGGCGATGGCCAGGGAGTCGCAGCCGGTGCGGGTCACGAACTCTTCCACTTCATCGGGCTGGGTGTAGCTGCTGTCCTCGGCAGAAACCTTCACATCGTCTTCCACGCCGGCCAGACGACCCAGCTCGGCCTCAACCACCACGCCGTGGTCGTGGGCGTATTCCACCACACGCTTGGTCTGCGCGATGTTTTCCTCAAAGGGCAAATGGCTGCCGTCGATCATCACGGAAGAGAAACCGCCGTCGATGCAGCTCTTGCAGGTTTCAAAATCGGGGCCGTGATCCAGGTGCACCACGATGGGCAGATCGGTGTCAGCCACAGCGGCTTCGATCATCTTCATCAGATAAACATGCTTGGCATACTTGCGAGCGCCGGCAGACACCTGCAGGATCACAGGGGCGTTCTCCATCTTGGCGCCCTCGGTGATGCCCTGAATGATTTCCATGTTGTTCACGTTGAAGGCGCCGATGGCATAGCCGCCCTCGTAGGCCTTTTTGAACATTTCGGTGCTGGTAACAATAGGCATGGGTTAAACCTCCTTCAAGGTTATTTTTCGATTTATTATAACACGTTTCTCGCAGCTTGAAAAGCGGCAGATTGATTTTTTTGTGACGAAAGCGGTGCGGAAAGGCGGCAGGATTCAGAGAAGGCGCTGTCGAAAAAAACAACGGAAGAGTATTCAACAAGGAAAGGCGTGATACGGCATGGCGGAAAAGTGCGGGGGACCTGGCGAGGCAAGGTTTTCACTGATTATCCGTGGGAATGATTTGCCCTTTGAAGAACTGGAAAAAAGCCTGGCGCTGACGGGCGCGCGCATTGTGCGAAAGGGCGAGGTGCTGAACCGGTTGCCAAGAATTGAAGCGACGGAGGACGAGTGGGTCTATTCGGTGGAGCTGAACAATCCTGCGGGAGAGGACGAAGCGCTCAATGCATTGCTGACGGACATTGACCTGCACCGGGAGGCGCTGGACGCCATTGCGAAGACGTATCGCGTGACGCTGCGGCTGTATGTGCAGTCCGACCGGGCGCAGATTGCGTATCGCCTGATGCCGGAAACGCTGACGCGGCTGACCTCCACGAGCCTTCCGCTGGATGTGACGAGCCTGTCGTGGGGAGAAATCGGCATTTGACGGGTGCGGAAAGCATATCCGCGGCTGCGAATGAAAGAAACACGGCTGAAACACCGTGAACCTATGGATACTGCCCTGGCTTGAAGCGAAAAGCCAGGGTTGCTTTTTCCAGGGGAATCGCATATAATCAATAGTTGAATATTCATGCCTTATACAAGGAGGAATAATAGATGAAAGTCATTCTGCTGGCAGATGTGAAGGGCATTGGCAAAAAGGACGAAATTCTGAACGTGTCCGATGGCTATGCGCGGAACTTCCTGTTCCCGAAAAAGTGGGCAATGGAGGCCACGGCAGGGGCAACCAAGGAAGTGGAGCGCAAGCGTGCTGCAGAGGCTGCCCGTGAGGCGGAGCGCCGCGCACAGGCGGAGGAAAAGGCGCAGCAGCTCAAGGGCAAGACGATTACCCTGAGTGTGAAGTGCGGCGACAAGGGACGGCTGTACGGCTCCATCACCACGGCTGAAATTGCACAGGCGTTGGAAGAGCAGCACGGCGTGAAAGTGGACAAGCGCAAGATTGACCTGGCTGAGCCGATCCGCCAGGTGGGCGACGTGCAGATCAGCGTTTGGCTGTACAGCGGCGTGACGACCCCCATGACGCTGCATGTGGTGCCGGTGACGAAGTGAGGCGCGGAGCCAAAACGCATGAGACCGCAGCGGAAGCAAAGCGGCGGGATATGCTTGGAGGTTATAGCCAGAGCGAGGTGAGAGCATGAGCGAATTGCGCGGGGTCACGCCCCCAAACAGCGTGGAAGCGGAGCGGTCCGTGCTGGGCGCCATGCTCCAGGACGGCAACGCGGTGATGCAGGCGGCGGAACAGCTGCAAAGCGATGATTTCTACCAGCCGGCGCACCGGGAGCTGTTTGACTGCATGATGAAGCTCTACCGGGAACAAAGCCCGGTGGATTTGGTGACGACAGACAGCGAGCTGAGCCGAAGGGGCACACTGGAGGGCATTGGCGGCACAGCATATCTCATTGAGCTGAGCCAGTATGTGCCAACAACGGCCAATGTGAAGGCCTACATCCGCCTGGTGGCGGAAAAGAGCACCCTGCGCAAGCTCATTCTGGCGTCGCAGACCATTTCGCAGGAATGCTACAGCCAGCAGAATCCCCTGCAGGAAACCATGAACCATGCCGAAAAGGCCATTTTCGACATTGTGATGAACCGTGCCAGCGGCGAGTCGCTGGTGCATGTGCGGGATGTGCTGTACAACACCTATGCCAACATTGAGGAGCTGAGCAAGCTCAAGGGCAAGGTATCCGGCGTGCCGACGGGGTTTATTGCGCTGGATAACATGCTCACGGGTTTGCACGCGGGCGAACTGATTATTCTGGGTGCGCGCCCGTCCATGGGTAAAACGTCGCTGGCCATGAACATTGCAAGCCATGCGGCGCTCAACGCAGGCAAATCGGTGGCAGTGTTCAGTCTGGAAATGCCCCGGGAGCAGATCGCGCTGCGCATGCTCTGCTCCGATGCGCGGGTGGATATGCAGAAAGTACGGCAAGGCACGCTGTCCGGCGATGACTGGATGCGGCTGGCCAAATCCATCGGCCCCATGTCCAATGCGCCGCTGTATATTGACGACACGGCGGGCATATCGCCATCCCAGCTTAGAAGCCGGTGCAGAAGGCTGATGATGGATAAGGGACTTGACCTGGTGGTGCTGGACTATCTGGGTCTGATGCACTCCGACACCAAGGCCGAGAACCGCCAGCTGGAAGTCAGCGAAATCAGCCGGTCGCTCAAGGCCATTGCGCTGGAGTTGAAAATTCCGCTGATTGCCTGCGCCCAGCTGTCCCGCGCATCGACGACGCGCCCGGATAAACGCCCTGCGCTGAGCGACCTGCGCGATTCCGGCTCCATTGAGCAGGATGCGGACGTGGTGATGTTCATCCACCGCGAGGGGTATTATGACCCCAACAGCGAGGAAAAGAACATCGGCGAGATCATCGTATCCAAACAGAGAAATGGCCCGCTGGGCACGGTGAAGGTGGCGTGGCTGAGCGAATACACAACCTATGCCAACCTTGCGCCTGGAGCCAGCGGCATGGGAGACGCGCCCTTTTGACCGGAACGGGCGTTAAAGGACAGGAGGAGCACCCATGGAGCAAACAACGGTTTCCCAGCTGCAAAAGGACGCACGGTTTGAAGGCTTTCTGCTGGTGCGCTCCAGCGACCAGCGGGTGGGCAAGACGGGCAGCCGCTATCTTGACATGAACCTGACCGACCGCACGGGGGAAATAAACTGCAAGGTGTGGGACGACAACGCCGTGCCGCCGCCGGCAGGCAGCGTGGTGAAGGTACGCGGCCTTGTGCAGGAATACAACGGGAGGTTGCAGCTGCGGATTGAGCGCATTCGCCCCGTAGCGGAAAACGACCAGGTGGATCTGAGCCTGTTGGTACCCTGCGCGCCGGAAAAGCCTGAGGACATGCTGGCGGAAATTATGCAGACCGTTGACCGGTTTGAAAGCGAGGAGCTGCGCAACATTACCAGAGAGATGCTGCGCATGGCAGGCGACAAGCTGGCGTGGTTTCCCGCAGCACAGCGGCTGCACCATGCCGAGCGCAGCGGACTGCTGCACCACACCACGGGCATGCTGCGCACGGCCGAGCACATTATCAGCGCATATCCCTTTCTGCACGGCGATTTGCTGCGAGCGGGCGTGATTCTGCACGATTTAAGCAAGATTCAGGAAATGAAGAGCGACGAGATGGGCAATGTGTCCGATTACACAAGGGATGGGCTGCTCATCGGTCACCTGGTTCGCGGGGTGGCGACGCTCCATGAGGCTGCGAAAAACGTGGGCGCCAAGGGTGAAATGGTGGTGCTGCTGGAGCATATGATTATCAGCCACCACGGCGAGGCTGAGTATGGAAGCCCGCGCCAGCCTATGTTCCCGGAGGCGGAAGCGCTGCACTGGATTGACCTGCTGGACGCCCGGATGAATGAGATGCAGGGCATCATGGAGCGGGTGCCCGCGGGGGCGTTCTCCGAAAAGATCTGGAGCCTGGATCGCAGGCTGTATCACCCCTATTATGACGAAAACGCGGAATGACGCGGAAGAAAGACCGCCTGTTTTGCGTTTTCATCCATGAGAACGGTTTTTGGATGAAATGGAGGGACAAGAGGATGAAGAAGCTGAAGCTGATGGCGCTTGTGTGTGCATGCCTGCTGATGCTTGGCGCGTGCGCCAGCCAGAGCCAGGCGCCGAATCGGTTTGCACCTGTTGACACAGGCACGGCGGGCGGCGCCCAAAACCTGTACGGCACAAACACGGGCACGGCCAACGCGGGGCTGACGGATGATTCGGACGGCTATACCGACTTTGACAACGGCACCTATGATCCCACCAGCGAAGAGGGCAGCAATGTCGGCGACGACGGCGTGGTAGACATCCCCGATCCCGTGATGGAGGAAGAAAACACCGCGACGCCTGTGCCGACCATCCGCAGCGAGTATGCGGGTGCGACCCCGGTGGTGATTGACCCCATTGATAAGCCTACCCCCACTCCGCTGCCTGCACTGAGCTTTGAATATCAGACCTATGACGCGACGAAGCTGCATCTGTCCTTCGAAGGCCCGACAGGCTGGGAAGTGAACGATGTGAGCACGGATACGTACATCATCACCGACATTGTGACGCCTACGGACTATCAGGCGAGCATGACGCTGCGTGCCACCAGCGTGACCAGCAACTATACCAACAACGACCTGGTTAAGGAAGTGAAGGGGATGCTGGACACCATTGGCGGCACGGGCTTCAAATCGTACAGCCCGTCCAGAACGGCCAACCGCACCCTGCTGGACAAGGCAGGTGTGTATGCCAACTATACCGGCACGCTGACGGATGGCACAAAGGTGGCCGGACGCGTGCATGCAACGTGCATCAACAAGGTACTTTATACCGTGCATATCACCTATCCCCAGGGCTACACCAGCACCTATGTGGATCAGGTGTATGGCAAAATGCGCTCGACCATCACCATCACCAAATAAGCCCGACATGATGACGGAAAGAGAAAAGCAGGCGATGCGCAACTTTGCAGCGGGCTGCAACTGCGCCCAGGCGGTGATGACGGCTTACGCCGATGCGGCCGGATTGACACAGGAGCAGGCGATGCGCCTGTCCGCCGGATTTGGCGGCGGTATGGGACGGCTGAGACGCGAATGCGGCGCGTTTTCCGCCATGGTGATGCTGGCCTGCGCCATGGAAGGCGATGGCAGTGAACGGGCGGAAAATCGCCCTGCGCTTTATGCCCGTGTGCAGAAGCTTTACAGCGAGTTTGTGGCGGAAATGGGCACGGTGAGCTGCGCCCAATTGCTCGGCAGGCCTGAAGGGGCTGAAAACCCGGCGCCGGACAAGCGCGACAGCGCCTACTATGCAAAAAGACCCTGTGCGAGCATCATTCGCAGAGCGTGTGCGATCATCGAACGCGAGCTGCGCGAAGGGAGCGGTGAGGCAGAATGAAGGCCATGATTCTGAGCACCCACACAGGCGGCGGACATGACGCGGCGGCCGCCGCTATTGACGAAGCGCTGGAGGAAGCGGGCGTTACCTGCAAGGTGGTGGACTGCGTTGCTTTTGGCGGCAAGTGGTTCAGCAAGGCGGTGTCCGGCGTGTATGTGAAAACAGTGCAGCATGCACCGGACAGCTTTGGCCGTATCTATCACCTGGGAGAAAAAATCAGCACGCCGCGATGGAAATCGCCGGTGTATCTGGTGAACGCAACCTATGCCCACCGCATGGCAAAGGCCGTGGCGGATTTTGGGGCGGACATGGTGGTGTGCACGCATATGTTTGGCGGACAGAGCATGACGCACCTCAAGCGCCATGGCGAATACAAAGGTCTGCTGGCCATGGTGATGACAGATTACACCCTCAGCCCCTTCATGGAGGATATACAGGCGGACATCCTGTTTGTGAGCCACAAAGGCGTGATGCAGGAATGCCTGGATAAGAAAATTCCCCCGCAGACGCTGGTGCCTCTTGGCATTCCGGTGAGCCTGAAATGCTGCCCGTGTATGGATAAACGTGCGGCGAAAAGAGCGGCGGGGCTGGATGAAAACCGGCGGCAGGTGCTGCTGGTTGGCGGCTCCATGGGTGCAGGCAGCCTGCCGGACACCATGAGAGCCGTGCTGGATGGCATGGGGGAAAGCGATTACCTGACGGTTGTGTGCGGCTCGAACGAAGCGGCACAGCAAAAGTGCTTGGAGAAATGCGGCAACGATAGCCGTGTGAGGGTGCTTGGACGGGTGAAACCGCTGTATCCGCTGCTGGGTGCGGCCGATTTGGTGGCAACAAAATCCGGCGGACTGACGAGCACGGAAACCATGACCATCGGTGTGCCGATGCTGGTGGTGAATCCCATTCGCGGCTGTGAAACGGCCAATGCGGAGTTCTTTGAAGCACGCGGCATGGCGGCGTATGCCCGCACGATGGATGAAATTACGGAAAAGGTTCGCGCCCTGCTGGCGGATGATGGGGCGCGGGAGGCCATGGTGGCGGCTCAGCGGCGAGAAATCGACCCGGATTGTGCCCGCAAAATGGCGGCGCTGCTCATTGAGCGAACGAAAGAAAGAGGCGTCCCACTGCGGGATGAGGAGAAAGATGCCTGAAATGGTGCGATGCCTGGTGTACACATTGGGCGGCTATCTGTCCGGGAATATCATGTATGCCTATTGGCTGCCAAGACGGCTGCGCGGCGTGGATGTGCGGGACTATGGCAGCGACCATAATCCCGGCGCGGCCAATGCCACATTGGCCTGTGGACTGCCGATGGGCGTTGCCTGCGCTTTGCTGGATATTTTGAAGGGAACAATCCCTGTGGCACTTGCATTGCATGTGGGGAAACTACCCTTGTGGTACATGGTGCCGGTGGTGGTTGCACCGGTGGCGGGGCATGCATGGCCTGTGCTGTTTGACGGCAAGGGCGGCAAGGCCATTGCCACCGGGTTCGGGGTGCTTATCGGGCTTTTGCCGGGCATTTGGCTGGCACCCCTGTGGGCGGCAATCATTCTGGTATGTCTGCCCTTTATCCACGACCACAGGGTGCTGATGGTGGTGACCAGCTCCCTGCTGATGGTCGGCAGCTTGCTGGTGTATCCCATGCCGCCGGTGCGGCTGATGGCCTGCGGAGTGGCGGGCATCATCATGGTGCGGCATTGTCCGCTAAAGGTGCACTTGCCGGAAGCGGAGCCAATGCGTGCCGCAGCACGCAGCGGGAAGGACGAAGTGTAACCAGGGCAACACCCCGGGCGAGCAGCTGCTTTCCCGGGAATCTTTTTATTGGGAGGGGATTTGCATGACCATCCGAACGGCGAAAATGAGTGACCTTGCGGCCATTGCAGCGGTGGAGGCAGCCTGTTTTCCTGCGGCGGAAGCAGCCACAGAGGCGCAGTTTGCCGAACGAATTCGTTATTACGGCAATCATTTTTGGCTGATGCTGGAAGAAAATAAGCTGGTTGCCTTTGTGGACGGGTTTGTGACGGACGAACCCGATCTGACGGACGCAATGTACGATAATGCCGCCATGCACCATGAGACGGGCGCGTGGCAAATGATCTTTGGGGTGAATACGCTGCCGGAATATCGCAGAAAGGGATATGCGGGGCAGCTGATTCGCCGGGCGATTGAGGACGCGCGTGCTCAGGGAAGGAAAGGACTGGTGCTCACCTGCAAGGATGCGCTTGTCGGGTATTATGCCGGCTTTGGCTTCACAGATGAAGGCGTGACAGATAAATCGACCCATGGAAATGTGATGTGGCACCAGATGCGGATGCGGTTTTGAAAAAGCACATCATCAAAAAGCTACAGGCAAAACGGCCTGTAGCTTCAGCGTGTCGACAAAGTGGCAAAGCCACTTTGTCGAATTTCCATTTTTCACTGTCAGCAAAGCTGACGGCCGTGAAAAAAGAAAGGAATGGTTTCGGCTTTGGGCGAAACCGACCCGCACGACCGGCATAGCCGGTCGATACGAATCCAGTTGGAGGGTCATGATGCCCCTCCGACACCTCCCCATAAGGTTTGTCGACAGTCTGAAGCTACAGGCAAAACGGCCTGTAGCTTTTATGCTGGGCAAGAAAGATGAGGAAGTGAGATTCGCCCTGCTGCTTAACCATTCAACCGGGGGGTGAGCACAACCACATGCTTCTGGCACACAAGGTCACCCCTGGTTACGCGAAGCAGCGGCTGCTGCGCACACTGTCCCTGCGGAAACAGCTGCAAAAAGTCCTGCACAGGCGCAATCGGCCAATCCTTTGTGTAGTCCGTGCGGTAGTGCATCGGCAGAATAACCCGGGCACGAAGAAGCGAGGATACTTCCCGAGCCTGCAAGGCATCAATGGTGTAGAAACCACCCACAGGCACAAGCAGCGCATCCACCGGGGCAAGGGCCGCAACCTGCTCAGGGGTTGGCAAATGCCCGAGATCGCCAAGATGCGCCACACGAAGACCCTCGGCCTCCAGTAGGAAGAGGAGGGTTTCCCCACGCTTACGGCCGCCGGCATCATCGTGCCAGGCTTGGACAGCGGTGACTTTCACATCCGGGGCAAGGGTATGCATACCGGCGGTTTCCACCACCTTTGCGCGAGGGGCGTTCTCCAAAGCGCAATGATCGTGATGGTGATGGGACACAAGCACTGCATCGGCCTGAACAGGAGAAACGGGATAGCCGCTGGCAGCATCCACGGGGTCGGTGAGAATGCGCATGCCATGATCCAATTCAAAAAGAAACATAGCATGACCAATGCAGGTGATAATCATGGCAAAGACCTCCTGAAACGCAGGGTGTGAACGGCCTGCACAAGGTAGGGGAGAAGCCCGGACGGGAGAGGCTCATGGCGGCGAAGCCGCACGGCCCAGTCCCGGCAGAGAACCCGGCAGAGCTTTTCCAGCGCCGAAGGGCCGGATTCGGCAGCCTTGCAGAGGGCGCGCAATTCATCCGCCGTGCAGGCGTCGTCGCCGGGATGGCGCATGAGCAGAGACAAGGCGCAGCCTGCATAGCCCGCGCATGGGGGAACAGGCAGCACCGGTGGCGGCGGCAGGGGGTGATCCAGCTGAAGCCAATCGCCTTCGCGCGTGACAAACCAGCCCTGTGCCTGCGCTGATTGCATGAAAACGGCCACAGCAGTTTCTTCCGCTGCCAGGGGAAGGTCTGTGGAAAACAGCGCGTGAGGAGAAAGACTGCGGCGCAGGGCGGGCTTGCGGCGAACCTGACAGGCGTCAAGCAGCGCGGCAAGCTGTGTGCGCAGCGCAGTCAGCATGGCGAAGAGCCGTCGCCGGCCACGTAGTCCAGCTTCAGGTCATGCATGGCGGCAAAGGCGCCTTGCATATCCAGCTGATATTGCAGGTGGACGCTGCCTTTTTCAGGGCTGAGGCGACAGGACACGCGGGTGGCGTACACAGCCATGTCCAGGTCGCCGTAGGGCGTGTGATACGCGCCTTCAAAGCGCTGCCCCTTAATGAAAACCATGGAGGTGCCGAACTCACCGGCGCGGGTCATGATAACGCGACCGGGCTGCATTTGCAGGGTGATATCCTGGGTGCTGATGCGGCCGTTTTCATCTTCAGGCTGAGATTCCTGATAGCACAGCGTATAGGTGCCGCCGGACACGGTGAGCTGGCCGGTGGTGATGAGCTGAATGGGCTGCTCTTCCTCGCCTGGGGCGGTCTGTGAGCGACCGGAGAGGGTGAGCAGCACAGGGGTGGCAGTTTGCATGGATGGTCGTCCTCCCTTTTGTACTGATAATCAGTATAACACAGGTGAGCACAATGCGCAAACGGTTGCTTTTTTGCCGGGGACGCGTTATCATGGAGAGGCAAAGGGGGAAGAACCATGCAGCTTGAAGCGCGCGCAAAGATTAACTGGACGCTGGATATCACCGGCGAAACGGCAAACGGGTATCATCTGATGGACATGCTGATGCAGCCGGTGACGCTGTGCGATGATGTGACGCTGGAAAGAGCGCCGGAGTTATCGCTCACCTGCGGGGGAACGCCGTATTTGCCGCCGGATGAGCGGCATCTGGCTTTGCGGGCGGCACGGGCGCTGAAGGGAGCTAGCGGATATGCCTCAGGCGCGGCCATCCATGTGAAAAAGCATATTCCGGTAGGCGCGGGCATGGGCGGCGGCAGCGCGGATGCGGCGGCTGTGCTGCTGGGCTTGAACCGGCTGTGGGGGCTGAACTGGCCGCAGGAAAAGCTGGAAGCGCTGGGGCTGACGCTGGGGGCGGACGTCCCCTTCTGTTTACGGGGCGGTCTTGCGCGCGTGCAGGGCATTGGGGAAAAAATGCAGCCTGTATACTGCAAAAAAACGTGGGCGTTGTGCGTTGTTCAGCCCTGCGAGGGGCTGAGCACGGGCGAGGTGTTTCGGGCCTATCACATGGAAAAAGTGGCGGCGCGCCCTGACAATGATGCGGCGGCAAAAGCATTGTCCGAGGGAAATTTGTCGCTGCTGGCTGCAAGCATGGGCAATGCATTACAAAGCGTCAGCGAAAGAATGCGACCGGAAATAGCCGAGGCAATAGCGCAGTTGAAGGGCATGGGCGCAGCGGCAGCGCTGATGACGGGCAGTGGATCGGCAGTGTTCGGCGTGTTTGAGGATGATGAACGCGCAGAAAACACAGCGGCAAAATTGCGCGTGCAGTATCCCCGGTGCTGGGCATGCCGGACGGCCTTGGAAAGCGTTGCAGAGAGATGACTGAAGCGATAAAGCGCTTTGGATGAAAAACCATATCCCGGCGGCATGGCCGGGCGAGGGAGCGAAACGACCATGAAACAGGGATTCAACAGAGCGAAGATTGCAGGCTTGATTGTGCTGGCGGTGCTGGCTGTTGCAGCGGTGATCCTTGGCATAGACGTGGTGCGCCTGGCTAAGGATACAGCGGTGGAGGCAAAGACAACGCCAACGCCGGAACCTGTTGCAGGCAACGTGATGCAGGTGACCATTGACCCCAATGAGCCAACACCTGAGCCGGTGCTGCGGGTGGGCTCCACGGGAGATGCGGTGAAGGAAATGCAGGCACGGCTGAAAACACTTGGCTACTATGATGGTGAAGTGGACGGCCAATACGGCAACGGCACGCGGGAGGCGGTGCGGCTGTTCCAAACCCAGCATGGACTGGATGCGGACGGCCTGTGCGGCGGTGAAACGCGGGCGGTGCTGTATTCCACGGAAGCCAAGCCTTATGTTGCGCCAACCAATACCCCTGCGCCAACAGTGCAGGCTGCAACAGCCGCCCCGACCATCCGGGCGGCTGCTGCTTTTTTGGAGGCAGATATGCCGCTGCTGGTGAATGCGGAACATCCCCTGCCGGAGAATTACGAACCGGCGGAGCTTGTGAATCTCACTGATTATTGCGACAAAAACGTGGTGAAAATCAAAGCGAACGGGATTGAAGGCGAACGGGTTGCAGTGGATGCATTGCAGGAAATGCTCCGCGCGGCAAAGGCGGACGGTGTGTCACCGTGGCAAATCAGCGCAGGTTACCGCTCGGTGAGCTATCAGCAGAAGCTGCTGGATAACAAAATTTACGAATATCGCAAGCAGGGAATGAGCGCGGCACGCGCCCGCACGGCGGCGCTCAAAACGGTGGCGGAGCCTGGGAAAAGCGAGCACCATACCGGCCTGGCGTTTGATGTAACGGTGCCCGGCAAGTCTTTCAAGGGAACAAAGCAGGCTAAATGGCTGGCAGAACATTGCTGGGAATATGGATTTGTTGTGCGGTATACCGAGGAAAAAGAGAACATCACGGGTATCACGGCAGAGCCGTGGCACATCCGTTATGTGGGAAAAACGCATGCCGAACAAATGCAGGAACATAACTGGTGCTTAGAAGAATATATCGCTCAAAACGAATAAGGCGGAGCCATTGACAAGGAATAGAATACTCAATCGCAGGATGGTTATCGAAAGAGCTTCATGCCAGCAGCAAGGAGGGCGCTTTCATGCGCGTTTGCAGAACAAAGCTCCTCGTCTTTTCTTTTTGTGAGAATCCAATCAAAGCCTGCTACCAATAGATTACGCGGAGATTTCCGGAGCAAGGAAGAAGCATAAAAGAAATTGACAAGCTTGAAAAACAAAGGAGAGCCGGTTATGAAAAAGTTCCCGGCTCTGTTTATGGCGCTGGCCATGGGAATGACCATGGGCGTAACGCTGGCGTTCGCCGCAAAGCTGACGGCAGGCAATGCCTCCGCAGACCCGGCAGCCATCCGGCAACTGGCGGAAAACAGCGGCAAGGCGGCTGATTGGCTGAGCAGCATCGGCATGGATCTGCCCCGTCTGCTCAATACATTTGGCCATGGCCCGGCAGATGGCAGCGCGCCCGGCTATCTCATGTGTGTGGCGCTGGAAAACGAACTGAAGGCCAAGAATGTGGACGATCGCCTGTGCTCTGAGGCGACTGCCATCCTGCGGGACGAAACGGGCAAGGTGTGCGGTGTGAAGGTGAATCCCACGGCTTACTATATCACAGATACATCCTGCATTTCGGCTGCGAACTTCCGCATGAACGGTTGCATCATGGTCAGCCATGCGGGCGTGCGTATTGTGAACGAGGAGGACGCATATACCCCCAACTCCGAAGCTATCATGAACAACGGCGGCGAGACCTACATGATGGTTTTCGACCGGACGCTGGTAGACAAGGTGACGGCGGCACAGACCTATATCAAGGCCGGTTATACCGTGCAGGCCGACACGCTGGAAGGCTGGCCGACTGGCTCGATGCTGATAAGGATGCGTTCCTGAACACCTGCGCAACCTTCACCACCTATGCAAAGAAAGGCGGCGACCTGGATTTTGACAAGAAGAACTTCACCACTAACCTGACCAACGCGCCTTACTACGCGCTGCTGACCAAGCCCGCTGCGCAGGGAACCTTCGGCGGCTTTACCGAGAATGCTGACACCGAGGCGCTTGATGAAAACGGCAACGTGCTTCCCGGACTGTATGCAGCAGGCGAGTGTGCGGACGAGGGCACCATGGGGGAGGCTCCCCTGACGGTGAACGTTGTGTTCGGCATCATTGCGGGTGAAAACGCTGCGGCCTGGGTAAAGTAAAGGCACCCTGAAAGCAGGATGGCGGGGGATGCATACATCCCTGAGGCGATCCTGCTTTTTAGTTGACAATCAGCCCGGAATGGGCTATTCTATGGCATGGGTGCAGAAAAAGCGCGCCCCCACAGACAGGAGGAACTACATAATGAAAAAGCCCGTTGTTTTGGTTGTGATGGACGGCGTGGGCGAAACGCCGGAAACCCTTGGCAATATGGTTCTTAAAGCAACGACCCCGACGCTGGATGAGCTGAAGGCGACCGCACCGCACCTGACCATCAAGGCGCATGGCACGGCGGTTGGCCTGCCTTCGGATGATGACATGGGCAATAGCGAGGTTGGCCACAACGCACTGGGCTGCGGCCAGATCTATTCCCAGGGTGCAAAACTGGTGAATGAGTCCATTGAGAGCGGAAAGATTTACGAGTCTGCGGCTTGGAAGGATCTGATCGGCAACTGCAAGGAGCATCATTCCACGCTGCACTTCATCGGCCTTTTGTCCGACGGCAACGTGCACTCCAACATCAGCCACCTGCTCGCCATGCTGAAGGAAGCTAAGAAGGAAGGCATCGCCCGGGTGCGCTGCCATGTGCTGCTGGATGGCCGCGATGTGCCTGCCACCAGCGCCCTGGAATATGTGCAGCAGCTGGAGGATACCCTGGCAGAGCTGAATGACGCGACCTTCGATGGCCGCATTGCATCCGGCGGCGGCCGCATGCAGATTACCATGGACCGCTATCAGGCCAACTGGGATATGGTTAAGCGCGGCTGGGATACCCATGTGCACGGCGAAGGCCGCCAGTTTGCCAGCGCGAAGGAAGCGGTGGAAACCTACCGTGCTGAGCTGGGTGTGATCGACCAGGATCTGCCCGCGTTTGTGATTGCGGAGAACGGGCAGCCTGTGGGCGCGATGCATGACGGGGATAGCGTGATCCTCTTCAACTTCCGCGGCGACCGCGCGCTGGAGCTGTCCATGGCCTTTGACGGCGATGCGGCCTTCAACCATTTCGACCGTGGCGTGGTGCCGCGGGTGAAGTATGCCGGCATGCTGCAGTATGATGGCGACCTGTGCATCCCCAAGGCGTTCCTGGTGAATCCGCCGGAGATTCGCAACACGCTGACGGAACTGCTGGTGAAAAACGGGATCAGGGAATATGCCTGCTCTGAAACCCAGAAGTATGGTCACGTGACCTATTTCTGGAACGGCAACCGTTCTGAAAAATTCTCCGAGGAGCTGGAGGATTATGCTGAAGTTCCCTCCGACGTGCGCTCCTTTGACGAGTGCCCGTGGATGAAGGCCACCGAAGTGACCGATCTGATGATTGCGGCCATTGAGAGCGGCAAGTATGGCTTCATCCGCTGCAACTATCCCAATGGCGATATGGTGGGCCACACCGGCAACCTGCTGGCCACGGAAATCGCGGTGGAGAGCGTTGACCTGTGCCTTGCCCGCGTGAAGAAGGCTTGCGATGAGCATGGCGCGATTCTGGTAGTGACGGCCGACCACGGCAATGCTGACCAGATGCTGGAAAAGAACAAGAAGGGCGCTGTGGTGGTTCGCACGGCGCATAGCCTGAATCCGGTGCCGTTCATTGTGTACGACAAGGATGCCCGGCATGAGCTGAAGGCGGAAGGTCACTTCGGGCTGGCCAATGTGGCCGCTACGGTTGCTGACCTGCTGGAAATCAAGCCCTTCGATTGCTGGGAAGAATCCATGATTCGGTAAAAAAGAAGGCGTGAGGCGAGAGCACAGCGGCTTAGAAACGATCCTCCGCTCTGCTTTGCCTGAAAACATCAGCTGAATAAGCAAGGCATGAAAAGCGGACAGGAAGCATGCTGTGGCCATATGGCCTTACAGGATGCCCTGTCCGCTTTATGTTGCTCAGAATCGCCTGCATGCGCAATGCTGCTTACTTGCGGCTGATCGGGTGATGAACGGAGATTGCCTTCACGGGGCACATTTCCTGGCAGCAGTAGCAGCGGATGCAATGGTGATAATCGTATTTCGCTTTTTGTCCATGACCCGAATGCACGGCTTTCCCGGGAACAGGGCAGGACTCCTGACAAATGCCACAGGCAATGCACTTGTGCTTGTCCACCTGTGGACGATCCTGCAAAAAGGGCAGGAGCGGCATCAGCTTGGAAAGCAGGTGTTTTTTCATCACGCCGCGATAAACGTCAAACTCCGGTTTTCCATAACGCGCGGCAGCCTGGGAAAGCGTCATATCTCCGTTTGGTGTGCGGACGACAATAGCACTTTCCTCCATAACCCCAAGGTGATGCTTCGCACCGCTTACACAGGTGGGCACGGCGGCGGGAGAAAGATTGATCAGCGAAGCGAACACGCTGTCCAGCGCAACGGGATCGGCGGAAAACAGCAGAACATGCATCTCCACCGGTATGCCTGAGGTGGGACCGTTGCCTTCCATGGCTACCACGCCATCCATGATGTGCAAACGGGGTTTCACCAGGCGGTGCAAATCGCACAGCATGTCCGCAAAAGTATCGGAAGAGGGATGGCGCGCATGTCCTGCGGCTTTGTTCACACTGTAGATGCAGCCGTAGAGATTCTTCACTGCACCGGTGATGCGCTCCAGAGCGTGGGTTTTCATTTTAGACAGG
The DNA here is from genome assembly GCA_934647165.1 of uncultured Clostridia bacterium. Taxonomy (GTDB): domain Bacteria; phylum Bacillota; class Clostridia; order Christensenellales; family Aristaeellaceae; genus CAKUFA01. Next base: position 53,645 of record CAKUFA010000006.1, on the reverse strand, counting down.
CTGATGACGGCGTCCGCATCCACAACGCCCTGGCACAGGCAAAAGCTGTGTGCAGCTTCTCCCCGGGGAAAAGCGATGCTTACGCCGTGGTCAAAGTCGGCAGGGCTGATATTCCAGGCCTGCGCGGCCTGGGCAATGCCGCTTGCGTCCGCAACCTTGCGGGGGGTGGCGGTGGGATTGCCGGGGCTGTCACCGTAGCTCAGGTGCGTGAAACCAGACTGATGCAGCAGTCCGGCCACGGCGGAAAAAACGGCAGGATGCGTTGTCACGGCTTTATAGGGCGGAGCGGCTGAGAGCATGTTGGGCTTGAGAAGGATGCGATCTTCAGGGCGAACAAAGCAATCTATGCCGCCAAGCAGCGCGATACCCTGCTGCACCGCTGCGTCCACCAGAGCCTGACAATCATATCCATCCAGGGGAACAAGGGCTACCACGGAGCGTTCCATACGCGATTCCTCCCGGAAAAAATTGCGTTCATCATAACATGGCCGTGGCGGAAAAGCAAGCATTCTGTCGAATGACGCTGCGTAGCGGAAAAAATTGTTAAGGTTATGTGAATAATTTTCTGTTCGACAAACCTCGACAAAGATAGTTCTTCTTCGCGATTGACGAAAAAAGAAAACGCGGTAATCTATAGAAGAACGGACACAAAACAGGAGGGAAAGAAGAAATGGAAGATTTGCTGAAGCGGGATCCGATGGTGTTTTTGCAGAGCATGCTGGCCAATGCGATGGATGCGGGAGACACGGAAACCGTGCTGCGCACAAGCCAAATGATCGATGAGCTGACGGTGGCTTCGGCCGAGCAGCACAGTGCTGCCGGCAAAACAGACAGGCAGGCGTGAGGAGAAGCTTCAAGGCTGTAACATGCGTAAAAAAGCCGGAGATTTGCACAGATTTTGCAGAAAAGCTTGTACATGCACCGCGTTTAAGGTATAATAGGAGGGACCATGAAACACGGAATGCATCGCAAAGGAGTAAAGAGCTTTGAGCGATTATCAGAAAAATCCGCAACAGTCCCCCGCTACCCCTGCCTGTGACGAGGCACAGCCCACCAGGGTCATGCCCCCGGTGAGCGACACGACCCAACCGAATCAGCTGCATCGCCGCCGCGCATCCCGTTATGTGCAGATGGAGAATACGCAGGCGACGCCGCCTGTGCTTGAAACGAAGAAGAACGCCCCGGCGCCTGCGGATGAGCAGGAAGAGGGCGCTGCAACGCCCCGCACCCGCGTGACAACACGCCCTGTGCCCGGCAGCACCGGAGAAACGCCAGCGCCGCCCCGCGGCGTACCGCGCCCGGCCAGTCTGGATCGCAACCGTGCCACCCAGGCGCGCCCGGCAGCGCAATCCCGGCAGGATATGGCGCGCCGCCCTGTGAATGCCCCCGGCTATAGCCAGCGGCCGCCGGTAAACAGCAGCTATGTGCGCGGCGAACAAGGCGAAAGCCTGAAGCCTGCCGTGCGCAATGCACGCGAGGTACCCACTGCCGGGTATGAAGAAGAGGAACCGCCGCGCAAAAAACACGGTTGGCTCATTGCGCTGGTAGCGCTGGTGTTGGTGATTGCCCTGGCCGTGCTGGGCGTGATGCTGATCCCCGATGATGCGACCGGCACGTTGGGACAGATTAAGTCCACGGTGACAGGCGTTGTGTCCTCGCTGGTGGGTAATGCGGGAAAGCTGCTGAACAACGAAAAAACGGTTCCGGCGGAAGCGCTGGACTTTTCCGCGGCTAACACCACGGGAAGCGCGCCGGCGCAAGTGGTGTTTTCCATGACCACCACCAAGAACGTGAACGGCGTGCGTGTGGTGGATGAAGATGGTCAGGAGCTGGAAACCACCACCTCCGTGGCTACGGACAATGCGGATATCCGCATCTGGACGCTGATCCTTTCCGTGCCTGATGGTTATGAAGGCGCAGTGAGCGCCCAGGTGCTGGATGGCGAAACGTGGCTGGAAACAGGGAAGAGCCTGAACCTGGCCATTGCGGCCCGGCAGACGGTGGAAGCTGCCGCGATGACAACAGCTGAGCCTGTGGCGACGGCGACCGAAGCAGTGACTACGCAGGCGCCTGCGACGCCGGTGCCCACCGAAGTGCCTACGGCAGAACCGACCGTTGCGCCTACGCCAACCCTGGAGCCTACGGCAACCCCGACGATTGCACCCACTGCAACGCCGACTGTGGAGCCCACAGCGACGCCTGAACCGACCCCCGAACCCACGCCTGTTCCCACCGCTGTGCCCCACTTGAGCGCACAAGCTGATGCGGAAGCCGTGCCCTCCAAGCTGATTGCGGAGGAAGTGGCCTATGCCAACACCAAGAAGCTCAGAGACTACAGCCGCACGGAAAAGGATGTGCTGAACATGCCTGCCGCCGGGGCTTATACCACCATGCCCTATGGCGTGATGACCTACCGCGGCGACGCGTTCCGGCAGAATGCGGCGGTGGGCAATGTGGAAAGCCTGAGCGGTATGAGCCTTAAGTGGACGGCGGACGCAGGCAGCGTGCGCGGAGCAAGCGCCACGTACTATGGCATCGGCTGGACGGGTCAGCCCGCCATCATCAAATGGAGCCGTGAGGTGCGTGCCTTCACTAACATCACGGAAGAAAAGCGCAACACCACCGCACTGAAGGAAGTCATCGTTGCCGGTATGGATGGCAACATCTACTTCCTAGACCTGGCAGACGGCCAGCCCACCCGAGAGGTGGTGAAGGTTGGTTATCCCATGAAGGGCTCGGTAAGCCTGCACCCGCTGGGCTATCCGGTGATGACCGTTGGCCAGTATGCCCGCAAAATGAAGAGCGGCACCGGCGATATCGGCCTTCGCTTCTACAACCTGCTCAATCAGGAACAGATTTACATGATTGACGGCCTGGACGGCAAGCTGAAGCGCCCCTACAATGAGGTTGGCGCATTTGATACCACGGCTCTGATTGATCCTACTTCCGACACGCTGGTGGCCATCGGCACCAACGGTATGCTTTACACCACCAAGCTGGGCACGGAATTTGATTACAATGTGGGCTCCATCAAGCTGGATCCTACCTCCGTGGTGATGAAAGCAAAGGCCAACAAGGAAAAGGCCAAGGAGACGGCAGTGGAGTCCTCCCTGGCCATGTATCAGAACTACGTGTTCTACGCTGATGTGAAGGGCATCCTGCGCTGCGTGGATACCACCACCATGAAGACGATGTGGGCGGTGGCCACCGGCGATGAGGTGAATGCTGCCATCTCGCTGGACTTTGATGACAATGGAACCCTGTGGCTCTACACGGCCAATACCCTGACCAACCGCAACAAGGGCAACTGCCAGATCCGCCGTTACAATGCCATGACCGGCGCGCTGGATTGGACGCAGGAAATCGGCGTGCGCAAGCAGAACAAGTCCAAGGTGGTGCCCGGTGCGATGGCCAGCGCGGTTATCGGCACGGATGACATCGACGGATTGGTGATCTACACCATCTCCAGCCTGATGACTGACCCCGGTGTGACCATCAACGGCGCGGATGGCGCAGTGAGCGGTGCGGTGATTGCCCTGAACAAGAAGGACGGTTCCGTGGCCTGGACGCGTGCGCTGGACGACTACAGCTATTCTTCTCCTGTGGCTGTGTACAGCAAGGATGGCGAAAGCTGGATTGTGCAGGCAAGCGCCAGCGGCACGCTATATCTGCTCAAGGGTCTGACCGGCGAAGTGGTTTCCACCCTGAAGGTGGAAGGAACCATTGAGGGCAGCCCGGCCGTGTACGGCAGCACATTGGTGATTGGCACCACCGGCAAGGATACCGCGCATATCTACGGCATTTCGCTGGATTGACAAGTGCATGAGGGGAGGAAAGGAATCCTCCGTTTCGGCTCAGGGGAAGAGGAACACTCCCCCTGAGCCCTTGCGCTATTTACAAAAGAAAACCGGCAGATTTGCCGGGATAGCAGGAGGTTGTTTTATGGCACAGAAGGTACTTATCGCGCTGGATCAGGGCACGACCAGTTCCCGGGCAGTAGTGTTTGACACCGCAGGACACATGCTCGCCTCCCATGGCGTGGAGTTCCCGCAGCACTATCCCAAGCCTGGCTGGGTGGAGCATGACCCGAACGATATTCTCACCACGCAGATAACCGCTTTGCAGCAGGCAGTGAAGCTGAGCGGTGTGGAGGTGGAGGATATTGCGGCCATCGGCATCACCAATCAGCGGGAAACCACCCTGTTGTGGGACAAGGAAACCGGAAAGTGCGTGCACAACGCCATTGTGTGGCAGTGCCGCCGAACGGCCCACAATGTGGAGAAGCTGCTTCAGTTGGGTTATGGCGATATGATTCGCCGTAAAACCGGACTGATTCCGGACGCTTATTTTTCCGGTACGAAGCTGGCATGGCTGCTGGATCACCTGGATTTGCACGAAAAAGCCGAGCGGGGTGAATTGTGCTTCGGCACAGTGGACAGCTTCCTTGCATGGCATTTGGTGACGGGAAGGCCGCATGTGACGGACGCCACCAATGCCGGCCGCACCATGATGTTCAATTTGGAAACCCAGGACTGGGATGACGAGCTGCTGAAAATGCTGGATGTTCCCCGGGCGTGCTTGCCAAGGGTGGTGGATTCCAGCGAGGTGATCGGCATGCTTGATCCGGCTATCCTTGGGCGGCTTATTCCGGTTGCGGCCATGGCGGGTGACCAGCATGCTTCCTTGTTCGGGCAGGCGTGCCTGGAAAAGGGCATGGTCAAGAATACATATGGCACGGGCTGCTTTATGCTGATGAATGTAGGCGACAAGATGGTGCGCAGCGAGCATGGCCTTTTGTCCACCATGGCATGGCGCATTCATGGCAAGCCGACCTATGCGCTGGAGGGAAGCGTGTTCATGGGCGGCGCAACCATTCAGTGGCTCCGAGATGAAATGCACCTGATTGCCACGGCTGCGGAAAGCGAAGGGGTTGCCACCTCCGTGAAGGATACTGGCGGGGTATATTTGGTGCCTGCGTTTACCGGTCTCGGCGCGCCGTGGTGGGATATGTACAGCCGCGGAACGCTGGTGGGGATGACCCGCGGCACAGGCCGTGCCCATGTAGTCCGTGCCGCGTTGGAAGCTATTGCTTATCAATCTGCCGATTTGATGAACGCCATGGAGCAGGATTGCGGGTTTAAGCCAACACGCTTGCAGGTGGATGGCGGAGCAAGCGCCAACGCGTTTTTGATGCAGTTCCAGTCCGATATTATGAACGTGCCGGTGGTGCGCCCCCAGGTGATGGAAACCACAGCGCTGGGTGCCGCGCTGCTGGCCGGGCTGGCTGTTGGGGTATATGACAGGGTGGAAGATACAGCCAGGGTTTGGCAGCGTGATTTGACCTTCGAGCCTGCCATGGAGGAATACACACGGCGCAATCTGCTTCGTGGTTGGCATCGCGCGGTAGAACGGTCGCTGAATTGGGTGGAAAAGTAAAAGAAAATATTGAGGGGATGAGAAAGAATGCTGCTTGATTTTCCTAACATGCCGGAAACGGCCATGGAGCATTTTAAGAATGGTGACGGCACGGCTTACATGCGCATGCATTTTGACGGATTGAATCGTATTGCCATGGGTCGCCTGCCTCAGGGGGCGAGCATCGGCATGCACACCCATGAAACGAACAGCGAGATCCTGTTGGTGGTGAGCGGCAAGGCGCGGGTGGTATGCGATGGCCGGGAGGAAGTTGTGCTGCCAGGACAGGCGCACTACTGCCCGAAGGGACATACCCATGCCACGTTCAATGATGAAGCGGAGGATCTGGTCATTTTCACGGTGGTACCGGAACAGTAAAATGAAAGACCTTCTGGCACAAACAGATGGGTCGGTATGCCTGTTGAATGACAAAATTTTCAGAAAAACACAGTGGGATGACGCGTGAAAAATGCGTCATCCTTTTTTTATTGAAGCAAACAGCGGCGGCCGGGGACGGCTATGCAACGTGCTGCCACTGATCGAAAAACTGACTTTTTGACCAAATGCTTTTTCCGATGCCACTCAAACGCTCTGCTGCTATATTTTTCTTTCATGCTATTGCTCCCTCCCGGGCATTCTGGAATTGAAAGGGGGCACTGACATGCGGCCAAAACGACACAGGGATATGGTGGAGGCGATTCTTCACCAAGCGCAGGAAAAAACGCCGACAGACGTGTTGGGCTCATGGACGGGAATACCGTGGGATCCGGATGATGAACCCGTGCAGGATGCGGATGATCTATGATGCGCCTGAGCAGCATGCTGGGGCTGCCCGTGGTGCGCAACGGACGGCTGCTGGCGCGGGTTGAACGGGCAGTTTTGACGCGGGACGGACGGTTCCTTCGTGGGCTGGTGGTGCGGCATGGGCTTGGTATGGCACGCTGGATTGGCGCAGAAGATGTGCGGATCCTAGGCGAGGTATCGGTGATTGTGGACAAGAGTCCGGGCAAACTGCCCAAGGATGCGGACTATGCCTTGGGCATGGTGCAGGATACCGGCGGCATGCTGCTGGGCTATGTCACCGATGTGATGCTGCATCCTGCGAGCCGCGAGGTGACTGCGCTGGAGGTTGATCTGGGGCCGTCGGAATCGCTCCTTACTGGGCGGCTGCTGGCTTGCGATTTCGCAGTTTCTGCAGCGGAAGATGAAGGGCTGGTCATGCTTGGGTGCGGCTGCTCCCTTGAAAAACCGCGTGGCAGAGGAGGTGAAGAAGCATGAAGTTTGCCCTGGGAAGTGCAATGGGCTTTGCCCTTGGCGCGGGTGTGATGATGATGCCGGGTGCGTGGAAGCTGCGGCGGAGTGCACGCCGAACCATGCAGCAGATGAAAAAGCATATGAAAATGTGAAGGGACGCTGGGGCGGGGGAATGCATCCTCCGCCCAGGCCGTGTAAGGGGGCAACCATGGAGACACGATTATCCCGGATACAGTGGATGCGGATTGGCGCTGCCGGAGCGTGTGCCGTGGCTGCCGTGGTGCTGTGGTGGCCGGTGTGGCGCACATTGTGTGCGCAGCTGGCTGCGGGCTATGTGTTGATGGCGCTTGCATTGCCGATTTGCACACTGCTGGAAAAAAAGCTGAAGCCGACGCCGGCATCTGTTGCGGCGCTTGCAGTGCTGACACTGGCGATGCTTTTGCTGGCATTGGGGATTATTCCGCCGTTGGCACGGCAGGTGAAGCAGATGAGCGATGCGCTGCCGGGCATCATTGCAACGGGACAAACATGGCTGGCGCAGCTGCAGGAATGGCTGACGGAGCGCGGGGTGGATGTGACGCCTGTGCGCGATGAAATTTTTACCCAGGCGGGAAAATGGGCGGGCATGGCGGCGACCTATTTGGCAGGGGCAGCAGCACGGACCGTGAATACCGTCAGCCGGTTGTTTCTTGCACCGCTGCTTGCCTTTTATCTTTTGCGGGACAGAAAACGCATTGCACAGTGGCTGATGCTGCTTTTACCGGTGCGCTGGCGGAGACGTGCGGTGCGTGCCTCGCGGGAAATGCGCCGGGAAACGGTGGGCTTTTTGCGAGGGCAGATGCTCATTTCCGGCGCAGTGGGATTCGCCACAGCGATAGGGCTGTTGGCAGTTGGACATCCCGGATGGCTGCTGATGGGGTTATTGATGGGAGCACTGGAAATGGTACCCTATCTGGGGCCGCTGCTTGCCGGAACGCCGGCTGTTCTGCTGGCGCTGCCACGCGGATTGGCTGCTGCGCTGTGGACGCTGGGGGTCATTGTGCTGGTGCAGCAGCTGGAGGGGACCATCCTTTCACCAAGGTTGCTGTCATCCGCAACCAAGCTTCATCCCCTGGCTGTGCTTATGGCCATCACGGCAGGCGGTATTGTGGCCGGAACGCTGGGCATGCTGCTGGTGTTGCCGCTGGTGGTGTCCGTGCGCGGGGCACTGCGCGGTTTGCGCACACTGTGAGGGTCATTCTTTATTTCAATTCCATTCATCAATTAAAACTTTTTTTCTGAAAAAAGTTGAATATGAGACGTGTTTTTGATAAAATAAAACTTGATGTAATCAAGTTTTATTTGAAGAAGGTATGCCGAATGACGGAAAAAATGGAAAAATTCTTCGCCAAGCACGATATTGAACCCTTACAAATTAAGTATATCCTTCGCGAAGAAGCCAAAACCTGCATTTGCCTGATGGATGGGCGAAAAGTAATGACGTACCTTACACTGCGAGAGGTGCTTTTATCCCTGCCGAAGGAGGATTTCATCAGCGTCAATCGCGCGTATGTGCTGGCACGGCGGCAAATTGCGGACATCACAGGCGCGCGTTATACCATGAGGGATGGCAGGGTGTTCGATGGCCGCAAAAACCATGCCGAGCAGCACAGGCAGAATCAAAAAGGGCTGAAAACCGTCATTTACCCGGAGAAATGGAACGAAGAGGAAAGACTTGTTGCCAAAATGCACATCGTAGATGAGATGCCCATCGCATTTTGCATCATTGAATTGCGCTTTGATCAGCAGGGAAAGGGCATTGATTTCATCTTCCGCTATTGCAACCGCGCCATGGAACAGCTGGAAGGAAAAACACTGGAGCAGATGCTGAACCATTCCTTCTACGACATATTTGCCAATGCGGACAAAAAGTGGCTGGTTGCTTATGCCGATGTGGCACTTAACGGCGGCAAAAGAACGATCTATGATTACAGCTCGGAAGTAAACAAAGATCTGGAGATTTACTGCTTTCAACCGCAGGAAGGCTACTGCGCCTGTCTGCTTCTGGAGCGGCAGAAGGATCATAGGAACGAAAAGGTATGAATGGATTTTTCAGATTAAATTGAAATTGAAAATGGGTGACAGCAAAATGCGAAAGATTGTTCTCATTGCTTTTTCCGAAAACCTGTCGTAAATTAACAGTAAACGAATGCGGCTGCGATGGAGGAAACTGGCAATGACGCCCTATCAGACGGTGGAAGCTTTTTTGCATGATCTGCCTGCACTGGCGGCACCCTATGGCGCGAAGCTGCGCGATTGGGATAAACTGATTCGACTGGACTGGGGAACGCATATCTCTGATATTCGCCTGCAAGACGGTGTGGTTTCCGTGAAGGAGTGCGGCGATGATTATCCATCCTGCATTATTCATACAGACGAGAGAATGGCACTGGATATTGTGCGCGGTAATGTGTCGCCCATGAGCGCGCTTCTGTTCGGGAAAGTGCGGGTTGATGGCGATGTTCAGCCGCTGCTTCGCCTGTGCTGCATGCTGTAATGCGAATGATCGAACATTTCGGTCGAAAAAAGTCCGCATGGAACAAAATGCATGTTTTTCAATGAAAGTGCATGAAAAAAACAATGAATACCCTTGACGAAGCCTTGTTAAGGGGGTATGATGGGACGCAAGAATCACGGATGTGCAGGACGCAAAAGTGATTCTTGCATCCCATTTTTAATAGGAGGAATGACCATGAAGTTCCGCAAACTGGTTTCTGCTGCTTTGGCCATGAGTATGGCGTTTGGCATGAGCTCTGTCGCTTTTGCCGAGGATACTTATAAGATTGGCCTGATCGGACCGCTGACCGGTGCTGCCGCCGTTTATGGCCAGGCTGTGCTGCATGGTGCTGAAATTGCTGTAGAGGAAATCAACGCCAAGGGCGGCATGCAGATTGAACTGATGGCGCAAGATGATGAACACGATGCAGAAAAGGGCATTAACGCCTACAACAATGTGCTGGATAAAGGTGCGCAGTTTATCCTGGGCACGGTGACCACCGCTCCCTGCATTGCGGTTTCTGCCCAGGCATACGAGGATCGTGTGTTCATGCTGACGCCTTCCGCTTCTTCTCCGTCCGTCACTGCGGATAAGGACAACATGTATCAGGTGTGTTTCACCGACCCCATGCAGGGTGTTGTGTCCGCTCAGTTTATTGTGGACAAGAAGCTGGGCACCAAGATCGGCGTTATCTACAATAGCAGCGACGCTTATTCCACCGGCATTTTCAATGCTTTCAAGGAGAAAGCTGCCGAGCTGAACCTGGAGATTGTGGCTGCCCAGGCTTTCGCGTCGGATGACAATGCTGACTTCTCCGTGCAGCTGAGCGCCTGCAAGGACGCCGGTGCTGACCTGGTGTTCCTTCCCATTTATTATACCCCCGCTTCCTTGATCCTCAAGCAGGCCAAGGACATGGGCTATGCGCCTACCTTCTTCGGCGATGACGGCATGGATGGTATCCTGGCCATGGAAGGTTTCGACGTTTCTCTGGCTGAAAACCTGATGCTGCTGGCGCCCTTCTCTGCCTTCGGCGCTGACGAGAAGACCGTGAACTTCGTTTCCAAGTTTAAGAGCCTGTATGGCGACACCCCCAACCAGTTTGCTGCGGATGCTTATGACGGCATCTATGCCCTGTATGACGCTGCGCAGAAGGCTGGCCTGACCGGTGAAACCAAGGCGGAAGATGCCTGCGATGTGATGATCGAGCAGTTCCAGACTCTGACGGTGGACGGCCTGACCGGTGTTTCCACCTGGTCTTCCAACGGCGAGGTCAACAAGGCGCCGAAGGTATACGTTATCAAGAGCGGCGCTTACGAGCTGATGGACTAATTTGAATGATGAAAGCCGCCCGACTTCTGCTTTGGCGGAGATCGGGCGGCTTTCGTCGTCATTACCGCAGGAAGATAAGCGCAGCGAAAGGTAATCAGCATCAATCAGCCCAAGAACTGCGGGTGACTGATGCTGGTTACCTTCTGTGCATATTTTCAAGCAATGGCGCGGAAAGAAAAACGCAAGAAAACGACGAGGGAGAGGTTGTGGAGTATGATTTCGCTGCTTTCGTATCTATGCAACGGTATCAGTCTGGGCAGCGTCTACGCCATCATTGCACTGGGGTACACCATGGTGTACGGCATTGCGAAGATGCTGAATTTTGCCCATGGTGACGTCATCATGATTGGCGCTTACGTTACCTTCTGCTGCATGAATTATTTGGGGTTGCCTCCCTATGTAGCCATTCTGGCTGCCGTCGTTGTATGCGCGCTGCTGGGCGTTGTGATTGAGCGGCTTGCGTATAAACCCCTGCGCCAGGCGTCCTCGCTGGCAGTGCTGATTACCGCCATCGGCATGAGCTATCTGCTGCAGAACTCGGCGCTGCTTCTGTGGGGTTCCAACCCCAAAATTTTCCCCGCAGTGGTGAATTTGGGCATGGTGTCGCTCTTTGGCGGCCAGCTGCAAATCAGCGGCAATACCGTGCTGACTGTGGCAGTGAGCGTTGTAATCATGGTGGCGCTGACACTCTTTACCGACAAAACCAAGATGGGCAAGGCCATGCGCGGCGTTGCCGAGGATAAGGGTGCGGCAGAATTGATGGGCATCAATGTGAATGTCACGATCTCCATCACCTTTGCCATTGGTTCGGCGCTTGCAGCCATTGCAGGCGTGCTGCTTTGCACGGCTTATCCTACCCTCACGCCTACCACTGGTTCCATGCCGGGCATCAAGGCGTTCACAGCGGCCGTTTTCGGCGGCATCGGTTCCATTCCCGGCGCTATGATCGGCGGCATTCTGCTGGGCATCATCGAAATTCTGGGCAAAGCCTATATTTCCACGGAACTGGGCGACGCCATTGTGTTCGCGGTGCTGATTGTGGTGCTGCTGGTGAAGCCGCAGGGGTTGCTGGGCAAGCCCGTGCGTGAGAAAGTGTGAGGTGGCGCACATGAAAAGAACAAAGAAAATCCTGGTGAGCAATCTCATCACCTATGGCCTGGTGATTGCGGCCTTTGTGGTTTGCCAAATTCTGATTGGCAACAAAATGATGTCCCGCTCTTTCAAGGGACAGCTGGTGCCGATTTGCGTGTACGTGGTGATGGCGGTTTCCCTGAACCTGACGGTGGGCATCTCCGGGGAACTGAGCCTGGGTCATGCGGGCTTCATGAGCATCGGCGCTTTCACGGGCACCATCGTGTCCGCGTGGCTGCTGGCGGCGTTCCAGATGGAAAACGAAGTGGTGCGGCTGTTGGCTGCGCTTCTTGTAGGCGGTGCGTTTGCGGGCATTGCGGGCGTGCTGATCGGCATTCCCGTGCTCCGGCTCCGCGGCGACTATCTGGCGATTGTGACGCTGGCCTTTGGCGAAATTATCCGCAACGTGCTCAACTGCCTGTATGTGTCTTTGGATGGCGGCACGCTGAGTGTGAGCTTTCTTAACCCGAATCTTCCGGGCAAGCTGATTGTCAACGGTCCCATCGGCGTTACGGGCATTGCAAAGATTTCTACCTTCACCATGGGTTTTGCATTGATCCTGTTCACGCTCTTTGTGGTGCTCAACCTGATTAACAGCCGCACGGGCCGCGCCATCATGGCTTGCCGCGACAACCGCATTGCTGCGGAATCTGTCGGCATCCAGGTGACCAAGTACAAGATGATTGCCTTTGTTGTGTCCGCCGTGTTGGCAGGCATGGCCGGTGCGCTGTTCGGGCTGAATTTCTCTACGGTGACGGCCAGCAAGTTCCGCTTTGATACCTCCATCCTGGTGCTTGTGTTTGTGGTGCTGGGCGGCATCGGCAACATCCGCGGCTCGGTGATTGCCGCAACGGTGCTCACCGTTTTGCCGGAGATGCTGCGCGCCTTCTCGGATTATCGCATGCTGGTGTATGCAGTGGTGCTGATCCTGGTGATGCTGGCTACCAATGATCCTTTCCTGAAAAATATGTTCCGCAGCGTCTTCCACAAGGAGAAGAAGAACGAAAAGGAGGGGCAGGCCGCATGAGCAACATTAAGCGGAAATCCACCACCCAAATGGTGCCTGTGCCCAGCGAGGCCATTGTGCCTGAGCGGGATGTGAACAAAACCCCCGTGCTGGAAGCGCGGCATTTGGGCATTGAGTTCGGCGGCCTGAAGGCTGTGGAGGACTTTAACCTGACCATTGGCAAAACGGAGATCGCCGGCCTGATCGGCCCCAATGGCGCAGGCAAAACCACGGTTTTCAATCTGCTGACCAAGGTGTATCAACCCACGACCGGCACCGTGCTTGTCAATGGCCGCGACACTGCGGGCATGAACACCGTGCAGGCCAACAAGCTGGGCATTGCCCGCACCTTCCAGAATATCCGCTTGTTCGGCAACATGTCTGTGGAGGACAACGTTCGCATCGGGCTTCACAACCAGGTGAAGTACGGCATGTTCACGGGCATTTTCCGCTTGCCGACTTACTGGAAGCAGGAGCGGGTGCAGCATGAAAAAGCGCTGGAGCTGCTTAGTATTTTCGACATGCAGAACATGGCGGATGTGAAGGCAGGCTCCCTGCCTTATGGCGCACAGCGGCGGCTGGAAATTGTTCGTGCCCTGGCGACCAACCCTTCCCTCTTACTGCTGGATGAACCGGCTGCGGGCATGAATCCCCATGAAACGGAAGAACTGATGGACAACATCATCAAGATCCGCGACCAGTTCCAGATTGCGGTGATGCTCATCGAGCATGATATGAACCTGGTGATGGGCATTTGCGAGGGCATCTGCGTGTTGAATTACGGCCGTGTGATTGCCAAGGGTACGGCGGAAGAAATTCAGCGCAATCCTGTGGTGATTGAGGCCTATCTGGGCAAGCGGAAGGAGGATGCTTGATGAGCGAGGAACGCAAGCCGCTGTTGAAGGTGGATGACCTGCATGTGTACTATGGTGCAATCCACGCGATCAAAGGCATCAGCTTTGAGGTGTATGACGATGAGGTGGTGACGCTGATTGGCGCCAACGGCGCGGGCAAATCCACCACGCTGAACACGGTGGCAGGGCTTCTGCGGCCGCGCAGCGGCGCCATCATCTTTGATGAAAAAAACCTGCTGACAACCCATGCCAGCAAAATTGTTTCCCAGGGCGTTGCGCTTTGCCCGGAGGGGCGGCGCATCTTCCAGCAGATGACTGTTCGCGAAAACCTGGAGATGGGCGGCTATACCCGCCCGGCGGTTGAAATTGACGCTTCCATGCAGGAAATGTTTAAGCGTTTCCCCCGCCTGAAAGAGCGCGAGAAGCAGATCGCCGGTACGCTCTCCGGCGGCGAGCAGCAGATGCTGGCCATGGCACGCGCCTTGATGAGCAAGCCTAAGCTGCTGATGCTGGACGAGCCGTCCATGGGTCTTGCCCCCATTTTGGTGGAGCAGATTTTCGATATTGTTAAGGAACTGCATGAGGCTGGCGTGACCATTCTGCTGGTGGAACAGAATGCGCAGATGGCACTGTCCATTGCAGACCGTGCCTACGTGCTGGAAACCGGCACCATCAGCATGACAGGGTCTGCGGATGAACTGCTCCATAACGATGCCGTGCGCAAGGCCTATCTGGGAAGCTGAAAAGAATCAAGCGCTGCACAAAGGGAGGAATCGCTTTGCAAGGGGGCGATTGCCTCCCTTCTTGCATGCTTTTCATTATGCAAACGGCCACAGAACCTGTGCCGAAGGGCTTGGATGTTGCTTCTGTGCAGGATTTTTCCATGCGGCCGCGAATATAGCGTAGGGTCATTTGATAAAACACAAATTCTGGAAAACAGCAGCACGAGAGAAACACGCTTTGAAAAGGTTCATCAAAGTGTTGAATGCATAGGAGGACGTATCCATGTCGCTGAAACCCTACCGGTTTGACGGAAGCAGAAAACTGGAGCTGAAGGAGATGCCCACCGGGGCAGGTGAAAATAAGGCGAACAAGGCGGAACTGATCGCCCGTACAACGGAAAATATCCGGCAGGCGGCGGTGCTTCAGGAAAAGCTGTATGCGGCAGGGCAGGAGGGGCTTGTCATAGCCATACAGGCGCGGGACGCAGCAGGGAAGGACAGCCTCATCAAGCATGTGTTCTCAGGGCTCAACCCGGCGGCCTTGCAGGTGAACGCCTTCAAGGCACCCAATAAAACTGAGCTGGCGCACGACTATCTCTGGCGTATCAATCAGGCGCTGCCGCCCCGCGGCACCATCGGCGTATTCAATCGCTCACAATATGAGGATGTGCTGGTGGTGCGTGTGCATCATCTGGAGCAGGGCTATACCCTCGCTTCGCGTTGCCTTACACAGGACTTTTTCCCCCGCCGCTATCGTCAGCTGCGGGATTGGGAACAGTATCTCTACGAAAACGGCTACCGCATGGTGAAGCTTTTCCTGCATGTGAGCAAGGAAAAGCAGCGCGATCGCTTCCTTGATCGCATGGAGCGGGAGGATAAGCATTGGAAGTTGTCCACTGCCGACATGAAGGAGCGCGCCCTATGGGAAGAATACGACGCGGCGTTTGAAGATTGCATCAACGCTACTGCCACGGAGGAAGCGCCGTGGTATGTGCTGCCTGCGGATCAAAAGTGGTTTACCCGTTATTTGACAAGCGAGGTGCTTTTGCATACGCTGCAGGAAATGGCGCCGGAATTCCCGCCGCTGGACAGTGCTGAGGCAGCAAAAATTCCGGCCATTGTGGAGCAGCTTGAAAGAGAAAAAAAGTAAAGCGCAAGATATGTTCCGGAAAAACTTGTTTACGACCCTTGCCAAAGGAAACAATTTGACTTACAATAACAGGGAAGAAAGAACTGCATTTGAAACAAGAAGGGAAGGTTGCCTGATGACTATCCTGCTCACGGGTGGTGCGGGATTTATTGGCTCCCACACGGCAGTGGAGCTGCTCAATGTCGGCAATGATATTGTTGTGGTGGACAATTATGTGAACAGCCAGCCTGAGGCGCTGCGGCGGGTGGAGAAAATCACCGGCAAGGCGGTGAAGGCTTATCAAGCGGACTGCTGCGACAAGGCGGCCATGACCCGTATTTTTGATGAAAACGCCATTGATGCGGTCATCCATTTTGCAGGCTTGAAGGCGGTGGGTGAGAGCGTTCATAAGCCGCTGGAATATTATCGCAACAATCTTGATTCTACCCTCACCCTGTGCGAGGTTATGCAGGCTCATGGCTGCAAGCGGCTGGTGTTTTCCTCCTCCGCCACGGTGTATGGCGTGCCGGATGAGGTGCCCCTGCGGGAGGACATGTTCTGCAAAGGCTGCACCAACCCTTATGGCTGGACAAAATACATGATCGAGAAAATCCTTCAGGGTGTTGTGACGGCGGATCCGCAGTGGAGCGTTGTGCTGCTGCGCTACTTCAACCCGATCGGCGCGCATGAAAGCGGCTTGATTGGAGAAAATCCCAACGGGATCCCCAATAACCTCATGCCCTATATTGCCAAGGTAGCCGCAGGTCAGCTCAAGCAGTTGTCCGTGTATGGCAACGATTATGCTACGCCTGACGGAACCGGCGTGCGCGACTATATTCATGTGGTGGATCTGGCGAAGGGACATGTGAAGGCCTGCAACTATGCCGCGGCACACACCGGATGCGAGATCATCAACCTGGGCACGGGCGTGGGTTACAGCGTGCTGGATATTGTGCATGCCTTCAGCCGCGTGAATAAGGTGGATGTGCCTTACGTCATTGCGCCTCGCCGCCCCGGGGATGTGGACGCCTGCTATGCTGATCCGACCAAGGCGGAAACGCTGCTTGGCTGGAAGGCGGAAAAGAATCTTGATGATATGTGCCGTGATTCCTGGCGTTATCAGACCATGAATCCCAATGGATACGAAGGATAATCAATCTGCGGCAGGCATAGCTTTGTGTGAGCTGTAACGGTTGCTGCTAAAAGCGGACAAGCAATTCACCAGGCCTTTCAGGGCGTTGGCATTGCCTGTCCGCTTTTTGTTGGGCGGTGTTTTTCTGTTTATAGTCTTCTGTTGCGGGATGTGGAACGCTGCTGTGAAACAAGGCACTGGAAGAAGCCTGTTTGCAAGCGGATCGTATCTGATACCGGAAATCCCACCAGGGGGACTTTCTTTTTTGCAATCGCAGGCAGTGAGAAGGCTTCAGGGAAAACTTGTTGATAAAAAAACAGCCACAGCGTGAAGGTTTTCCCTTCATGCTATGGCTGTTTTTCGAGCAAGGCGCTGCGCCTTCTCTTTTAGCCGGTGGTTTCGGTGCTTATCGGATATACAACGCTCCGTTGCCGTCCACGTCCACGGTCATCACTTCGCCGGGTTTCACATCGGCAGCGATGATGCGGCGCGCAACGAGGGTTTCCACGTGGCTTTGCAGGAACCGCTTGAGCGGACGTGCACCATACACAGGATCAAAGCCCTGGTCAATCACCGCTTCCAGTGCCGCGGGCGTCAGTTTCACAGAAAGCTGACGGTCGCTCAGGCGCTGGTTCAGGCTCTTGAGCATCAGCTGCACAATGCTGCCGATCTGCTCACGGGTCAGCGGCTTGTAGTACACAATCTCGTCAATCCGGTTCAGGAATTCCGGGCGGAAGTGCGTCTTCAGCAGGCGATCCACCTGTGCACGCGCTTCAGGCGTGATTTCCCCATCCTTGATACCGTCCAGGATATACTCGCTGCCAAGGTTGCTTGTCATGATGAGGATGGTGTTCTTGAAGTCCACCGTCCGTCCCTGGCTGTCTGTGATGCGGCCGTCGTCCAGCACCTGCAGCAGTACATTGAACACATCCGGGTGCGCTTTTTCCACTTCGTCAAACAGCACCACGCAGTATGGATGCCGGCGAACCGCTTCCGTCAGCTGGCCGCCTTCGTCATAGCCCACATATCCGGGAGGTGCGCCGATCAGACGAGATACGCTGAATTTCTCCATGTACTCGGACATGTCGATACGCACCATGTTCTTTTCATCGTCAAACAGCGCCTGTGCCAAAGCCTTGGCAAGCTCTGTTTTACCAACGCCCGTGGGGCCGAGGAACAGGAAGCTGCCCAGCGGCCGGTTCGGATCCTGAATGCCTGCACGGCTGCGCAGGATGGCTTCGCTTACCTTGCGCACCGCTTCATCCTGGCCGATGACGCGTTCATGCAGTACATCCTCCAGGTGAAGGAGCTTCTCGCGCTCGCCTTCCATCAACTTGGCAACCGGGATGCCTGTCCACCGTGCTACAATGCGGGCAATTTCCTCTTCTGTCACCTTATTGCGCAGCAGGCTGTCCTCACCCTTGCTCTTCTCGGCAATGGCCTCTTCTTCGGCCAATTCCTTCTTCAGCTTGGGCAGCTCGCCGTATTTCAACTCGGCGGCACGGTTCAGGTCGTAGTCACGCTCGGCCTTTTCAATGGCGGCATTGGTGCGCTCGATGTCTTCACGCAGCTTTGTCACCTTGCCGATGGCATTCTTCTCGCTTTCCCATTTTGCCTTCATGGCGTTGAAGGTTTCGCGCTTCTCCGCCAACTCTTTTTGCACCTCGGCCAAATGTGCCTTGGTGATTTCGTCATCATCCTTCTTCAGGGCTGCTTCCTCAATTTCCAGCTGCATAATGCGGCGGCGAATATCGTCCAGCTCCTGGGGCAGGGAGTCAATTTCCGTGCGGATCATGGCGCAGGCTTCATCCACCAGGTCAATGGCCTTGTCGGGCAGGAAGCGGTCAGTGATGTAACGGTTGGACAGCGTCGCGGCGGCAATCAAGGCATTGTCCTGAATTTTCACGCCGTGGAATACCTCGTAGCGCTCCTTCAGGCCGCGCAGGATGGCGATGGTGTCTTCCACCGAAGGCTCACCCACCATCACCGGCTGGAAACGGCGCTCCAACGCAGCGTCCTTCTCAATGTACTGCCGGTATTCGTTCAGTGTTGTTGCACCAATGCAGTGCAACTCACCGCGGGCCAGCATAGGCTTGAGCAGGTTACCCGCATCCATGGCGCCATCAGCCTTGCCCGCACCCACAATGGTGTGCAGCTCATCAATGAAGAGGATAATTTTGCCTTCGCTCTTTTTGACTTCTGCCAGCACAGCCTTCAGGCGTTCCTCAAATTCGCCGCGGAACTTGGCGCCTGCAATCAGGCTGCCCATGTCCAGGGAGAAAATGGTGCGGTTCTTCAGGCTGTCAGGCACATCACCGCGTACAATACGCTGTGCCAGCCCTTCAACCACGGCGGTTTTACCAACGCCAGGCTCGCCGATCAGCACAGGGTTGTTCTTTGTCTTTCGGCTCAGGATGCGGATCACGTTGCGGATCTCGCTGTCGCGGCCAATCACAGGGTCAAGCTTCTGTGCGCGCGCCATGGCCACCAGGTCGGAGCCATACTTCTTCAGCGCGTCATAGGTGTCCTCCGGGCTGTCCGTGGTCACACGGGTTGCACCGCGCACGCTGGACAATGCCTTGAGGAACACGTCTTCCTTCCAGCCCACCCGCTGAAGAATTTCCTTCATGCGACTGTTGGGCTTGCTGGTGATGCCCAGCCACACATGCTCCACCGACAGATATTCATCCTTCATCTGCTTGGCGCGTTCCTGTGCGGCAAGCAGCGCCTTTTCCAGCTCGGAAGAGATGTAGACCTTGTCGGCTTCGCGGCCGGGACCGCTCACCCGCGGGATGCGTCCCAGGGCTTCCGTCAGCGCCTGACGCAGCACGGTTACATCCACGCCGCTTTGATTCAACAGCTGGGGAATAAGGCCGTTGTCGTCTTCTACAAGAGCGCTTGCGAGGTGCTCCTGGTCAACCTGCATATGTTGATATTCTACCGCGATGGCTTGGGCGCGTTGGATGGCTTCCCGAGTCTTTTGGGTGAATTGATTCATGTCCATAGGTCATGCCTCCTTTGGCAATGGCTTCAAGGTCTCTTTGTCATTCCTGACTTTCTTTGACCTTTCGATGCTTATTTTACACCAATCTGTTTTTTTGTCAATAGGAAATGAGAAATTTTTTTATGAACAATTTGTTGCCTTTGGTGCGGACGCTTTCTCATGCTTCGGGAAGGCGAAAGGAAATGAAAAGAAGCCCCCGCAAGCGCTTCAGCCAACGCCTGCGGGGGAAAGAAACTTAAGGCAATACCGCACAATTCGTTGGCAGCGTAGGCGATGCCTTTTCCGCCATCTGCTGCTTGCAGATTTTTCGATTTACCTCCAGTAAACCTTCAAAATCTGCCATTGCATCTGACGAAAAATTCATTCGCCTCCGCACCAACTCATTTGTGCGGTATTGCCTTAGTATTCAAACACGGTAATGACGCCGCCCATGTTGTCCAACGAGGCCGTGTACTGGCTGGCGCGTCCTGTCAGGTTCAGGGAAATTTCGTTCGTCTCATCGCCCACGTACTGTCGATAAATTTCATATTTCAGCACGCCATCCTCAAACACGGCGATGTGCGGATGCTCCTGTAAATAGTCCACATATTCTTCCATGCAGAAGTCCTTGATGTGCATCACCGCTGCATTGCCCTTGCCAACGTAGCGATACAGGTTCAGCTCGGCGCTGATGCCGGTCTTATAGCTCTTGTCCGCCGTACCCTGGAGGGGGAAATCCGCCAGCGGGAAGCGGAACACAAAGCCGTATTTCCAGCAGTTTTCGCTCATCCACTGACCAGCCGCCGTGGTGGAATAGGCGGGCTTGCCAATGGATGCATCTGTGCGGCTGTAGAGGCGCAGCGTGAAGGACAAGCCGCTGTTGAATTCGCTTGTTCCGGGATAGTTCACGCTTTTCTTGGCCTGCTCCACCAACGCGTCGCCGCTGTACTTGCTCTTCAGCCGATCCATGGCTTTCTGGAACAGGGCGTTCTGGTCATCCCAGCTGCGGTAGCCTTCGGACACCATGTAGTGCTCGTATCCGGCGTCCTTTGCCCCGGCAATGGCGTCCTGCAGGGCGGCAATGGCCACCGGGAACAGCTTCACATTGTAGTCCGCCACACCGATTTTGCCGCCGGTGTAGCTGCCAACGCTCACCACGCCCGCGTCATCAAAATCATCCGGGCGGGAGTGCCACTGGTTTACCAGCAGCATGCCGCCGTACATCAGATCCTGACGCGTGAGGGTGATGCTGCCGGGGTTTTCCAGCGGATAGTTGGTTAAATCAACCACATCCCAGCCTTCGCTTTTTTGCATGGGCCAGGCCAGGTTGGCTCCGCTGGCGGAAGCCCGTTCAAACTCAGCCAGCGCCACGGCGTATTCCTGGTCGCGCTGCTCGTTGATTTGCTGAACCTCTTTCTGCCGGGCGACAAGCTTCTGCTGGCGATAGCTGCCGATTGCGCCGGAAAGGAGGGATGCTGCCACAGCCAGCACTACCAGGCTAACCGTCACACGCAGCATAATTTTCATGGGATCGCGTTTGTTGTTCCGCATCGGAAAAATGCACCTGCCTTTTCGCGAGGGTAGTTCTTCTTTCTACAAGGAAAACGGAGCAGCCTGCCATTTTCTTGCCAAGGGATGAAAATGGACGAAAAAAACCGTATTCACCTTGCCTTATTCGCCGCAATGCAGGCAAGTTCCTTCTTTTGGCGGTTCGCGCGTGCATGAATCTTTTGTGTTTCGTCCACATTATTCACAAAATCCATTAGGAAAGGATGAAATGAAACCATGAGAAGGCTGTTGGGGCTGTTGGCTGCCCTTTGCCTGTTGACCGGCTGCACTGCCACTGCAGATGAGCGCACCGGACAGGCGGAGGGATATGGCGGCGTTTTGCGGGTGCGCATTGCCCTGGAGGGCGATCGCCTGACCCGTGTGGAGGTGATTGAGCACCATGAAACGGAGGGCGTGGGTACCCGCGCTATCGACGCGCTGCCCAAGGCCATGGTTGCCGCCGGTTCTCCGGAGGTGGACGGTGTTGCCGGTGCAACGTTGACCAGCCAGGCATTGCTGGCTGCCGTGCGGGATGCCATGGGCGTTTCGGCGCCTGCATCCGATCCTTCTCCTGCGCCGGATCCACTAGCGGGGCTGCTTCCTGGTGTGGGCATGCGTTCGCTCGGCCGTATTGGCCCAGGTACGGATGATACGGGTGCGCAGGTCTACTCTTTCAATGTTGTGTTTGCCGCCGGGCTTTTTGCGGAGGATGGCCGCATAGAGCAGCTGCAGGTGGATCAGCTGGAGGTGGTCACGCCCAATGTCAAGGGGGCAGTCGCCGTCTTTGGCGGTTTTCCGGGTCAGGGTGGCTTCGCCCAATGGGATGACAAACAGGGAAAAGTGGCCGGCACAACAGAGGACACGGAAGAAGCTTTCCTTGCGCAGGTGTCTGCCTGGAAGAGCAAAGGCGCACAGGGCAGCGGCTATAAGCTGACCAGCGGAACATGGCGTGAGGAAATGGATGCCTATCAGCGCTTTTTCCGCGGCAAAACGGTGCAGGAGGTGGAGGAATGGTTCCAGACCTATTGTTCGGATACAACGGGTCGCCCTTTGACTTCCATTAGTACATCAGAGGAGGATCAGAGCAAGTATGACGCGTTGTCCGAGGCCGATAAGGCCATGCTGGCTGATGTGACCGCTTCTGCCACCATTTCCCTGCGCGATGCCCATGGAGATATCCTGTCCGCCATCCGTGCCGCCTGGGAGGATGCGAAGCAGCGCACAAAAAAATAAGGCGAACAGGGTGAAAAAAACGTGGGGGAGAACAGCCTTACTCAAGGCTGTTCTCCCCCCTGTGCCTGCGGTCAGGCTTTTCCGCTTAGCTTTTTCAGCGCTTCAAGCGCTGCGGCCTGCTCAGCCTGTTTCTTGCTCCGTCCTGTGCCCTGCGCCAGTTCCCTGCCAAAGCGTGATACGCTGGCGGTGAATACCCGGTCATGGGGCGGGCCGGATTGGCTCACAAGCGCATAGGCAGGCGCTTCGAGGCCGTCCTTTTGCAAAAATTCCTGCAACGCTCCCTTGCTGTCCTGCATGGGGCGGTGCACATCCTCAGGCTTTGGCCAAAAACGGCGGATCATTTCCCGCACAGGCTCCAGTCCGCCATCCAGATACACGGCTGCCAGCACGGCTTCCATGGCGTCGCACAGCACGCTGGGCTTTTCCCGTCCGCCGGTGAGCTCTTCGCCTTTGTCCATCAGCAGCGCCTGGCCAATGCCGAGCCCACGCGCTACCTGGCTCAGGGCTGCTTCACACACAAGCAGCGCCCGCTGATGCGTCAGCGATCCTTCCTGGTCTTTGGGGTGGCTCAGATAGAGCATGTCGCTCATCACAAATTGCAGCACCGCGTCGCCCAGAAATTCCAGCCGCTGGTTGTCTTCTGCACCCATGGAAGGGTGCGTCAGCGCGTGCCGAAGCAGCTCGGGGTTGTGGAAGGTGTACCCTAAATTCTTCATCAACTGTTCCATGCTCTGCATCGCTCCTTTTTTATGGGGGAGGACGCATTGCCCGGAAAACCCGTTTTCGCAGCGTTCTCGGGGCAATGTACCCATCTTGTTTGCAAAAATGCGGACGGGCTGTGCCTTGCGGCGTGCAGCCCGTCCGTGCTTTCATCACTGGTGCTTTTCGATGTAGTCCACCACGTCGCCCACGGTCTTGAGCTTCATGATCTGGTCGTCTTCCACCATGATGCCGAACTTGTCTTCCAGGTCCATGATCATCACCATCACATTGGCGGAATCGGCCTTCAGATCCTCCACCAGGCGGGAATCACGGGTGATACTGTTTTCGTCCACCTTCAACTGGGCGGCGATCATTTTTTTCACGGTATCAAAAATCATGCTATGTTCTCCTTTCTGTTTCGGCTGTATGCATCAATCCCCGAAAGGGGGAGGAATGCCTGTTTTCTTCCTGCCCGTTCCTGGGTGCAGGGAAGCTTTAAGCGTTCTGCGTCTTTTCCACCCCTGCACGGATGGCGTCCACCACGTGTCCATCCACCATTTTCATGCATTGGGCAATGGCGCAGGCAATGGCGTGGGCGTTGGAGGAACCATGCGCCTTGGTCACCGCTCCGTTTACGCCCAGCAGCGGTGCGCCGCCAACTTCCGTGTAGTCCATGACCTTTTTCACCCGGCGGAAGGCGGGCTTGGCAATCAGCGCGCCGATTTTGCCGCGCGTGTCGGCCATCAGCTCCTTTTTGATGATGCTCAGCAGCGTGCCGGATACGCCTTCCATGAATTTCAACACCAGGTTGCCGGAGAAGCCGTCGCATACCAGCACGTCGGCCACATTGCCGGTGATGTCCCGTGCTTCCACATTGCCGACAAAATAGTAGGGCGCCTTTTCCATCTTGGGATAGGTTTCCTTCACCAGCTTGTTGCCCTTTTCGCTTTCTGCGCCGATGTTTATCAGCCCGACACGAGGCTTTTCCAGCCCCATCACGCCGCGCATGTATGCATCGCCCATGATGCCGAACTGCACCAGATAGTCGCTCTGGCAGTCCACGTTCGCGCCGCAGTCAATCAGCAGAAAATGTCCCTTGCCGTTGGGCAGCAGCGGAGCCAGTGCGGGCCGCTCAATGCCGGGAATGCGCCCCAGGCGGAACATGCCGCCGGCCAGCACCGCGCCCGTGGAACCCGCGGATACAAATCCGTCCACCTCACCGTCGCGCAGCTGAAGCATGCCAATCACCGTTGCGGAATTTTTCTTTGTCCGCACGCCCATCACCGGGCTCTCGTCGTTGGTAATGAACTCCGGCGCGTCCACCAGCGTGATGCGCGGCATCACATCATCGCAATCCTGCAAAAGGGGCTTTACCTGTGCCAGGTCGCCCGCCAGGGAAATCGTCAAATCGGGAAAACGGCGCAGTGCTTCCACAGCGCCTTCCACCGTTGCCTTAGGCGCATTGTCGCCGCCCATTGCATCAAGAAAAATCCGCATGCCCGTTTCTCCTTCGCGTAGGGATCATGAATCATACCCTATGAACCAGTCCATTTTAACAAATTTGGGCTGATATTTCAACCCCTGCCCCTTGTGCGCGGATGCGCGGCGGCATATCTTCGCACAACCAGCAGGAAAGCTGCGCCGTATTTGCCGACCTTCGCTGTTCCCATGCCGTGCACATCCAGCATTTCATCCAGGGTTTGCGGCTGCCGCGCAACCATGCTCTCCAGCGTTTTGTCTGTGCAGATGATGTAGGGCGGCACGCGCACCTGCTTGGCCAGCTTCATCCGGCAAGCCTTGAGCAGCGACAGCAGGTCGTCTGGATTCTCTGCTTCCTCCGGTGTTTCCACCATTTGCCGGGGCGGCATGGGTCTGTTTTCCGTGTGCTTTTTCCGTGCCGGTTTGGGGGCGCTTTCAGCCGCTGTGTTTTCCACCCCAAGGCAGTTGCTGCAGTGGCCGCACAATCCTTCTGCCTTTTCGCCGAAGTAGCGCAGAATGTATTGCCGCAGGCATCCTGTTGTGGTGCAGTAGCCAATCATGCTTTCCAGCCGCCGTCTGTCTTCCCGGCGCACGGATTCCTGCTCGTCTGCGGTCAGCTCCTCGTTGGGCTCTCCGTGGTCAATCATCCATTTGGCCGTGAAAATGTCTGCTCCGCTGTAGAGCAGGATGCAGTCCGCCGCCGCGCCGTCGCGCCCGGCACGCCCCGCTTCCTGATAATATGCTTCCATGGAGCGTGGCATGTTGTAGTGGATCACATAGTTCACGTTGGATTTGTCAATGCCCATGCCGAAAGCGTTGGTGGCCACCATCACCTGCACCCGGTCAAACTGAAAGTCCTCCTGGCTTTCCCGCCTGCTTTCATCGCTCATCCCGGCGTGATAGCTGCCCACGGCAAAGCCTGCGTCATGCAGCTTGTCTGCCACATCCTCCACAGCTTTTCTTGTGGCGCAGTAAACAATGCCGCACTGACCCTTCCGTGCTCGCACCAGTTCCAGCAGCGCGCCGTCCCGGTGCCGGGGATGAAGCACCTCAAACATCAGGTTGGGCCGGTCAAAGCCGGTGGTGCTTTCCACGGGGGAAATCAATTTCAGCAGGCGCACAATGTCTTTCTTTACCCGTTCGGTGGCTGTGGCTGTGAATGCCCCCACCGGCGGCCGCTTGGGCAGGCTCAGGATGAAATCCGCAATTTTCAGATAGCTGGGTCGAAAATCCTGCCCCCATTGGGATACGCAATGCGCCTCGTCCACCGCAATGAGGCTGATGGGCGCATTGTGTGCAAAGCGTCGGAAGCTTGCGGTTTCCAGCCGTTCGGGTGCAACGTAAATGATGCGGTACATGCCCTGCATTGCCCGCTCCGTGGCCAAATCCAACTGCCGGGGTGTCAGGCTGGAGTTCAAATAGGCGGCGGGTACGCCTGCGCTTTTGAGCGCTGCAACCTGGTCCTTCATCAGTGAAATCAGCGGAGAAATAACCAGCGCAATGCCCGGCGTCATCAATGCGGGAATCTGATAGCACAGGCTTTTGCCTGCGCCTGTGGGCATGATGCCCAGCGCGTCGCGCCCATCGAGCAGTGCGTCCACCAGTTTTTCCTGCCCGGGCCGGAAGCTCTCGTGGCCAAAGTAGCTCCGCAGCGTTTCCAGCTTATCCGTAGGCATCTTCCTCTCGTTTTTCCTGCATTGTCCTGTCCGGCGGCGCATAGGCTTTCATGCCACAGCTTTTCATGGAAGGGGATTTTGCTTATGCCGCGCACATCCTTCAGCCGCCTGTATGTTCTCCTGCGCCCGGCGAGCGGACGGGGATCGGGACATGCCCGCATTGAATGTGAAGGCAGGCGCGGGCGCGTATATCTTTCCGCAGCGCATCTTCTGCCGGGGCAAAGCGTGCGTGCCCTGCTCCTTTCCGGGGATGAGGATACCGGCGCGGTGTTCGATCTTGGCGTATTCACCGCGGATGCAGCGGGGCAGGGAACCCTCTCCGTTGGTAGCGCCGCCTTTCCGGCGGATGGCGCACGCAGTTTCCATACGCTCGTCCTTGCTTCGGACTGGCCTCAGGGTGCGCTGCTGCTTTACGGTGCGCTGGGGCCTGGCTGTGCCAGACCCCAGTGGCTCTTGCAGGAGATGCTGCGCCGCTATCTTTCCGTGCCGCGGGAAGGCGCTCATTTGCCCAAGGATGCGATATCGCCGCCGCCGGAAACGCGCAGCAGTGTGCACCGCCTGCCTGCACGCAGGTTTCCGCCTGCGCTTGCATCACTCAAGACCTTTTTCGATACCTATCTGCCCTGCGCGCCTTTTGATGCGCCAGGCTGGCGCTTTGTGTCCGTGCCCCTTGGCGAGCATGCGCCAGGGAAGCAGTGCGCCATTGGCATTCAATGCCATGGCGGATGGGTGCAAAAGGTTGCCTACGCTGTGCCGGGTGTAAACGCGCCGCACCCGCCGGAGGGTCTCAAGGGTTACACATGGCGTGTTGGCAGGCATGGGCAGGGATACTGGACGCTGGTGCAGTCCGTCGCCGGGCGGTCAGAGGTGTAAGGTACTGCGTGTTCACAGGAACGTCATTTTGTCCACATCAAACACGCCGCGGGTGGTCAGCCGCAGGGTGGGGATCACCGGCAGACTCATGAAGCTGAGCGTCATGAACGGATCTATCCCGCCTGCTACGCCAAGCTCTGCCGCCGCGCGCTTGCAGGCTTCCAGCTTTGCGTTCACTTCTTCCAGGGGTCTGTCTGTGAACAGTCCGGCCAGCGGCAGGGGAAGCTCGGCCAGAATCTTTCCGTCTTTTGCCACGGCCATGCCGCCCTTCATGGCGCGCACACGGTTCATGGCAAGCGCCAGATCGACGTCGTTTGCGCCGCAGCCAATCAGGTTGTGGGAGTCGTGGGCGATGCTGGTGGCCACTGCGCCCTGCCGGATGCCGTATCCCTTGGCGTAGCAAACGGCAAGGTGGCCGGTGTTGTGGTGTCGCTCGGCCACAGCCATTTTCACAATGTCCTGTGCGGCGTCAATACCGCTGGCCAAGCCGCAGCTTTCACTCACAATGGAGCCGGGCTTCATGCCGATCACGGGTCTTTCGCCCTCGGTGCGCAGCGCGTCTGCTGTCACTTCCGGCATGTGGAAGGTGTTTTCAACGGCTTGCAGAATGTCCGGATCCACCTTCGGCTCCGTCAGGGTTACGTTCGCGCCGTCCCACACACACTTGCCGCGCTTAAACACCTGCTCCACATGGAAGTCCTTAAGATCGCTCAGCACGGCGAAATCTGCCAGATATCCCGGGGCGATTGCACCCTTGTTGTTCAAAAGGAAATATCGCGCAGCCCAGTGACTGGCAACCTTCACCGTCAAAATGGGATCCGCGCCCAGGGCTACCGCCTTGCGGCAAATGTAGTCAATGTGCCCTTTTTCTAGTAGATCGGCCGGGTGCTTGTCATCAGTAGAGAACATGCAGCGGCTTTCAAACTGCCACTGGAGCAGGGGCATCAGCGCTTCCAGGTTTTGCGCCGCCGTTCCTTCGCGGATCATGATAAACTGACCCTTGCGCAGCTTTTCCAACGCGTTTTCCGCCGTGTCGCACTCGTGGTCGGAGTATACGCCTGCGGAGGTGTACGCATCCAGCGCGTGGCCGGAAAGTCCGGGCGCGTGGCCGTCAATTTTTTTGTGATGCGCCTGAGATACCACGATTTTCTCAATGGTTTCCCGGTCGCCATGGATCACGCCGGGATAGTTCATCATCTCTGCCAGACCCAGCACCCGCGGGTGGTCGAAATAGGCGTTGATGTCCCGCCAGGTGAGCTTTTCGCCGTTTTCCTCAAAGGCCATGGCCGGCACGCAGCTGGGCAGCATGAAGTGCACGTCCACCGGCAGCCCTTCCGAAGCGTCGATCATGTAATCAATGCCCGTTACGCCGCAAACGTTGGCAATTTCGTGCGGGTCGGTAATCACGGTGGTGGTGCCGTGGGGTAGCACGGCGCGGGCAAAGGAAACGGGGTTTACCAGCGAACTTTCCAGGTGGATGTGCGCGTCGATAAACCCTGGTGTGACCACCTTGCCGCTCACGTCAACCTCAACCTTGCCATGATAGTCGCCCATGCCGACCACAAGCCCCTCCGCCACGGCGATGTCGCCATGGCTCAGCTCGTTGGAGAACACATTCACATAATCAGCATTTTTCAGCACCAGGTCCGCTTTTTCTTCTCCCATAGCCACGCGGATCATCCGCTGCTTTTTGCGCACTTTCTGTGCAATGCGTGCTGCCCGGGTTTTACTTTCGTCCATCCTTCAACCCTCCTTTTGCTTTGCGTCAAATTGAATTTGTCCTATTATAACGTTCTTGGGACTGCTTGGCAAGCAAGAATGTTTTTTTTCTTGACAATTATATCGAGATACGATACAATCAAAGCACGATATATCGATAGGCGATATATCGTGAGGAGGAACAGGCATGCCGGACTATCAGGCTCTCACGGAATCGACGTACTACATTCTGCTGTCTCTGGTTACCCCGCAGCATGGTTACGGCATCATGCAGCAGACGGAGAAGCTCTCCGGCGGGCGCGTGCGCCTGGCAGCCGGCACGCTGTACGGCGCGCTGACCGCCCTGTGCGAGCGCGGCTGGATTGCGCCGCTGCCCGTGGCGGAGGAAAGCCGCCGCAAGGAGTATAAGCTGACCGACCAGGGGCTTGCGGCGCTCAGGCAGGAGCTTGCCCGCCTTCGCCAGCTGGTGGCCAACGGGGAATTGATTTTGAAGGAGGATGCGACATGAGCGATCAGAAGATTGTCCGCAGATGGTTTTCGGTCTGGGATTTTGAAAAGGAAGAAGCATGGCTCAACGCCATGGCGCAAACCGGCTGGCTGCTGGATCACGTGGGCTTTTGCACCTATCGCTTTGTGCCCTGTGAGTCCGGCGCTTATGCCGTGCGCCTGGAAATGCACCCGAACGACCCTGATTATCTCCAGCTGATGCAGGACACCGGTGCGGAGTATGTCGGGCGCGTGTTTCAGTGGGTCTATTTCCGCAAAAAGGTTGCAGATGGCGCCTTTGACCTGTTTTCCGACCTGGATTCGCGCATTGCGCACCTGGATCGCATTGCGTCTTCGCTGGCGATGATCGGCGCGGCTAACCTGGTGATCGGGCTCACCAACACCTTTAGCAGTCCTCATCTTGGCTGGATAAACCTTTTGTGCGCCAATGTGCTGATGTATGGCCTGGGCCGCATCCACGGCAAACAGGAAACGCTGAAGGCAAAGCGTCGCCTGACGGAGTAACGCTGCGGTTTGCGGAAACAGTTTTCTCCCTGATGCGCATCCGGCAGGAATTTTCCTTTCTGCGGCGAATACTTTATTGACACACCACTGATGAAAAGAGGGAGAACGCTATGCTGGAATTTAAATTTGATACGCAGCTCCTCATTGAAGGCACCGGGCTGGATGAAGATGCCATCAACGACTATTTTACCACGCATTTCAAAGGTGATTGCCTCCTCGCCGTGGGAGATGATGAGCTCATCAAAATTCATTATCACACCAACGAGCCCTGGAAGGTGCTTGAATACTGCTCTACCCTTGGCGAAATTTACGACATTGTGGTCGAAAATATGGAACGCCAGGAGCAGGGACTCCACGGCTGAAAAAACCGTCCGCCTCATACCGGCAAAAAAGGGAGACGCCGCGCATTGCGCATGCGGCGTCTCCCTTTTGCTTTGCGTGTTGCCTTATGTTCCGCTTTCGGCGCTTGCAATTCCAGCTGCCTTCAGCCCTGCCTCAAAGGCTTCGGGCAGCGGGGCTGTGAAGGTGAGCCGTTCATGGGTGCCTGGGTGCGTGAAGGACAGGGAATAGGCATGCAGCATCAGCCGCGGAACACGCACGCCGCTCTTCAGCCCATAAATGGGATCGCCGCATACCGGATGCCCTATGTGCTTCATGTGTACGCGGATCTGGTGCGTGCGCCCGGTGAGGATGTGCACATCCAGCAGTGTAGCCGCCCGGCCGCGGGCAAGCACGCGCCACTCGGTCTGCGATGGCCGCCCGGCAGGATCCACAGCCATGCGCTTGCGATCGATACGGTGGCGGGCAATCGGTGCGTCAATAAAGCCGCTGTCCTCCTTCAGCACACCTTCCACCAGCGCCCGGTAGTGTTTTTCCATTTCCCGCTCAGCCAGTTGGCGGCTCAATTCCAGCTGCGCTGCGTCGTTCTTGGCCACCAGCAGCAGGCCGGAGGTGTCCTTGTCCAATCGGTGCACAATGCCCGGGCGCAGCTCGCCCCCAATGCCGCCCAGCGTGTCCAGGTGATACAAAAGCGCGTTCACCAGCGTTCCATCCTCATTCCCGGCAGCGGGATGCACCACCATGCCGCAGGGCTTCACCACCACGGCCAGGTCGCTGTCTTCATAGAGGATGGTCAGCGGAATATTCTCCGCTTGCGGCGCCGCGGGCTTTGGCACAGGGATGGTCAGCACCACCTGCTGCCCGGGGCGGGGCTTTGCGCCTGCTTTGCGCTCCTCCTGTCCATCCACGGTGCAGTGCCCTTCCGCCATCAGCGCCGCCACGCGCGAGCGTGTCAGGCCTGAGGATTCCGCCAGCGCAACATCCAGCCTGCGGCCGTCCGCGGCAAGCTCAAGCCGGGTTTCCACGGCTGTGTCCATCTCTTTCGCTCCATTCCTGCGGCCGCCACAGAAGCGATGCCGCCATCAGTATGCATCCAATGGTGAGGAACATGTCCGCCACGTTGAAAATGGCAAAGGATACAAACAGCACCTCCACCATGTCCACCACATAGCCAAGGAAAACCCTGTCAATCAGGTTTCCCACCGCGCCGCCCAGCATCATCATGGCGGCGGTTTTGCTCAGCGTGCCAAGTTGGTAGCGGTGCAGCGCCAGCGCGCCCAGCGTCACAAGCGCCAGCGACAGAATCACCAGCAGCCAGGGTCTGCCGCTGAAAAGGCTGAAGGCCATGCCGGTGTTCTCCGTATAGCGCAGCCGGACCACACCGGGGATCAGCGTAAGCGGTGCGGTCAATCGCCGCGCGCCCCATTTGCTCACCTGATCCAGCGCCACCGCCATGAGGGCAATCCACGCATAGTTTCGCATATTGTTGTTTTACTCCATTTGCCGCTGCAAAATTGCCAACAGCTGCGCAAGAAAATCGCTGATAAGCGGCAGGTTGCGCTGAGCCAGGCGCTGCAAAACAAGCACCAGCACCGCGCCCAGGATGGTGAACCCAACCGCCATGCCCAGCCCGCGCATCACGCCTGCCAGAAAGTGATGCAGCATCAGCCCCCTCCGGTCGTCCAGGCAGCGGATGTACTCGCCAAGGCGCAGCCGTTCCAGTGCAAGCAGCAGCTCATCTGCTTTCTTCGCCGTCAGGTCGCTCCATTCCTTCATGGTTGGCATTGCTCCTTGTCAGCAGCGTATATTCTTCCGCGGCGTCTGCGATGGCGTCTGCCAGGCGGCGCTGATAGGCCGGGTCGCGCAGCATCTTTTCCTCTGCCGGGTTGGAAAGAAAGCCGCATTCCACCAGCACCGAAGGTACGTCCAGCCGCAAAATGAAGTAGTCTCCGGCCTGGGCGCTGCGTTTTTTTGGCGGCTCAAGGGCTGCAATCAGCGCGTCCTGCATGCATCCGGCCAGCAACCGGCCGCTGGCTGATTGGGCACGGTAGAACACCTGTGGCCCTGCCTGCTTCCGATCACGGTATTCGTTCATATGGATGCTCAGCACCATGTCCGCCTGGACGCTTTTTGCCAGCGCAATGCGCGCCTCCATATCCTGCCGTTTGCGGGTGAGGTTTGCCGGGCGAGGTTCGCTGCAAAGGTCAACGTCGGTTTCCCGGGTGAGCGTCACCTGCGCGCCGCGGGCAAGCAGCGCTTCTTTTACGCACAGCGCCACCTGCAGGTTCAACTCCTTTTCCCACACGCCGCTGTCCCATGCGCGCGCTCCGCCGTCATAGCCGCCATGGCCGGGGTCTACCACAATCATCATGCCATTCAAGGTTGGCGATGGACTGTTGGCCTGCATGGTTTGACTGCGCACCGCCGCCGTGATGGCAGCGGCAACCCCCAGCATCACAATCAGTGCAACCAGCACGGTCAGTTTACGCTGAAAGCGTTCGCTGCATAAAATTTCTTTCCAAGCCATGGTGCCCACCTCCCATAGAATCTATGCAGGGTGGATGTCCGTCATTCGGGCGAATGATTGTGGCAAAGAGACCAAAATTGTAAGGGAAAGAAAGTTTTCCACAGGCATTGGAAGGGGTTACGCACAGAATTCCACAGGTTTTACACAAGGCTGTGGAAAAGTATGCCATTATCAGAAAGGCAAGGGGCGTGTTATGCACAGGACGAACGTTTTTTGTGGAAAAACGGTGAGATGCGGTTTTCCACAGTGAAATTCAGCGATCAGGCTTCAGGGAAAAAGAGAAGCCTGCCGTGGGTGGAGCTGACACAGGCAGGCTTTGATGGGGGTGGGCTGACGCGGCTATTGCTACGCTCAGCCGCGGGGGTGGGTTGACGCGGCTATTGCTACGCTCAGCCGCGATGCGGGGTTTGGGTTCCTTTGGAAGGTGGAGAGGGGGCTGACGCGGCTATTGCTACGCTCAGCCGCGATGCGGGGTTTGGGTTCCTTTGGAAGGTGGAGAGGGGGTTGACGCGGCTATTGCTACGCTCAGCCGCGATGCGGAGTTTGGGTTCCTTTGCGTGAAAAGAGAGCTTCGCCCCAGTGGAGGGTATGGGGCACGGATGGCCCCCCGGGGGGCAGGGCGCTGCCCTGCACTCGCAAAGGGACTTCGCCCCTTTGAACCCCATGCTGCGATTCAGGCGTCTTTTCCTTTTTCATACTGCGCATGGTGATTTTCTTATTTCTTATTTTTGAGGAAAGCTTGATAATCTTCATAGTTTTTCTGAAGAAGCGCGGGCGTATCCAATCCATAGGGACACTTTGCTTTACACCGATTACAGTGCAGGCAGCCTTCGATTTTCTTCATCGTTGCCTGTCCCTCCGGCCCGAGCAGGTCTTTGGTGGGGGAGCGGCGGAGCATCAGCGACATGCGGGCGCAGTTATTGATCTCGATACCGGCGGGGCAAGGCATGCAATAGCCGCAGCCACGGCAGAAGTCGCCCACCAGCTCTGTGCGGTCACGGTCGATCACCGCCTGCAATTTCGCTGTCAGCGCAGGCGGATTCTCCTGATAGCTGAGGAATTCGTCCAGCTCGCTTTCCCGCTGGATACCCCAGATGGGCGCCACGGGAAATTGCCGCAGGAAAGCATAGGCTGCGTCCGAGTGGGTAATCAGGCCGCCGGAAAGCGCCTTCATGCAGATGAAACCCACGTCCTTTTCTTCACACAGCTTCACCAGGGCGATGTCCTTATCGCTGGCAAGGTAGGAGAAGGGAAACTGCATCGTGTCATACAAACCGGAACGCACGGCCTCTTCAGCCACAGGCAGGCGATGATTGGTTAGCCCGATATAGTGGATTTTTCCCTGTGCTTTTGCTTCCAGCATGGCTTCATACAGCCCTGTGCCGTCGCCCGGCTTTGGGCAGAAGGATGGATTATGGAATTGATAGATGTCAATATAGTCCGTTTGCAGCATATGCAGGCTGGTCTCAAGGTCTTTCCAGAATCCTTCCACCGTGGTGGATGCAGTCTTGGTGGAAATGATAATCTTTTCCCGCACATCATGCAGGGCGTTTCCGAGCTTTTCCTCACTGTCGGAATAGGCGCGGGCGGTGTCAAAATACGTCACGCCGTGGTCGTAAGCTTTGCGCAGCAGACGGATGGCCTCTTCCATGCTCACACGCTGCACAGGCAAGGCGCCAAAGCCGTTTTTGCCCACGGTCAGGTTTGTTCGTCCCAGTCGAATGGTGTCCATTCAAGCGGCCTCCTTCGTGTTATGGCTGATGGCAGTATAGCATGCTTTGCGGCAAATGGAAAGAGAAAAGAAAGAAAACAGTCACAGAAAGACAGAAATGAAAGAATAAAATTATTAATAGTCTATGAATAGTTAGCACTCAGCTATTGACAGTGCTAACAACGCGTGCTATACTATGCGCGTACCAAGGAAAGAGGGGGTCACAAAGAGAGACCGCCTCCGAAAAGGTACGATGGATCTTCAAGTTCAAAGGAGTTGGATGTTATGCTTCCTACCATTTTCCATGAAACCATGTTTGATGATCTTTTCAATGACTTCGGTCGTGATCTTATGAATATTGACCGCACGCTTTACGGCAAGAATGCCAAGAACCTGATGAAGACGGACGTGAAGGATGAAGGCGATCACTATGAGGTGGCCGTTGACCTGCCCGGCTTCAGCAAGGACGAGGTGTCCGTTGAGCTGAAGGAAGGTTACCTGACCATCACGGCCGCCAAGGGCGTGGACAAGGATGAAAAGGACAAGAAGAGCAACTACATCCGTCAGGAACGCTATGCCGGCAGCATGACCCGCAGCTTCTATGTGGGTGATGTGCGCCCGGAGGACGTGCATGGCAAGTATGATTCCGGCGTGTTGACGCTTGAGGTGCCCAAGGCCGGTCAGCCCAAGGTGGAGCCTACCACCCACATTGCCATTGAAGGCTAATGTCAATTTGATGAAGAGCGGACAAGCGAAAGCTTGCCCGCTTTCAGGCTGTCGACAAACCATATGAGAAGGTGTCGGAGGGGCATCATGCCCCTCCGACGGAATTCGTATCGACCGGCTATGCCGGTCGGGCGGGGTGGTTTCGGCCAAAGGCGAAACCATTCCTTCCATTTTTCACGGCCGTCAGCTTCGCTGACAGTGAAAAATGCAAACTCGACAAAGTGGCTTTGCCACTTTGCCGACATGCTGTGAGCGGACAAGCGAAAGCTTGCCCGTTCTTTTTGTATGTGTCGTCCGTGCCGCTTTACTTTCCGGGCAAAAGCGGGTATAATGAACGCACCGCAGCGGGGCGCTGCCGGCAGCGAAAGCGCCGGACGGCATGAGCACCTGGCGGAATAAAATGCGTAGGGCATCCGAAAAGGAGCCTGAACGGAGGTTCTTTTACCATGGAACAGAAAAAAATGCGGAACTTTGTGCTGCTGGCGCTGTTTGTGGCGCTGATCTTCCTGCTGGGGCAAACGCCCCTTGGCCTGATCCCGTTGGGGTGGTGCAATGTGACGCTGCTGGTGATTCCCGTGGCGGTGGGCACGCTGTACATGGGGCTCAAAAGCGGCCTGGCACTGGGGCTGGCCTTTGGCGCAACGAGCTTTTTGTCCGCGCTCATCAAGCCTTCCGTGCTGGTGTCAACCCTCATGGGTGCAAGCCCCGTGCTCACGGCGATCATGACCTTTGTGCCGCGGCTGTGCGTGCCGCTGGTCATCTATGGCGTAAATCACCTGATGGTGGCAAAGCACCCGAATGTGGCTGCGGCTGTTGCCGCGGCTCTGGGCTCGGTGACCAACACGGTGCTCTACCTTGGAATGATGCTCTTGTTCTATGTGCTGTGCGGCATTGACAACAGCGCGGTGCTGGCGGCCATTGGCGCCACGGCAGGCGGCGCGGGTCCCTGCGAGGCCATTGCGGCAGCGCTGATCTGTCCGCCGATTGTGTTGGCGCTGCGTAAGGCAAGCCACCGTGCGTAACGGCTGAAAACGATTATCAAGCAGGAAAACGGCGCGCAAAAAGACCGCGTCGGTCTGCTTGCAAGGCGTACAAGCGGGCTGCGACAGCACGGCCGTTTCCGGGCGATAAAGGCTTCTTTTGCCGGGCAGAACACGCCTGTCTGCCCGGCAAAACGTATCAATACCCCATGCAGGCGCGAGGTTTGGAGGGAAAAAAGCCCATGATCTTCACCATGGACATTGGGAACACAAACATCAAAACCGCGTTGTTTGACGGCGACAGGATGGTTAAATACTGGCGGGTGTCCACGAACAAGACGTATACGTCGGACGAATATGGCATCCTTTTGTGCAATCTTTTTGCGCATGAGGGGATGGATCCTGAGCAGGTGGAGGGCGTGGCCATCTCCAGCGTGGTGCCCACCATCAACTTTACCATTGAGCATATGTGCCAGAATTACTTCCACCGGACGCCCATGTTTGTGGTGCCGGGCATCAAAACAGGCATCAATATCCGCTATGAAAACCCGCGTGAGCTGGGCTCGGACCGCATTGCCAACGCCGTTGCGGCCTATGAAGAATACGGCGCACCGTGCATTTTCATTGACTTTGGCTCCGCCACCACCTTCGGCGTGGTGGATGAGGGCGGCGCTTTCCTGGGCGGATGTATCTGCCCGGGGGTCAAATTAGCCTCGGAAGCGTTGGTGACAGGCACGGCCAAGCTGCCCCGGTTTGAATTGACGCGCCCGGATCGCGTGATTGGCCGCACCACCCTGACCAATCTGCAATCGGGCATGTATTACGGTTATGTGGGGCTTGTGCGCAACATTGTGCGCAAAATGAAGCAGGAGCTTGGCCGGGAGGCGACGGTGGTGGCCACCGGCGGCATGGCGGTGCTCTTCAGCGAGGACGCCAAGTGCATTGATAAGCTGGACGGACTGCTGACGCTGAAGGGCCTGCGCCTGATTTACGAACGCAACAGAGAAGGGAGCGCGGCAAAATGAAGGAAGTCGTCATCGGATTTCTGGGGTGCGGAAACGTTGGCGGAGGCGTGTGGAAGCTGTTGAGCGGCTTTGGCAGCGAAATTGCCCACAGAGACAGCGTGCGGGTGCGAGTGAAGAAGGTGCTGGTGCGGTCGCTTGACAAAAAGCGCAGCTGCGACATGCCGCGGGAGCTTTTGACGACCAACCCCGACGAGGTGCTTTTTGATCCGGAAATCACGATGGTGGCGGAATTCATGGGCGGTGAACAGCCCGCCACGGAATATATGCTGACGGCGCTGAAAAACGGCAAAACCGTGGTGACGGCCAACAAAGTGGCTGTGGCGCTGAACTGGCACAAATTGCAGGCAGAGGCGCAGAAGCACGGCGTGGGGCTATATTATGAAGCGAGCGTGTGCGGCGCCATTCCGATCATTGCAACGCTGAGGACATCCCTGCAGGCGAACAGGATTGACGCGCTGATGGGCATCATCAACGGAACGACGAACTACATCCTGTCCCGGATGACGGAAAAGGGCGAATCGTTTGGCGATGTGCTTGCGGACGCGCAGCGCCTTGGCCTGGCGGAGCCTGATCCGACCAGCGATGTGGAAGGCATGGATGCGGCGTACAAGCTGTCAATCATGGCGTCGCTGGCGTTCCATGCGCGGGTGACGTTCCCCAAGGTCTACCGGGAGGGCATCACGGGCGTGACGGCCATGGACATCTCCTGCGGGAAAGAGATGGGCTATGTGCTGAAATTGCTGGCCATTGCTAAGCGGGAGGGAAACACCGTTGAAGTGCGGGTGCATCCCACCTTTTTGCCCAAGGATCATCCACTGGCCATGGTGAACGGGTCGTTCAATGCGGTTTATCTGCATGGGCACGCGTGCCAGGAGATGATGCTGCAGGGGCGCGGCGCAGGGGATATGCCGACGGCCAGCGCGGTAGTGGGGGATATTTTGCAGGCCGCCACCACGGCAGTGCATGTGCACCCGACTTTTGCCAACAACGCGGAGCCCGACCCGGTGCTGACGTTTACGGACAACTGGGAAACGCGCTATTTTGTGCGGGTTTCCGCCATTGATGCGCCGGGCGTTTTGAGCAGCGTGGCCGGATGCTTTGCCAAAGAAGACGTATCCATTGCAACGATGATGCAGAAGGACGCCGTGGCGGATGGACGCGTTCCGTTGATTTTCATCACCCACAAGGCGCACGAACAGGCCATGCGTGCAGCGCTCAGGCATCTTGATCCTGCCATTTGCACACTGGAAAGCATGATCCGCGTAGAAGGCTGAAAAAAGAAGCATTGCCCGGGCAGCTGCAACGGCCGCCCGGGCAATGAATGTTTTTGGAGCACCCTAAAGGAACAGGAAAAAGCAGGCGTTTGCCGCTATGCCTCATGGTTTGCAAGGATGCGGATGGGAAAAGGCCTGCAAAAGGCATACAAAAAGCGATGCGGCGCAAACCATATTGCAGGCAGGGGAAAAATCACTCCGCAATGGAATAATCCAGCGTTTGCACACGGAGAATCTCAGGATTGCCGGTCAAAGGCTGATAGAGATAAAGCAGGACGTAGGAAACGGGCGCATCCGGCGTGACAACGGTGTATTTGCTTTATCCGAAAACCATTTTGTGCTGACCGTTAAAATTTCTGCTTTATAGATATACATCAGTAATCTTCTCCTTTGAAATTATTGTGATATTAAGGCAATACCGCACAATTCGTTGGCAGCGTAGGCGATGCCTTTTCCGCCATCTGCTGCTTGCAGATTTTTCGATTTACCTCCAGTAAACCTTCAAAATCTGCCATTGCATCTGACGAAAAATTCATTCGCCTCCGCACCAACTCATTTGTGCGGTATTGCCTTAAGTATTTTTCGTTTCGGTTTCCTTGTCTGGCGTTGCCCGATATGCGTGGTTCTCCACATACGCCATCATACGGTTATACAGAACCATATAGAAAAGTATAACAAGCATACCGCCGATTGCACCCAAAAGTGCACAAGAGTCGCTGCCTCGTAATTTCAGCGCTGTCCATAGGATAATGCCTATCCACGCCACAATGCACAGGACGATAGTTGAAATATGTTCGTGCAGCCATTTCTTCTTAAAAAATGCTACCTTTTCTTTCAGCGTAAAGGTGCTGTTGTTCAGTGCCGTAACAAGATTATTGTCGGCGGCTTCCTTGAAGTCCTCCGCCCAAAGCCGTTCGCCGCTTATAAGCTCGTTAATGCTTACACCGAATTCCTTTGAAAGCAGCGACAGCATTTCA
This sequence comes from uncultured Clostridia bacterium, assembly GCA_934647165.1. Classification (GTDB taxonomy): domain Bacteria; phylum Bacillota; class Clostridia; order Christensenellales; family Aristaeellaceae; genus CAKUFA01. The sequence goes on along the minus strand of CAKUFA010000006.1, from coordinate 14,354 downwards.
ACATCGGGCATATAATTGCCGTTTTCCCAACGGGAAATGGTTTTGTTGGTTACGCCGAGCTTTTCTCCGAGCTGCGCCTGTGTCAAGCATTTCTCTTTCCGCAGGGCAGCGATAAATTTCCCTATCTTCATTTGATCCATTTTTATGTACCTCCGAAGAAAAGTATAGCAAGGTTTCCGTAAAATGTCCTCCCCACAAACAGCGAATGTGTTGCCCACAAGCGGCGAAACACATTTTTATTGTAAAGGCAATACCGCACAATTCGTTGGCAGCGTAGGCGATGCCTTTTCCGCCATCTGCTGCTTGCAGATTTTTCGATTTACCTCCAGTAAACCTTCAAAATCTGCCATTGCATCTGACGAAAAATTCATTCGCCTCCGCACCAACTCATTTGTGCGGTATTGCCTAAAGTTTTCTTTTGATTTCTTCTCAAAGGCATTAGTAATTGCAACGACCGCAGGAAATATGACTCCTGCAGCAATCCAAATGATCCAAAGCCCACGAAACGCAGAATTTTGAGCTGAATTTGCGCAGTGGAACATTTCCGATGCTTCCTCTCTGGGAATGTCGGCTGGGGTATCCGCACAAGGCGCCCAGGCAACGAGAAGAGGCGCATCCTCTGCCAGGGCAGGCAGGAGGGAGGAGGCTGCAAGCAGCACAGTGCAGAGAAGAAAAGCAAAGATTTTTTTATAAAAGACCATCCTTTCCGAAAGGGGATAACCGCCTTCACCTATGAAAATGAATGGAAAAAGAAATTGTTCCTGAAAAAAATAAAAAAAGGCCATGATTTCCTTGTATTGCCGGGTGAACCTATGATAAGGTGATAGCGTGCCACAGATGGGGGAGGGCTTCCGAAAGGTTGCCTTCCCCCATCTTTATGTGAAAAAAAGGAGGAAAGAAATGGGAGACAGGAAGCAGGTTGCGGGACGGATGGAGATCCTGGCCTTTTATACGGCGATCATGCGCGGGGAAGTGCGCGACTGGGCCATGGACGGAAAAGGACGGGATGCTGCGGCGGTGGAGATTCCAGTGGGACTGAAGGCGCGGGTGGAAGCCGCGGACAAGATGAACCGCTACTACGAAAACCGCGGACAGAGCCGCAAGGACAAAGCGGCGAGCGAGGTGATGCGGCTGATGAAGGAAATGGAGGTGTGAAAATATTTCAAAACGCAGGAAAGGAGGGAAAAGCAATGAGCAGGGAGGAAGCGATGGCGCTGATGCTCCGCCAACCGGCAAGGGTTGCCAGAGCGTGCGGATATCCGCTGCTGAACGATGAGCTGCATGGCCGATGGATGCGTGAGATGATGTGCGGAAGTGAAGACATGACGCTGCTGGCGCACCGATCATCCTACAAAACCACGTGCCTGGCCATGGCGGCCGCCATGCTGATGCTGCTGCGCCCTGAGGAAAGCATGCTGCTGATGCGAAAGACGGAGAGTGGGGCGGCGGAAATAGTGAGGCAGGTGAAACTGATTTTGCAAACGGAAACCATGCAGGGATTGGCGGAAATGCTTTATGGCCGGAGGCTTGTGGTGAAACAGACAGGGCTTGGACTGAGCTGTGAATGCTACAGCGCGCCCAGAGGCGCGTTTCAGCTGACGGGGTGCGGGGTGGGCGCGTCCATCACGGGAAAACATGCGGAGCGAATTTTTACGGACGACATTGTGAACCTGCATGACCGGGTATCGCCCATGGAGCGGACGCGAACGCGGAATGTGTACATGGAATTGCAGAATGTACGCATCCCCGGCGGGCGGGTGGTGAACATTGGAACGCCATGGCACAAGGATGACGCCATCAGCCTGATGAGCGGGGTGCAGAAATTCGACTGCTACTGCACGGGACTGATGACGAGGGAAGCCATTGAGACCATGCGCGGGCGAATGGCGCCGAGCCTGTTTGCGGCCAATTACGAGCTGCGGCACATTGCCAGCGAGGATGCGCTGTTCCGGGAAGCGCCGGGCTTCTTTGAAGACAGCGAGCTGTTGTGGAACGGCCTGGCGCATGTGGACGCGGCCTATGGCGGGGACGACTACACGGCCCTGACGTGCGCAAAACGGGAAGGGGATGTGATTTATCTGCACGGGCGGCTATGGAAGGGGCATGTGGAAACGCACATGGAGGAGATCCTTGCCATATGCGAAGGGCTGCGATGTGCGCCCATTTGGTGCGAGGTGAACGCAGACCGGGGATACCTGGCGCGGGAACTACGGCGGCAGGGCGCGCAGGTGCGCGTATACAGAGAGAAGTGGAACAAATATGTGAAGATTGCAACGTGGCTGAAAAAATGGTGGAAGCAGATTCGCATCCATGGGGCGACGGACCCGGAATACCTGGCGCAGATATTGGACTACAGTCCGAATGCGGCGCACGACGATGCGCCGGACAGCGCCGCATGCCTATGCAGGGCGCTGGAGCGGGGAAGATGCGCGTGAGGACGGAAAGCAAACAGAGCGGCGGATGAAAGCGCGCCGCTCAGACAGGAACGCGGGGAACCGATGAGAAAGGAGCGTGAAAAGCGGGATGCTGGTAAGCTATCAGGAATGGGAGAAAAGCGAAGACCGGGTGGCGCTGATGATGGAAGCGATTGGACGCTACAAAAGCTCCGGACGATTTTTGCGGGCATTGGAAGCGGAAAAATACTTTCGGGGCGAAAACACGGAAATCACCAGGAAAACGGTGCTGAAGGCGCGCAAGATTGAAACCCGGGACGAGAAGGGACGCAGGCGTGTGCGAAGCGGCGTGGAGGACGTGGTAGGCAACAGGATTGGAAGCGGATTCCTGTATCGTTTCATTTGCCAGGAAAACCAGATGCTGCTGCAAAACGGGTGCCTGCTGCCGGAGAACATCAAGGCGAGACTTGGCGCAGACTTTGACCGGCAGCTGGAAATGCTGGGCGAACGGGCGCTGGTGCAGGGAACAGCATGGGGTTTTTGGAACAACGGACGGTTGGAAGTGATTGAAGAGGCGAGGGACTGGCTGAGCGGTTTTTTTCCGATAGAAGACGAGATGACGGGGAAAATCCGGGCGGGCGTTCAATTTTGGCAAAGCGACGTGCGGCGGGGAATGTACATCCGGCTATTTGAAGAAAACGGGGTGACGATTTACCGGGCGGAAAACGGGAAAGGCGCGGAGGAAGCGGTACCCAGGCAGTGCTACAGGCATGTGAAGCGAACAGATGCGCTTGGAAAAAGCGTGACGGCGGCGGGAAACTGGGGAAGCGTTCCGCTGATTCCCATGTATGCCAACGCAGAACGGCGAAGCGAGTTTACCTTGGCCATCAAGGCAAAGATTGACGCATACGACCGGATTATGAGCGACTTTGCGGACAACCTGGATCGCGCCAACGACGTCTATTGGGTGCTGAACAACTTTGGGGGCACAACGGAAGACATTGCAGAAATGTTGGCGGAAATCAACCGGCTGAAAGCGGTGGCGAACATCTCCGATGGTGCGGGCGGCGCGACGGCAGAACCAAGAACCATCGAGGTACCCTATCAGGCGCGCAGAACGGCGCTGATGCTGCTGGAAAAAGCGCTGTATGCCGATGCGATGGCGTTGGACACCACGGCCCTGACAGGCGGAAGCTTGACGAATGTGGCCATCCGGGCAGCATGCGCGAACCTGAACCTGAAGTGCGACCGATATGAATGGGAAGTGTTTGCATTTGTGCAAAAGCTGTTGGCATTGCTGGGCATGCAAACGGAGAAGATACGCTTTCAACGGCAGATGATTGCCAACGAACAGGAGACGGTGCAGACCATTTATCTGATGCGGCAGGACATTGACCGCGCGACGGCGCTGCGGCTGAACCCGCTGTTGCAGCCGGAGGAAGTGGAGGCACTGCTGAAGGCACGAAGCGAATGACGGGGAGATGCGAAGAGCACTCCCTTTTTTGATGGAAAGGAAAAGACATGCTGGTTAGCCATGAGGAAGAAATGATGGGGCGAATGCGCGATGGTGCGGAAAATAGTCTTGTCGGCGCAGGAGAACTGGCGGCAGAGGCTGTGCGGGAGAAAATGAGGACGGGGTACGGAGCGCCTATCCGGCGGAGCGGACGGCTGATGGAGAGCATTAGCTACCGAGTGGAAAATGGACAGATGATTGTGGGGACGGACGTGCCCTACGCGGCAAGCGTGCATGCAACAAGACCTTTTGTGACAGATGGCATGAAAGCGGCAATGGAAAGCATGGCGCACCGATGCGAAACGGAAATGGCTGCGGCAATGCGATGAAAGGGAAAAAAGAATGTTGGACATAGAAACGGTGCGGGGATGGGGCCTGAACGACGAGCAGGTGGAAGCGCTTGCGAAGGACTGGGCCGAGCGTGAAGAAGCGGCGGAGCAAATGAGGCAGAAGAACGTGCAGCTGGAAGCGGAAACGGCGGAGGTGCGCAACGCCTTTGCAGAATATTGCGGCCAGGTGGAAGAAAAGAACAAGCGCGCATTGGTGCGAGAAGCATTGCTTGCGGGAGGCGCAAACCCGGCGGCAGCAGAGCTGCTGGCTTTGCAGGCAGACCTGGCAAAGGTATGCGAAAAAGATGGCGCACTGGAGGATGCGGACGGACTGCTGGCAGAAATGCGGAAAAAATGGGGAGACCTGTTCACTGTGGAGGAAAACGAACCGTTGGAGGGGCCGTGCCCACCCGAGGCAGAAGATACGCTGCTGACACGTGAAACCGTTGCAGGAATGAGCGTGGAGGAAATTAACCGGAACTGGCATGCTGTGAAGGCGGCACTGGGCGTAGGCTGACGAATAAAGCGGGAATCGAAAGGGACGAAGCCCCTTCGCGGGTCAAGGGCGGCGCCCTTGCGGGTCAGGGCAGAGCTCGGAAACCATGCACGCGAATTTCGCAGAAGGCGAAAGAGCGCAGACAAGAAGCAAAGGAGCGGTGGAACGGGAATCGAAAGGGACGAAGTTCCTTCGCGGGTCAAGGGCAGCGCCCTTGCGGGTTCGGGCAGAGCCCGGAATGCTGCATGCGAATTTCGCAGAAGGCGAAAGAGCGCAGACAAGAAGCCAAGGAGCGGCGGAACGGGAATCGAAAGGGACGAAGCCCCTTCGCAGGTCAAGGGCGGCGCCCTTGCGGGTCTGTGCAGAGCCCGGAATGCTGCGCGCGAATTTCGCAGAAGGCGAAAGAGCGCAGACAAGAAGCCAAGGAGCGGTGGAAAGGGGGTGAGGCCATTGCTTGCATGAAAATGGAACGTGAAAAAATGGATGAACAGAAGAAAGTGAGGAGAAAACAAAATGGCAATCAGTAAATTTATTCCGAAGGTGTGGAGCGCACGGTTGCAGGAAAATCTGCATAAGGCGCTGGTGTTCGGCACGCTGTGCAACCGCAACTGGGAAGGCGAAATCAGCCAATGGGGCGACACGGTGCACATCAATAGCCTGGCAGACATTACGGTGCGGCCGTATACACCCAATGAGGACATTGTTGACCCGGAACAGCTGTCCGGCGAGGACATGACGCTGACGATTAACCATGGCGCATACTATAATTTTTACCTGAACGATGTGGATGCGGCACAGGCGAGGCCGGAACTGATGGATGCTGCCATGCGAAACGCGGCCATGAAGCTGGCAGAGGATACGGAAACCTATCTGCTTGGGGTGATCCGCGAGGGAGCCGGCACGAAGACGGAAGGCGCTATCCCGGCAGGCGGCGTGTACGAACTGTTGGTGCAGATCAAGACCGCGCTGGACGGAAAGCATATGCCCAAGCACGGCCGACAGCTGGTGATGCCTTCCTCAGTGGAGAGCCAGCTGCTGCTGGATAACCGCTTCATTACGGGCACGGTGGCGGGTGATAGCCGACTGGCCGAGGGCGCGGTGGCGCGGGCGGCAGGCTTTGATATCTACATCAGTGCAGATTTGACGGATGAGATTATCGCCATGAACAGCGACAGCGTGACCTTTGCCAACCAGATTGCACGGACGGAAGCCTATCGCCGGGAAAAAGGCTTTGACGACGGGGTGAAGGGACTGAGCCTGTGCGGCGCAAAGGTTGTGCTGCCCCAGTGCGTGTATGTACACAAAATCAAGGCGGCATAAAAGAAGACAAGGCTGGAAAAGGAAAAGAGCAGGAGCGCCCGGTGAAATGCCGGGCGCTCCTTGATGCTGAAAGAAAGGAGGGGTGTGCATGGTGAAGACGGACGATGTGATGCGCTTTTGCAGAAACCATTTTGTGACAGGCTATGAAAAGGGAGCATGGCAGACGCTCAACGGCGCGCTGCTGACGGAAGGTTTGGAAGCGGGTGCGTGGATTGCCCTGGAGGGAAGCCGATGGAACGACGGCGTATACATGGCGGATGAAAAAGGGCAGGTGACGGGGCTGCGGGACGAAAACTGGACGGGCATTATGTGGCATCTGAGCCCGCCGGGAGCTTTCCTTGCACTGTGCGAGGAGATACGCCAATATGACGAACAGAACCCGGTGACGGAAATGACGGGGGAAGCGTTTGGAGAATATCGCTACACAGCAGAGAAAAAGGGCGGTTGGCAGCAGGCTTTTGCACAGAGACTGCTGCCCTGGCGAAGGATGATAGCGGAGGTGAAAGGCTGAATGCCGGGGGAACGTATGGAATCCTTTCGGGTGATGGAATGGGCAGGAGAGAGCGACGGGTTCGGCGGACAACGGGAGAGGCGGACAGCCGGAAAGCAATTTGGGGCACTGGCAACAAGAGAAGGGGAGGAAACGCTGGCGGACGGCGGTTTGCTGTTGACCAAAGGGCAGGTGATGCATGAAACGTGCGTCCGCCTGAAGGCGGGGCAGGTGATCCGGCGGGAACGCGATGGGGCGCTATACCGAGTGATGAGCAACAGTGAAATGAGGGTGGCCCCGGACGGCGGCAGGCTGCGTTTTGCGCAGGTAAGCGCGGAAAGGCTGGCGGGCACATGCGGGGATTGATGAAAACGGCGCTTGCCTTCTGGCAGAGGACAGGCGTGAAAGCATACTTGACGGGACAGCTGCCGGAAGACGCGGCGCCGCCCTATCTGACCTATGAGATCAAAGGGGAGGGCTTCGGACGCGCAGTGCGGTGCGTGGCGCACGGGTATTTCCTTGGCGAAGAGGCGAACGCGGAGAGGGCGGCTTTTCTGCAAAGGGTAGAAGAAATGCTGCCCGAGGGCGGCGTGAAAATGGAAAAAGAGGAGGAAATGGTGGTGATCCGCCGGGCAACGGGTGATTTTGAACGGCTGGAAGAAAAACAAACGGTGCCGCGGCTATGCACGGCGCACGTGCAGGTGGAAATGGTACGATACGGACAATGAAGGCTGCAGGACAAAAAACGGCGGAAAGCGTACGCCGAGCCGAAGAAGGGCTGCGGCGCACCATGGAAAAAGGCTGAGGAAGAAGGAGAAAAAAACATGCTGACGGGACTGCGAAAAACGAGCCACCAGCATTTGCAGCTGGGTGCGGGACTATTTTTACGCGACTTTGACTGGACGGATGCCAAAGATGCCGGAGAGCTGAAGGAGAAAATTGCGAATGCGATCCTGAAAGGGGAAGGCGTGATTGGCGCAACAAGGGGCGGCGGGACATTTCAATGCAGGCCGGAAACGCGGCAGCTGGATGCGGACGGTGCGCGATATGCAACAAGGGGCAGGCGGGTAAACGACTGCTGGGTGGTGAAAATGACCGGCACAATGCTGGAAATAACCCCGGAAAACTTTGCGGGAACGATGATGGGCGCAGAGGTGACACGGGAAGGACGGGTGACCACGGTGCGTGCCCGAACGGACGTGGGGGAGGAGAGCTTTATCCGCAGGCTATGCTGGGTAGGCGACACAAGCCGCGGTTTTGTGCTGATTGAACTGGACAATGCGCTGAACGTGAGCGGTGCAAACTTCACTTTTACAGACAAAGGAGAAGGGGTGCTGCCATTTGAGTTCCAGGCGCACAAGGAGGACGGAGAAGACGACGACTATGCGCCGTTCCGCATCCTGTTTTTTGAAGAAATGGAGGGAGTGGCGTGAAGAAGCTGAGCGAGATGACTACGGAAGAACTGGCGCGGATGCTGACCAGGCTGACGCAGCCTGTGTGCAGCATCCTTGAAGACGAAAGAGTGGCAGAAATGATGAAACAGGCAGTGCCGGGAGAAGCGTTGGTGACAAGCCTGAGCCGGGCGGCGAAGAAAATACTGCCCGGACTGATGCGCGACCATGCGGGCGCACTGCTGGAGATTGCGGCATTGCTGACAGGAAAGACGGAAAAAGACATACGCTGCATGAACGGCATGGAGGCGCTGCGCCTTGTGCGTGCCAGCATGGATGGGGAGCTGATGGATTTTTTCGGCTGTGCCGGGATTGCGAAGCAGAAGAAATTTTGACGGCGATTGCCGGCATGGGGCAGACGACCGGGGTTGCGGCGGTAAAAATGCGGGTGCTGGAGAGGCGGCGTGAAGCGCTGGAAAAGGCGTACATAGGGCAGGCAATGTGGCAGATGGCAGGCATGCTGGGTGTGCTGGCGGGAGGTGCGGAAACAACGCTGACGCCATGGACGGAGGTGTTTCCGCTGCCCTGGAAAAGAAAAGAGCAATCGGGCGGGGAGATTATGCGGGAAGTGCTGCAGAGCCTGGAAAGGCAGGCGATGGACAGGAAGCAGAAGGAGGAAAGCAATGAATCTGTTTGAGGTGTGCGCGGTGCTGACAATGGACACGGCTGCCTTTGAAGAAAGTGTGAAAAATGCTGTGCGCCAGGGCGAACAGCTTGCGAGCACGATGGAGCAGAGGCTGCCGCAAGCCGGCAGGAGCGCTGTGAGCGCATGGCAGGCGATTGAACAGCAGATTCGGGCGGCGACTGCTGCGGCGCGAGCTTTTTTTGCGGTGCAGGGGAGCACGGGAAGCCACGGGTTTGCCACAGGGCTGCGCTATGTGCCGCACGACAACTTTCAGGCGCGGCTCCATGAGGGAGAAGCGGTGCTGACAAAATTGGAGGCAGCCAACTGGCGGGCAGGAGGAACGGGGCAGGGTCAAAGGGTGGCCATGAATCCGGAAAGCGTAGGTGAAGCGGTGCGTGGCGCGCTTGCGGGCATGAGCGTCAGCCTGGATGGGGAAAAGGTGGGCAAGGTGGTGGCAGAAAGCGTATCAGCACAGATGGGGCGGGCAAGCCGGGAAAGGAGACTGGGATGAAGCTGGACTGCCGGATGAACGGACAGGCACTTGGCGCGGTGGACGAGCGGGTGCAAGTGCTTGACGTGGAGGAGGAGCCGCAGGTACGCCTTGTGAGCTGCGCGGATGCGGGGCGGGGAGGATTGCGGTTTTTGCGACGGGAACGTGAGAGCCTGACGGTGCACATTCGACTGTGTGTGAGAGAACGGGACGTGGCGCGAAGAACACAGGTGCTGGACAAAATTGCTGCATGGTGCGGAGACGGAATCCTGACGGCGAACCACCGCCCGGGGCAGAGACTGCACTGCGTATGCGTGCAGTGCGGAGGCGCATCGGCCATGCGATGGACGGAGGAAACGGAGATCCTGTTCAGGGCATATGGCCGGCCGTGGTGGGAAAGCGAAACACCAGCGGTGGTGCGCCTGAATGCGGGACAAAAGAAAACGCTATGTACGCCTGGCCATGGTGAGGAAGCGCTGGCGGAGGCCGAATTGCGCAATGCCGGTGAGGAAATGGTGAATGAGGCGGTGATCCGCTGCGGTGATACGTGGATGCGGTTTGAGCAACTTGGATTGGCCAAAGGAGAACGGCTGGTGATGCGGCATGACCGGGAAGGGTTATTGCAGCTACGGGTGATGGGCGGCAACGGCGAAAGGAGCGCCATGGACAAGCGCACGGCACAATCAACGGACGAGCTGCTGGCAGTGCCGGGAAAGGGCGTGCCGGTGACATTGGAAGCAGATGGACAGGCAGAAGGCGTGATACGCACGTGGGGACGATATTGCTGAAAGGAAGGAAGCATGAAGCGAACAAGGCTGCCGAGGCTGATGACAAGAACGGGGCGCGAGGTTGCGCGCCTGAGGCCGGAAAAGCTTGCGCTGACTATGCGGATGACGCCGCTTTCCACCGCGGAGATGATCCTGCCGGAGGGTGAAACGACGCTTTCGGTGGGGATGCTGGCGGAAGTCTACGATGCGGAGGGAAGCGCAGGCATTTTCCGGGTGAGGGAAGTGGAAAGGCGCGCCGGAGAAGGAAGCGGGCAGACGGCGAGGTTGGAACATGCCCTATGCACGCTGGAGGACGATGTGATGCCGGGGTATGTGGAACTGGGCGGCAAAGGCGTGAACACGCGCGAGGTGTTGGAAAGGCTGCTGAGCCGGCAGACAGAGAAACGCTGGACGCTGGGAACGTGTGAATATGCGGCGGAGTTTGCCTACAGCTGGGAAAACGAGAACCTGCTGCGGGCGCTGCTGAGCGTGACGCAGGTGTTGGAAGGAACCCCCATGTGGACGTTTGATCAGAGCGTGACGCCATGGCTGCTGAACCTGAAAAAAGCAGGAGATGCGGATGGGTGCGAGTGTCGGCAAAGCAGGAACCTGAATAAACTGAAGGTGACGGTGAACGCGAACGAATTGTGCACGCGGATTTATCCCCTTGGATACGGGGAAGGGGCAGACCAGTTGCACATTGGGAGCGTGAACGGCGGTGTGCGGTATTTGGAGGCGGAAAGCGCAAAGAAATGGGGCGTGGCCGCGAAGGTATATGCTGAGACGTCCATCACTGAAGCAGAAACACTGAAAGCGGCGGCGCAGCGCGTGCTGGAAGCGACCTGCGAACCCACAGTGACGGTGGAAGCGGATGCCGCTGAGCTATACAAGCTGACAGGAGAAGCAACAGACCGCTTCCGGGTGGGACAAAAATGCCGCATACCGCTGCCTGAATGGGAAACGGTGGTGGAGGAGCGTGTGGTGGAGATACACTATGCCGATGTGATAGGCGCACCGGAAAAGGCGAAGCTGGTGCTGGCCAACCGTGCAAATGGCGCTGCGGAAGCGTTGGCAAGACTTAGCCGGAAGGCGAGCATCGGTGAAATCTACAGCCAGGGAGCGGCAAGCGAATACAGTGTGCACTTTGGCGACAATTTTGACCCGGAACATCCGGCAAAGCTGCGGTTTTTCATTGACAAAGATGCAATCCATGTGAATCGGGTGAGCGTGCGCTTTGACATGGAACCCTTCCGTGCCTATGAAAAGGCAACGGCGGCAGGGGGACGGGTGATTGCATCGGATGATTATTTGGCCATTGGCCCCACCTATATGAACGGAAGCAAAAGCGTGCCGGTGGTGGACGGCCATGTGACGATTACAGCCAACGCGATTGACCACAGCCACACAGGCGCGCTGCGCATACCACCCCACAGCCACGGCATAGCTTACGGCATCTATGAAGGGGAGAAGGCACAGAAGGTGACGGTGGAGGTGGACGGTGTGCGGGTACCCGCTGCCGCCATAGAAAACGGGGCGTTTGATGCGGCGGATTACCTGGAAAAGGAAAACGGACGCATCCGGCGGGGAGCGTGGCACTGCATCACCTTTACACCGGACGGACTGGGACGAATGGTGGCGGATGTGCATGTGCGGACGTTTATCCGAAGCCTGACGGGCGCAAATTTATGACGTGCGGGGAGGAAAACAGGCGATGCTGACGACACAGTGGCGCTTTATGTGCGAATTGACGCAGGGACTGAAGGTGAAGGAAGCACCGGGACTTTTGTTTACGGGAGATCAAAACGCCCATGAGATTGCCGTTGAAGTGTGCAGAAACGGGCAGCGGGAAAACCTGACGGGTACGGATGTGAACGGATACTTTATCCGGGCAGGAGGAGACACGGTGCTGCTGCGCGGAGCGTGCGAAGGCAACGAGGCGCGAATGAGGCTGGACGCGAGCTGCTATGGGACGCCGGGAGCTTTTGCGCTGGTGATGAAAGCCGTGCGCGATGGTGTGACGCTGACCTTGCTGGCGCTGAGTGGGCAGGTACGCTGCGCATCCACGGAAGCGGTGGCGGATCCGGGCGAGATTCTGCCAAGCATTGATGAACTGCTGGCACAGGTGACAGCCATGGAAGCGGCCACGGAGGAAGCCAACGAGGCGGCGCAACGAGCCGGAAAGACGGCAGAGGAAGTAGAAGGCAAGCTTTTGCGCGGAGAGCTGACCGGGCGTGGGCTGACGGTGCTTGGCTATTTTGCCACGCAAAGCGCTTTACAAACAGGCGTGCAGGAACCGGCAGCCGGGGACGCCTATGGCGTGGGCACACAAGCGCCATACGACATTTATATTTGGGATGGGCAAGGAAAGCGGTGGGTGAACAACGGGCGCTTGCAGGGCGCAGGGCTGCCGGGCGGCGGCAAGGCGGGGCAGGTGCTGGTGAAGAACTCGAACGAGAACCTGGACACAGGATGGAAAAACCTGCTGGATATGATCTATCCCGTAGGCAGCGTATACACATCGGTGAAAGGGGAAAACCCGGAAACACTGCTGGGCGGTAAGTGGCAGCGACTGAAGGACTGCTTTTTGTGGGCAGGCGGCGACGGCGATGTGCTTGGGGCTATTGGCGGGAAAAAAGAACATCAGCTGACGCAGGCGGAGCTGCCGACAATCTCCGGCATGCTGACGGGCGGCAGCGGCACGGGAAGCAGCGGATACGGCATATTCCGTGGAGCAGGCGGGGCGTTCAAGCCCTGCGATATGCAGGGCAACGAAGGCGTCGGCGCGGCCTATGCCCCGGACCACGCCGACGCATCGGCATGGGTCAACGGCGTGGAAGCGTATCAGGGGGCAAAAATGGAATTTGGCGCAAACGCGGCGCACAACAACATGCCGCCATACCGGGTTGTGTGGATGTGGATGCGCACGGCGTGACAGAAAGCGGGGAAAAGCATGATTGCGGTGGAAAAGCTGCTGGAAGACATGGAAATGATGCTGCGGGAAAGGTGGCGCTACAGCTGGGGAAAGGCGGAAAGAGGGCTTGTGGATTGCTCTGGGGCGCTGGTGTGGGCGTTTGCACAGGCGGGCGAGCGCATCTACCATGGCAGCAACCGCATGGCGCGGGTAAGCGTGCGAGAACTTTTGCCGATTGCAGAAGCGAAACCGGGCATGGCAGCATTCAAACGGCGGGAAGCTTCCGACAGACGCTACAGCCTGCCGGGAGCGTATCGCAAGGGCGGAAAGCAGTATAACGGCGACCTGGGGGACTATTATCATGTGGGCATTGTGGATGCAAGCGGGCGTTATGTGCTCAATGCACAGAGCGCAAAAACGGGATTTGTGCGATCCCCAATCAGCCAGAGGTGGTGCTGCGCGGGGTATCTCCGGCAGGTAACATATGAAAAAAAGGAGCAGGAAGAGGAAAATGGGCCGGGGCGGGCAAGGGTCGAATCGCCGGATGGAAACCCGGTGAAGCTGCGCGCGGCGGCAAGCAAAGAAAGCCGATTGTGGTGGAAGGTGCCGGCAGGCAGCGTGGTGGAGGTGCTACAGGAAGAAGGAGACTGGTGGCAGGTGCGCTTCAATGGAAGAAGCGGATGGATGCAGAAGACATTTTTGCACAGGGGGTAAAGGAGTGAGGGGGTATGACGGACACGATACTGGTGGCGCTGCTGAGCCTGGCAGGCACGCTGATTGGCACGGCTGGAGGCATTTTGGCGGCGAACCGGCTGACCAATTATCGAATTGAACAGCTGGAAAAGAAGGTGGCCAGGCACAACAGTGTGATTGAACGGACGTTTCGCCTGGAAGGAAGAATGAACGAGGCAGAGCATGACATCCGCGATTTGCGGGAACGGAAATGAGGAGGAAGCGGACATGACGTGGGAAAATGTGAAGCGGAAGCTGACATCGAGAAAATTCTGGCTGGCGCTGGTATCCTTTGTGACAATGGTGGCGATTGCCTGCGGACTGGCGGAGGAGACCGCCGCGCAGGTGGGATCCATCATCATGGCGGGGGCGACGGTGATTGCGTATATCCTGGGAGAGGGAATGACCGACGCGGCGGCGGCAGGCGATGGCAAGGTACAGAAAGAAGAAAAAACCTGACATGGCGGAAGAAACCGAATTGGGTATTGTGTTTTTTTGCCGAATGTGCTATGATACAAAGGCTTGATACTCAAGGAGGTTTTACACATGGGCGTTTTGAATGTGATTCTTTCCGTGGTGCTGATTCTGGCGGCGCTGTTTATGATTGTGACGGTTCTGCTGCAGAGCAGCAAGGCTGAGGGCATCGGCGCGGTGTCCGGCCAGGTGGATAGCTATTTCAGCAAAAACAAGGCCAAGACGGTGGAGGCAAAGCTGGCGCTTGGCACGAAGATTGCCGCAACGGTGTTTGTGGTGCTGAGCCTGGTCATGTTGCTGATTAAGTGAGACCGAAGGGAAAACGCAAAACAGGCTGCTCCTGCAAATGGGGACGGCCTGTTT